>JAZNPB010000043.1:0-5386 GCA_045589435.1 Eubacteriales bacterium | reverse complement strand
CCCTTCGTGGAAACGGAGCTTTTTTCACCGATGTATATCTGGCCACAGACAGTGAAGAAAGCCTTGCTGCGGCAGGAACCCTTGCCAAGTCGTCTTGGTCAAACGACGAGTCAAGAATCTGCCCCTTGCAAGTCATGGATCTTTCTGCTGAAGAGCAGAATCACCTGATTTATCATTTTTATGCTTTTTCTCCCGATAACCGCAAAGACGGTATTCCGGGCCGTATGGAGTCCTACCGTTACTCCACCATCCTGCTCGGTGAAGAATTCAGTGCTTACACGCATCTCCCGAGAATCAGTGAAGGTGGTATCTTTGCGGACGTTGGCGACATCCCCAAGTTTGCCGTTCCATCTCAGAAGAACGGCGAGGTATATATCGGAAAAGTCCTTTCCGGCGAGCGTTGGACGCAAAGCTCCGGTTACGAGACACCCTTTGAGTTCCGTATCGATGACAGCGAGCTGATGCACGGTATCTTTACGGGTGAATCCCGTTCCGGCAAGACGGTTGCCGCGACAAGATTCATTTCCGAGCTTACCAAGGTAAGACGAAAGAAGACCGGCAAACGTCTTCGTATCGTTGCCCTTGACCCGAAGCAGGATTGGCGTATCCTTGCAAAGTTTGTGGAACCTGAGAGATTCCATTTCTACAGTCTGGGCAATCCCGAGTTTTTGCCGATCAGTTTGAATCTTTGTAAGGTACCCAAGAACGTAAACCCCCAGGTTTGGGCTGACTCGATTATTGAGATCTTCTGCCGTGCCTACGGTTTGATGGAACGTGGTAAGGCAATCCTGGCAGAATCTCTTTACGCTCTATACGATGAGGCAGGAGTGTTTGAAGATGCACCGAACTGGCGCGACTTTGTACCGCAACGATCGGCGCAGGTTACCTTCCCGAAGCTGTACGAGCGTATGAATAAGATCAAGCTTGACCTGGAGGATCCTATGAAATCCGGAAAGGGAAGAATGGGCAATGAGGCAAGAGACGCTTACACCCGTGTTCTTGACCGACTGCAGATCTTTGGACGAAAATTCTCCATCGAATCCCGTCTGTTCGGACAGAGCGACGGTATCGGCGTCGATGAGTTGATCGGCAAGGACGACGTTATTGTTTTGGAGAGTTACGGTCTTGAGACGACCTTTAAGAACTTTGTCTTCGGCTGTATCACCAGTGGCTTCTTCAAATACGCCCAGGGCCACGAAAAAGGCTTCCTGGCGGACGATCAGTACGAAACCGTGCTCGTGATCGAAGAAGCAAACGAGGTCCTTACAGGCTCAGATACAGCGGGTACGGGCAACAGCTCCATGCCCTCCTTTGGCGGTCAGTCCGAATTTGAAAAGATCCTTGACCAGTCCGCGGGACTTGGGCTCTTTATCTTCTCTATCACGCAGAAGGTTGCGGATATGCCTTCCTCAGTCATTGCTAACTCCGGTCTTATTTTTGCGGGTAAGATATCCCGTCCCGATGACGTTATGACCATCATCCGTAAGATCGGTCGTGAGGAACGCTACGATGACCGTGATATCCTCAAATGGTTCCCGCGTTCTCCCATCGGTTGGTTTGTTTGCCGAAGCTCCCGAAACTTTGACTTTAAGGAATCCGAACCGGTTCTTGTTAAAGTCGAGCCTCTGAATGTGGAGCCTCCCAACAACTACGAGCTGGAGACAAGAATGCTTCAAAGAAGCGCAATATCATTACTGTAAACGAGGAGAGCCCCAAGGCAGGGCTTTGGGGCTCTCCTATCAAAAAAGGAGGGAATATAATTGACCAAAGGAATCTACTTTCTCGATAAAAACTCAAGCCTCTTGTCGGATATTGAGAGCTTCTTTGTGGTAAACGATACGGTCTGCTATCGCGGCGGTACCGGTCTTTTGCAGCAAGCGCTTACCGAAACGCAAGCGAGAAAGGATATCGACATCATCGTTATCTCAGATAATCTTGTGGACGCAAGCTGTGTTGAGGCGTTGAAGGCACTTATGAATCATCCTGCCAAGAAGATCGTAGCCCTTCGTACCTCCGATGAGGTAACAAAGGAAAGGATCTCCAAGCACGCAGTGTTGATTACATACCCGTATTCCTGTAATCTGATCGAGGAGACCATCAAGCGTATGGCGGATGCACCGTCCTATACGGAAAGTGATCTGGAACGCATTGCAGAAAGCAAGGTAGATTCGGACAATCCGTTTTATAAGCCCGGAACCGAGCGCAGGCAGGCATCTGAACCCTCTACACAACAGAAGACACCGACCTTTCAGGAAAGGCTGAAGAATATTCAGCTCAGCCGTTATAAGCAACCGGACAGCCGTGTGCTTCCTCAAAAGGTAGTTGCGATCCATTCCCAAAAGGGCGGCGTAGGCAAAAGCACGATTTCCCGTGAGCTTGCCATCGGTGCCAGCTGCCTTCAGATCAAAAAGGATTCCAGTACCTACCGTCCGAAAATTTGCCTTTGTGATTTTGATTTTGAGGCAGCCGACATCTCAATGATGATGAGCCTTGAGAATACACAGGGCATCATGACCTGGTGTGAGGACATAGATTATGAGGTGAAAAGAACGGGTGAGTCCACTGAGGATATCCGTTTTACCGAAAATGCCATCAAGGAACGTTATCTGCAGCTTCACGAGTCCGGTGTTTACGTTCTTTGTGCACCGATTCGCAAGACAGACAGCTTCAAGATTGAAAGCGGACATATTGAGGCAATTATTGAGAATCTTCGTCTTTGTGATTTTGACGTGATCCTAATGGACACCGGCCCCAATATTCTGGACTGCACCTTAATGGCACTTTCCAAGGCGGATGAGATCTATGCCGTATGCAACTGCGATATGCTTTCTGCAAAACGAATTGACGGTATGTTGTCCGATGTCTTCAGTAAAATGGAGGGCTTTAATAATGCGAAAATCAGTTTGCTTGTTAATCGGATGCACGAGAAATCCGCGGTGACCGCACAAGAGCTCGCAAGAGCCTTGAATTTAACGCTTCTCGGTGAAATCCCGTATTATCCCGAAATTGTGGAGATAAATAACGAGGGCGTATCGGTATTTCTCAACCGCAGAAAAGTAAACGGGAGAGCAACAGAGTTTGCGGGTGCTTTTAAAGCTCTTGCAAGAAAACTGATCAAGCCCGAGTCCGGGCGAGTAAACGCCGGTGCAGCACCCGCTTATACGGTAGAAGGACTGGATCCGCCCAAACATAAAGGGAATTTCGGAATATTTCGTTAATTCGCAGCTACACCCCTTGACTTTATAACAAAAATACACTATAATATAGGTAAATATCAAAAGCAACAAGCGGAAAGGGGTATAAAATGCGAAAAATCATATACGTGGCATTGATTCTTGGATTTCTTGTGGGAGCATTTTTCGCAATATATCTGAGACAACCAACAGGTTTCGCCGTGATGGCGGCGACCGGCCTTGCTTTTGCCTATACGGTAATGCGAGGCAAATAACAATTCAATAAGTATCATCAATCATTCTTATAATGAAACTGCCGATTCGTGATAGCTGATACGGAACAGGAGCTATCGTGAAACCGGAGTCTGTAATCATTTACGAACGGGTATTGAACGGAGAGCGATGGCCGACCCAATATGTCGGAACCGCTACGTCGTCTGAAAGGACGGCGGAAATCCTTCGATACCTGTTTTTTGATTTATTGGGGATAAAAGATTTCGATACTGCCAAGGCGGTATTGAATGCAGAATTCATAAAGGAGTATAGGTTAAGCGAGTTGATTTCCGGAATTAAGAAGCCTCCCGAACTGCTGCCCGATGAATACGATCATCTGCTGTGGATCCTTTTTCCGGAGCGTAAAAAGGGAAGGCGTTCGCTGATCATCAAGCTGTACAGTGAGGTTCTTTCAGGTAAAAGAAACCGTTTTCCCTGGGGGTATTTTACCGACGTTCAGGAGGGGCGGTATCGTGCGGAGGTATGCATCAAGCATCTTTGCAGAAGAGTCCTCCATATGTCAGGAGATCGAATTGTCAAGGAGTTCAGCCATTCCAACGGCATCAAAACGCTGACCAAATACAAACTCAGGACCGTACTGAACAGTGTCTATCCGTCATTATCGGATATGATGTACGAGGTTTTTCCGCAATACTGTTCAAAGCTGGATTATTATCAAAAACAGCAGGACAGACGACAATACCGATGGAGGAAAGATGAAAATGAAGATAGCAAATGCATTTGCAACGCATCCCGGCAAGAAAGCCGAGACAGCGGAGAAGATCAATGAGGATTTTGCCCACGCATGGGAGAGCAAGGGTGTATATTATCAAGCTGTTGCAGATGGAAACGGAAGAGACGATACACTCAATCCGGGTGCTTTTGTAGTGAATGAAATCCACCGCTTTGTGGAGACCTATTCCGAAGATGGAATGAAGCCGGAGGAGATCGCACGGATGCTTCGCGGTGCCGTGCATTGTGCAAACCGCGTGCTGTTAGCCTATAAGAGAGCAAACGGTGATAAATATGCAGCGTCTTTCAGTTCTCTTGACCTGACTGCTCTCTTTGACGGGGATAAGTTTATTTCTGTTCACGTAGGTGACACAAGAGCATACCTTCTGCGAGATAATCGGATGCACCAGCTGACCAAGGATCACACCGAGGCTCAGAGGCTTTGTGACGAGGGGAAGATCACCAAAGAGCAGATCTTTATCCACCCGGAACGGGATATTCTGAATTCCGCTCTTGGTTTTGACAATCCTCACGTTGACGTCCGTGAAGGAAAAATTAAGCAGGGGGACATCATTCTTCTTCTGACAGACGGTGCCCACAAGGTGCTCTCAGCCGATCAGATACAAAGCATTGTGTTCTCAGCCGGCAATTGCTTTGATACCTGCAGCGGCATCATTGAGGGTGCCAATATGCTCGGCGGTCCCGATAATATCTCCGCTTGCGTTACCTATATTCCAACATAATTAAATAAGCAAAAGCTGAAAACGCTTCCTTGCTTTCGCCTTTGTTAAAGGTAATACATACCAAAATTTTAGTTAACAAAGGAGAGTATGAAAATGAAAACACTGAAAACACTGGGAAGCACAAAATTTTGGATGATCCTCTCGGCGATGCTTATGGTCTTTATACTTGTGGCCGGAATAATTCTGGTTGCAATGAACCCATTTAAAGTATCCGAACCAACAAGAAACGAGCAATCATCTTCTTTGGTTCAGCAGCAACAGCCGTCGCAGGATACAAGCTTTGATGCAACAAAAGATCGCGTCAATCAGGTCAACGGCAATTACGGTCAAGGTGTCAAGAACTCCTATACCGGAGACAGCAGCACCATGGAAGCGATGATGAGACAACGAATGTTCTTTTCAGGACTGAAAAGTCTTTTAGTCATCATTCTTCTTGGCGTTGTAATTGCAGTGGTTATCGTCAAG
>JAZNPB010000042.1:0-5350 GCA_045589435.1 Eubacteriales bacterium | reverse complement strand
AGGAGCTTTTGTCTTCCTAAGACCGCTTGGCCTCCGACTTCCTCGTTCCGAGCGTATTTATGAATGTTTCCGATGTGGTGAATTGCTCCGCCGATGGCATCAATCAGAGCCGTGCAACCGCGAACAGTATAGTCCTTATCGGTCATCATGGGAATGTCACCGAGTTTCACACGGTCGTGCAAAACCTCGCTCTCATAATCGAAAAGCACGGTAGAAACGTAGCAACCGCCATCTTGCTTCTTCTGCTTTTCAATCATTGGGTTGAAGCCACCAATGGTGTCGCTCTCCAAGCCTGCCATAGATCCGCTTCTGTCCAAAATAAATACGAGTTCAGTAATGTTGTTTTTCATAATAGAAAACCTCTCTTTCATTTGATATCTATATTGTACATCAACAAAAGAGAGGTTTGGTCGCATGTCAAGCGACAAATAGTTTCTTATTTATTCAGCAATCAATTTTTCACCAAAGCCATCGAGAACTTCTTTTGAATCGCGACCTGATATAGGTTTTCCCATTGCTGCTTCTATAGCATCCAACAATTTGATTGCACGATAAATGATATGCTTATCGAAGTTGTCGCCACGGCAATATTGAATCGAAATCCAATGACTATCAATATATCCGTCAAGCACATCGGAAGCCACCTTGCCGTTATCTTCAATTTTAGCAAGATACTTGCTCGGAGCAACACCGCCAATTTCTCTGTTCGTGCTATATGAAATAGGGGTCTTGTTCACAACAGAATTCCACTTGCTCTTCGGATAGTTATTCTTTTCGCAATAGTCTTTGGGGAAAATATGGTGAATGTCAATACTCTCGGCTTTGTAAACGGTAAAATCCATCTCACGACCACTGATAAAATCTTTACAGTGATTTTTAAGTACCAGCGCCATAATTCCTTTATACGCCGCACTTTGGCGAGATTGTAACGACAATAATCTCGTAGGATTAAAATATGCTTCTTGAACAGTCTTTGGAATTTTATTGTTATCTGCAATCCAATCCATTACACCCACAACGTCATTTACATAGCGTGTTTCATTTGCTCCACCATACATTTCGCCAAAAACGCCACACCAATACCACTTCTTAATTTTGTCTTTGATGTTGGTAATGGCAATCTTTTTTTCCTCGATAAGCAATGTGCACAATACCGCCATTGGAATAAATTGAGTTGTATATGGTAAATCTCTGCTCAAAAAAATCCTTTCTTCTTGCAGAATCCTTTCGGCTTCCAAGAAGCCTTCTGTGAGCGAGTCCTTATATTTTTTGTAATCAACAAGAGAAAGGTTCAAAACATCCTTTTTCTTGCAACTTACAGTACCTTTTTTCTTGTACGTGGAGAGTAGTGTACAAGCTGTCAGAAAGTCTGTAGCATCTACAACTGTGAGTAAGTCTTTGTTAAAATACTGTTCCTTGCGATCTTCCCAATCCTTGCGGAGTTCGAAATCGTCCATTGCAAAAATTGCAGTGACGAGTTCGAATACGGTAAGAGAAACGCCTCCAGTATTAACATTTTCAAACACCTGACAAACAGCTTCTTTGGGAGTTTCCTTACCAAGAAGAATTACGGGGATTTTATACTGTATCGTAGGAATTACAAGCATCGTATTAAACTTCGTAAATTCTTGGATAATGGAAGCATCGTAATTGTAAAAAGCGTAATAATTATTTTGCCAGTCTTGAATTTTCGCATAATCCAAAATGATATTCAGCGGGAACAGTTTGTTTTCGAATTCCTTTTCACGCGTAGAAACATTCAATTCTTCGACGCGTCCGAAATTCGAAGTAACAATACGATTTTCGGGAACAGAAACTATTGCCTCCAGTCTATCTACATCAGAAGAAATAGCTTTTTCAATGTCTATGTAGTAAAATCTCTTGATTTTTTGTCCCTTGTCAGTAACAGTATCTACTGCTTTCTCGCTATATAGTGACGAGTACATAGACGTTAATCTCTGTTGTCCATCAAGAATAAGCTCAGAAGGAATTGCATTTTTAGCAGGAGCTCCTTCAATTACCCTATATTTGAAACGGATATTTTCATTTCCATATTCTAAAAACATTGCCGCACCAATAGGAAAATTACTTGTAATGCTGGCGATCAAAGCCCGAATACGATTATCGTCCCAAACCCAACCTCTCTGAAAATCCGGCAATTGTGCTTTTCCTGTATGAACATCTTTCATCAGTTCGCTAATCGGTCTATCATTTGTTTGCATATCAATAGCCTCCTAATTTGACTAAACATTCGTTTTTTCTTTCCAATCGCCTTCCTTAAAGCCAACAAGGACAAAGCTATCACCGATAAGCAACGGGCGTTTAATGAGCATACCGTCGCTTGAGAGAAGGCTCAACATTTCGTTCTCGGACATAATTGGAAGTTTGTTTTTGAGATCAAGAGATTTATACAAGAGTCCGCTTGTATTAAAGAACTTTTTGAGAGGTAAACCGCTTTTCTTGTGCCAATCTGTCAATTCATCGAGTGTGGGATTATCGAGCTTAATATCTCTAAATTCATATTCGATTTGGTTATCATCGAGCCACTTTCTTGCCTTTTGACAAGTGGTGCACTTGGGGTAGCATATAAATTCAACCATTGTTTCACGCTCCTAACAAGCTCTGATCAAACGCGAATAGAGCCTCATTGATTTCAAAAATGTTGTAATTGCCTTTGCTAATAAAGTATTCGATGATAATATCGAACTTGTTGCTGTGAGATAGCGCGAACCCTGCTTTACGAAGCATATCTTCGGTTTCAGTCAAGGAAAGCTCCAAGGAAATCGCAAACGCAAGCGCGGTGGGTTTGCTCGGCTTATAATGAATGTCACTACGGATTTTGGAGAACAGCTTGCGGTCGATATTTGCCTTCTTATAGCACTCGGCGTCGGTCATACCCTTTTCGTCAATCTTACGCAGAAGCATTTGAGAAAAGCTCTCGTCGATCTGCTTCAGCTTCGCATCAAGATCGTCCTCTGCCAGCATAGCCTTGCAATCGCATATTTCAAGAAAGTCATCATCCGATTTCTTTCGTCTTTTACGTGGAGTCATTGACGGCAGCGCATTCATACGAATACGCTCTCGGCTGTAATCGGTATGCTCGTCTACGTAATTGTCGTCGATGTATTCGGCAATGTCCGCGAACAGCATCTCGCTGATCTTATAGGCAGCCTTATCGAATATGACGATATAAACGGTCATTTCGTTTTCAAGAAGAAAGTCGCTGATAACGTCGATGGCAACCTTCAAGGCTTGATCTTTGGGGTATCCGTATACGCCCGACGATATAAGCGGGAACGCCACGGTTTCGCATTGGTGCTCTTTCGCAAGAGCCAAAGACTCGCGGTAGCAGGATTCAAGCAACGTCTTTTCTCCGTGCTTGCCGTCGTCGTAAATAGGACCGACAGTATGTATTACATACTTAGCAGGCAGATTATATCCACCCGTGATCTTTGCCTTTCCCGTTTTGCAACCACCAAGCGTTCTGCTCTCGGCAAGCAATTCGGATCCTGCGGCGCGATGAATCGCACCGTCAACACCTCCACCGCCCAAGAGCGACTCGTTGGCAGCATTGACAATGGCATCCACCTTCATTTTTGTTATATCATTTCTTACTATTTCAAGCGGCATTGGTGCCTCCTTTCATTTTTTTGACTTTTTTCTTGAGCGATTTTGTGGCCTTGAAACTCACATTCACAAGGAATTGTATGATGTCATCGGGCGCGTCGGACAATACAAACTATTTACGTCTTTCGTGCTTTCATACGTTCACCCATACTTTTAGCTTTGTTAATTATATATGCTTCAAAGTGTTTGTGATTATAAAATTCAATGTAGTTAGGATCAGCAACAAACCTAACTTTTATCTCATTATATATCAACTGTACATCGTCAGTTTTTAAAACTGAGTTTATGTTTGAAACAATACCGTTTATGCTTCTCAATTTTTGCATACTATTTTCTTGGTATAGTTCTTGCGTTATGACTCGTAGTAAAGCGTTCGGCTCTCTTGTATCTGTCTCGGGCATATCGTATGTCACATCTTTTATTATAACAACCTTGTAGTTGTTATCTTGCAAAAAATAGTGCTCAATATTATTGGCTCTACATATATTTATAAGTTGACTGATACTGGAACAATAATTTTTGAATTTTGACTTTTCATGTCCAACACGTCGTAAACAGTTATTTCCCTCATAAATTATTGCACAGTAAACATCATTAATTGAGTTTAATATTGATTGTATATATCCCAAAATTTTGACAGGTTGATAACCGCTTATAATGTTTATAAATTCAGAAACATTTTCGCTTTCACTATATACTTCTTTCAAGGCATCAACATCTGGGCATGGCAATAACTTGTAATAGTGAATGGAGTACTGAGATAAATGAAATTTTTCAGTTGTCTCGCATATTCCATCCAAAAATGATTTGCTTTCTTCCAAATTGTAATGAAAAACAGTATAACCAGTGTTTTTGCTAACAAATTTCTTCCAATAGTCCGTTCCATCTGTTTGAACATAGTAAACATGTCCTGGAGGAAGAGCATCTTCTAACGCATATAAACACGCCATTATTGACGTTGATGCTTGTTCTTTAATGTAATTAAGACACTCTTGAAAAGACAGCGTTGTGTTGGCTAATTGTGATACAAGCCACTCGTGTGGCATTAACAACTCTGAAGCAAAAATGTTTGCTTCCAACTCTTGAGTATCAACCAAGCGTTGTCCTTCAATCGTTCTATAAGGAGTATCCGTATTACATTTCACATCTCCGTTATGCCATGGAATCATAATATGTCCTAACTCGTGAGCTAACGTAAAACGTTTTCTTGCCAGAAAGGTGAATTCCGAGTTAATAACAACTTTAGGTTTAAGACTCAATTCGGAGTATGCTTCGATCCCATAATTATTTGACTGTTCCTCTATGTCAAAACCCATTGTTTTTATGACGACGAAAGGGTCTATCGGTGGAGTCAATCTATATTTCTCCACGATTTTGAAAGCGAGTTTTCTTGCAGCATCAAATCTGTTAATCATCTTTTTTACTATTCTTCATTTTTTCAATAGCTTCTTGATCATATGAACGCGCCGCGATACGCTCCGATTCGGAAAGAAGTTGGTATTCTGAAAACGCAATTCCTTCTTGGCGACATCTGATAATATCTCTGAAAATGATATCCGAGGATTTCCCCCACTGTTCATATTCATAATCTGTCAATCCTAAAAATTCTTGAAGCGTATTTCCCGTTTCATGTGTATGCCAATACTCTATATAATCATCCAAATCAAAAAGAGTTGCATCTGCATTTAAACAAGCTTCTACAAAAGACTTATTATACATCGAT
>JAZNPB010000041.1:0-5091 GCA_045589435.1 Eubacteriales bacterium | reverse complement strand
GCCTGTGTGACGTTGCCATAATTCGTGTTGTCCCAGCCTACGAAGGTGTAGCCTTCCTTGGTGGGTGCTTCGGGAGCTGTTGCCGCCTCGCCGTGCTTGACGGTCTGGGTACTGAGAACGCTGTCATCGGAATCCACGAAGGTTACGGTGTATTCCTTCTTCTCGTAAACAGCCGTTACGTCAAGATTGCCGCTAACGTTGGTGAAGCTGTGGCTCCAACGGCTGAAGTTATAACCTTCTCTTTCGGGAGCTTCTGGTGCTGTTGCGTTTGCATTATAGGTTACGGTCTCGGTCTTGAGAAGCGAACCGTCCCAACCGAGGAACCGTACGGTGTATTCCGCAGGTTTATAGGTTGCACGGATGGTCACGTTGGTGGTGATATCGCTAAAGCTGGTATCCCATCCGGTAAACACGTAATGCTCTCTTGTAGGATCGGCGGGAGCCGTTGCCTGAGCACCGTGCTCAACCGTCTCCTTTTTCCGTTCCGTTCCGTCGTAGTCCACGAAGGTGACGGTATAGCTCTTGATCTTGAAGAATATTTCAATGGTTGTATCGGCGTTGACAGCAGCGGTGGAATAGGTGCCGTCTGCCTCGGTCGGCGAGCCGTTCACGAGAACCTTTTCCACGTAGTAGCCTGCAAAGGGAGTAAAGGTCACGGTAAATCTCTCGCCCTCCCACACAGGAGTGGTTCCTACGGGGCTGACTGCGTGAGCGGAGGTGTTGTGTCCGCTGACAACCACGTTCACGTTGTATCTTACAGGCAGTTTCTTGAAGGTTACGTGGATGGTGCGGTCTGCGGTCACATTGCTGACAATGTAATATTCCTTGGTTGCAAGGTTGGTGATCTCTACGTTATCCACAAAGACTTTGTCAACCTCATAGCCCTCATCGGGATAGAAGTAGAAATATTTGTCGCTTCCTTCTCTGACGTGTACCACGCCCTCGGGAGAAATGCTTCCGTTCTCGCCGCTGGTAGCAGTTACGTCGTGGGTGACAACAGGGGCATCGCTGAAATATACATCAATACTGTGACCGGCCTGAATGTTTTCGAAGGTATAAGAACCGGTAGCCTTTGCTTCCTCGTTCAGAACACCGTCGATCCAAACTTGTGTGATCTCATAATAATTACCGTTGTGGTCAGCATCGGGACCGAAGGTAAAGGTAACGTCATCACCGATACGGACGTAACCGGCATTGCCGTTATACCAGTCGTAATCACTTTCGATATAACCCTTTCGGGAATCGGCCCAGAAATTGACCGCATACGCTTCTCGTTTGAAGGTGACTTCAATGCTATGGCTGTTGTCGGTGATCGCCGGGAACTGATAATATCCGTCTTCCTTTGCCTGTGCATTTTCAACACCGTCGATCAGAACCGTGTCAATGACACATCCCGTATAGGGGATGATCTCAAACCCCGGGGTAGCTCCGTGATAGACAACAAGGGAATTATCTTCCCATGAGACGTAGTTTGAATAATAATCAAGCTCGAGATATCCGCCGTTTCCCCACTCGGTGGTGATGCCGTACATCTCGGTAGGTGTACCGGCATAGGTGATTTCGATCGTTAGATCCCTGTTGGCATAATTGTCTTCATCGTGGAAATGGAACAAGTCTCTGTTATAGTTCCAATAAAGAAGCTCGTGTGTAGCTTCATCATCGTAATCGTACATCACTTGCCCATTGATCGTTACGGTATCGACGTAGCAACCTTCCAGAGGATGGCAGTAAATATAATCATATTCTTTTCCTGCCGTAATCTTTTCATTCCACTGAGCATCATAGTAAGAATCGAATCCGTAGGAGCCGTGAGAAACGGATATCGTGTAAGCGGCAATCTGAGGTCCCTGAATGCTGATCACGTTGGAATAAGGACTTTCAATTTCAGACCACTGGCCGCTGATTTCACGCTCGTTTACCCATTTTGCCCTGAGATAAACGGTCTCGCCGTTCCACACGAAGGCTTCCTGATCGCTGGTAGGAAGATCCCACCACAAATCATAGAACATCATATCCCAGTTATTTTTACGTTCGATAGCGGAGTACTGAGAGACGTCTCTGTCAATCACGACAGCTTCGGGACCAAAATTCGGGTCAAGACTTGCTTCCAAGACCAACGAAATGTCGCTTGACTCCAGTTCAGCATCATACTCTTCATACCACATAAGCGCATCGAGAATATCACTTCCCGGATACACGTCAAACTGCACCATAGGAACCATGTAATAGGTATACGTATCATAGATTTCAAGATTCGCAAGGGTCGGTGCGCTAAGGGTCATGGGAATGCTGTTTTCCTGAACACTGCCACCGCCGTAGACGGCAACCTCCGACCAATCGGAGAGAACATTCACATTTGCACTTCCTGTGTCACTTTCAAACATGAAGAAATATCTTGCGCGGAAGGAAATGCTGTGGTTCGCCTCATCAAATCGGTAATAGGTGCTGGAACCGTCGGTGGTCTCAATCAAGCATTCCTGATCGATCAACGCCTGCTCCAAGGTGCTGTTATAATAAGCAGACGGAGAAGCAACGTATGACCAGCCTACATGAGCGCCGTTGAAATATTCATATTCATCACATTCCCACGCATATTCATCCCACTCTGCTGTATACTGCCAGTCACCGTCATCGAGCTTCCAGTCGATCTGAACAACGGCATCGTACAGATAATACTCGCCGTAATCACTGGAATACTCATAGGTTTCTTCATCATAGACCCGGTTGGTAGCGCTCTTTTCATATACATCCATGATAGAAGTTGGATGCTCTACCTTGACTTCCATATCCAACGTGCGGTAGCCCGAATCATATACGATAATGCTCGGGGCCTCCAAGGTTGTGGGCAACGGTTCTGCATCAACCGCAAATGCCGTTATGCCGGTCATACTCAGCAGCATCGTCAACGCCAGCAGCATTGACAAGATTTTCTTAAAGCCCGTTTTCATTTGCTTTTGCCTCCTTAATCATTTTAAGAAACTTTATGTTCGTTTTTTTGTTCTAATTTCGTTCCGCATTGCGGACAGTACTCACTGTCCTTTGCCACCACCGTATCGCAAGTTGGGCAAACGGTATGTCTTTCTTTATATATATCGTACATGGTTTTATCGGGGAGCCTGCATCCACATTCTCTGCAGAAGGCTTCTGTGCTTGGGGAAGGATTCCCGCACTCGGTGCAGATTCGGATCTCTTTCATCGCATCTACACCGAAGCCACATTCTCTCATATTCTCCCTGCGCAGATATTCCAGTTTCTCCGTCATCAGGCCCACACCTCCCCATATCTTGCGCGAGCACCGCATCCGGTGCAAAAAACGTTTCCTTTGTGAATCTCGACTCCGCACTTTTTACAGTAGTTGGGCTTGTTCTCCCAAGGTGCGCAGTCCACGCATTCACACACATCGGCGTTGTACATGGCATCGCAGACAAGGCGACCGCAGCGGGGGCACAAGCTGAAGTTTTCTTTTCCTTCCTCCCAGGCAAGAAGCAATTCCTTCTCGGGAGTCTCGGCTTTGACAGGCTTTGTCGTACACACAGCCGCGCCCGATGCTTCACAGTAGAAACGGTATCGGGTTCCGCCGGAATCGGCAATGATCTTGTACTTTGCTATCTTGTTTTCGCGATTCACCATTTAACACCTCCTGAGCTTTTTGAAAAATGTGTGATATTTGTCTTCAACCCTTGAATTTTTCAACGGTTTGTGATATACTGTAGAAAAATAAATCTTTTTGTCTTGATCTTTACAAGCACAATTATACGGATTTTTACGGTTTTGCCCCCACACCAAACGGCAAAAATGGGTGGGAACTCGAAAAATATCTATGATTTTTTTGTGAAATCCGCATTTTCTGCTTAAAAAGGGCAAAAAAATTCTTCATCGGAGGCTTGCTTTATGAAAAAAGTATTATCGCTTCTTTTTATCGTATTTTTACTTTGCGGACTCTTTGCAGGGTGCTCCAAATCGCCTTTGGATCCCAAAAATCCGGTCACGCTGACGATGTGGCACAACTATGGTGGGGATATGCAGGCGACAATGGATTATCTGATCGACCAGTTCAACTCCACCGTTGGAAAAGATAAAGGAATCATCATCAACGTGGAAGCCATCTCCTCCAGCTCCGAGCTGAACAAGAGCCTTGCCATGATTGCCAATGACGATCCCGGCGCACCGGATATGCCCGACATCTTCACAGGATATCCCAAGGTGGCGATTCAGTTCCAGGAAAAGGGAATGCTCGCCAACCTGGACGAGTATTTCACAAAAGACGAATTGAGCAAGTATGTGGACGAGTTTGTCGCGGAGGGCCGTCTTTCCGACGGCGGGCTGTATGTGTTCCCCATTGCCAAATCCACCGAGGTTCTCTATGTCAATATGACACTGTTCAACGAGTTTGCGGCAGCAACCGGCGCAAGTGCCGACGATCTTGCCACCTTTGAAGGCATTACCCGTCTTTCCAAGTCTTACTATGACTGGTGCGGTAAGCAGTTCTTTGCCTCGGATGCCTGGTTTAACTTCTTCGAGGTGGGCATGGCACAAAAGGGCAGCTCGATCTTTGACGGTGAAGCCTTGTCTCTGGATAACGATACGTTCAGCTACATATTTAACATGGTTTACACTCCTTCCGTGGAAGGCGGTATAGCCGTTTACGACGGATACTCCTCCGATCTTTCCAAGACAGGTGACATCGTTTGCTCTACCGGTTCCTCTGCAGGTATTCTGTTCTACGGTGATACTATCACCTACGCCGACGGCACAGTGAAGAACGTCGAATACGATATTTTGCCCTATCCTGTTTTCGAAAACGGAACGAAAACTGCCCTGCAAAGAGGCGGTGGACTGATGGTAGCCAAGACCGATGAAAAAAAAGAGTATGCCGCCTGCGAGTTTATCAAGTGGCTGACCGCCGCCGAGCAAAACATGAAGTTCGTGGATGAAACCGGCTACCTTCCCGTAACCAAGAAAGCCTTTGAAGAGGATATGGACAGCCATATCGAAACCATCGAGAACGAGAAGGTCAAAATGATGCTTACCTCGGTTATGAATATGTATGACAGCTACAGTTTCTTCTCTGCGCCCAATTATTCGAACTTT
>JAZNPB010000040.1:0-3128 GCA_045589435.1 Eubacteriales bacterium | reverse complement strand
GGTCGGGAGTAAAAAGTCCTGCGACCGTAACGACTCTGCCCGAGAAGCAGTCGGTTCCTCTGTTTCTGAGAAAGCCTCTTCCTTTAACACTTGTTATTTGTTCATTCGTAAGCATTGTTGTTTACCTCGATTTCATTGACTTACATCTGTTTTTATGATATAATATTATATCATGTTTTGCGCGATTTGTCAATAAAATACGCCGTTTATGAGGAAGTATGAAAAACTTAAAAACAATAAAGCATATAGTTGCATGTATATTGATCACGTCAACCTTGTTTTCTATGGTTGCATGTAACGATCAGCTAAAGAACGAGAACGAAAACACGGTAGTCTTTACCGATGCCCTCGGTCGAGAGGTGAATATCAAAAAGAACCCCGAGCGAGTTGCCGCCCTTCTTGGAAGCTTCGCGGACGTTTGGATGCTTGCGGGCGGCAAGCTTTGCGCATCTGCTGAGGATGCTTGGGAGGATTTCGGGCTTGAGCTTGGCGATGCCGTCAATATCGGCGGCGCGCATTCTCCGAGTCTTGAGCTTCTCATATCAGCAGACCCCGATTTTGTTATCGCAAGCGCGTCCACTGCCTCCAATGTTGAGATGAGGGAAACACTGGAAGCTATGGGAATTGCCGTTGCATATTTTGACGTGGATAGCTTCGACGATTATCTGAAAATGCTCGATATTTGTACCGACATTACAGAACGCAAGGATCTGTACGAACAGAACGGACTTGCGATCAAGGCACAGATCGATGAAATAAAAGCAGAGTACAAAAATTCAGATATTCCCGAAGATGAACGAAAAGTCCTATTGCTGCGAGCCGCTTCAAGCTTTGTAAAGGCAAAAGGCAGCAGTGGAACGATCCTTGGCGAAATGCTTCACGATATGGGCTGTATCAACATTGCCGACAGTAACACGAGCTTGCTTGAAAATTTGAGTGTAGAAGCGATCATTCGGGAAGAGCCGTACCACATTTTCGTGGTAACGATGGGAAGTGATACAGAGGCGGCGAAGCAGTCGCTTGAAAATCTGATAAAGGAGAACCCTGCCCTGAGTACGCTTGATGCGGTGAAAAACGGTAGATTGCACGTTATGGATAAAACGCTGTTCAATCTGAAGCCGAACGACAGATGGGCAGAGTCATACGAGATACTATATGAAAAGCTTACGAAAAAATAAGATAGGATATATATACGGTATAGCGATCCTTTTATTGCTTCTTGCTGCCGTTCTCGGTGTGCTTTTCGGATCATCGGAGCTGAGGCTTTCGGACATGCTTTCGTCGCTTATAGCGGGAGATATGCAGAGTCCCGAGGCAAGAATATTACTATACGTCAGATTGCCGAGAGTTCTTGGAAGTCTTATATGCGGTATGGCGCTCGCCGTGTCAGGCGCGGTCATTCAAGGCGTGCTTGCGAACCGATTGGCATCTCCGAGCATTATCGGTGTAAATGCGGGTGCAGGTCTTGCTGTCACTATTGGCTCGGCATTGGGTATCATAGGTGGCTGGAGGCTCTCTCTGTTTGCTTTTGTCGGTGCATTCTTGACCGTGATGCTTGTCAGTCTCGGAGCAAGAAAATGGGGGGCTTCAAGAGGAACGGTCATATTGATGGGCGTAGCGCTGAACGCCTTGCTCGGCGCGATATCCGATACAGTCACCACCTTCAATCCCGAAATCAGTATACAGAGCCTCGATTTTAAGATAGGTGACTTTTCATCGGTGACTTACGCAAAGCTGATACCTGCCACAGTGATCGTTTTAATATCCGTCTTGATACTCTTGACATTTTCAAACGAGCTTGACGTGCTGACTCTTGGTGACGAAAACGCCAAAGGGCTTGGAATGAATACGAACGTGATGCGCGTAATATTCTTACTGCTTTCCGCACTGTTGGCAGGTGCGGCAGTCAGCGTTTGCGGTCTGCTTTCCTTCGTAGGACTTTTAGTGCCGCACGCAGTGAGAAGAATATCCACATCGGAGTCAAAGCATCTGTTGCCTCTGTGCGCTTTGTTTGGCGCGGGCTTCGTTTCACTATGCGATACGCTTGCGAGAGTAGTATTCGCACCGTATGAGCTGCCCGTGGGAATCATTATGGCATTCCTTGGTGCTCCTTTCTTTATCTTCATTCTGCTCAAAGGAAAAGGAGGACACAGAAATGCTTGAACTGAATCGTATATCAGCAGGATATGGAAAACAGACCGTGCTTAACGACGTAAGCGCATTTTTTGAAAAAGGTAAGCTGACGAGTATCATCGGCGTAAACGGATGCGGAAAAAGCACGCTGCTCAAAGCTATACTCGGCATTTTGCCACTGTCAGGCGGTGAGATCACTGTTGACGGCGAAAATCTCCTTACAATGAGCAGAAACGAGATTGCCAAAAAGATCGCATATCTCTCGCAAGGAAAGAACACTCCCGATATGACGGTTATGCAAATGGTGCTTCACGGTAGATTTCCTTATCTCAGCTATCCAAGAAAATATACAAGCCGCGACAGAGAAATTGCGTACTCCGCTATGGAACAGGTAGGAATTGCAGATTTTGCAGAAAAGCCGCTGTTTATGCTTTCCGGCGGTATGCGTCAGAACGCCTACATAGCAATGGCACTTGCGCAGGATACCGATTACATTCTTCTGGACGAGCCTACCACCTATCTTGATATCGCTCATCAGCTTGAATTGATGAGGCTGTTAAAACAGCTTTCCGATAACGGCAAGGGGATCGTGACCGTGATGCACGATCTGCCACTCGCCTTTGATTTTTCGGATAAGCTCACCGTGATGAGCAATGGTAAGATCATTGCTTGCGGAGCACCGAGCGAAATATGCGAATCGCACATTGTTGAGGATATATTTGGCGTGAAAATAAAGCAAGTGCAAAAAGGCAAGTATTTGTATGAATATTGATTCATAATACCGCTGTTTTGACATTGAGCGAGGGCTGGCGAAAACAATCGTCAGCCCTTAAAAATTGAGTCGCAGAAAGCAAGAAAAGACAGGCGAAGAATGATTTATGAGAAAGGCTCCATCCGGGAGGGAGCTGTCGAGCATATGCGAGACTGAGGGAGAATGCGAAAAAACACTCTTGAATAAAGTGCGTCGCCGGTAGCGATTAGGGCTATGCCCGATC
>JAZNPB010000039.1:0-2434 GCA_045589435.1 Eubacteriales bacterium | reverse complement strand
GCATCGGTATGCTCGCCCTCGTCGACCTTATCACCGCAAGCGCAGAGCTTATGGTGACCGTTCTCGTCTGTTATCCATTCAACGCCCGCGCTGTGTCCGTTAGCGCTCTTCAGCTCAGTACCGCAAACAGTACACTTCTGAGGCTCGGTGCATGTGGGCTCTGCCCCGGGTGTATGCTCACCCTCTGCCGCGTTGAGCACCTCACCGCATTCTGTACAGGTCTGATCATGTCCGCAGTTTGCTTCTGCTCCGGGTGTATGTCCCTTTGCTTCTTCAAGCACCTTTTGACATACGGTACACTTCTGCGCTTCAGTGCAGGTTGCCTCGGCTCCGGGCGTATGAGGCGCTGCTTCTCTTGCAAGTCCGCAGTTGGGGCAGACCTCAGAGCATTCATGCTCGTAGAAGTGGAGAGCCTCGCCACCAAGACCTTGGGTTCTTATGTAACCGCAAACCGTACAAGTATCGTCACAGTTGGTGTTGTTGCCGTAGTCATGCATGCTACTAATCGTTGAGCCGTTGGGGTCATCGCAATTTTCTATATCTATACAGCTCTTATAATGGAACGTGTCGTCACTGTAATCGTATCCCTCGGAATAAACGTGTCTATGCACTCCTGCCTCAACGTAAATAGCTTCAAAGTCTACGCTCTCGGTCACGTCATATTCTCCTGCAAGAAGAGTCATTCCACCGTCGGTCGACCAGCCGGCGAACGTTTTTCCGTCAGGGAGCGTAAATTCACATTCCGGCAAGGTGATAAGTCCTCCCTTTACCGTCAAGGAGCTCATCGTACCCATGCCTTCTCCGGGACTAAAGCTAATAGTGTAATAAGGCAATTCTTCGGAAAGAAGGTTCAGAACGATCAAAACACCGTCCTCGTTTGCAAACAGAACGCCTGCATCCTGACCGTTTACCTTTGCTGCTGTGATACCGTTTTCAAATTTGAATCCCTCTTTGGGAGTAACTGCAAGAACGAATCGGTAAGACTTTCCACCGGCAAACACGCCTTCAGCGTTCAAGCCCATATCCGTATCGCAATCGACGAATATAAATTCCTCAATATTGTAGGTATCATCACCCTTTTCAACCTGTTTTGCGGGATGCATTCCCTCAACGGGATTATCCACCGTGATCACAAGTTGCTCGATGGTGTGCTTTTCACACTCAAAGGGAATGGATGCAAGCAACCAGTTCGCCTCGGAGTTGCCGTTATATCGTTCAATCTTGGTAGCAGCAATACCGTTTGCCTTTACTGTGAGAGCATCGTGAGAAGCAAACTCAAACTTACCGTTGCTTGCGCCAAGGATCTGCTTTTCGGAGCGGAGGATGATGCGAAGCTCATATTCATGACCGTAAACAAAGGTATCGGTAGAGAGAAGCTTTTTGTTGGCGGTAAGGTCATACCAAACTATCGCATCAGCAGAAGTGCCGAGATCGTATCCCTCTCCATATGTAAACTCATAATCGGGAGCTTCGCCGTGTACGGGATTCTTAATACCGCTGATATTGACCTCGCTGAGAACACCGCCGTCGCAGGGAGCAAAGGTGACGGTGACCATTGCGATAGTGGGATCGTCGGGCAAAACCATGACATCAACGTAGCCTATGTTGGCGTTTCCATCTACCCAATCGGTGAAACGGTGCGTGTCAAATGTCTTGATGAAGAAGGTCATCGAATAAACGCCACCCATCTCAAATACCGAGGTGGCATCCAAAAGTCCGTTTACAGATGTCCACTGAATGCCGTTTACAAAATTAAACTGTGCGCCTCCGGTAAATTCTTCATCGTCAAACAATGTGTAACTGCCTGTCATCGCAGGAGGATTGTACTGAGGATGCTGTGTTGCCGAGGGGGCGATGATTCCGCTGAAGGAAACGCTGTCTACGTACTGCGCCTCACAGGAAGTAAATTCATAAGTTACGAATACGATCTCGTCGTCGTACTGTCCTGCGCCAAGTGCCTTGAGTGCCATAGTGCGCTTGTCACCATTAATATAACCCCAAATCTGCTTACCGCCGTCGTTTCTGTAATCGTCGGCATTTTCAATATTAAAACGGAAGCCTTCATTCGTCTGGATCGCAAGCTCTACCTTGTAGCGCGCACCTGCAGCATAATGCTCATTTTGCTCCATCTTTCTCCAAGCATTGTTTTCGTAAACGTACCAAAGGTAATCTGTGGAGGGGAGCCAAGTCGCACGGGGATAGCCTACCTTTAAATCTTCCTTTTCGGGAGGAAGGTTGCCCGCAATCGGCGTGGGGATCGAAATGTTGGGATAGTTTATGATACCGTCAGCAATGTAACTGAAAGTATAGGCAACCGTTATGGTTTTTTGTTGATCCGAATTGAGAGGCGGATATTTTACAATGGCGGTTTTGCCGGTAATGGTTGCGTGAATTCCGCTGTAATCAGTTTCATACCCCTCATAAGATAAATTCC
>JAZNPB010000038.1:0-3054 GCA_045589435.1 Eubacteriales bacterium | reverse complement strand
CGCAGGCGGTACAAACTGCACCTTCGGCTACCGTCTGTTCGGGGAGTGCCGTTCCGCATTCGGGGCAGAACTTTTTATCTGCCGTGGTCGGCTTTTCACAATTCGGGCAAACCTTCATATTTTTTGCAGCCTCGGTTGCGTAATTATTTACGCTTCTTTCCAAATTTGCAAATGCGCCCTGAAAACCGCCGCCCCGAGTTTCACCTCCGTTTTGATTGCCTGCGGCATTATCTATATGACCTGCCGCTTTGTTTGCAAGATCTGTGGCTGTCGGCTCAATTGCTTTGCCTATTGCATCGCCAACGGCTCTGCCGATTCCCTGACTCACACCTCGTCTGATTGCTCTTTCCAAATCAAAGAAACTCATAACTTATGCCTCCTTCAAATTATCATTCATACAAATTCCGATTATGTCTTTCTCATCCTGCTTTAACATAAAACTACAGGTTCCGCAGGTTTTGTCCTCACCGTCAGCGTATGGACAGTCTTCTGTAATGACATCTACCCATTTTCTGCCACCGGGGGTTATTCTTGGACATTCGATAAAATCGGGATATTCGCCAAGATGCTTCTTGCTCAGCTCATCATATCGAAAGGTAATTTCAAGTGAATCGCCGTCAAGAGTGTAAACCTTCTTTTTGTCATCCCTCATACGCTAACACCTCTTTTCGTTTATGTTACTTATATTATACAGGCAAAATTTTCTTAAAAATAGTCCCGTTTTGGGGGTAAAAAAGTACAATTTTTGATGCTTTTTTTGCCAAATTAAGGCTTTCCAAAAGACCTCAAATCCCCGAAAAGCCAGTAAACAAGCCTCTTTCAAAGAAAAAAGCACCCCGTTCGCAAGCGAACGAGATGCAAAAAATATTTTTTATCTTTTTAAGTAGTTTTGAAGGTCTATTTTTTTGTTGATGCAAAGCTTCTGATATATGTGCTTTATATGGTTTTTAACCGAGCTTTCCGATATATTAAGATGCACAGCAATTTCTTTTGTTCCCCAATCACGGTTATACAGCATTGCTATACTGATTTCCAGTGGCGAAAGGGTGTGTGAGTAGTCGTGTTCATCCGGCTTGTGCAGACGATACCAGCCGTCATTAAATTCCTTTACAACCTTCATTATCTTTTTATAGTCTTCGGGATAGTCTGTTTTTAAGCACTGTTCTGTAAGACCTTGAAGCAAATTATGATGTATGCCGAACAGCTTTATAAAGCCGTCATGTTTTGCAGTTTCCCATGCAATCATAAAGTGCTGTCGGGCAAGAAGAGGCTTTTTAAGTCCCATAAAGGATGCTGCCGCAACTATAAGCACATAAATTGCCGCAACCGGATAAAAGCTGTTGCAAAAAGCAAGGGCTGTATCACATATACCGATTGCTCTTTCAAAATTCCTTTCTCTGTATGCCTTGTACGCCAATATGTATGCTCCGTAAAGTCTTATGCCGTTCGGAAGAAAGTGCAGATATTCCTCAAGGGGCGGCACATCGGGAACAGGCACGTTCAAAAGATATTTTCCGATATATGCGGTAAGCACACCGATAGCATGTAGCTCTTTTGGTGCGTTTTGGTTATTAAGTCCTTCCTCCAACTCTTTTGATACACGCTCGGAAAAGAAGCCGGCAAGGTGAATATGACCTCTGAATATATTTGCAAAGGTACACATAACGTTGGCAGAATAGCGAAGCGATTCGTCATCTGAGTCAAAATACTGCTCCAAAAGCTGTGCGGCTTCTTCTGCCTGACCACGATAATAGTAGTATTCGGCAAGAGCAATATTTTTGTCATCAGGATCGGGAATAGATTCGATAAACTTCATCGCTTCTCCCACGTTAAAGGAGCAACGAAGGAGCGGAAGCTGATAACGGGTAACAGTTTTCTTAGGCGTTACTTCATTTGTCTTCAGCGGCTCTTTAATATCATCCGGTATCCACCAGACACGGTTATCAAAGTATGCACCCGGAAGTCTGCCTTCCTTTGCCCATTTTTGTATTGCACGGCTTGTTACGCCCATACGCTCTGCCGCTGATTTTACGCTTTCATATCCCATATATCACACCTCGCTTACATTTTTTCTGCAACCTGTGCAGGCACCGTATTCATCTTCGCTGATAAAACAGTTATCACACACCCAAGAATGGCAACGTTTGCATTGATTCATCTTTATTGCAATAATTTGCGTTGAATTTGCCCTTGCTCTGTTATAGAGGCTCTGGCAGATTTTATTTGCTTTTCCTTTTTCGCATCTTGCAAGGGTTTTTATACTGCGGCATAGAACAGGGATTTTTAAGCCATATTCTTTCTTTTTACAAATTTCACATTCGGCACAAAATTGCAAGGTTTCCGTATCCACTTTTACATTTTTATAAAACTGCCTCATTGCCATCCCTCCGTTCTTTTTTGACAAATTTCGTCAAAGTCTTGAATTTTTCAAGGTTTCGTGATATTATAATTATATAAATTATTTTCAATATTTCATATCCCACGTTGGTGGGGTTTTTAACAAAAACGTGGGATTTATGCAAAAAATCACGGGGGATGCCCCCGAAAAAGAAAGGTATGGCTATGAATAATTCAATTCTTTTTGAAAACCAAAAAAAGAGGAGAGATATTCCTCTCCCGTTGCTCGTCTGCTTCTCAATGTTCAGTTTTTGGCAGATGGCATTTATCTATTATTTCCTTGAGCCGTCCTCGGCTCTCGACGGAAAGATCCCAATCGACATTAACATCGATTACGGCACTACGCTGACGGCGGCCTGCTACATACTCGGTATCCTTACGATGATCTTCCTGCCGAGGATTATTACGTGGGCGCAGAGGATCGCCACGGGTGTTGCGCTCCTTTCGGCAGTCGCTTTCTTTCTTCCTCTGCCGGATGATATTCTGCGTTTGAACATCTACCTGCAGATCTTCTGCTGCTGCCTGATGATCGGCTTTGAGACCTTTCTTGTGGTTACTTACTTTTCCGAGAAAAGCAGCGTGAAGTATCTGACCTTCGGCTACGGTATAGCGGTGTTCCTGATCGCTTTGGTTCAGAACGAGGTGATATCCATCCCG
>JAZNPB010000037.1:0-2328 GCA_045589435.1 Eubacteriales bacterium | reverse complement strand
ATCATCTTGCAGGAAACCATAGATATGATCCGACACATGGATCGGGTGTTTACTGTTTCTTTTGCTTGATGTTCCAAGGCAGTTACCGCCATCGAAGTTGTTAAAGATAGAGGACGAAGTAAAAACGATAGAAATTAATATTGCAGGTATGTGGCAAAAGGTGGGATGGTTGAACAAGATCGTCTTTCGCTTCCTGTGAAAGCAACTTTAAGTATGATGAGAGGAAACAAATTGTATAAATAATCCAAAAATTCACTATTTTATGGCTGGTTTGTATTTTTACAATGTAAAACAAGCGAAAAATCCAATTTAATAGGCGTTATATACTTGAATTGAAATGTGAGCAATGGTAAAATAGATAATAGATAAGTAGCATTATCTGAAATTTTTTTGAAAGGAAGAAAAACTATGAAAAAAGCAAGCAAAAGCAAGTTCCAAAAGTTGATTGCCTTCATTATAGCTACGGTAATGTTGGTAAGTTTGGTCACGGTAGCGATCCCGATTGGTGCGGCGGAGGCAACGGGTTACACAGAAATCACGCCGAACACAGATTTTGTACACAACGGTATTACCTACCGCTTTGACGTCAGAGAAGGCAATACGGACAGTTATGCCAGAATCAACGATGACGGTTCCATTGAATTCAAGTACGCTTACGGTGATATTCTTTGGTTCCCCGATGTAAAAATGACCGACACCTCCGCACTTCACGCGGAACTCACTTCAATTGCTCATGACAGTGATTCTTCGGGAATGGGCAATACGTTTATGGGCGTTGTATACGGAGCTACCGAAAAGGCTGACGGTTCCTTTGAAAAGGGCGTTGCCGGTATTCTCAGAACCGCAGGACGTGCTCGCGTTACGGAAATTTCGCGCGAAAATCTTACCAATAAAAGCGGCGGCGACCACGGCAACGGTGGCGGCACGAAAATCTACAACCCCAGTAGTGACAACTTTAGAGACCATGCAAATTACGCTTGCGTAAAGAGCATCAATAACGACTGGGCGTTTAATAAAACCATATCCTTTGATGTAAAACGTGTTGAAAACAATGTTACCTTTGCAATGAGCAGTGCAGACGGAGAATTCTTCAGCCATACCTATGGCACAGACTCGTATGCATATGCGGGTGCCGTAGGCTTTACCAGCGTATGGGCTAACAATGCAGGCTACAGAACCTTCAGATTTGACAAGCTGACACTGACGAATTGTACGGTCAACGGAGCGGCGCATGAAAGCTATACGGTGATCGACAAGGCGGCAGGTCCTATGGATATGCTCAAGAGCAAGGTTGAGTTTGAGGACGGCTACGCATACGTTGAGCTTGAGTTTACAGTTTCCGCGGATCTTGCTGCTACGGCTAAGCTTGTTGTTAAGAAAAACGGCGTTGACGTGGAAAAGACGAGCATCAGCGATCTGACCCCCGTGGAGGGTAAATATTCGAAGCTTGTGTACTTTACGTATACCGATGGTCAAGAGAGCGATGCGCTGACGATCTACCTTGAAAACGAAGGCGCAGCGGTTAATCTTACCACTACGACTATTGAAATTGGAAAACTGTATGCACAATTTTTGCAAAGCCCGCCCAATGCTGCGGATTCCGAGCTGAACTACGTTGCATATGCGGAGGATTTCAGCGAAAGCATCACGCTTGTTCCGGGTGAAAATATTGTAAACGGTCATAAGTGGATCTACGTTAAAAACTCCACCGATGGTTCTGCTGTGATCAAAAACGGCAAGCTCTACTTTATTGGAAGCAATTACGACATGATCATCTTTGATGATGTTGTGCTTGATAAGACCGCGTACAGATTTGAGTATGACGTTACATACCTCGAAACACCTGCCGATGACGTCTGGGATAATTGGGATTGTTGGTTTGGCGGTTTGTTCCATCTTGCTGATGCAGACGGAGGTCGCTCTGCGTTTATTTCCTCGATTACGCCCGATGACGTATATATGATGAAGGGAACCTTCGATGCAAACGGTGTATTCACTCAAATTGATGCAAACAGCGCGCACATCAACTTTAACGTTGCTCCCGGTAGCGGTTCGTTGGCATATTGGAATGGCAGACTTGCCAACGGTTTGCCCGCAACTGTCAGAACATGGTTTGGAAGAAGCGACCTCAACGGCGGTGGCTTTGGAATGAGAGGATATAGCTCGACCGGCGCGCATCAGGTTGAGGCAAATCTTCCCGGTGGAGCTGCTGCTTCTCCCGCCGATTCTCGTGTCGGAAGTCTTGGCTTCGTATGCGGTGAGAGTAAGGTCAGCGTAATCGTAGACGATCTTGAGATCGCAACCAAGGGTAAAAAGATTATCGTTGAC
>JAZNPB010000036.1:0-3023 GCA_045589435.1 Eubacteriales bacterium | reverse complement strand
TTGAAATACGTAACAAAGATTTCCATTACTTATTGCTACAGCATACCTTATGATTGGATGACTAAGTAAAAGGAGAAAAATATGAAAAACATTGTGAAAAAATCTGTCGGAGTAATTTTAATTTTACTTACCCTGCTTTCTACACTTACAGGGTGTACAAATAAAGAGTATTTTTGGGGTGACTCTACATTACGCAATGATTGGAATGCCGACCTTAGTATCAATTCAAAACTTGTATCCTCAAATAAAATATTTGAATTATGTGATGTAACATTAGATTTCTTTTATTCTTTGTATTCAATTAATAGCAATGAATCGCTTGATCAAATCAAAGAGAAGTATACATATGTTCCTTCTGTAAATGAAAGCGAGCGGTACCTTTATACTGAGACCGTTTATGCTATTTATTTAAGCAATAACGAAGAACTTATTTTTGAAAAGAATGAAAACGAGGCAATAATTGATTATGAGAATAAAGTTAATGGCATATTGTGGAGATTTATTAGCTACGAAGAAGCCTTCAGTACAAATTATGGATATACAACTATGCGTAAAAATAGTTCGTGGTTGCAGGAAATAAAGTATAATTACAAGGAGAGTATTACTATCCCGTCAGAGCTTTTCGCACCAGTCAATGAAAAAATATATATTCATATAGTTCGTTTAGCACACACACCCAAAAATGGTTTATACACATGTGTTGAGCATTCTATTCGTACACTTGCAATAAGATATATCCTTATCGGTGACGATAAAGTGGTGTTCATTTGAAAAATGGAGAAATGAAAAAAACGATAATTAAGCTCGTGTTGCTGTTTTGTATCATTTCAAATGTGTTTAAAGTCATCAATACATATTCGGACCGACGGCAACGTCGGTCCGTTTTTTTAATTAATAAATACCCAAATTATTTTTGCGAAAAGGTTGATTTTGCAAGAAAGATATGTTAAAATTGTATCGTGGGAGATTGCCCGCAACAAAGTTTTTTGGATAATTTTAATAAAGGAGATACATAATGGAAGTCAGAGACGCAGCAAATGCCAAGGATGTGAAGTTTTATACCACCGACAGACTCAGAGAGGAGTTCCATATTTCAGGACTTTTCCCCGAGGACGACATCAAGATGGTATACAGCCACATTGACAGAATAATCGTTATCGGTATGAAGCCCGTACATAAGACCCTGACTTTAGAGGCAGGCAAGGAATTGGCGGCAAACTACTTCCTTGAGCGCCGCGAGCTTGGCTGTATCAACATCGGCGGCGAGGGAACTATCACCGTTGACGGTGTGGAATACCACATGAATCCCAGAGACGGTATTTACATCGGCAGAGGCAACAAGGAGATCAGCTTCAGAAGCACAGATCCAAAGAACCCTGCAAAGTTCTATGCCACCTCATGCCCCGCTCACAAGGAATATCCCATCGTTAAGATCGACATTACCAAGGCGAGAAAAGTACCCTGCGGCTCCGTTGAGGATTGCAATAACAGAGTTATCAATCAGTACATCCACCCCGAGGTAATGCAGTCCTGTCAGCTTGCTATGGGTCTGACACAGCTTTCCGTTGGCTCAAACTGGAACACCATGCCATCTCATACCCACGATAGACGTATGGAGGTTTATCTCTACCTTGATATGGGCGAGAACGATGCAGTATTCCACATGATGGGTGAGCCAAAGGAAACCCGTCACATCGTTATGCACAACGAGGAGGCAGTTATCTCTCCATCCTGGTCTATCCACTCCGGAGTTGGAACAAAGAATTATTCCTTCATCTGGGCAATGTGCGGCGAAAACCAGGAATTTACCGATATGGACCATATCGAAACCAAGGAACTCAGATAAAAACATACTAGGAAAATAGTTAAACATAAAAAGGAGAAAACAAAATGGCAAACACAAGCATTTTCAACCTTGAAGGCAAGGTTGCTCTCATCACAGGCGCATCATACGGCATCGGTTATGCAATTGCAAAGGGCCTCCACGCTGCAGGCGCAAAAATAGTTTTCAACGATATTAAGCAGGAGTTTGTTGATCGCGGTCTTGCATCCTACGCAGCTGACGGCATTGATGCCAAGGGCTACGTTTGCGACGTTACAGACGAGGACGCAGTATGTGCTATGGTAGCGCAGATCGAGCGTGAGGTTGGCGTTATCGACATCCTTGTAAACAATGCAGGTATTATCAAGAGAATCCCCATGATCGAGATGAAGGCTTCCGAGTTCCGTCAGGTAATCGACGTTGACCTTAACGCGCCTTTCATCGTTTCAAAGGCAGTTCTTCCCTCAATGATCAAGCAGAGAAGTGGTAAGATCATCAACATCTGCTCCATGATGAGCGAGTTCGGTCGTGAAACCGTTTCTGCATACGCTTCTGCAAAGGGCGGTCTTAAGATGCTTACAAGAAACATTGCATCCGAGTACGGTCAGTACAACATTCAGTGCAACGGCATCGGCCCCGGCTATATTGCAACTCCTCAGACAGCACCTCTCCGTGAGACACAGCCTGATGGCTCCAAGCACCCCTTCGATATCTTCATCACGGAAACCAAGACTCCCGCAGGCCGTTGGGGCAATCCCGAAGACCTTGCAGGACCCGCAGTATTCCTCGCATCCGAGGCATCTGATTTTGTAAACGGTCAGATCCTTTACGTAGATGGCGGAATACAGGCATATTTCGGCAAACAACCCTGATTGATGGCATAAATCCGGCAATACTGCGTTAATGCTGCGACTCAATTCGCTCGACGTAGGTAACTACGCCATCGCTTTATCGCTTGCATTGCCTTGTCTTGCAGAATTTCTGCTCATCAATCCATCCGGCAAAACTGCGTTAATGCTGCGACTCAATTCGCTCGACGTAGGTAACTACGCCATCGCTCTATCGCTTGCATTGCCTTGTCTTGCAGAATTTCTGCTCATCAATCCATCCGGCAAAACTGCGTTAATGCTGCGACTCAATTCGCTCGACGTAGGTAACTACGCCATCGCTTTATCGCTTGCATTGCCTTGTCTTGCAGAAT
>JAZNPB010000035.1:0-6743 GCA_045589435.1 Eubacteriales bacterium | reverse complement strand
ATATGCGAGGGTTTATCCCGACCTTTGCCGTCAGACCGATGTCAACGAAACGGGCGGCCTATCCTTTGAAATACAGAAGGACAGATTCTCCTTCCGCCTTCTTCCGCCATGCTCGGACGGGCGCAAAGAAAACGCACGCGCCTGCGCCGTGGCACTTTACCAATCCCGCAAGGAGCTTTGATAACAATTTGATAACTATTCGAAAAAACGCTGGATATTCTCTCGAACATGTGATATGTTTGGGGTACGAAAAAAATAACAGAAAGGTAGGTGAACCCTATGGCAAAACGCAGACCGCAAGGTGACGGCACGATACGAAAACGCTCGGATGGGCGATGGGAAGCCCGAATCATCATAGGACACAAGAACGATGGCTCCCCGATGTACAAATCCGCCTTTGCCAAAACGCAGAAAAGTGCCTTAAAGCAGCTCCATCAGCTCCTTGACCTCTACCGTGACATTGACCTCACCGAGGAATGCCGCATGACGCTGGGCGAGTGGATGGACAAGTGGCTGGACGAGTATATGATATTCACCATCAAGGAGAATACCATCAAGGGCTATCGCTCACAGATCGACCATCAGATCAAGCCGTTTATCGGTCATAAGCAGCTCGCCTCACTCACCACGGCAGATATTCAAAAATTCTACAACAAGATCAAAAAGGAAGGTAGAGTGCATCCGCATCCCATCCACGGACACGTTCTCTCCGACAGCATGGTGAGGAAAATACACATGATGCTCCACGAAGCCATGGAGGTGGCGGTCAGAGAGCGATATATCGTGCGCAATCCCACCGATAATACCACGATACCGAAAAAGACTACCACCGAAAAGCAGGTTCTCGACGATAGCCAGCTCAACAGATTTCTGGAAGCCATTCAAGGTGAACCGTACTGGCACGACTTCTTCTACGTGGAGGTCATGACAGGACTTAGGCGCGGTGAGATATGCGGTATCAAGTGGAGTGACATTGATTTCAACGAAGGAACGCTGTGCATCAAGCGTTCCGTATCCACGAAGGAGGGTGGCGGTGTCAGCATCGGTGAGACCAAAACCGACGCAGGCGTGAGAACCATCATCATGCCACCAAGCGTGGCAACGCTCCTATGGAAGAAGCGATCGGATGCGATCAACGAGTGGGTATTTCCGCACTATACCAACCCCTCGGATCCCTTACACCCAAGCTCCGCATACAAGAAGCTCAAAACCCTCCTCAAAAGGTTGGAGCTTCCTCTGCTGAGATTCCACGACCTACGGCACACCTTCGCTACCCAAGCAACTGACGGCGGTGTCGATCCCAAGACCTTGGCAGGCATTCTCGGACACACCGATGCGAGCTTCACGCTTGATACCTATACCCACGTAACGAGCGATATGCAGAGGGGTGCTTCTGCAATCGTCAATAATATGATGCAACAATTCTTAATAACGGAGGAAAACAATGGCGAACAATAAGAGAAAACAGGGCGAAGGCACGGTACGCCTTCGCTCGGACGGACGCTGGGAAGGAAGGATCGTTATAGGCTATAACGAGAAAGGCAATCCCAAGACCAAAAGCGTACTCGCCCATACAAAGGGCGAGTGCGAGGAAAAGCTCAAAGCACTCAAAGAGGAGCTTGGCAAGGTAGCACAGAGAGTCAAGCCCGAAATGCCCTTCGGCGAATGGATCGATTACTGGTATCAAAGCTTCTGCAAGCCTGCCTTACGAGAAAGCACACAGGCGGGATATGAGAACGCGATCTACCGCCACATCATCCCGAACATCGGTCACATCCCCCTTTGCAAGCTGGCACAGAACGATCTGCAACAGTTTTACGCTAACCTCAAGAAGAACGGCAGGTTGCGGTACTCCGACACCTGCGGAAAAGGCGTATCCGACAGAACGGTACGCGCCTGCCATTCAAGGTGCCGCTCAGCCCTTGAGAAAGCGGTGGAGGATGGCTTGATCACGAGGAATCCCTCGGCAGGGTGTAAGCTCCCACCCAAGAAAGGTAAGGAGATGCAGATACTCACCAAGAGTGAGCTGGGGCGGTTCTTCGCCCGTGCCAAAGAGGAAGGATATTACGAGCTGTTCCTCCTCGAGCTGTCCACGGGCATGCGCCGAGGGGAGATCGTAGGACTCAAATGGAGCGACTTTAATGCCGCAAACAACAGCCTGCGTATCGCAAGGCAAGCGAACAGAGTCAAGGGCAAAACAGTGGTTCAGCCGCCCAAAACCAAGACCTCGATACGAACGGTGGTGCTTCCGCAGTATATGACCGAGATCCTCACCGAAATGAAGAAGGAAAAGACCTGCGAGTGGATATTCCCGTCACCCGTCAATATCGGTGAGCCGAGAAATCCTTCTGCACTCTACAAGAGATTCCAACTGCTCCTTGAACGGTCTGGATGTAAGAAGATACGCTTCCACGACCTGCGCCACACCTTCGCAACGATGGCACTCGAAAACGGAATGAACGTGAAGGTGTTGTCCGATATGATAGGACACATCAGCGCGGAGACCACCCTCAACATTTATTCCCACGTGACCGACACCATGCGCACACAAGCATCGGTCAAAATAGACCGCAAAATAGGCGGTACAGACGCACCGATGCCCGAAGCGAAGGACGAGCCGAGAATAGAGGAAACGAGCGCGGTTGACGAAAATTTCGAGCCGTGGCAACCCAAATACCGTAAGCCCGGCACGGGATGCGTATATCAGATCAATGACAGCCTGTGGGAAGGAAGCTTCTATCCAAGACTCGCCGATGGCAGTCGAAAGAAATTCAATGTATACGCCAAGACACGAGAGGAATGCGAGGAAGCCCTTGCCAAGATGATAGCCGAAAAGAAAGCAGAGATCGCAGCCGAGAAGGCAAAAATGAAAACCGCATAAACGCAACAGAGGGGTGACCGAAGCACGGTCAGCCCTCAAAATTTGCGGTGCTGAAGACAAAGAATAAATATCCCCCCGTAAAACGGGGGGTATTTCAGTTTCGGGCATAGCCCTAATAATACTGGCTGCGCACAAGTGCGCCTTCAATTGGCCTGCCAGCCATGCAACTGTTACTTACTACCCATAAATGGGTCCCGTGGGTCGAACATCGCTAACTGATCACTTTCTTGATCCCTCTTCAGTTGATCCGCAATGTACTCTTTTATTGCCTTCGTGTTCTTCCCCACGGTATCAACGTAATATCCCTTACACCAAAATTCGCGGTTTCGGTAGGCAAACTTCATGTTTCCAAACTTTTGGAATATCAAAAGTGAACTTTTCCCTTTTAAGTATCCCATAAATCCCGAAACGCTCATTTTGGGCGGGATGCTAACCAAGAGGTGTATGTGGTCTATACATACTTCTCCTTCGATTATCTCTACGCCTTTCCATTGACATAACTGGCGCAATATCTCTCGTATTTCCAGGCGTCTTTCTTCAAAAAAAACCTTCCGCCGATATTTCCGTGCAAAAAAAATAAGGTAATTGCAATTCCACTTGGTATGTGCTAAACTATTATTGTCTATGTTTGTGTTACTCATAGATAAATCCTCCAAATATGTTTTTTTACTTTGACTGGCAGGTCAAACTAATTATATCATATTTGGAGGATTTCCTCTCATCGGCATAGCCTTTATTGAACCCCGCCACTATGGCGGGGTTTTCTTTTTCCAAAAAGGGCTTTGAGATTGCTCTCAAAGCCGATTTTGGTCGGGCACGCACAACTCGGGCGTCAAGTACGCGCGGGCAAACCTGTTCTCGGGCGCGCCTATGGTCATCGTGCCCCCCACCTATGATGACATTGCCCTGCTTGGCAAGGTCAAAAATCTGCTTGCCCCCATGGGCTTTGGCTCGATCACGGTCAGCACGGCGGACGAGCATGACCGCATGATCGCCTTTACCTCGCAGCTGGCGCACGTGGTGTCCAACGCCTACGTCAAAAGTCCCACCGCACGCGCGCACAAGGGCTTTTCGGCAGGCAGCTACAAGGATATGACCCGCGTGGCTTGGCTCAACGTATAGCACATTTGTCGCCGCAGTGCAAGAGGAAATCAAAGAAATGCAGCGGGCAAAATGCAGCAAAATGAAGCAGAATGAAGCAGAATGAAGCAGAATGCAGAATTGGTGGGGCGTTGCGTGTCGGAGAGGAATGTTGCGACAAAGGCGAAATGCGAACGCCCGCCTTCGGCACAATGTAACAACGGACGCATACAAGGCACCGTCCTTGCCACCGTTATGTAGTATTTGCTCTTAACAGAATGCATGAAATTAGTACGGACAATTTACACAAAACATGCATTGACAAGGCTGGAAATATATGTTATAATTACCATGAAAGCATAATTGAATATGCATGGGGTTCTGATACGCGAGGAAAGCGTTCATTGCGTGGAGGATATGGAAGACTTGTTTTGACATGGCGATGCGATTTGGGGAAGGAGGAGAGTCCAATGGGCAACAATTTCAATGGTTTGTCCTGCGTTAATATCACAATTTACATTGAAATAATTTAGGCGGTTACCATGAAATCGTATAAGAAAACAGTTATTGCCATTCTGCTTGCAGTGGTGCTTTGCAGTATGGCTTGCATCGAAGTGTTTGCTGACCACTATGGATATTCCGGCTATACCGATTCTCCTCAGTATGTCACACGACAGTGGGGGCGAGATGAGACTCAAAACCTAACTTCACAGTTCGCAAATCCTGACTCGGGAAATGTAGGTGTTTATTTCTATGTCACCTCTTTTTGTATGCCGGATGGTTTTGTTAGAAATACCAATCGTACTATAACAATTATGCTAATGGAAGAAGACAAGAGCAGTGCTGATGGCTATGAGGACGACCAAGTATGCAAATATATTGGTACGTTTGGTCGTGATTCCGAGGGTGATTACCGAGTTATATCCTATGAACGAGTGGAACTGTATCCAATTGCTGAAATCATCGAGTACGCACCGGGAGTTGAACTGTATATCGACGCAAAGGTTCAATGGAAATTAGGTGACACAACAAACAATATCCCGTCGGGGCTATTGTACTATAGATATTGGATTGATTGATTTTCAAATATGATATTGATTGATGCAATATGTTATTGCACTAATATAGTTGAACCGTAGGTATCTCCCTGTAAGACCTATAGGTCTTACAGGGAGATTGTCACAATAATAAGGAGAAAAACTATGTTTGGAAAGAATAGATTAAAGATCGGTTGTTTGTTTCTAATCTGTATTTTGATGATATCATTTGCCTCCTGCAAGGATTCTGAGCATCAATTTGGAAAAGACAAACATCCGCATTTTCCTTATAAGCAAAAGGTTGCAATGCACGTGACCGATGACGGGTGGGTTTATACGTTTTCTTATACCTACAAGAATATCGGAAAATATGATGAATCTCCTTATTTATGGCAGGTGAAAAATATTCGCTATAGTACAACAGAGGAATATCCCGACGGACCTGCCTTTATCAGTTGGGGAAGAAATAGTACGGTGCAGGGCAGAGGGGAGGACATGGAAACTATCTCCAATCTCTTGGGCTATAATGCAAAGGAGCATATGACGGTAGAAGAACTGCTCGCACTTGGCAAGGATGATATTGAGCTGCAAACAATAGATGAGGATTTGTTCTTTTCGCTCATACGTCAGGCATTGAACCAAAAAGACCCTTGCAAGGCGGGACCGTATGGCTCCGTTGCATCCTCCGGTATGCTTGTGGAAAACAAAAGCTTGGGAACCAACGCTGTCGAATATGACTACGTGGATGGATATACCTTCCAAGTCGGATATGTTGCACATCTCGGCACCATTGCCGCCATACACATTGACGTATTATTTGAGGACGCCGATAAGCCGTTTGGTTTTAGCCAGCTTTCCGACATGATCGATGCGGGAGAGGCAACAGAGGAGCAGATCGAGTTGTATGCCGAGCTCAAACGCATTGAGCAGGGCGTGCTTGACAACTGCGACTTTCTGTTTGAAAACACCGAATATGACGACAAGGTCATTGCGGGCGTGGATCTTGCAAGGCTTGCGGTGACGCTGGAGCGTCTGGAGTATGCGGAGTATTAACCCGGAGACGGTTGGTGATCTGTAGCATACTCGGCGATACCACAAACAATATTGAAGCACAGTTGTTGCGTTACAGAATTTGGGTAGATTAATGCCATTTTGTGCTATCTAATACTTCTAACCGAAGGTGATTCGTCAAGATGTTATGAATTCACAAAAGACGAATTACACATTCGAATGATTGATAAAACGCACATCAATTGTTTCGAATAAGATCATCTAACATTTTTCCACTGCAGGTCTTTCGAGACCTGCGGTGGATTGTGAAAATCTTTATTGAAAGAGGAAAATAATGCAAAACAATATACAGATTAAATTTTCCTGCTTGTTGCTGGCTATGCTGCTTTTGTTTGTTTTTTCAGCATGCAATGCTTCGGAGTTGGGCAATGACTCTGAAACTGATGACGAAACCGAATATGTGTTTGGAAAAGTAGAAAACCCAAGTCTTCCTTTCCAAAGGAAGGTCGCAATGCATATGACCGAGGATGGATGGGTATATTTCTTTTATTACACTTATGGAGAACTTGGCGGTGCGCCTTATTTATGGCAAATAAAAAATATCCGTTATAGTACTACAGAGGATTACCCATATGGTCCCGCATTTATTAACTATGGGACAAATAGCGTGATCCCAGAACGAACTGAAGATATGCAAACTATTAAGGCTCTTTTAGGCTATAGCGAAAAGGAGC
>JAZNPB010000034.1:0-2991 GCA_045589435.1 Eubacteriales bacterium | reverse complement strand
TCCACCAATCACCATAACGGGAACCTTTTCCTTATAGGCTTTCATATGGATGCCTGCTCGGTAGCCTGCATTGCCCTTAACAAAGATTTTGCCACCACGCATAGCGTAACCGGCAGCATCGCCGATATTGCCGTGAATAATAATTTCGCCCTCGTTCATCGTATCACCCACGGCATCCTGCGCGTTTGCATTTACGATAATGGTCGATCCATTGAGATAAGCACCGAGAGCATTGCCGGGCACACCGTTAATGGTGATGTTCTTATCTGTCATACCGGCGGCAATGAAGCGTTGACCGCAACAATTCTCGATGGTAATATCGCCTGAGTTTTGCCGCAAAGCCTCGTTCAGAGCTTTATAACCAAGACCTTTAACATTTAATAACATAATATTATACTACACCTCCAAACTTTTTTCTACGATTTTCGGGAGAAAATGCAACGGAAGTTGCAACTTTTTTCATTGTTTCAAAGTCAATCGTGTCAAGAGGCGTCCTTTCACGGATGAGAGAGGTATAGATTCCGGCACGTTCGGTCTTGCCAATCAGGATAAATCCTTTTAACAATCCATCCTTTGTAAACAGTCTTTTTAATGTACTGTCGTTCTTTTCTTCATACATTTCGCCCACGTAAGTTCCGGCTGTCATAATGTGCAGACCGAAGAACCCGATGGAGTTCATCGAAATGGCTTTGCCAAAAACTTCATTACCGCCTGCCATGTTTACACCGGCAGTATGCCCCTGCATATAGGCATTTGGCAGAAGAGCGAGAACCCTTTTTTGTCCCAGGGATATATCATTGCCTTCGGTACAGTCGCCTGCGGCATAGATGCTTTCAAGGGAGGTTTCCATGCGGTCATTCACAAGAACGCCACGATTTACTTCGCCGCCGATATCTTTGATAAGAGTTGTGTTTGCACGGACACCGACAGCAAGAACGAGCGTGTCAAACTCTACAGTTTTTCCGCTTTTCATTTGAGCTAAATTCTTTTCAAAGCGAACAGCGGTATCCCCAAGCAAAAAACGAATACCGTTTGCCTCTAAATGCCTTTGCACAATAGTGGCGCAGTCGGTGTCAAGAATACTGGAAAGTACACGGTCGGCAAGATCACAAACCGTAATACTTTCCACACGATCGTGAAGACCTTCGGCACACTTAAGTCCGATAAGACCGGCACCGACGATCAATACGTTGCTATCTTTGTTGATTGCTTTTTCAAGTGCAAAGGTATCGTCAAGTGTCATAAAACTGAACTTTTTCTCGACCGTATCAAGTCCTTCAAAGGGAGGAACGAAAGGAGCCGAACCGGTTGCAACACAAACTTCTGTATAAGGCAACTTGGCACCATCATCCAACACAACATTTTTTGAATCAGTGTTAATTTGGATAACCTTTTTTCCGTAAAATACGTCACAGCCCATTTTCTCGTAAAAATCGGCACCTCGATAGTTCATACGTTCGGGATCGGTTTTGTTTTCCAGATAATACGAGATAAGAGGACGGCAGTAAACGGGATAATTCTCTTCGGAAACAACTGTGATTTTGCTGTCTTTATCCACACTGCGGATGCCCTCGATACAACCAACAGCAGCCACACCGTTACCTATAACAACATACTGCTTCATTCGTACTCACCTCGTTCTTCATAAACAATTGCTCTGTTGGGGCATCCTTTTACGCAAGCAGGCTCTCCGCAGGTGTTCTGCAGGCAAAGCTCACACTTCTGCATCACACCGCTTTCATCGGGAGCGAGGGATCCGTAAGGACATACCAATACACAGGTAAGGCAACCGACACACTTATTTTTGTCCACACGCACAACGCCATCCGATTTTGAGATTGCACCGGCAATACAGCTTTTGACACAGATAGGGTCGGTACAGTGACGGCAGGATACCGCATAAGATACTTTATCATTTCCCTCAATGTGGATACGGGGATAAATCGGTTTGCCTTTGAGTGCCGTTGCCATATCGGTCATACCGGAATTGGCAAAAGCACAGTTATATTCACATAAGTGGCAGCCAAGGCACCACTCTTCATTTACATATACTCGTTTCACTGTTCATCATTCCTCCGTTTCGGGGCAGGCTTGTCTTTTCTTAACGGAGAAAGATTAAGCTTGCCGAGAATTGGCATTAACATTGTTGCAATTACGATTCCTGCAGTTCCTTGAATGGCATTCCCGGGGATGGCTCCTGCTGCAGCTAAACCATAACCCATAATTGTTGCTTCAAATGCAAAGTAGCTCAAAATCATAATTATTTCAGATATAAGGCTTGCAAAAACAAAGTTCACTATATGTTTTTGGGGATTTGTTCGTATAATCAATCCTGTTACTACGGCCATAAGTGCTTTTATTATAAAGGTTGCGGGAGCAAAATCAACATATCCGCCAAGCAGATCTGCAAGTGCTGAACCAAGACCTGCTGCAAGTCCGCCGTATACCGGACCGAGCACGACACCCGATAAAAGTACGATAGAGTCGCCAAGGTTAATGTATCCACCCGTAGCGGGTATAGGGATTTTTATAACCATTGTTGCAACACATGCCATTGAAGCCATTAACGCCGCAATGACAAATTTTAATGTTTTACTCATAATATTCCCTCACTCTCCCGCATGATAGATGCCGAGGATCTCAAGTTCTTTATCTGTAAGTCCCACTCCACGGAGCATCAGGCGATTACCTCGAAGAGCCTCGATGGAGTTGATACCCATACCGCCCATCAGTTCTTTTATTTCGTGCCGCCATGCGTTCATCAGATTGATAAGACGCTCACTGCCCATATCGGGATTGAGACGCTTGACAAGCTCAGGACGCTGGGTTGCGATACCCCAGTTGCATTTACCGCTCTGACAGGTACGGCAAAGATGACAGCCGAGAGCAAGTAATGCCGCTGTTGCAATATAGCAGGCATCCGCACCGAGAGCAATCGCCTTAACAACATCCGCCGCACTGCGGATACTGCCGCCGACAACAAGAGACACA
>JAZNPB010000033.1:0-3505 GCA_045589435.1 Eubacteriales bacterium | reverse complement strand
GCTCACAGAACGACATGGCTACGATCCGACTTTTCGTCACGAGAAGTACCGACCGCGCTGTCAAGCTCCAGAAGGCTTGACATTTCGCCTGTCGAGGTAAATACACCCGTAATGTCAACCAGCTGCTCAAAGGAAAGGGTGGCTGTGAGTTCTGTGTCCGAATGGTTGGTTACGGTAATGGTGCGTGTCTCTTCACTCCATGCACCTTCTACGCCGCCCACATATTCGTGACTACCGGGATCCCATTCGCCGGAGGATGTCTTGATATAAGCAAAGGTCATATCATCCCACTCGATATCAACCGAGATGGTCTTATAAATGGCGCCCGTTGGCTGGAAATCACCGCCAACGACGATAGTGGCAGATTCGCCGTGCTCACCAACATTCGCTTCCGCAAAAACGGTGACCGACAGTGACGCGATCATAAAGACCGCAAGAAAAAACGCAAATAGTTTCTTCATAATATGCAGTTCCTTTCTATGAATTTAACAGACCGAATCAGGTGGCGGAAATTTCAATTGTCAATACGTGTCCGATTTGGGTCCAGGTCTCACCGCCGTCGTTGGAGTAAGCCAGTTTGTATGTACCTGCGTTTTTAGGCAGTTCCAGATTTTTTGTTGTCCAGCAACCCTTTTCAACGTCATAGGTAGCGCTTTCGGCATTGACAACGCAGGAGGTTACTACGAGTCCATTCGAAGTGAGCAACGCGATCTGACAATCATCGCCGGTTGCATAATTCATATTTTCACCAACCAGGATGACAGGGGGCTTGATCTTGTACGAATCCGGCATATTTCCGGGGATGGTGGCGGCGTATGTGATCCTGCCCAAACTGTCAATGCCGACCCCAAGGTAACCGGTTGCCTCGAAGCCGAATGCCGTGATCTCAGGCACGGGAACGTAATACGCCGATTCAATGAGAACGGTGATCTCACCGACAACGTCTGCACTTACGCTGATTCTGCCGCTGATGTTAAAGGTGGCGGTGGCAGTGGGTGCTTCCTCAACCTCCGTATCCACCGCGGAAGCAAGCTCCAGAACGCCGTCGTCCATGGTGCCGCTGCCTTCGGTGAATGCGCCACCCACGGTGTCAACCCCACTCTCAAAGGAAAGGGTGGCATTGACTTCGGTATTGGAGTGGTTGGTTACGGTGATGTCGGCGCGATCGTTCTCCCAATAGCCTTCGTAGGCACCGGCATACTCATGATTCTCGGGATCCCAACCGAAATGAACGCCCTCCACATAGGTGAAGGTCATATCCTCCCAAGCAACGTCAACCGAAATAGTCTGGGTCTCGCTGCTGCCCGTGTACTGAACGACACCGTTGACATTGACGTTTGCCGAACCACCGTTGGCGTCAACGGATTCCTCCGCAAAGACGGGAAGCGCTATTGTTGCAATCATCATGATTGCAAGAAGAAGCGAATACAATTTCTTCATGGTAAGTAGTTCCTTTCTGTAAAATTAACTTACTGCTTTGCAATGGTTATAGTAACCGTACCAACCTTGCCAGCAGTATCTGCGGTCAGACTACCGCCCAAGGTCAGTGCAACAGAGTCTGAAGGGGCAGCGTCTCTTGCGGTACCGACTGCGGTAGCAAGTGCGAGCACGCCATCGTTCGTGAAGGTGCCGTAAACTGTCTCAACTTCCCCCGTATAAGTGAAGGTCGCCTTGATCGCTACGTTGGAATGGTTGGTAACGGTGATCTCGTTTCCGCTTGCAGACCAAGAGCTTTCCGCAGCTCCCATGTACTGATGTGTTGAGGGATCCCATACGCCATCCACGCCTTCAGAGAACTCAAATTCCATTGCCCCCCAAGCGATGTCGACCGAGATCACATCCTCGGCAGTTGAACCTGCCTTGAAGGTTGCGGAAATGTCGATTGTTGTACCGCTATCAGAGGTAACGGAGTTTTCCGCAAAAACGGTGACGGAGAGGCTCATCATCAGAGTTATGACGAGCGCGAGAAAAAGAATTCTTTTCATAGTGGTTTCTCCTTTCTGAGTTTTTTATGAAATGCCCTTCGGCTATTCAACAATGGTGATTTTGACCTTGCCCTTGGCATCAACCATGGCTTTTTCGTTTGTTTCAGGATCGTAGGCTCTGACGACAAGCTCGCCGTCGTAGCCTCCGACCATCAGTCGCTCCTTTGCCTGCTTCTCCAGAGTCAGCGTATCCACGCCGTGTCCGGGCGTGATCAAATCGGATTTGGCAACAACGAGATCACCAATCATGATCAGGATGGCTACATTTTGATTGGATGCCTGCGGATTTGCGTACAGTAAGGTCACCTTGTTCTCCGAGAGATCGACCTTCACGCTTGTTTGATAGGTTACGTTGATAGCTCCTCCACCCTCCGGGCTTTCTATTTTATCGCTATCGTCTCCTTCCAGTGGTTTTTGATTTTGCTCCGTGCCTTGAGGGGGATAATCGGGTGTAATGGGAGTGCCTCCGTCATCACGGAAGAAAACCACCCAAACGGTAGTGGCGACAGACGCAATCAGCACCAACGCAAGCACAGTAATGATGATAGCAAGTTGTGTTTTGGTTATAGTCATGTTAATTTTTACCTCCTTGAGATATGAATCTGCATTTTATATATTTGGGGCTTCACTTACAGCGACGCAAGTGTTGACATCAGATAGCTTGCCGTAACGGAGGTGTAGAGAAAACCGTCGATCAGGCGATCCTTTTTTAACTGTGTGACTTTATGGGCAAGTTCGGGAGCGGCAGTGTCATCACAAAATGCTACAATCTTACATTCCGGCTCATTTTTGCGAAGCTGTTTGATTTCTTTCAGCCGACCTTCCATGGTTGCTCCCGGAAGATAGGAAATTTCCATCAATAAAATATCTACATCCGACAGCGCGGACTTGTCGGAAGTATTTGTGCTGACCTCAGGAGTCACTTGACACGGCAAAAACTCTCCGCAATCCTTCAAGGTCTTGATAACCGCTGTTGACAGTAGCTCGTTTTTGATACTGATAAGAACTTTCTTCACATGCACTCCTCCTTTCTGAAGAAGCTCCATTCAAATCCTTATATATTTTACCAATACAGCAGTTTATTTACATCGTACTTTCGTGCATAAATAAAAGAAGTACCGTCGATTTGACAGTACTTCTTGAAATATCGCGGATTATTCTGTTTCCTTATCAACAATGATTAGTCCGCAGTCTCTGGCACGAACGGCAAGTTCCGTTCGATTTCGAAACCCGGTTTTATCACGCATGGACTGAATATGTCCTTTTACGGTTCGCAGAGACATATACAATTTTTCCGCAATTGCCGCATCACTTTCACCGGCTACGACCTCACGAAGAACCTCAAGCTCACGAGCCGTCAATTCATCGCTGGTAATATATCCGAACTGCAGCGGCGGTGTTGATTCCGGATAAATACTTTCTCCCGCAAGCGTTCGCTCCATAACGTTGAGGATGCTCTCCGCCGTTTCGGTTTTATACCAGAAGCTGTCCACCCCGGCTTTTCGTGCGCGTTCAATGAA
>JAZNPB010000032.1:0-124826 GCA_045589435.1 Eubacteriales bacterium | reverse complement strand
GAGCGACATGGCTACGATCCGACTTTGCTTGAAAATCTTAAGACCCCCGTTCCCGTTGCTCTTCACCTTGACTACGGTTCTTACGAAGGCGCTCTTGCTTGTAGCGAAGCAGGCTTCTCTTCCGTAATGTTCGACGGTTCACACTACCCCATCGAAGAAAACATCGCAAAGACAACCGAGCTTGTTAAAATCTGTAACGACAAGGGACTCTCTCTTGAAGCTGAAGTTGGCGCAATCGGCGGTGAAGAAGACGGCGTTGTAGGTGCAGGCGAATGTGCTGATCCCGCTGAATGCAAGATGATTGCTGATCTGGGCGTTACAATGCTTGCTGCAGGTATCGGTAATATCCACGGTAAGTACCCCGAAAACTGGGCAGGTCTTTCCTTTGACACACTCGCTGCTGTTTCCGAAGCAGTTGGTTCTATGCCTCTCGTTCTTCACGGCGGCACAGGCATTCCCGAAGATATGATAAAGAAGGCTATCAGCCTCGGCGTATCCAAAATCAACGTAAATACAGAATGCCAGCTTTCCTTTGCTGCTGCAACAAGAAAGTACATCGAAGAAGGCAAGGATCTTATCGGCAAGGGCTTTGACCCCAGAAAGCTTCTCGCTCCCGGTGTTGAGGCTATCAAGGCAACTGTTCGCGAGAAGATCGAACTCTTTGGATCTGCCGGAAAAGCTTAAATCTCGTCGCCAAACGCGTGCGGGCAAAAGTTAGATTTAGTAAAAATCTTTTCAAAAATGCCATATGGCTTGAATTGCCAAAGAAATAAACAATAAACAAGCCAAGGTATATCAAAAATGGTACGCCTTGGCTATGTTTTTAGGAGAAAAATATGAGTAATGGATGGATTGCCGGTCAGACTGCAAAATTACTGACTTCTAAAAAAAGACCTCGTAGCTTTTGGAATATATTGTATTCTTGCCTGACGGCTTTGGTTTTGCTTTGCGGCGCTTATTTCGTGTATCAGATGTGTAATGGGGCAGAGGAGCAGTTGGTGGCAGGAATAATGGCTCTTGTGCTTTTGGTTTGTCCACTACTCGGATTTTGCATCTTTATGCTCGTTGTCACTAATATCAAAAATCCAAGTAAGAAAATTGATAAAATCCAAAGATCATATTTGTTGCGCATACACAAAGACAAACAGAAATAAATTTATTAGCGGAGAGCAATCTCTGCTTTTTCTTTGCGAAAATGTCGGAAAATGTAAAATATTGTTGTCGAAAAACAGGTTTTTTGCATTTATCAATTCATTCTTCATAAATTTATGTTTCGCTTCATAAAATCACATGAAAGAACTTTTTTGGAGGAGAATTTATGAACAGTAATTCCATATACGCCGATATTGCAAAGCGCACAGGCGGTGATATTTATATAGGGGTAGTAGGCCCTGTGAGAACGGGAAAGTCTACCTTTATACGTAAGTTTTTAGACTGCCTTGTTTTGCCTAATATTGAAAATGAATACGATCGTCAGCGCACAGAAGATGAAATCCCACAGAGCGCCTCAGGCAAAACTGTTATGACAACGGAGCCGAAGTTTGTGCCGGACGAATCCGTAAAAATCAAGACCCCCGACGGTGCGGAGCTTAATGTCAAGATGGTTGACTGCGTAGGATACATGGTTGGCGGTGCGCTTGGCGGAGAGGAGAATGGCGAGAGCCGCATGGTTATGACACCTTGGTCAGAGGATGAGATGCCCTTTGCAAAGGCTGCAGAGATTGGTACGGAAAAGGTTATCAGGGAACATTCTACCATTGCAATTTTGGTAACCACCGACGGAACTATCACTAATATTGACCGAGAGAGCTACCTACCGGCAGAAGAGAGAATAGTTGCGGAGCTTAAAGCGGCAGGAAAGCCATTTGCCATCATCTTAAATTCTAAGAATCCGGGTGCCGAGGAAACTTGTGCATTGGCACATAGTCTTGAGGAGAAGTACGGCGCACCGGTCGCCCTTGTGTCTTGCCCTGAACTTAATCAGGACGATATTCGCGAGATACTATCCTTGATACTGGGAGAGTTCCCGGTACGCTCCATGACCTTTGACCTTCCGCAATGGTGCGCTGCTTTGCCAAAGGATCACCCCATCTGGAAAAACAGTATCGAGCAGGTTTCCGCCTTTTCGGACATGGTGGAAAAGTTTGCCGACGTAAGTCGCGAAATTGAAAGTTTTCCCGATATTTCCCTAGACTCCTTGAACGCTGCCGACGGCACTGCCAGCCTGCAGATCCCTATGTCCAGTGAAACCTATTTTGAAACTCTCAGCGAAATGGCAGGAATTGAGGTTTCTAATGAATGTCAGTTGTTTGATACGGTTTGCAGTCTTGCTGCCGTTCGTGAAAAGTATATGAAAGTGGCTGATGCGCTGAAAAACGTGGAGGAAAAAGGCTATGGAATAGTTATGCCTGATGCCTCAGAGCTTAAGTTTGATGAGCCGAAGCTGGTTCGTCAGCAGGGTGCGTTTGGTGTTAAGGTATCTGCCGTTGCGGATTCTATTCATATGATAAAAACGGGAATCAGAACGGAGCTTTGCCCTGTTGTCGGATCAGAGGAGCAAACTGCCGAGGTAGTGAAATATCTTTCCGATGAGCTTCGCGATAATCCCGAACGGGTGTGGGAATACAATATGTTTGGTAAGAGCCTTTATGATATGGTTAATGACGGCATGGCAGCAAAGCTCAGTCATATGCCCGACGACTCCAGGGAAAAGCTTGGAGAAACGCTAGGGAAAATCATCAACGAGGGCGCAAACGGTTTGATATGCATTTTGATATAATTGCAAAAAAACACCGCGATATGTAAATAATTATTTACAAAAAAGAGAAAAGAGAGGCGCTTTCGCCTCTCTTTTTGATATAAACGATCGTAGAAAAATGAATTTTACTTTTTGCTTTTTACTCTCTTTGCGCTTGGGGCGGAGTGCCTTTCGTAGAATCTTTCACCATCATAGCCTTGGATGTGCTTGTCCGTATCTGCACGTTCGAGGCGTTCCTCTGCCCAGGAACAGTAGGTGGGATCCTTCTCAATTCCTACGTAACTTCTTCCAAGCTTCTTTGCCACAACTGAAGTCGTGCCCGAGCCAAGAAACGGATCGAGAACAATATCACCTTCGTCGGAGGATGCGAGAATCAGCTTTGCTATTAGCTTTTCGGGCTTTTGGGTTGGGTGAGCAGTATTTTCTTCCATAGACCAGAAAGGAACTGTCAGATCGTCCCAAAAATTAGATGGACAAGTATCGCGGAATGCGCCGCTTTCGTTCTTTTCCCAGTCCTTCGCCATGCCGTTTTCTCTGTAGGTTGCCAGCACCTTGCGGCGGATCTTCACCCGATCAAGATTGAATTTGTAATTTTCTCCCTTGGTGGCATACCAGATGTCCTCATGGCTGCTTTTCCAGTTTCGTTCAGCGCCGCGTCCTTTTTCTCTTTGCCAAGTGATGCGGTTTTGTACCGTGAAATACTCGGGGAGGATCTGACCGATTATAACGCTTGATCTCCAGTCGCAGCAAACGTAAATAGTGCCGCCGATCTTAAGCAGTGGAGCGATTTTATCGAGCCATGATCTTGTGTATTCCTTATAGCTTTCGTCGCTCATTTTACTGAAAACCTTGCCGTGAAAATTCTTATAGAGATTATACGGCGGGTCGACTATTATAAGATCGAAATATTCCTTTGGCAGGTGGGGAAGTATTTTTTCCGTATCGCCGAGAAACGTTACGTCCCTTGGAGATGAAATGTTCTTTATATCTTCTTCGCTTTTACAACGGGATACAAAAACATCATCAGCATCTATTTCTCTGTCAATAGTCTTGTTTCGTAAAGCTTTATTTACTTTTGGCATGAAAAACCTCGGTATTATAATTTTTTCTTCTTTTTGTAGATAAACTGCTCCGGACCTGTATCACGCATCAGAATATCCTTGTTTTTGAACTTTGTCAAAAGGAGATAGGTCATGTATCCGTCACCGACACAGCCGCCGAGATGCATGGAGAATATAAAGGAAAATCCAATGTAATAAAGAGGATTTGTAAATGAGAAGAAAATAACTATGGGTAAAAAGATTATTGTGAAAGCGATGAGGGGGGTAACAAGAGAAGCGATAGCGCAGTGGCGATAGGTGTAAACGTTTGGAACACCACAGAATGCCACCGTCGGAGTTATACCGAAAGTAAGCTTTTCACCGGTCATGATCTTATAAACTATGCCGTGAGCAACCTCGTGAAGCACTATGTATAAGAGCATAGTTACAACGAATATTCCGTAGAACAGGAAGAAAGTGCTGGCGGGAACGTTTGAAAGATCTATTCCCGACTTAAAGAGCGGTATCATCCATAGGATAAAAACAATGGCTGTTATAGCAAAAGAAGCGATGGAAAGAGCCACCGACGTGCCTTTGTCCTTGGCATTAATGTGGTACACCTCTCTATATCCCTTTGGAAGCTCACGCTCGAAATTTTTCTTTTTCATTTTTTCACCTCAAAAAAATTATTACTATGATTTTACCACATTTCATTGCAAAAAACAAGCCTTTTTTTCAAATTATCAAATTTGTGGGAGAAAAGTCGGGAAAAGCATTAAAAAATGACAAATATCAGCCAAATGACGAAAAAATAATATTTTTATTGAAATTATGTTTCACTTATGTTAAAATTATGTTTAATATGTTATAATTAATTGGTTAAGTATCAAAATAATGCAATAAAGGTATAAAAAATGAAAAAATATTTGAAAAATCTTTCAAAAACTTCAATATTGCACTACGTAAAGCTCTTTGTCAGAGCAGCGTTTTTCATAACGATGGGAATACTTTACCTTCTTGGAGAGGTAAAAGAGTTTACCGACTATCTTCCACTGCATATTATCATCTGGGTATGGTACTTTGCAGAAATGGTAGTTCGCCTTTTGATCCCCACGAATATTGAGAGCATGGGCTGCGAAAAGGTATTTGCGAAAAAGTACGTACCATCTAAAGTAGAGCGCGAGCCAAAGAATCAGTCAGCAAAAACGACCTTTACGGTAGCGGCAGTGTGGATAGCGTTTAACTCTGTGTTTTACGCGCTTAATCTCTTTGGTGTCGTGGACAAGTATTTTCTTTTCATGGTTGCATTAGGTTACGGCGTTTGTGACATAATCTGTATTTTGTTCTTCTGCCCGTTCCAGACATGGTTTATGAAAAACCGTTGCTGCACGACCTGCCGTATCTATAACTGGGATTTCATTATGCTCTGCACACCTCTTGTACTGATTCCCAGCGTTTATTCATATACACTTCTTGCTTTGGCTATCCTGATCCTTGCTAGATGGGAAATTACATACAAGCGTCATCCCGAGAGATTCTCCGAGCGTACTAACGAGGCGCTTCGCTGTGCAAATTGTACTGAAAAGCTCTGCAAACACAAGGTGCAGCTTCAGCATTACATAAAAAAGCACAAGGATATTCTCTTTGAAAAGCTCGAGCCTGTAGAAAGCGGTATAAAGGAAACCTACGAAAAGGTTAAGGGAAAAACTACGGAAACCATCGAGAAAACGAAGGGCGCGATTGTAAAGACCAAGGATTTTACTAAGGATACATACGAAATTGTCAAAGACAAGACTAAGGAAACATACGGCCTTGTAAAGGATAGAACGAAGGAATTCTTGGGAATTGAAAATAAAAAATCCGATGAGGGCGCACCCACGGAAAGTGACTTTGAGTCTGCGTACGAAAATCAGCTTACCATTGATCTAGAATCGGCTGTTTCTGATTCAACTGATACAGAAACAGTTGTTTTCGACACTACCCTCACCGAGGAAGAAGCTCCTCACAAAGAGGAAGAAAAAACAGTATAAAAAACAAGCGGCACTCTTTTTTAGGTGCCGCTTTTTACATTTGAAAGCAAGAAGGACGAGAAAAACCTCGTCCTTCTTTTTTTGTAAAACTGATTATTTTGTAAACTTTAAGTTTGCTTTTTATTGCTTTTTAAACTTTGCAACGATCTTAAGAACGAACGCCTTAACCTTGTCGGTTACGGGAGCAAGCTTGCGCTCAAGCTTTGCAGCAAAGCTGTTTTCATCAGCCTCTGTGTGATGCTCGATAAAGCCGAGAGCTTTTGCAAGTTCCATAACAAAGAGAGGAACGATGATAAGACCGAGACCTACAAGGTAGAGCCACCAGAAAGGAAGGTAAACGATCTTAAACGCGGTCATAACTCCGGGTGTGAAGAGAACGAATGCTGTAAGCGCTGTTGAAGCAAGAGCTGCAAGGTTGAGGTTCTTGTTGCCGAATGGGCCAATCTTAAAGAGGGATTTGTCTGTTCTCATATTGAATGCCTGAACAACCTGTGTAAGCGCAAGTACCATGAAGGTAAGAGTTTGACCGCATTGTTCTGCCAATTCTTTGCGTTCAACAATATCCGCAATGTGGAGAAGACCGTGGTTCAATGAAACGTAGTAAGAAATATAGTAAGCTGCAAGGGAAAGAGCACCGAACATGAAGCCCTGTGCTACAACTCTGCCACCGAGACCGCCTGCAAAGATGCTTTCGTCTTTAGCCTTTGGCTTGTGGGTCATGATGTCATCCTCAACGTCCTCCATACCGAGGGCAATTGCAGGAAGAGAGTCTGTTACAAGGTTGATCATAAGAAGCTGCATGGAGAGCAGAGGAGAGTGTGCGGAGATAAGCATTGCGAAGAATACTGTAAGAACCTCACCGATGTTAGTTCCAAGAAGGAAGCCAACAACCTTCTTAATGTTAGCGTAGATACCGCGGCCTTCGCGAACTGCGTCAACGATGGTAGCAAAGTTATCGTCTGTAAGAGTCATATCAGCTGCGCCCTTTGCAACGTCTGTACCGGTAATACCCATTGCACAACCGATATCAGCAGCCTTAAGAGCGGGAGCATCGTTAACACCGTCACCTGTCATAGCAACAACCTGACCGTGTCTTTGCCAAGCCTTAACGATTCTGATCTTGTTTTCAGGAGATACTCTTGCGTAAACGGAGATGCCAGGAAGCTTTGCATCAAGCTCTTGATCGGTAAGATCGTCAACCTCTGCACCTGTCATAGCAGTATCGCCATCAAGGAAGATGCCGAGCTCTTTTGCAATAGCAGTAGCTGTAAGAACGTGGTCACCTGTGATCATGATAGGCTTAATACCTGCCTCGCGGCAAGTAGCAACAGCAACCTTAGCCTCAGGACGAGGTGGGTCGATCATACCTACAAGACCGATGAATGTAAGTCCATTCTCAAGGTTTTCTGACGTAAGCTCTGCGGGGATCTCATCGATCTCCTTATATGCAACTGCAAGAACACGAAGCGCGTTCTCACTCATCTGTCTGTTAATTTCATGCGCCTTTGCAAAATTGCCTGCAACGCATCTCTTTTCCATAACGTCAACAGCGCCCTTAACGATAACGATCTTCTTGCCACCGATGTTATTGATGGTGGACATGAGCTTTCTGTCGGAATCGAATGGAATACCGCCGAGTCTGGGGCTTTCCTCGTTGAGAGCATCCTTTGTCATGCCGTTTTTGTAAGCAGCAACAACGATAGCTGTCTCTGTGGGGTCGCCGATGTGTGTTTCTTTGCCGTCGGAGAATGTAACGGAGCCATCGCAGCAGAGAGTACCAAGCTTGAGAAGGTTCTTGATAGCGTCTGTGTTGTTGTTTCCGATCTCCTCTGTACCTGCCATGCCGTCAACGTAAGCATGGGTGAGAGTCATACGGTTAAGTGTAAGTGTACCTGTCTTATCGGAGCAGATGATAGAAGCAGAACCGAGAGTTTCAACCGCAGGGAGTCTACGGATGATCGCATTCTTCTTAACCATTCTCTGAACACCGATGGAAAGAACGATAGTAACAATAGCTGCAAGACCTTCAGGAATAGCAGAAACCGCAAGGGAAACCGCAGTCATAAAGAGGTCGAGAATAAGTGTACCGAATTCTTCGTTAAGAGCAAAGCCCTCTTTGATGCCGTGTTCAACGATACCAACAACGAAGATGATAGCACAGCAAGCAAGTGCGAGCTTACCAAGAAGACCGCCGAGCTTTTCGAGCTTTTCCTGCAAGGGGGTCTGACCGTCTTCTTCACCTGCAAGGAGGTTTGCGATCTTACCCATTTCTGTCTGCATACCGATAGCTGTAACAACAGCAGTAGCAGTACCGTATGTGATGGAGCAGCCGGAGAATACCATGTTCGTTCTGTCACCGATAGGAGCGTCTTCTTTGCAGATAACTGTAGCATCCTTTTCGGAGGGAACGGATTCACCGGTAAGTGCCGCTTCTTCGCTCTTGAGAGAAGTAGACTTCAAGAGTCTTGCATCTGCGGGAACAAAATCGCCTGCTTCAAGGAGAATGATATCGCCAACTACAAGTTCAGATGCGTTAACGATCCTTTCCTCACCGTCACGGATAACTCTCGCGTGGGGAGCAGACATGTTTTTGAGAGCTTCAAGTGCCTTTTCAGCTTTGGATTCCTGCATAATACCCATGATTGCGTTAAGCACAACGATGAGAAGGATGAGGAATGGCTCGAATAGCTCTATAAGAGCTTCGTTGATGAGTTCGCTATCTTTGGTCTGATATGCTGTAACGATGTTGAAAATCGTCAGGCCAAGAGAAATTGCTGCCGCGATAAGAAGAATAATGATCATCGGATCCTTGAACTGGTCAACGAATCTCTGGAACATTGTCTTTTTCTTCTTTTCCTGAAGCTTGTTTTCGCCGTACTTTTCTTGTCTGGACTTAACTTCGTCGCTTGTAAGACCAAGCTTTGCGTCAGTCACTAGATCAACAAGAACGGCATCGTTTTCTTTTGCGTGGAAGTTCATGTTTGTACCTCTTTCAGAAAAATTTATTTTTGTTTTATAAAAACCGTAGTGATCGCATTCCAAAGCGATAAAAAAAATCCCAAGTAAAGGCTCACCTTAACTTAGGAGGGAAAATAAACGTGAGATGTAGAGCCTTTGCAATACATGAGTCTTGTCTTTTAAAGCAATTCCAGTCGCATAAAAAACCTGCGGCAGTGTGTTGAAATTGCTACGCAAATTGCGCTTTGCGCTGACTACTCCCTCACGAAATATTTAAAAATTATCAAATTAACGATGACATTCTACCATAAAATTATATATTTGTCAAGTTTTTTATAATCAAAAACTTTAAAATTAACAAAAAAATCAAAAAAATGAAGAAAAAACCTCAAAAAACTTGATAAAACAAAGGAGTTGTGCTAAAATACTTGTAAAGAAACAAAAAAACAGGAGCAGCATTATGAAAATAGCAGTTATAAACGGAAGCCCAAAAGGAAAAAACAGCGTTACTTTACAAAGCGTGATATATCTTGAAAAGCTCTATCCCGACCACGAGTTTCGCCATCTTCACGTAGGACAGCAGATAAAGCTTTTTGAAAAAGATCTTGCCGCGACAGAGGAAGTTCTCAACTGGTGCGACGGAATAATATTCTCATTCCCCGTATATACCTTTATAGCACCTGCCCAGCTTCACAGATTTGTAGAGTTGCTTTTTGAGAAAAAAGTTGATCTTTTCGGCAAGTTTGCAACATCAATTTCTACGTCAAAGCATTTTTACGACGTTACAGCTCACAAATACATAGAAGAAAACGCACTTGATCTAGGACTTAAATACGTAAAAGGCCTTTCTGCCGACATGGATGACCTGACAAATCAAAAGGGCAGAGAGGAGCTGAAAAAGTTCTTTGAATATTTCCTCTGGTGCTATGAAACCGATACTTACGAGGAAAAGAAACGCGAGCCATCGAGCTACGTAAGCATACCTGCAACTGTGCTGCAGCCTACGGATGACAGTAAAAAGGTGGGTGACGTGGTTATTATTACCGATTGTAAGGACGAAAAATCAAATCTACACAGAATGATAGAGCGTTTTCGCGCTGTAACTCCCTACAAGACCAGAATTTTCAATATAGCAGATTTTCCATTCGGGGGTGGATGCCTCGGTTGCTTCAACTGTGCAGTTTCGGGAAAATGCGTATACAAAGATAATTTTGATACAACTCTCCGCGAGAGCATTCAGACAGCAGATGCAATAGTTTATGCTTTTGACATCAAATATCATTCCTTTGGCTCTCGCATGAAGATGTATAACGACCGTAATTTCTGCAACGGACACCGTACCGTAACCGTTGGAATGCCCGTAGGTTACCTCATTTCAGGAAATTACGAGAGGGAAGAGAATCTCCGCATGATTGTGGAGGGCAGAGCCGAGGTCGGCCATAACTTCCTTGCAGGAGTCGCTACCGACGAGGGAACTCTTTCGAAAAATAGCGAGAAATGCATAGAAAATATAGAGGTCCCCACTGATATCAGTATAGAGTCGTCAAATAATATATCAGTAGAAAGCTTCGGTGAGATTATGGCAGACTCCTTTGTGGAAATTACCGTGACCGAGCCAACAAATATCAGAACAGAAACTGATATAGCAATAGACAAGATGTCCTCTCGCCTGACCTATGCCCTCGAGCATAAATACGTTCAGCCTCAGAACTTCCTTGGAATTGGTGGAATGAAGATCTTCCGCGACCTGATTTACATGATGCGTGGAATGATGCGTGCGGATCACAAATTCTACAAGGCGGGTGGTTACTACAGTGATTTCCCACAGCGTCAGTGGCCAAAATCTCTCGCAATGTATCTTGTTGGCTTTATGATAGGAAATGAAAAGCTGAAGAAGAAAATCGGTGGCAAAATGACAGAGGGAATGCTCATGCCTTACAAAAAGGTTTTAGCAGACCTTGATAAAGAGCTGGCGGAAAAAAGAAATAAAATCTAACATTTAGTAAACAATTATTTTCAAAAAACACAAAAAAAGGACTCCTGATGATAGGAGTCCTTTTGAGTTATAAACTCAGAAATTATTCAACTGCAGGTTTGCAAGTTCCACAAGTAGTATATCCGCTTGCAAGAAGTTCTTGAAGCTCTGCATAGGTACCTGTCCATTCCTTCTTGTTCTTTTCGGACATTGTGGAAACGCTGCCACAGCTGGGATCGTGGATCTTCTTTGAGCTTGTGTTAAGCACAAAGGTATAGGTTTCTTCATCGCCGGATCCTGTATTGCCGTTATTGTTACCACTGTCGGGAGTGGTTGTGCCGGTATTGTTATCAGGAACGTCAGGTGTGGTACCTGAACCGTCAGTTGACGTGAATACGCCCCAGTTGTACTGTGTGTTGGATACGTCGTAAGTCGAAATGTTATTATACTTTGTTACAGTAGCATCAGCGCCGAAACCACGGTTGTTAGAATCCTCTGCAACAACGTATGTATTGAGTGTGGAATTCCATTCGAAAACTGTAGCAATATTGGCATCTGTGGTAAAGGCTGCGCCGGATGAGGTATCGCCTATAATGATGTACTGTGTTCCAATGGAAAGAAGATATCCGCCTTCCACTGTGGAAACCGTTACTTTTGCAGCCTCGGATTTTTCATAGGTACCGTCAAATCTACCGCCTGCGATAGTTCCCTTGAGATAAAGAGTACCATTTCCGTTGGTTACGTGTACGTAATAAGATCCGCCTGCTACGGGATTAACTGTTGTGCCGCCCTGATTGCCGTCATCGGGAGTAGTTGTGCCGCTACCTCCGCCAAGACCGCTGTTTGCACCTGCTTCATCGCCCTCTTTGCTAACGCCTGTTGCATAGTTGATGTGAATGCCGGGCTGAACGTTGTAGAGGAATACGCAGAAGCTGATATCCTCACCGTTGTCATTCAATGAGTAAGCCTCAAGAAGAATACCTGTGCAAACCAGGTTGTTGCCGTTATAGATAGGAGTTGCTCTGTAAAGAACCTTGTGAGATGAGCTTGCCTTAACGTAGTCGCGAACCATGTCCTCAAACTGAGTCATAACCTTCTGGTTCATATGCTCTGTACCTGTTACAAGGTTTTCCCAGTTAGCATCCTCGTCTGTGAGTGACCATGCGATAAGGTGAGAACGGTTGTAAAGAGAACCACCGGGAACTACGCTGTATGTCTTCTGTACCCAACCGGTGGGCTTAACGGAGGAGATATCACCTCTTGAATCTGTGGGAAGAGTGTTCTTGCAAACACAAGCGAATGCCATAACTGCTCTGCCGAGGTTGTCGCGAGGTGCATAATGCTCAAAGCACTTATCCTTTGCAGAAGCGATCTCGTCAGCTGTGAAATATGGAGTATTGTTATTGATTACGTAGTATCCGCCGTAGCTTGAGCTGTACGCGGGAACGAGTCCGAGAGAGAAGCCACCCTCAAATGGGTTATCGGTGTTACCGCCCTGATTTCCGCCCTGGTTGCCACCGTCAGGATCAGTTGTACCACCCTGATTTCCACCGGATGTGCCGCCTACACCGTAGAACTGACCGTAGAAACCGTTGTACGAAACCTTGCATGGCCCCATAGTTGTGTAGGTCTTATCGTTTCTTGTAGCAAGCCAGTAAGCATCGCCGTCAACCTGTGCGATAAGAGTCTTGCTCTCTGCATCATAGGTATAAACTGTGGAAGCATTCTTCTCGTACGCACCGTTTACGTGCTGACCGTCAGCGCTCTTAACAAAGTTGATGTAGGTCTTTGTACCGCCAACCATGCAGTAGAAGTAATAACCACCGGTGGTGTTCTCAATATAAACGTCGATAGCAGCGTTAACGTCGGTGGTTGTTGCCATGTAGTATCCGTCCATACCACCTGCAAGGTAGTAAACGTCATCTCCAACGTTGCCCTGAATCATACCGAACTTGTAAGCTGTGCCAACTGCGGGAGTGGAGATAACTCCGATCTCACCGGATGTGCCGCCTTGATTGCCACCGTCAGGGTTGGTTGTACCGCCCTGGTTTCCGCCGGAATTTCCTTCGGTGGGCTTTCCGCCCTCGCCCTTTTCGATAGTAGCGCCGTTTACGGCAGTGAATTTAGCGAAGTTGTAGTTTGCATTAGAAGCGTCATAGCATGAGAAAGTAGTGAAAGTCTTCGTAGGATCAAGACCGAAAGCGCGGTTGTTGGAATCGTCCGCAACAACGTAGGTCTCTTTTTCTGCATTCCATTCAAATATGGTAGCTTCCCATTTATCGGTAGTCAAAGCACCGCCGGTAGATGAGTCACCCATAACGATGTACTGAACGGTATCTCTCACGTCTTCAAAGGAAAGGATATATCCACCCTCAACCTCTGTAATAGTAACGAGAGTTGCATAATTTTCTCTTACAGTACCGTCAAATCTTCCCTCTGTAACACTACCGGAGAAATAAAGAGGACCGTCTGCATTGTCTGCGCTGATCGTAAAGCCCTTTGGTTCGGTCTGCACGGGAGGATTTTTATCTCCGTCACCATCACCGCCAAGCTGTCCGAGTATGCTCTCAAGACCGGCGCAGCTCGTAAAGAGCATTACCATAGTCAAGAGAAACGCAATGATAGAAGTAATTTTTGCTGTGAGTTTCATTTTGCTCTCCTTGCATTTTTAATTTTATATCAGACTCACCATCAGAGTCAAAATATCAAAAAACGATAATTTTGTAAATATAGATTTACTTTTTGCGTATAAAAGTAGATTTTGTGATCAAATCGTGATTGTATCCGGGAAAATCAATCTGCTCTGAAAGAACGAATCCTTCTGCTCTTGGATCTATGTCAAATGAAAAGTCTTTTGGATAAGAATAATTCCAGTTGTATATAATGATCTTATCGATCTTATGGAGATTTTCTTTAGCACTTCTATCCTCTAAAAATACGGTATCTCCCTTTTCAGCATCGCCCACAGGATCATCCGAAACCTGATATGCAGCACCACTTACGGGGGTGTATCCATCAAGAGAGGAGGCTTTAATAAAAAGCTTTTCGGTATAGGGAGCAACCAGAAGTTTTCCGCCGATTCCCTCGCGAAGAATATCCGCAATTACCACAACGTCAAAGGTGGTTCTCCGTTTGTTGAACATCATTCCACCGCGGTCATCGGTACAAACAATAAGCTTCATTTTCGCTCCTTTCCTGAAAAGAATCAGCATTTTTCTTCCGTGAAGCATGGAAAAGCACAAACTTCACCAATACTATTATACCATAACCTCAAAGACTTTTCAACCCCTTCCGCAAAAATATATATTATATAATACATAGCAGCGCCTTCCGTATTCGAATTAACAATTGTAAAAATGTAATGAATCTTTTATATTTAACTTGCTTACAGATAGGAATATAATATTTACATTTTAGTATAATGTAATATTCAAAAAAACATATTGACAACGGCGAAATTTTGTGTTACAATATACGGGTAAAAACTCAAATAGGGGTATAGCCAAGCGGTAAGGCAAGGGACTTTGACTCCCTCACTCGTAGGTCCGAATCCTGCTACCCCTGCCAGAGTGGGCACTAGTTCAGTGCTCACTTTTTTTATTTTACAAATGCCCACTCTGGCTGGGGTAGCTCCTCGAACATATCTCGCAGAGCGAGATGTAGGTCCGCATTCTTGGCGCAGAGCGCGTCGAGCTGGGTCGTAAGCGGCAAACCAAAGAATATTCGCCCCGGCGAATACCCTGCAAGGGCACTAGTTCAGTGCTCACTTTTTTTATTTTACAAATGCCCACTTTGGCTGGGGTAGCTCCTCGAACATATCTCGCAGAGCGAGATGTAGGTCCGCATTCTTGGCGCAGAGCGCGTCGAGCGGGGTCGTAAGCGGCAAGCCAAAGAATATTCGCCCCGGCGAATACCCTGCGTGGCACTAGTTCAGTGCTTATTTTTGTTTTACATCCGTCAATAAAAAAACAACGAAAAAGCTATTGTTTTTTATCTTTTTGCAACTTAATAAAGTTTAAGTCTTCGGTAAAAAAACGTTAATATTTACTTGGCTACAAGTTCATATTTTTGTGATAGGATAAAAACAAAAAGGAGTTTTTTTATGAAGAAAATTTTATCTTTAGCTTTAGTATTGACCCTTGTGATCTCTTTGTTTGCCTGCCAGATTTTACCGAGTACAGGCACACCGGACGATCCTGATAATCCTACCCCTCCAGCCAAAGATGATACCGAAACCCCAAAAGAAAAAGACGAAGCCGGTACAGCCGTAGCATTCGTTACAGTTGATATCAACCCATCCATCGAGATCACCCTTGATGAAAACGGTGTGGTTGCCAGTGTTTACGGTGCTAACGAGGACGGTCAGATCCTCCTCTACGGAGAAGTAGAGGCTCTCCTTGGTATGAGCTACGAGGATGCTGTTGCGTATATTACGAATCTTGCAATAGAGCTTGGCTATCTTGATTCTGAAACAGGCACGATAAATACCTCCGTTGTAGCAGACGATCTTGCTCTGGCTGAGGATATTCAGGCAAAGCTTGGCGAAAAGATCAAAGCAACTGCAACCGAAAACGGAATTACCATTACCATCGATACCTCGGATCCCTTCTCTCTCCTTTGCGAGCTTGAGGAGTTGAAAGCAAAATACCCCGACAGAACCGATATCCAAGACCTTACCGTTACAGATTATAAATTGGCAGCTGCTCTCAGCGAGCGCGAGGATATTTCCATCGTTGCCGCTCTTGAATACGACAGCTCCGAGATGATCGAGAGAATCAGTGCAGCGCACGGAACTCTTGAGTCCTACGCTACCGAGGCATACCTTGCTGCAAAGCGTGAGGCAAGCAGAATTTTCGAAAAAGCTATGGGAATCCACATTGCAGGCGCGTACAATGAGATATATATGAAAAATCTCATGTCCCACGTTGGCACATTCTACTACGGAGCGGCATATCAGGCATATGCTACTACCGCAATCACCTATCGCTCGGTTTACGAAATAAAAGCCTTCGGTGATTCTATGGTAAATTATCAGCCAAGCGATGATACTATTGAGGCGATCAAAGCAGAGCTTGGACTTACCGATACAACCGCTCTTGAGGATGAAAACGGCAAGATCACACTCGACAGTCTTATTAAGTTCTGTGATGATTTTATTGCAAATAATGAAGTACCGGATGACGTAAAGAAAGAGATCCGCATTATAATTGCAGATGCAAAGGCTGCAGCAGAGCTGGCAGATAAGGCCACCACTACTATGTACGCTGCAGATATGGCAAATCTCAAAACGCAGATCGGAACGGTTATCACAGCCATAAACACCGCTTACAGTACTACCAAGTTCATAATGACCGATGAACAGAAGGCAGATATAGAGGCTTGCCTTGCAGACCTCGCCCTTGTAGAAGGCAAGGTTGGTGAGATCATGGAGGGCGGAGTTACCCTCTCCGAGGTAGACGTTCTTGCAACCGAAGCAGAGCAGATGGCGGCAGAGATGCTTCTGAAGATCGAGGTAGATCTCTCTGATGCTGAGCTTGCTGCGGCAGAGGCGAGAATTGAAGAGCTGAAAAACCTTCAGGCACAGCTTACAGCAGATTTTGAAGAAAGACTTTCTCTGGCAGAAGCAGAGGCAAAGAAATATATAGAAGATGCAAGAGCAGCCTTGAAAAACCAAGAATCTGCTAACTAATATTTGCATTTAGTGTACATTTTCTTCGTAATATCAGAAAAATGCGAATAGAATAATATAAAAATTTCAAGGCTTGTGTTTGCTTTTTTGTAGCGCAGGCCTTGACTTTCTTTATTGCCAATATATCTTGACTATCACGTTTTTATATGGTATAATTGTGTTAATAAATCAAAAAGGAGATTGCTTATGGGATGCTGGGGAATGGGTATTACACAGAGCGACGAGTTTCTTGAAGTGTACGATAAATTCATGGAAGAATACGATGATGGCAAACCTTGCACGGAAATTACAGCCGACATTCTTTCGAAATATCATGCCGAATTTTCGGATGATGACGGAGTTATGCACGACGTCTACTTTGCTCTTGCCAAGGCTGAGTGGATGTGCTGTGAGCAGTCGGAGCTTGTTTTAAAACGAGTTCGTGAGATCATCGAGAGTGATGCAAACGTGGAGTTTTACCGCGAGCTTGAGGCGGTTGAGTCTGATCTGAAGATACGAAGAAAAAATCTGAATAACTTCCTTAAATCGCTCCTTACACCTCGAGAAAAGCCGAGAAAGCGAAAAAGATCTGCACCTATGCCGAAAAAAGTATTTCTACCTATGGAGCTTGGCGATTGCTTCTCATACAAATTTGATAGAGGTTATCGTGTTTTTTGTGTACTGGAACTCTTCAATACTCAAAAGGGAAATGAAAGAGCAACAGTAGCGATCTTGAATCGTGAATTTGATACGTCAGATCTTACCTCTTGGGATTTCCTTGCAGAGGATATCGGAGCTTTACTTACTGTTTCTCCCGAAGACTTTCTTGGTGCGTCGGTTATTAAAAAAGTGGGGTCAATAGAGATAAAAAACAGGAAAAGAGAACACCTGCTTGGTAATTACGTGATTTTACCAGGGGACAAAAAATCCTTCCGCAGTCAGTTCTTGCGTCCCATGAGGATAAGCCTCGGAGAATTGCTTTATCATTGCGAGGAAAACTCTCCCGAGATCCTTGAGACGATCGAAATCGGGGGCTGCTTTGCCTATATGTTCCGTGGTGAGTATCGCTTTGCTGCGATTCTTGATAATCCTCAGATTCAGGGAAATACTTGTTTTTTAGTAGCGATCTTTAATGCTTTTTCCGGTGCTCCAAAAGCTGACTTTTTAAGCTTACCGATAGCATCCTTGAATACGTACGAGGCAGAGGAGCTTCCAAATATGTCTGATTGGCAAAAGGTTGGCTATGTTGACGTACCGAAAAACGCTCACAAAAGACTGTTTAGAAATACACGCTACCTCGGTCAGGGCATTTTGGATTTTCTGCGTGAGGGACCTGCTCTTACAAACAAGATCTCAAGCACAAATAATCTTCAACAGCTCTTGTCCTACTGTAAGAAAAACGCTCCCGATACTGTTCTTCGCTTGAATGTAGGCGATTGCTATTCCTTCTCCTTTTTGGGAGGTTATAGATTTGCGGTTATTTTGGATAGATTTGCACTTTACGGAGAGGAGCAAGCGCTGGTTGCGGTTCTTTCCGAAAGGCATGAGGACCCGATGGGGCATTATATGAATGATACTATCTCGCATTTTGGAATATATTCTGCAGACACTTTGCCCAATATGGATAGCTGGGTAAAAAGGGGAGAGGTAACACTCACAGAGGACGTAAAGGCATATGCGTCAAGATACAGAGCTGTAACGACGGAATGTGTGATGAAATTTTTGGCATCGCCCGCCTATTCATCGGGTGTACTCACGCTTGAGCGTTTTCTTGCCATGACCATTCCAAAGAGATGATTTTTGAATTTTTACTATCCTGATAGACGGTATGAGGTAAATATAAATCGTGTTAAAAAGCGAAATGGCGCCGCGACACGTAAAATTTTCCTCATGCCGTTTTTGCTTTTTTGAGGGTATTTTTTGATTTTTCCTTTTTTTCTGAAAAAACTATTGACAAATCTCCCCTCTGATGGTATAATACTCCTCGTGTGAGGGAGTAGCAGACGCTCTTTAGCGTACCAAGTCAACATACTGGCTCAGCCTGGCTTGGTTCAAATTGCAAGACTCACGTATTGCTCTGATATGCGCGGCATATTATGATCTAGCTATACGTGGGTGATTTTTCTCGATGCCTTGTGTATAGCGTGGTTGCTATGCACTTTTTTTATGGTGTTTTTGAAGCTGCAAAATCTTCATAAAAAATGAAAAACAAATTTAAGCAAAAAATCTGACTTGCATATTAAGTTGCAAAAACAGCCTAATAAAGCAAACTAATGTTTACAAAATGAAGAAAAAACAGGAGAAGTGATATGAATAATTTTGATTTTATGTTTTTCTTTAACAGCATTCTTCTTGGCATAGGACTTGCGACGGACGCTTTTACAGTTTCCCTGGCAGACGGACTTGCAGAACCCTGTATGTCCGAAAAAAAGAGTATGAAAATCGCGGCGACCTTTGGAATTTGTCAAGGCGTAATGCCCCTTATCGGTTGGGTCTGCGTACATACGATCCTTGAGATCTTCAGCGATTTTTCCGTTATCATTCCTTGGATAGCGCTGGGACTTCTCACCTTCATTGGTGTAAAGATGATCTACGAGGGTTCACATAACAAGTGTGAGGAATGCACCGGCACGGAGCTTTGCGGCAAAACTATCTTTATTCAGGGTATTGCAACGTCAATAGACGCCCTTTCAGTTGGATTTACTATCGCTTCACACACACTTCTCGAGGCGATCGTTTCCGTTCTTATCATAGGTCTTATCACCTTTGGACTTTGTTTCCTCGGCACTCATATCGGTAAAAAGTTTGGAAATCAGATCTCTGGCAAGGCAACTACCTTTGGCGGTATAATTCTTTTGATCATAGGTGTTGAAATATTCCTCAGCTCCATTTTCTGATAATTTGTAAAAAAATAAAAGAGCGATGGCTGCATATCCTTTTTTTGGAAAACGCAAGTCTTCGCTCTTATTATTAAATTTAGCCTTCTTTTCGAAGTAAATTAAGCCTTCTTTTTGAAGATCGCCTTGATAAAATCGGGGATGTAAACTATCGCCAGATAAACCAGGATGATCGGCACTGCTACAAGCAGATACCAATAGGAATGAGGAATAATGTTGTAGAATGTTTGGAGGATTGGAATTGAGGGAGTTACGGAGTACATGTAATTCACCTGAATTATGTTACCTGCATAGTCCACAACGTTATTGTTTATGCAATAGGAGTTGATAGCAAGGTTGATGAAGTGAATGGCTGTGTAAGCTACAAGGGTAATACCGAGAGTCGAGCCGATGCACTTGGGATCCTTCTTGATAAGTCCCAGCTTGAAGAGGAGAATTGGAATACCAAACTCGAATACGTGTGGGAAATAGTAGAAGCAGAAGGTCTTGCTGAAGATCTCGTAATCAGCCTGTCCCTGATTCATAACCAAGGCAGCAAGTGCGCCGAGGGACCAGAGGAGAAGCAGGTTTCCAAGAGCCTTGTTTTTCGTAAGAACTGCGATAGGAAGAACCATTGCAGTAAGTGAGCAAAGGTGGAATGGAAGATACTCAATGGGAGATCCCCAAGTTACGAGATTGAAAATGATAGCCGCAATTCCGCTAAGAGAAAAGAGGAAGAGAACTGCTGTTTGTGTTCCGCGGCTTTTGTTTCTAAGAATAAAATAGAGTGCTATGTTCATAACTGCTGCTAAAACAAGAGTTATGATGTGTGTTGTACCGAAAGTGCCCCAGGTCATAGTCAAAACCGTCCTTTTTATTTTTTAGCCAATTTATGATACAATAAATTATCACTAAAGTCAAGGAAAAGCGTTTACGTTTAATAATTCTTAATAATTATTTATTCTTTCTTTTAGATTTTAACTTGAAATGCTTCCGTTTTTGTGATAAAATAACAATAAAAAACTTGAGGATGAGAAAAATGAAAAATAGACTTTTAGCGGTGCTTTTGGTGGTTGTATTAGCGCTATCCTCCTGCGATAAAACAGGAAAGATCCCCGAGGGTGAGGAGTTAGGATACGACTATTACGCCATAAACATGAACAATGAATATAAGATTTCTGACACTCTTGAAGCGGTGGACGGGAAGACGGCAAAGGTGATTTTCCTTATCGGACAGAGCAATGCTACCGGCTGCTCTTTGAACTCATACTTAAAAGAAGGCGTGGGGGATGAAAAATATAAGGAATTTGAGGACGGATATAAAAACGTTCTGATCAATTTTTCGCTCGATAATCAAGATGATACGTCGGATGGCGCTTTTGTTCCCGTGGATCTGACTTGCGGCGCAGGGGAAGGATACTTCGGCCCGGAGCTTGGTATGGCAGAGGAGCTTTCAAGGGAGTTTCCTGATGAAACGATTTTTATTCTGAAATTTACAATGTCGGGCTACAGCCTTAACTATCATTGGCTATACGACTATCAGCGCGCCTCCATTTACAACGCCTTCCTGATCTTTGCGAGAACTTATCTTTCTTACCTCAAAGAGAAGGGATACGTTCCTACGGTAGATGCTATTTGCTGGATGCAGGGTGAGTCGGACACCACGGAATACAAGGCTGGAAAATACTACGAAAATACACGCCGTTTTGTGGAATATCTTCGCTCTGATTTCGCTGAATATGCTAGTGATGAGGGAATATGGTTTATTGACGCAGGTATATCGGATAGCCCCTACTGCTTGCCGGCTTATCCCGAGATAAACGAAGCCAAAAAGGCATTTTCCAAAACATCCGAGAAGAATGTTTATTTCTCGACAATAGATGCAGGGCTCACAACTTTGAACGAGCCATACGGCAACCCCGACCTTGGCCATTATGATGCTCTCTCGGAACTTGAGCTTGGAAGAATGTTTGGCAGAGAAATAATCAAAATGTACGAAAAACGTGGCGAGAAGTAAATAATTATTAACAAAAATTAAGAAAAAAGTCAGGTAAACAAGAAAAATGAATTTTTATAGACCCAAGAAATTTGGCGAATACTTCAAAATCTTTCGACTCTATAACAGCACCTTCCCCGTGAGTGAAAAGAAACCTTTTTCCATGATACTGAAAATGGAGAGGTGTGGCGCAACGGACGTTTGGTACTTTGAGGAGGATGGAAAATTTTTAGGACTTGCCATCACGATAAACAGCCCCGATCTAATTCTGATTGACTACTTTGCCACAAGCGAAAATCTTCGCGGTCAGGGGTACGGTGCCAAAATGTTGAAATCGCTGATCTCTCATTACGAGGATAGGGAGGTCTTCCTTGAAATAGAATGTCCTTACGAGTGGGCAGATAACTATGCTGACAGACTTCGCCGCCGCAGCTTTTACCTTGATAAGGTAGGACTTTTGCCCATGGAAACTCGCGCTTGTCTTTTTGGGGTGGATATGGAGCTTCTCGGCACCAAGGGGGCGCACCTGACCTACGATGAGTACCGCGATTTTTATCTCAATAACTACGGTAGATTCGCCTACGATAATATCACCGAGCCCCGTGGCAGGGCATAATTAGATAACGCGCAAAAAAACTAAAAAATCACAAAAAATATTATTTTTCGGCAAAGGGTATTTACAATCCTTTGCCTTTTTGCTATAATTGTAGGGTCAATTTATATTAAACAATTTTATAAAAGAGGAAAAGACAGTGTTAGAATACAGAGATTATACCTACATCGTAACAGGCTGTACAGGATACGTTGGTAACGTTTTGACTAAAAAATTACTTGATGACGGATGCCGCGTTATCGGATTTGCAAAGGATAAAGAAAAATTTGATTTGGTGTTCGGAAGCGAAGGCCCCGAGGTTGTCTTCGGAGATATAAGAAACCCCGAGGACGTAGAAAAGTTGTTTTATGATGACAGCAAAAAGGTTATCATACACACCGTGGCGTACGTTAGTATTGGCGAGGGAGATAAGCAGGAGCTGCTTGACGTAACGGTTGGTGGAACAAAGATCATGCTCGACGCTGCAAAGCGACACGGAGCTCACAAGTTCCTCCACGTATCATCAACGGAAGCTCTCCCACATAAATCAAAGCTTGATCGTGGAAACTATCATTACACACCTGACCCCGGCAAGGCAAGAGCAGGCTACAACAGAGCAAAATCAATGGCAGACGTTGCAGTTCTCGATGCAGTAAAGGAGGGGCTTAATGCCAGTCTTATTATGCCTGCAGGAGTTCTTGGCCCCGGTGATTACTCAAAAACCCACATGTCCCAGGTGATGGTTGATTTTATAAATGGAAATCTCCCTGCATCTATCGATGGTGGATATAACGATTTTGATATAAGAGATATGGCAGACGTGCTTGCGGCGATCGTTGAAAAATCAGAGGCAGGCGAGTGCTATATCTTTGCAAACCGACCTGACAAAATCAACGAGGTATTAGGCTACGTAGCAGAGTACGTGGGCAAAAAGCCGCTTATGACCCTCCCCATGTGGGTGGCGTACGTAGGATTGCCATTCCTCTATCTTGGATCTATATTTACAGGAAAACGCCCACTTTATACTGCGGATTCTCTCGCATCTTTGAGAGCAAACGTAGATTTCCCATTGGAAAAGGTAAGGGATGCCTTTGGCTACGAGCCTCGCCCGCTTAAAGAAACTGTTATAGATCACTTAAAATTCCTTGATGAGATCGGGGAGGTCGTGATTTGAAAATACTTTTGATATATTACACCGGAACGTATAACACGCGCTACCTGACAGAAAAGATAAAGTCTATTATGGAGGATGCGGGTGATACGGTTGAAACCGTTGAGATAAACAGCAAGACCCCACCATGCGACTGCTTCGGATACGATCTTATCGGTTTTTCTTATCCAATTTACGGATTCAATGCACCTTTGCCCTTTGATACCTATGTAAAGAAGCTTGCTTTCTCTCCCGGTCAGAAATATTTTGTGTATAAAAATAGTGGCGAAACTCTGAAGATGAATAACTCCTCAAGCCGCATCCTCCATAGGATAATGAAAAAGAACGGCGCTGCAATGGTAGGTGAATATCACTTCGTCATGCCCTATAATATCCATTTTCCTTTTGAGCGCGACTTTATCAGGCAGATCTTCGATAAGAATGAAAAGCTTGCAAAGCTGATGATCCATAACTTAAAAAACGGTATAGTAAAGGAAATAAAAAGCAACCTGATATACGACGTAGGCGCATTTTTCGTCGGCATACAGAAGATCGGCGGAAACGTAAATTCATTCCTTTATAGAGTGGATGAAGAAAAGTGCCTTATGTGTGGAAAGTGCATCAAAGAATGTCCTCATGAAAACATCTACATAAAGGACGGAAAGATCGCGTTTCATCATCACTGTGATATGTGTATGCGTTGCTCATTCTATTGTCCGACCAATGCCATAAAGATCGGTTTTCTTGAGGGATGGAAGGTAAACGGTGCATACGATTTTGCCGGAATCGAGGCAGATCACACTGACGTGCCGGAATACATAAACGAAAATAGCCAAGGCTTCTATAAATGCTTTATTAACTATTTTGCTGAAATTGATAAAGAGTATGACAGAGTGTTTAGGAAAGAAAATCGCACAGATAAGTAAACTTAAGATTACAAAAACATTAAATTTTGATTATGGTTATAAAAAATGCCACAGCTGTCTGCTGTGGCATTTAATCTTTTTATTGTTTATTTTGTCAAGCTTTGATACATGCTTTGGTCACCGAAATCATCCTTGCCCATGAAGCTTGCGAAGGTGTGAGCGATTTGAATATTCTCAACAGTCTTGCCGTCGAAAAGCTCACCGCGGTATCCGTAAGCGAAAACGGGAACGTCAGCCGAGGTGTGATCGTCGGTAGTATATGCAAGTTTGCCGTCCTCACCTACAATAATTCCGCCGGTTTCGTGGTCTGCAGTTATCAGGATAAATGTGTCGGGATTATAGAATGCATATTCCATGAATCTTGCTATCATCTGATTGAATCTGACAAGCGCCTTAAACGTACCCGCGAAGTCGTTTTTGTGGCAGTATTTATCTATATGCGCCTCCTCGTACATGAGGAAGAATCCCTTTTCGTTAGCAGAAAGCTGCTCCAAAACCTTTTGTACGTGCGCCTGCTCGATATTATCAACGTATCTTTTTGTGTAGGAATCAAATCCGCAGTCAAGAATCGTGCCGTAGGTTTCCATGGTCACTCTCTGTGCTGCGCGAATATCTGCAGTGCTGTTTCTGCTTTCTATATGGCAGGAGAATGAAGCAGGAGTAGCGCCTGAATCGGTTTCCGTGGACATAACCGCACCGGACATACCAAGCTGTGATGCTAGTTCAGTCAAGGACATTATAGCGTTTTTATCTCCGTCAAGTCCAAGGTATCCATTATAAGTCTTTGTTCCGCAGGAGAGAGCAGTACCGCCTGCTGCGCTGTCTGTTACACCGGAGAGAGATTCAGTTCTGGAGAAACCGTGGTAGGGAAGCATAGATCCGTAGAAAAGATCCTCGCAGTCACCGTACTCAATATCGTTTTCCATATAATTGAACATCTCTGTTTGTAAAACGCCCATACCGTCACCGATAAGCATGATGAAGTTCTTTGCCTCGCGAACGATGGGCTGGCAGATCTTTGTGCCGTTTTCCAAAGTTGCCTTGTAACCGGGAGTAAGAACGCAAGCGTCAATAAAGTAATATGCCGCTGCCGCAATAACGAAATAGTCCCCCTCAAGAGCAATGTTACTGCCATCGCACATAATTGCAAATTCAAGACCTTTGGTTTCTGCATTAAGCTTTGTGGAGATCTCTCTTGTGGTTTCGCCTACGACGATCTCATAAGCGTCCTTTGCAGTTGAATCGTCAACAATATCAAGCTTCACGCCACAGCGATCTGCAATAGATGTGCGAATGTATTCTGCCGCGCGAACGTTGTAGTCAAGTCCTTCCTGATCGCAAACGATCTTGTATTTTGAAATTTTAACGCCGTTTATAGACGGCGGATTGAAGCTGGCAAAGAAATTACCGATAGCGTCGCAGGACGTAAGCGAAAGCATCATCGACACAAGCATCAGTATAGCCAAGATCAAACTAATTTTCTTTTTCATATGTAATTTATGCCTCCTAAAACTATTGTAAGAATATTATACCACAGTTATAAAAGATTTTCAAGTATATATTTTACAGTGTTTTTATATCGCAAAAACTTATTTTGTTCCTTCAAAGTAGGCGTTGACCAGCTTTCATATATATTATACCATCCGCGTATCTTCAAAATCAACTTGAATTTGTCCGACTTTTTCAAGGTCGTTTGTGTGATTTTCAAATAAAAAGGGCCCTGTCTGTGTAGAGTTCAAATGATTATAGCGTTTTATATGATTTACATCATAATGAAAAAAATTGTCAAGCGATTGCCATCTTGTGGCAAAAAGCGGAAAAGGAAAAAACTTTTAAAACTTTTTAAAAACCCCTTGACAAACGAGGGGAAGTTTGATATAATACATCAGGTATCCTAAGACAGCAGGTTCCGATAAAAGCGATGAGCTTTCCTGCCGAGGTGACAAACGATATTATTTTATATAATTAATATGATGATTTTGTCCTTTCTCGGTGGAATAGTTATGCCTATCGGAAAAGGATTTTTTTATTGATTTTTTATGGAGGTGGAAAAATGCCAAGTAATAAGATTCTTGAACAGAAGAAGCAAGTCGTTGAGACTCTCGCAGAGAAGCTCAAAACTGCTCAGGCAGGCGTACTTGTTAAGTATGAAGGCATTAAAGTATCAGAAGACACCGAGCTCCGTGCAGCTCTTCGTAAGGCTGGTGTAGAATACACCGTTATGAAGAACACCCTCACAGGTAGAGCATGTGACATCGCAGGTTATGGCGACATGAAGGAATACCTCAACGGTATGACAGCTATCGCCTTCAGCCAGGATGATCCTATCGCTCCCGCTAAGATCATGAAGCAGTTTGCAGATAAAATCAAGAGCTTCGAGATCAAGGCTGGTTTCGTTGATGGTGGAGTTCTTGATCAGGCAGGCGTTGAGGCTCTTGCAGCAACTCCTTCTAAGGAAGTTCTCATTGCAAAGATGATGGGAAGCCTTCAGTCTTCACTTTATGGCTTTGCTTATGCTCTTCAGGCTATTATTGACAAAGAAAACGGCGGCGAAGAGTCCGCTACAGAAGAAGCTCCCGCAGAGGCTTAATCTTAATCTGCAAACCATTTAATAAAATAGTAATTAATAATTCGGAGGATTTTTAAAATGAACGAAAAGTCTACTCAGATTCTTGAAATTGTAAAAGGTCTCACCATTCTTGAACTCGCTGATCTCGTAAAGGCACTTGAAGAGGAATTCGGCGTATCCGCTGCTCCTGTTGCTGCTGCTCCTGTTGCAGGCGCTGCTGCTGCTCCCGTTGAGGAGAAGACAGAGTTCGACGTTGTACTTAAGGGCGCTGGCGCTTCCAAGCTCAACGTTATCAAGGTTGTTCGTGAACTCACAGGTCTTGGTCTTAAGGATGCTAAGGACCTCGTTGAAGGCGCTCCTAAGACAATCAAGGAAGGCGTTTCTAAGGAAGAGGCTGAAAAGGTTGCTGAACAGCTTAAGGCTGCAGGCGCAGAAGTTGAAGTTAAGTAATTTCATCTCTACAAAAATAAGGGAAGGGACCACCTGCTGGTCTCTTTTCTTTTTGTCTATAAAATCTATATATAACTCGCGTTTTCAAAGCTTGATGCGTAACTACGCAAATCTTCTGCGAAAGCAACGATTCTATATCAAGCTTTCCTAGCAAAAAATTGATAGTTCAATGTTACTTAAATGTAATTTCCTGCCAAGAGAGCATCCGCGCTTGGCATTTTTTATTTCACCAATATCCATTCATTGACAAATTGTTTTTCCTGTGATATAATTTAGCTAGTTCGTAATAAAAGGAGAGATAGTTATGACAAGAAAAGAGATTTCCCGACAGAGGGAAATTGAAAAATGGGAGCGTGAGCGTGCAAAACCAAAGAAAAACGGATATTTTGCATGGCTTGTTTTTATCATTTGCATGATATACGCCACAGATGAGATCGCCTCGCAGATCGGACCGCTTATGAAAACAGAGATTGCAAAGGATCTTCTTTCATCTTTCGGCGAGAGCAGCGTTGGCGTTTTCGATATTCTTTCCATGGTGGCAGTTCCTTTTCAGGTTATCTGTATGTTTTATAAGCCCCTCGCTGATAAGTGGGGAAGAAAGAAATTTCTTATAATCAACACCTTTGGAATGAGCATTTCAATGCTTCTCATTTTCCTCTCCGACAGCCTTTGGATCTATTTCCTTGGAGCCTGTATGATTCAGTTCTTTATTCCACACGATATGCACGTGGTTTACATAATGGAAACGGCCCCCTCAAAGCATCGTGCAAGAGTTTATTCAACCATAAAGTTCTTTGCTAACATGGGCGTTATGCTTGTTCCGCTTCTTCGCAGACTCCTCATGCACGATACGTCGGAATGGCGAAACGTATTTCTCATCCCCGCGATCATTGGTATTGTATCAAGCGTGGTAGCTATGCTCACAGCGAGAGAAACCGACGCCTTTATCGACTCTCGTATTCGTTTTCTTAAGATGACTGACAAAGAGCGCGAGGCGGCAAAACAAGATAATAAATCGGGCGAGCCGGATGGCGGATTTTTCAAAGCTTTGAAATTTGCTTTCTCACATAGTCAGCTCCGTTGGCTCTATATTTCCTCGGCTTTTGTAAACATTGGTTTCCTTTTGATAGTAGAATATCAGGTAATTATGACCTATGGCTATGCAAACTATTTTCTTCGCGAAGGACTTTTCGCAAGTCTTGGCGATGCTGTGAATGCTGCCGGAGTAGGCGTTGTGACCGATGCTCTCTTTCTCTTTACTGTAGGCTCGGCAGTTGCCCAGGTGCTTATGGGATACATATGTGACGGAAAGGGAAGAAAGGCTGCCGCAATTACAATGGCATCTCTTTGTGTAAGCTCCTTGATCATATTCTTCACCGGCGCGAATCTCGGCTGGCCTGCATGGATAGTCGGCTTCTTCTGCGGTGCAAGTGTAGGTAGCTTCTATTCTACGAATGACGTAATTATTATGATGATAGGCGAGTCCTCGCCAACAGGTCTTCGCTCATCTACTATCTCTGCCCAGGCGGTTGTTATGGGTATTGGAGTTGTAATTTCAAACGTGCTGGGAGTTCCGCTCCTTGCCATTCTCGGCAATAGCTTTGCCGGTGTTTTAGTGCTTCTTATGGCAGTTCCCGGATTTGTTGTGGCGCTCATCATGCTCTGCAAGAAAACACATGACACCACGGGTATTAATATGGACACCGTAACCGGATGTGAATGGGACTGATTCGACTCAAGATAAATCCTAAAGAGGAAATGATATGATAGTATTTGAAAAAAATAATCTGCGCATTAGCCTTATAACGCCTCGACTCCTTCGTACCGAGGTAGGAGCATTTTGCGACAGCCCAACGCAAACAGTGCAAAATCGTAACTTGGGCGAGGTTAAATACACTCTGAAAGAGAACGAAAAAACCGTGGAGATCACCACTGAAAAAGTAAGCTTCACAGTTTCTAAAAAAAGCGGAAAAGCCTTGTCGGTCACCCTTGAGGACGGCAGCGTTGTAAAAGACTTCAAGCGTGGAAGACTCCCCGGCACTGCCCGTACTCTCGATACTGCAAACGGGGCGGTTAAACTATCCGATGGTATTACCTCGGGCATGGGTGCATCTCTTATGGACGATTCGGGTAGCTTGATTCTTAACACCGATGGAAGCATATCTCCTCGTCCAAAATGCAGCGATAGATATTGGTTTGCTTACGGAACGGATTTTCTCGGTCAGCTCCGTGATTTCTTCCGCCTGACGGGCGAGGTCCCTCTTATTCCAAAGTACGTACTAGGTAATTGGTGGTCAAGATACAAGGCGTACACTCAAGAGGAATATGTGGGGTTAATGCAAACATTTATTAACAAAAACATACCAATTACCGTTGCGACCATAGATATGGATTGGCACTGGACTGACGTAGTTTCTCGTTTTGGAGAGGAAGCAAAGGCGGCAAAGCCATCCTGCCCTCAAGAGATTATATACAATATGATCCTCCCCGGTTGGACGGGTTACACGTGGAATACAGAGCTTTTTCCTGACCATAAAGAAATGCTGAATTGGCTCCACGAGAAGGGGTTCAAGGTTCCTCTTAACGTGCATCCATCTCAGGGTATTCGCTTCTTTGAGGATGCTTACGAGCCTATGTGTCGTCGTCTGGGCCTTGATCCTGCCACCAAAGAGCCTATCAAATTCGATCCTGCGGATCCCGAGTTTATGAAGGCGTATTTTGAAATTTTGCATCACCCTCTTGAAGACGAGGGGGTTGACTTCTGGTGGATAGATTGGCAGCAGGGAACTAAAACAAAGATCCCGAGCCTTGATCCCCTTTGGGCGCTTAACCATTACCACACTCTCGATTCAGCTAGAGGAGAGCGACGTCCTATGATACTCTCTCGCTATTCAGGACTTGGCAGTCACCGTTATCCTCTTGGATTCTCGGGCGATACTATCACCACTTGGAAGAGTCTTGCTTTCCAGCCTTATTTCACAAATTCTGCGGCAAATTCAGGCTACACATGGTGGTCACACGACATTGGCGGTCATATGCGCGGTGTTCAGGATGACGAGCTTTATCTCCGCTGGCTACAGTATGGCGTATTCAGTCCTATTAACCGACTTCATTCATCAAACTCCGACTTTATGGGAAAGGAGCCTTGGAAGCGAAGCTACGTGGTAAATGAGATAGCGGAGAAATTTCTCCGTCTGCGCCACAAGCTGATACCCTATCTCTACACGGCAAATTATCGCACCCATAAGTACGGCGAGCCAATCTGCATGCCTATGTACTATCGCTATGACAGCTATGATGCATACGAATTTCCAAATCAGTACATCTTCGGTGGTCAGCTTTTGGTTTCTCCTATCACCACAAAGATGGATAAGCGCTTGAACCTTTCTTCCTCATGGGTTTGGCTTCCCGAGGAGGGGGTTCGCTATACCGATATATTTAACGGTAGAATCTACAATGGAAGATGGGGCATCCCCATGTATCGCGATCTTGATTCTATTCCTGTTCTTGCCAGAGAGGGCTCCATTGTTCCTATGTATCGAAATGCAGATACAAACGACCTCTCCCTTGATCAGCCCCTCGAGATCCACCTTTGGAGAGGTAATGGAGAATACGAGCTTTACGAGGATGACGGCGAAACCAATGCATACAAAAACGGCATTTTTGCAATAACTAAATTTGCTCTTTCAGAGGAAGGCGATCGTCTGACTCTCACCATCACACCACCCGAAGATTCAAAGGGGCTTCTACCCGCCGAGCGCAAAATGTATTTAATGTTCCGCGACGTCAAGGCGGCAGAGGTTTCTTCAGAATTTTCCGCTCGCCCATCGCCGGACGGCCTCGGTATTGAGATTGAGGTAACGGTTGGTAATGAGCCTTTGATGGTGACTCTTCTAGGCACTGTACCTGCTGAAAACCCGAATTTTGATGACTTTAAAAATGCAATTCTTACCCGTGTTCAAGGCAGTAATTTTAAGAAGAGTCGCATCTTTGGCAAAAAGCTTCCTCGCTACGTAGAGTGGGTAATATCGGAACTTGATCCAAAAGAACGCTCAACCGATGAGGATGATGACGAAGAAATCGAATCCGTTAAAATCAAGTATTAACCTCAAAAAAGCAAATAATAGTTTTCATTTTAATATAAAAAAGCACGGGTTTTTTGACTCGTGCTTTTTCTTTCATATTGTTTTTTGGTTTTTATGCTTGAGTTTCGCTCGTCTTGTCGTCTGCGACAGAATTGTCTTTGGCAGCTTGTGCAAGCTCAAGCTCGCCCTCTTTTATCATCTTATTGAACGTATAGAAGAACATTGATGCCGTTACGGTTGCGGCGATAATATCGCTGATAGGCTCTGCCAAGAATACTGCAAATTCCTGATTTTCAATAAACGTAGGAAGAATGAAGATGAGGGGAATGAGTAAAATTATCTTTCGCAGGCAGGCGAGGAACAGGCTGACCTTTGCCTTGCTGAGGGCTATAAACGACTGTTGACAAGTCAGCTGAAATCCAACGGAGAACACTCCCGCAAAGAAAATTCGGATAGCCCATTTCGTATGCTCAACAAGTTCCGCCTCGCCGGTGAAAATACCTGCAAACAGTCCCGGGAAGCACATAAGGAGAATACAGAAAATGCTGGCATACCCCACGCAAATTGCAAATTGTGTCATAAAAGCTTCTCTTACTCTGCCGTACTTTTTTGCACCGTAGTTGTAGCTGATGATAGGAGTTCCACCCTGACAAATGCCGGAAAGAGGCATGGAGATCAGCTGATTTATGCTTGTGAGGATAGTCATGGAGCCTACTGCAATGTCGCCTCCGTACTTTGAAAGGGAGGAGGTAAAGCAGATAGAAAGCACACTTTCCGTAGAGAGCATAACGAACGTAGAAATACCAAGAGCAAGGCAGGGAAGAATGATCTTTTTTTCTATTTTGATATTTTCCTTTTTCAGCCTTATAACACTCTTTTCGCTCATGAGGAAACGGAGTATCCAAATTGCGCTGACTGCCTGGCTGATGACCGTAGCAAGTGCCGCACCTGCAACGCCCATTTTGAATAAGAAGATGAATATGGGATCAAGCACGATGTTAATAACAGCACCGATAACGGTAGTCATCATAGCCACCTTTGCATTGCCTTGTGCCGTGATAAATATGTTCATGCCCATAACTGCAAGAACAAAAACGCTGCCAAGGATATAAATTTTCGCATAGCTTAAAGCATAGGGCATAGTAGTGTCACTTGCACCGAAAAGCTTCAGTAGCGTAGGAGCGAGAGCGAAGAACAAAACCGTGAGAGATGCCGCAATAACCATCAAAAGAGCAAAGCAGTTTCCCATGATTTTTTCTGCCTTTTCCTTATTACCCTGACCAAGCGCGATTCCCGCCTGGGGCGCACCGCCCGCACCACAAAGCATGGCAAAAGCAGTTGTAAGCATCAGGATAGGTGTAAAAAGTCCTACTCCCGTCAGCGCATCACCGCCAACCTCGGGCATATGACCTATGTAAATTCTGTCAACAATGTTGTAAAGAAGATTAATAATTTGAGCTACTACAGCGGGGAGAGCCATCTTGAAAAGCAAATGCTTAACGTTACCCTCACCCATGTTCGGCCTTTTTGTGTTTTCCATTTTTACTCCTCTGAATGTCGAAAATAAAATATTACCAAATATCATTATATCATAATAACATAAAAAAATCAATATTGTTTTTCTTGATTTAACAAAATTGAAACAAAAAACCTCCCGCAGAAGATCTTGCTTTTGCAGGAGGCATTTAATACTATGTAGTTTTTGTAAAATTGAATTACCAAATAACCACGCGGTTTTTGGGAGCTATGTACATCTTGTCGGTGGGTTTTACGTCGAAGGTATCATACCATTCCTTGAAGTTTCTGGGCTGCATATTAGCGCGGAGAATAGCAGGACCGTGAACGTCGAGGGAGAGGAGGAGCTGGAGATATTCGGGTTTCGCCTTCATGCACCAAACTCTTGCCCAGTTCATGAAGTATTCCTCGTAAGAAGCATTTTCAGTGTTAGCCATGATCGCAAGAGTAACTGCCATACCGCCATTATCTGCCATGTTCTCGCTAACGATGAACTTGCCGTTTACAACGCCCCAAGGAAGCTCAATCTTATCGAACTGATTTACCATAGCGTTGATCTTCTTCTGGAATTTCTTCATATCAGCCTTTGTCCACCAGTTGTTGATATTACCGTTTTCATCGCACTTTGCACCGTTGCTATCGAATGCGTGAGAGATCTCGTGACCGATAACTGCTCCGATACCGCCAAGGTTTTCGCTTCTTGTCTGCTTCAATGAGTAGAATGGAGGCTGGAGAATAGCGGCAGGGAACGTAATGTCGTTAACGAAGGGGTTGTAGGATGCGTTTACCATATGGCCGGGCATGCCCCACTCACCGCGGTTAACAGGCTGGGAAAGCTTTTTGAAGTTATGTGCTGTTTCAATTCTGCCGAGATCCTGCATTATATCAAAGAGGGATTTGCTCTCGTCAAATACAAGCTCGTTGTAGAAAGGATCAATCTTGTCTGGGTAACCCATCTTAACGCCGATCTTGGAGAGCTTAAGGATAGCCTTTTCCTTTGTCTTCTTGCCAAGGAAGTCGTTGTTTTTGATTCTTTCCTTATACATATCGATGATCTGATGAACGATCTCGGTAATATCCTTTTTAGCTTCTTCGCCGAAGTACTTTTCGCCGTAGTACATACCAACAGCCTCGGAGTATACGCCGGATGCAAGCTCGTATGCAAACTTGTCAATAGGTGTAACAGCAGCGATGCCGGAAATAGCGCGAGAATAGGAGCTGCCAAGCTCGCGAAGCTCCTCGCTGAGAAGTGAGCAGGAGCGAAGAAGTCCTGTTACATATGCCCAGTGCTTATACTGTTCGAATGTATCCTTGTTAAATACGTTCTTGAATGCCTTGAAGTATCTTGGCTCGGTAACGATGATCTTTTCAGGAACGAATCCAAAGAGAGCTGTGAGCATCTTCTTAAACTTAAGAGGTCTGAGCCAAGCGCAAACCTTGCTGGTCTTTACAGGATTGTAGAGGCCAACGTAATCAGAGGACTCCTCTCTGGACTTTGCATACTTACCGATAAGAGCATCGAATGCCAATGTGTCCTGAAGATACTTTGCCTGATCAGCCTCGCTGAGATGAGTCTTCGCGAGAACTGCCTTTGCCATACCTGTCCACATACCGAGGAGAGCTTCCTTCTGCTGTGCCATCTGGGGCTTGTAGTAAGAAGCGTCGGGAAGAATAACGCCGGGTGCCTGAACGTAGAGGCAGTTGCGAGCGGTGTTCTTCATATCAGCCATAACAAAGCAGCTGAAGGGAAGTGGCAAACCGTTAAGCACGAGCTGCTTGAGAGTCTTGTTCATTGATCTTACGGAATCAAGAAGTGTGATAACAGACAAAAGCTTAAGCGCGGGTTTGATACCGTTCTTGTCTTTCTTTTCAACGTTGCGCGCAGCCTCGAAAAGTGCGCAAGCTCTCTTCATATAGTCGTTAGGATAGGACTGATCTGCGCTCATCTTAACGAACTCGTCGATCATGAGCTGACGGATCTCTGTAGCAAGAGTAGCGAAACCGCCTATGCTGGGTGCATCATCGGGAATAACCAGCTGTTCGAGTTTTTCTTGATTTACATAAGTGTATAAATCGTCTTGAATTCTAATGTTTTCCATTTTAATCCTCCAAAAGGGGAGAAAAATCCCCTAAAAACATAAAAAAATATAAATATACAATAATTATAGCACAACATACTCTGCATTTCAAGTAAAAAATTAAAAAAATCCCCCGAAAAAAATAATTTGCAATAACTTTTTTGCAGAAAAAGCTCTTTTTTCAATATTTCTCCGAAAAATGTGACACGAATTGTATTTTTGGGAAAGTTTTATAACTTTTTTCTTAAAACATCTTGACAAATGCAAAAAAATCTAGTATAATAACCTTTGCGTGTAGGGGTGTAGCTCAGTTGGTAGAGTACTGGTCTCCAAAACCATGGGTCGTGGGTTCGAGTCCTTCCGCCCCTGCCAAAAATCGACAAGTTTCGGCTTGTCGATTTTTTTATCCATTATGAGAGCAATGATGATATAAAATATCAAACCGTTGATGATATGTAAAAATCATTTTAGTGATAAACACGCCGAGTGTTTGATTCAGATCGTAAAGTCGGTTTTCTTATAGTGACAAAAACACCATTTTTTAATGAAGTTGTTTGGCATTTTGCGAGGAAAATAATATGATAAAAGGTGCAACGTTCATAACTTTGGACAAATCGAAAAAGGTAGAATTTCTTCCGGAGCTTTTTCGGATATTCTTTGAAAACACAGCAAAAATATCACCATTTACGCGCTCATATGAGTCAGAGATGAAATCGTGGGTAGGGGAGGTTTCACCGGCACTTGAGAAAGCGCCGAGGCAGATAATTCTAATTTATCACGGGAATGACCTTGCAGGGTTTGTCATGTACTACGTGAGGGGAGATCTTCTTATGATAGAGGAGCTTCAGCTAAAAGAGAAATATCAAAGAACACTTCTTCTTTATAAGACCGTAAAACACATGACAGAACTTTTGTCCTCCACAGTGGGGCGCATCGAAGCCTACGCACTGAGAAAAAACAGTATATCCATAGGTCTTATGCGTGACATGGGTTTTTTGGAGGTTGGAGATACGGGAGGAACAAAGTTTATGCACTTTTCTCTTGATTTAAATGGTATTATGTTTAAGATTGATAGGAAAAACCACTAAAATGTAAAATATAATTTACAAAAGCCGCCATTTTGGCGGCTTTTGTGTTTTTGTCTGATAAGTGATAAGTTAAAGTCGTTTTGGTGGAACGGCAAAAAGCTTAACCATTTCTTCTTCACTTTCGGCGAAATCTCGCTCGATCCAATGTCGTATTATTCCTGCACATGAGGCGGAGAACATAGCCATGTAATAGCTGGAATTGGCGGTTGTTGCGCCACATAGCATCTCCATCAGATCATCCTCTGTGCTTTCAAAGAAATAGTAGAGCAGTCCTCTTTTATAAAGTATGCTGAAAATATCTCCATGCTCTTTGATAAACCGAAATCTAGGCAGGAGAAATGCTTCAACGTCCACTCCGTTACCAACCTTGAGGGGGACGTTTTTTTCTAGAAAGTATTCGTGATAAAGGTCAATGATGTAACTGCAGAGAAGCTGCTCTTTGCTAGCGAAGTTACGATAAAAGCTGTTCCTCCCAACTCCTGCCAGGCTCACAAGCTCGCTGATGGTGATCTCGTCAATACTTTTGTTTTTCATCAGGCGAAGTAGAGCGATAGCTAAAGATTCGCGAACGGTCTCGTTAATGGACATTTTTTCTTTCATGGCACAAATTTCCCCTTTTTGTTTCAGCGAGGCCAAAACCTCTTTATTTTTTCCTTTGTTTGTGCTATTATATTGGTGTTTGATAAAAAAATAACAATATCATACTAATATTATAACACAAATAGGAGAAAAAATCAATGCAACTTCAGAACAAAAAAATTATTGTTACCGGCGGAACCAGAGGAATTGGTGCTGCAACAGTTAAGCTCTACGTAAAAGAGGGCGCACAGGTAGTATTCTGCGGAACTAACGAAGTTCGTGGAAAAGAAACAGAGGAAAAGGTAAATTCTCTTGGCTATGCAGGTCATGCAACTTATCTCAACTGCAACATCGCATACAAGGAGGCTGTTGACGCATTCTTTGCAAAGGCCCTTGAGATTCTCGGTGGCGAGCTTCACGTGCTTGCAAACGTTGCAGGCGTTGAGGCAAACAATGCAGCTACAAACTTCACAAAGGAAAATACAGAGTTCCTCATGGACGTTAACCTTTACGGTACTATCTACACCAACCAGGCAGCATACGAGGTATTCAAGAAGAACGGTGTTGAAGGCTCTATCATCAACTACGCTTCCGACGTGGCTCTCAGCGGTATGCCTAACGGCGCAATGTACGCAGCTTCCAAGGCAGCAGTTCTTGGTTGGTCTCGTTCCATCGCTATGGAGTGGGGTATTGAAAGCAACGTTCGTACAAACTGTGTTAACCCCACAATCAGAACAGAGATGTACGATCAGTGGCTTGCAACAGTTGATCCCGCAGTTAAGAAGATGCACCTCGAAGGTCTTAAAAGACGTTATCCCATCGACGGTATGATGGGCGATGCAGAGCGTGACTGCGCACCTATCATGGTGTTCCTTGCTTCCGAGGGTTCCAGATACATTAACGGTCAGGTATTCTGCGTAAATGGTGGAGCAACAATGACTCGCTAATTTTTTGAATGGAATATTTTTGGTCACAATCGCCGTATTCAAGTCTTGACGTAGGTAACTACGCCCAGCGACGTTGAATAGCAACGATTCTGTCTCAAAAATCTTCTCATTCAAGCCTTGCCTGAAAAGTTTGAAGTGTGAGCTGGCAATTCTTGCTTAAAATCTTCGCACTCAGGTATCCCTTACGACATAAGTTTTCATATATAAATTTATGTATTAGAAATCTAATGTGGGAAATAATATCCCACAAAACTCCCAAAAAAAGTAAAAAAGTATTGACAAAAAGCCGCCATTTTGGGCGGCTTTTTGTATTTGTATCGCTAGATCGAAAGACTTTGCTTTGATAAAAATTAAAGTGGCATAACAATTCGTTCGAAGAAATAATCTGCTGCCTCGCGGCTTCCGAGGACTTTCGTCATGGTGTTAGTTGACGGATTTCCTTCCTCGATCATTCTTTTTTGGAATGCTTTAAGCTTCTCCAGATTCTTTGGATCATCTTCTGCCGTGTTCAACCCCTCAAGATAGCAGTCAATGCAGAAAAGGATCATATTGTCAAGATCATCTTTTGAAACACCATTGCCACCTTTTATAAGTGAGTAGGGAGTTCGCTCCTTTACGTACCATGCAGGAGTTTCCTCATAGTCGGGAATTTCCGAAAATCTTTCCCTATAATTTTCTGCTTGTGGCAGGGCGGTGCCACTATTTGTCATATCATAATATTCCACGTAGGCAAGGTTCTTTCCGCCCATCATCTGCATGGTGTCGATAAGCAAAAATGGCATACCTATACCACTGCTTGGGGTAAACACCATGGTAGTTAGCTTCATGATCCCACCCATCATTTTGGTATCCATCGTCATTATCTGTCCGAAGCTTTGAACCTTGTATTGGTGGATCTCAAAATCCATAATGGGAAGCCATGTCGGGTACTGCAGTTTTGCAAAATCAGGGGCGGTAACTTCCTCTCCTCTAAGGCGTCCTAATATGATTTTGCTGATTTTATCTGTTAATTCAAAAGCCATGTTTTTAACTCCATATGTAAATAATTATTTTCAAAATTATGAGATTTTACAATTTCTCAAAAGCTAATCGCTCATCACCATTTGCAAGATATATGATTCCGCAAGGCGAAAAACCGTTGCGCAAAAGTGCTTTTTGCATTGGGATGTTATCTCTGTGGGTGTCGATTCGCAGGTGTGGAAATGCCTCGAAGCATTCTCTGAAAATAAAGTCTATAACACCTCTGCCGTGGTGCTTTACTGCTACTCTGTGGATAACGGCATAAGGCTCATCGCTTCGCCATGCGCCATCGTAAATCTTGGCGTAGGTAGGGTCATCTCCGATGGAAAAATGGAACACTGCTATCACCTCTCCCTCGTCTTCGCAAACAAAACCTGTGCCTTTTGCAATGTCAGCCATCACCTCGACCGCGTTTGGATAAGCCCCTGACCATTGGTTTGGATTGCCTGCTTCAGCCATAAATTTTCGCGCCGAGGCATAGATGCTTTCGCAATCAGCGATATCGGATATTTGAGTTTTTCTTATAATCATTTTATTTTCCTCATTTTCCTTGAAAAAATCATAAAAGTATGCTACAATGGTTGTATAAATAAACTGGAGGTTGCCATGAGATATTCCCGCGCTTACGTTGAAATCACTAATATTTGCAATCGCTCATGCAGCTTTTGTCCCGGTACTGTGCGCCCCAAAAGGCGAATGACAATTGAGGAGTTTTCCCACGTTGCATCATCTCTGCGCCCCTTGACCGAGTATATTTACTTTCACGTAATGGGAGAGCCGCTGACCCATCCCGAGCTGCCGGAATTTATAAAATACGCCACTGAAATGGGATTCAAATGCGCTGTAACTACCAATGGAACCCTTGTGAGATCCCGTGGAAGAGAGCTTATTGAAGCCGGTGTTTATAAGGTGAATCTCTCCGTTCACAGCTTTGAGGAGGGAGAAGATGAGGAATATCACAAATATATCTCCAACCTGCTGGATTTTGCTGATGAGGCATCACGCTCCGGCGTTCTTACGGTTTTCAGGCTATGGAACCGCGGGTATGACGACGGGAGAAACGACAGGACTCTTTTTCTTTTGCGTGAGAAGTTTTCAGACGGAGAGTGGCGCGAGGGTAGTCGGGGATTTCGCATTCGGCACAAACTCCACCTTGAGTGGGGCGATAGATTTGAGTGGCCTGACGTTTCATGTGACGAGGGTAACTCATCCGTATTTTGCTATGGACTTTCCGATCATTTCGGAATACTTGTAGACGGAACCGTTATACCTTGTTGCCTTGACCGTGAGGGAGTTATTAATCTTGGAAACATTCATACCCAAGACATCTCGGAGATATTGGAGTCACCTCGCGCACAAAATATTCTTGACGGTTTTAAGAGGAGATGCGCAAGCGAGGAGCTGTGCAGAAAATGCGGATATGCAAGACGCTTCTGATCTATACCGTAATATTGAATATATTGTAGCATAAACAAATGAAAAATGCAAGGCAATGTGGAATTTTGCAAAAATAAAACTAAGAAAGGATGCCGTGATATGAGATTTTTGCTTCCGCCGGACGTTACGTGGATACTGGAAAAGCTTGAAAATGCAGGTTTTCGCGCCGATATTGTAGGTGGTCCTGTACGCGATCTTATTCGCGGTGTTGAGCCTTTCGATTACGATATAACCACCTCGGCTCTGCCGGAGGAAACTTGCAGAGTATTCTCGGGAGAGAAAATTATAGAAACGGGTATAAAGCACGGAACGGTAGCGCTGCTGAAAAACGGACAGCAATATGAGATAACCACTTATCGCGTCGACGGTGAGTACGAGGACTCGCGCCACCCAAAAAGCGTTTCTTTCACACCCTTTATAGAGGATGACCTTGCCCGTCGCGATTTCACTGTTAACGCAATTGCTTATTCTCCAAAATACGGCATAACCGATCCATTTTTCGGCGAGAGAGATATTGAAGATAGGATCATTCGCGCGGTGGGAGTTGCGGAGGAGAGATTTGACGAGGATGCTCTGCGTATAATTCGTGGCATTAGATTTGCTTCTACTCTCGGATTTGAAATTGAAGAAAAAACCAAGCGTGCAATGATAAGCCGCGCCCACCTGCTAGGGAGAATTTCAAGCGAAAGAATATTTACCGAATGGAAAAAGCTCCTGTCAGGCGACGGTGCATTAGAAATTTTAGAGGAATTTTCTTCGGTGACGAGGGTATTCTTCCCCGAGATCGCGATTCCTGAAAGTATTGATAAGAAAGCTTTTTCGAAAGCATCAACTATTGCAAAGCACGTGTCATTGTTCGCTGCCCGAGGTGCAGAAAAATATCTCGGCGCCATGAGTAGATTAAAGACGGACAGAGTCACGGCGCAAGCAGGTGCGGCAGTCATCTCCGCTATTGGAAAATACAAAAGAGAAGATAGCTCACTTGCATTTATGCTTCGAGATCTGGGGGAGGAAAGGGCGAAGCTTCTTTTGGAATGTGAGGCTATACTTGGTATCGGAAGCCTTTGTGACCTTGCACGTCTTGAGGCGGTAAAGAACAGCGGCGTACCGTATACTCTTGCAATGCTAGAGGTTGGCGGTGAGGATCTTCTTGCCCTCGGAATATCGGGAAAAGAAATCGGATCGACTCTTGGCATGCTGCTTGAAAAGGTTATAAAAGGAGAGCTACAAAACGAAAAAGCAACATTGATCAGCAGTATAAAAGAATCATAAAAACATTAACACAAGAAAACAGGGCTGGAGAAATCCAGCCCTTAAAATATGCAAATATGTAAATAATTATTTATAAAACTTAGGTATTATCGGTATCGCTGCTTTGATCTACCACTTTATCTGCGCCGGGTTTGCCAAAATACATAAGCTCCCAAACTGCAGGATCGGTCGCAGATTCGACAACTTCGCCACCCTCGATCTTTTCGATAGTTGCCGTGCCTTCAAAGCGAATGTAGCCACTCTTGAAACCTGCAAATCTTGCAACGTTTCTGATAACCGGTGGCAACAGATCAGAGAATCTTTGCTTTGCGATCTCGCCCTGACGACGGTAGGTTATTCTATAAAGCTCCCCATCCTCAGTGGCATATTCGTAGCCAACGGTGTTGTGGGCAGGAAGACCCGTGTGCTGATCTACATACTCGCCCTCGGGGATGAATTTCAGGGTGTGATTTGAGTTGTCACCCAGGATCTTATCGCCCTTTGCAAGCATGAAAACGTCAAACTCCTTGTAGCCGTATTTTTTCTCTCCGGTGATCCAGGATGAAATAACCTTGTAGTCCCCGATTTTAGCTCTGCCCCAATACCAGTGATGCATGAGCTTTAGCATTGAGATATTGCCCCAGTTATGGTCGTGGTATCCGGAGCCCTCCAGATGAAGCTCCTTTCCACCGTCATACGTTACGTCAGCCACAGCACGTCCCTCGGGAATTGCAGGGAGCCATGCGAAGTAATGCTCCTCGTTATCACCAAAGAAAATGCTGCCGGTCTGGGATCTCCAGGCTTTTATAGTTCCGTCAAGTGAGAGCTTTGCGCTCATGGTCTTGCCCTGGAAAACTGCATCATAGTGCTTAAGGTCGCCCTTGCACCAGCACTTTCCAACCTTAACGTCGCAAGACTCCTTTTTGTAGTGGCTCTCTTTTAAGGTGGCGTAAACCTCCTCGGAGAACTTTCTGCCGTCGGGTAGGGTCAGCTCCATCGTTGCCATAGGCTTAATAGGACCATCCACTGCGATTGGATTTTTGCAGTAGAAGAACAGAACCAGAACCGTGCCGTCAGGGTAGTGTGAATCGTAGTACCACCACTCGTATGTACCCTTGCTGCCGTCAACTCTTGCACCGTCCTCCCATATCTCAACCACGTCTTTTTTTAGTCCCATTTTTTCATAATGAAGCGTGTCGTCCGGATGAATTGAATTTTGTATCTTCTTCATGTTAATGTCCTCACTATTTTGTAAGAATCAATTTAATTATGTAATTTTGCAGTCTGTGTGGCAAAATATTAAGAAGCAAAAGTAGTGGATTTCTGTTAATATTGTAAATATATCTTGGCATTTTACAGGTGATTATGCGATATGTAAGATCTGCGATTGCTTCAGGTTTAACATTTTTTGCTTCAACACTATCTACTATCTTCTTAAATCTTTTGGAATTTGTTTTATAAATTTTCGTGTTTTCAACGAATCTGTCAAGTGCACTTGTGGAGTCGCCGAGCAGGGGAGTTTTTGTTGCTCCCGGACGAAGCACCGACACCTTTATTCCGAGCAGATTCATTTCCATGCGCAGAGAGTAAGCGTACTTTTCTACTGCCGCCTTCGTTATTGCATAAATGCCTGTGAAGGGCAGGGGATCAAGAGGTGCTAACTCGCTTGAGGTGATCACTATTCTGCTGCCCTTTGAGAGAAGTGGCAAGAACGTTTTGTTCACCCTATAAAGACCGAACAGATTGATGTCGAATATCCTCTCAAAGCGTTCTTCGCTTATCTCCACAAGAGAGTCGAGGTCGTAGATACCTGCCGTATGAATGATTGCAAAAAGCGAGTCCCCATCAGAGCTTATTTCATCGAACGCCGCCTTGACAGATCGATCATCTCGAAGGTTGCAGAGGATCTTCTTTGAGTTTTTTGGCGCAGGGAAGTCGCGTAGATCCAGGGCGTAAACGTAGTAGCCCTCGGAGGCAAGCTTAGCTGTAATAGCCTGACCCATTCCACCGCCTGCGCCCGTTACCAGTATTCTTTTCATCTTAAACCTCAATAAGCTCGTATTCAAGAGAGCCGAGTCCAAGCTCTGCGGCAGAATTGGTGGTAAGAACACCGTTTCGGGATTCTATCCTCTTGATGAGATGCGACTTTCCGGGATCATCTGATGCATAAACTAAATCAAGACAAGCCTTGTCGATAGCAACGGGATCGAGGGAAACCAAAATGCCTATATCGCCCATGCAAGGATCTTCTGCCTTTGCGCAGCAGTCGCAGTCAACGGACATATTAGCCATAACGTTAACGTATACGATCTTGTCGCCGAAATAATCAATAACAGAGCCTGCAGCGTCTGCCATCGACATAAGGAATTTATCGTGGTTTGCAGTCCAGATCATAGCAGGAACGCCTGCACCGTGGATATACGCCTTACCGTGGGAGGAGGCAATGCCGATGGAAAGCTGCTTCAAGGCTCCGCCGTAACCGCCCATAGGATGACCCTTGAAATGAGATAGCACCAAAAGAGAATCGTAGTTTGTAAGATTTTTTCCTACGAAGTTTTTGTGTATAACCTTGCCGTTCTTGATGGGAAGCTCGAGATCGGGGCCTTCTGCATCAAGAAGATCTACGGCAAAAGCGTCGGACCAGCCGTGCTTTTTCAATGTTTTTACGTGCTTTTTAGTAGTATTTCTTGCACCTGCGTAAGCAGTGTTACATTCAACGACTGTGCCACCTACGTGGTTAATAATGTCAGCCCAAAATTCAGGGCGTAAAAAGTTCTGATTTCCAACCTCGCCGGAGTGTACCTTAACTGCTACCTTTCCGGGAAGCTCTTTGTCAAGCATCTTATAGAGTCGGAGCGTTGCCGCCGGGGAAATTTCTCTTGTAAAATAAACCTTGGATTTCATTTTTTGCTCCTTTCAGCCTCGTTCTTTTTAAACGAAAATTTTCTACCACTTTAATTTTACCATAAATAGCGGTAAAATGCAAGTACTATTTTTCCTTTGCAAGCTCAAGGGCGAAAAAACCGTTTTTGGTGGCGAAAATGGCGGGAATTATAAGGAGGAATATCCGCATCGCAGGGTAGGGGTAGAGAAGAACAAATATAAAGCTCAAAATGATCTGCAGCGGCATATTTATTCCATTTTTCAGGGAGCTTGCCGTGAGTAGATCGACTTTTGATAAAAGACGCAGGGAAAGAACACACATTGCGCCCTCGCAGATGAAATAGGACATAGCGCCACCAAGGTAGCCGAGCCGAGGGATAAGCAGAAAATTTGATAGGATATTTATTGCCGCTCCGGATATAGCCGATAGGGTAATAAGCTTTGTTTTTTCGGCGAAGCCAAGATACACCGTAACCGTTGAATAGATGAAATATGGTGCGCTAGACATAGCGAAGGGGGCTATGGCAAAAATCGCATCGCTATAGCTTTTTGGTGCGAGAAAGGCGAGGATCTCCGGAGCGACTGCAATGGCAATTACTGCCCCCCAACCGATAAGAGCAGAAATGGCAGAAATGGCAGGATAGGTAGCGTCCTTTTTACCTGCGGAAAGTTTTCTTATTATCCACGGATTCATGGCGGAGGATAGCGCACCGATAAGAGCGAAAAGTGCTAGTCCCACCGTGTGTGCGACGGAATATTTTGCAAGAGATTCCGTACCCATCATAGCGCGGATCATGAGCTTGTCCGACCAGCCGACAGATGCTCTGGCAACAACTGCAGGAATCATGGGCAGAGCATTTCTTATAAGAAAATCCCGTTTATTCTTATCTAGGAAAGGGCGAAAAAAGTCGGGTACTTTGTTTTTATATGCATATTCTTCGGGTTTGTCCCTTTCGGATATTCTACCCTGGAGCGTTGCTTTTTTAGCTTTTCGACTGTCGCCTAGGATGATGAGCGCTGATATGATCCCGCCGGAGATCAGAATGCCAAAGGCTCTGCCGTATGCCCCAAGATCAAAGCCTAAAACCAAGATCAAAGAAAGGGCGGAGGAGATGGCAGCCGAGGCTAGATTTATCAGTGTGACCTCTCCGTATCCGTAAGAAAATTTCAACTTCAACAGTCTTGTGCTTACAACTGAATCAAAGAAAATTTGAAACACCATAATCAGCACAAGACTACGATCTATTCCAAAAACACCACTAAATGTAAATAATGCTAGACAAAATAATAAGTTTATGCTGTTTGTGAGTCCAACAGCTAAAACAGAAAAGTTTTCTTCCTCTCCTTGAAATTTGCGCAGTCCGGAATAAAAAACGCTGGGCGTCAAAAAAGCCGTACAGATCATTGACCCGATTCCAAGGATGGAAATATAATAAGAATAGATGCCGTATTCCTCGGTGCTCATGGCTCGGGTGAAAATGGGCGTAGTCAGCGCACCTATTGCCTTTGATAAAACTATACTTATACCGTAAAACAGTGATGCCCTTGCGGGAAGTCTGATTTTTTTCGTCTTTTCCATTCTCTCACCCCAAAAAGTCAGTATGTAAATACAGTCAAGCAAATTTTTATCCATAAACCTGATTTTCTGAAATTTTCTGACAAATTGAGAAAGCTATTGATTTTCTTTTCCTTTTGTGTTATAGTAAATGTATATAATTTTCATTCGGAGGTCCTATGTTAAAGAATAAATATTTATGCGAGCTATACTCTCGGATAGTGGAGAAAAATCCTGCCGAGCCGGAATATCATCAGGCAATGTGCGAGGTTCTTGAATCTCTTGAGCCTGTAATCGAGCGCCGCCCGGAGTACGTTGAAAGAGGAGTTCTTGCGCTTCTTTGCGAGCCGGAGCGAGTGATAAAATTCCGCGTTCCATGGCTTGACGATCAGGGTAAAATTCAGGTCAACCGTGGCTTCAGAGTTCAGTACAACGGAGCTATCGGCCCGTATAAGGGAGGACTGCGCTTCCATCCATCAGTAAACGAGAGCATTATTAAATTCCTCGGCTTTGAGCAGACCTTCAAAAACTCGCTGACAGGACTTCCCATCGGTGGTGGAAAGGGTGGATCAGACTTTGATCCGAAGAACAAGAGCGAAGGTGAGATCATGCGTTTCTGCCAGAGCTTTATGACCGAGCTTTATAAGTACGTTGGTAAGGACGAGGACGTGCCTGCGGGTGATATTGGCGTCGGTGCAAGAGAGATCGGCTACCTCTTTGGTCAGTACAGAAGGATCACGGGCAGCTTTGAGGGGGTTCTCACGGGAAAGGGCATCTCTTACGGTGGTTCTCTCGGCAGAAAGCAGGCGACCGGTTGGGGACTTTGCTATTTCGTTGATGCAATGCTCCGTGACAGAGGTGAGAGCTTCGGTAATAAATCCGTAGTCATTTCAGGATCAGGAAACGTAGCGATCTATGCCGCAGAGAAGGCTATATCCCTCGGTGCAGAGGTTATGGCAATGTCCGATTCTTCAGGATATATCTACGACCCGGACGGAATCGACCTTGATATAATTAAGGAAATTAAAGAGGTGCGACGCGAGAGAATCTCGGCATACGTAGATCGCCGCCCACATGCTACCTTTACGGCAGGATGCCGTGGTATCTGGACTATTCCATGTGACATAGCGCTTCCTTGCGCCACACAGAATGAGATAGACATTGAATCGGCAAAAGCGCTTATAGCTAACCGTGTATTGGTTGTTGCGGAGGGTGCAAATATGCCTTCAACGCCCGAGGCGATTGCTGAATTTATGAAAGCCGGAGTGCTTTTTGCTCCTGCAAAAGCTGCAAACGCAGGCGGTGTTGCTACCAGTGCCCTTGAAATGAGCCAGAATTCTCAGCGCTTGTCATGGACTCTTGATGAGGTGGACGAAAAGCTCCGCAACATTATGGAAAGTATATATGAGCGCGTGTCGGATGCGGCAAATGAATACGGTTTGTCAGGAAATCTGGTAGCCGGTGCAAATATTGCAGGATTTATTAAGGTTGCAGACGCTATGCTTGCTCAAGGAGCGATATAAATATCATTTCCCGAGGATGAAAAAGATATACAAAGGACAGAAAAATTGAAAAGTTACGATTATATAGCATTTGATCTTGACGGAACGTTGACGGACCCGGAGGTGGGACTTGTAAAGGGCTTCATTTACGCCTTTGACCGCGTTGGAGTAAAGTATGACACACCCGAGTCATTGCGCCGTTACATCGGTCCGCCACTTCATGAGGAGTGGAAGCGGGATTTTGGATTTTCCGAGGAGGAAACTGCCAGAGCCATAGCAATTTTCAGAGAATATTACGATGAGTACGGCTGGGCAGAGAACAGAGTATACGATGGAATAGTTGAGCTTCTTGAGGCGTTAAAAGCTGCAGGAAAGACCGTGGTTCTCGCTACCTCAAAGCCTGAAAATACGGCAAGAAGAATTATGGCGTTATTTGGACTTGATAAGTATTTTGATTTTATGGGAGGAGCCTCTACCTCAAGCACGAGAGATAAAAAGTGGGAGGTGCTGGAGTATTCTCTTGCTTCCGTTGGTGCTACGGATATGTCAAGGTGTATTCTAGTCGGCGACAGAAAGTACGATGCAGAGGGAGCAAAGATCTGCGGTGTGGATTCTCTCGGTGTTCTTTGGGGACATGGAACGGAGGAGGAAATCCTGTCATCCGGCTTCACCTACGTTGCAAATGACTCGAAGGAAGCAGAGAAGATCCTTACGAAAAAGGTCTGAAATATAGAAAAAACAGCAAAAAAATAACGTTTTTTTACCGAAAATAGGATAAAAAATCGAAAAAAATACCGAAAAATCAGCAAAAAATCATTAAAAAACGAGCGAAATCATAGAAAAATCACCCCAAAAATCATAAAAAAGGGAGTGAAAACTATGAAAAATCGCTCGTTTTTTTGTATCTTTTTGTCGAAGTTCTTTGAAAAAAGACATTACTATTCCGAGATCGATAAAAACGCACAACGGAATTGTATATTATGAAAAGTTATATAATTTGCTGACTTTTTCCGTCATAATTCTTTGTTTTTTTATATTTTTCAGCAAAAACCGAGAATATCCCAAAGTAAAAACTCTGCCTCGTGTTGCGCTGTGGAGTGAAGGAATTTTGAAAAAAATAAAAAAGTTCGCTATAACGGTACACTGCGATTTTTGAGAAAATGTTGCATTATTTGGTGATCTCTTTACCTCATAATTGGCGCTTGTGTGGGCAGTGAGAATGAAAAATAAAATATTTTTTCAAAAAGTATTTACTTTTTTATTATTTTGTGATAGAATATTATGAATAATTATGTAATTAGGAGTCCATATATGAAATGTCCTGCATGTAATTTTTCGGATTCCCGCGTGCTTGATTCCCGTCCTGTAAACGAGGGTAGCAGTATCAAGCGCCGCCGCGAATGTGCATCCTGCGGAAAAAGATTTACTACCTACGAGGTGGTGGATACGGTTCCAATCTCTGTGATCAAGCGTGACGGCAGAGCGGAGTTTTTCGATAAACATAAATTGACCCTTGGTATTGAGCGTGCCTGCCAGAAGCGGCCTTGTGACGCAGCGGTGATCGCCTCATCCATTGAATCAGAGCTTCAGAATGCTCTTGTAACCGAGATCACCTCCCAGGATATTGGCGAGATGGTTCTTGGTAGACTTAAGGATATCGACATCGTGTCCTACATCAGATTTGCCTCTGTGTACCGAGAGTTTCAGGATATTGATTCCTTTACCGAGGAGATAAAGAGGCTACACAAAAAACCGAGAAAGAAAGTTCGCAAGGAGGATAACGTATGATTCGCAGCATGACAGCCTTTGGCAGAGCAAAATACGAGTGCGAGAGCAAGAATATTACTATTGAGCTTAAAAGCGTTAATTCCAGGTATTTCGATTGCAGCGTGAAAATGCCTCGGGCATACATCTTCCTTGAGGAGAGAATTAAAAATTACATTCAGAAAAACGCCATCGGTCGTGGAAAGGTAGACGTGTTCCTCACTGTTGAGAACCTGAAGACGGATAACGTCAGCGTTGGTATTGACGAGGGCTATGCAAAGAGCTACGTTGAGGCGCTTCGTACCCTGCGGGATACCTTTGGACTTGCAGATGACATCAGCGTCATGACAGTTGCCAGAAATCAGGACGTTTTCAGCTACGCCAGAGCCGAGGAGGACCTTGAGGCAGAGTGGGAGATCATTCGCTCCGTGCTTGACGAGGCAATAGCCGGCTACGTTGCAATGCGCACCGTGGAGGGGCAGAAGGCAGAGGCGGATATTAAGGGCAAGATCGAGCAGGTAAGGGCCTTTGCCGATGAGGTTGAAGAGATTTCGAAGACCGATACCGTCGGTTATCGCGATAAGCTTGAAGCCAAGCTTCGCACCATTCTCGAGGACGAGAAGATCGCTATCGACGAAAACCGACTTTTGACCGAATGTGCTATCTGGGCTGATAAAATTGCTATTGATGAGGAGCTTGTAAGACTCCGTTCTCACTTTGGCGCTTTCTACGATATTATCAACTCCCCCGAGCCCTCGGGAAGAAAGCTTGACTTCCTTATGCAGGAGCTGAATCGCGAAACCAATACCATTGGCTCAAAGGCAAATAATGCCCGTATCGCAAGGATCGTCGTTAACATGAAGGGCGAGCTTGAAAAGATCCGCGAGCAGATACAGAATATCGAGTAGGAGGCACCATGAAGTTCATTAATATTGGTTTTGGAAACATGGTTTCCGCCGAGAGGATAGTAGCCATTGCTTCCCCCGATTCTGCGCCAATAAAAAGACTTGTGCAGGATGCGAAGGAGGACGGCAGAGTGATAGACGCCTCATGCGGCAGAAGAACAAGATCAGTTCTGGTAACAGATTCAGAGCACGTTATCCTGTCTGCTCTCCAAACGGAAACCATCACTCACAGACTCACATCCGATGAGGATATGGATAACGAAGATCCGGAAGAATAAAGTTTTTTGACAATCAAACTTTACAAAAACAGCAAAATAATTTAACATGGAGATAAAAAGATGATTTACCCAACCGTTGACCAACTTACAAATGGCGAGTTCAATCGCTACGAGCTTGTAGTAGGCGTTGCCAAGTGCGCCCGCATCGTAACAGACGAGTATATCGAGATGAAGACAAAGATGCAGAAGCTCATTGATAACCACGAAACAGAAAAGCCCCTTTCTGCACTCCTTGACCCCGAGTACAAGGATCAGAAGGCAGTAAAGATCGCCATTGCAAAAATGGAGTCGGGCAGATTCGTTATGAAGCGCCCCGAGGAAAACTGATAGACTGTTATGGTTTGTGAGGTATATCTTTTAGATGTTCCTTACCACATAGACCGTCCCTTTGATTACTCCGCAATAGACGGTGCTTCTGTCGGAAGTATCGTCAAGGTCCCCTTTGGCAGGGCAAATAAGCTTCGCCTTGGAGTCCTCACCCGACTGAAGGAGGCTTCCGAGGAAGAAAATATCAAGCCCGTGCATTCGGTTCACAGCGACCGTTTTTCCTTATCAGAGGAAATGCTCGGGCTTTGCTTTTTCATGAAGGAATATACCCTTTGCACCTTTGGCGATGCCCTGCGCGCCATATTACCCCCCGGCTCACTCCGTGAGAATCTGAACATTAAGATAAACAAAACCTGCGTTCTGCAAAAATCGAGAGAGGAGGTTGCCACCCTGCTTTCCCTGACCGGGCGCGAGGGTATCCGTTCCGAGGGGCAACGCCGCATCCTCTCCTACCTCTTGAATATCGGCTCGGCTGATATGGGGCTTGTCCGTGCTATTCCCGGATTTAACGCCTCTCAGGTAAAGGCGCTTTGCGAGCGCGGGATAATCAAAATTCTGGAATATGAGGCAATAAGGAATCCTTACGCATCATATGCGAAAAAACGCGACGAGAGCGAAATTATATTGAGCCCCGCCCAGAACACTGCCTATGACAGTATAGAGCGTCTGTACGAGGAAAACGAGGCAAAGTGCGGTCTTCTTTTCGGCGTTACGGGCTCGGGCAAAACAAAGGTTATTATGAAGGCGATAGACAGAACTCTTGCCGACAAGAAAACCGTAATTATGCTTGTTCCCGAGATTTCTCTCACTCCGCAGACAGTAAGTATTTTTTGCCAAAGATATGGCGAGAGAGTTGCCGTTATACATTCGTCCCTTTCCGAGGGAGAGAGGCTTGACGCCTTTATGCGCATAAAGAGAGGCGACGTTGACCTTGTTATAGGCACTCGATCCGCGATTTTTGCGCCCCTTTCAAATATTGGGCTCATCGTCATAGACGAGGAGCATGAGCATACCTACAAGTCGGAGAGCTCACCTAAATATCACGCTCGCGACGTGGCGGCATATCGCTGCGGAAAGAATAAAGCGCTTTTGCTATTAGCTTCAGCAACTCCGTCACTTGAGAGCTTCTATAAGGCACAGTGCGGCAGCTATACCCTGATACCTCTGCGTCAGCGCTACGGCGGTGTTAAGCTTCCGCAGGCAATAATCGTTGATATGCGCGAGGAGCTTCGTCTTGGAAACACTTCTCCCATCAGCGACAGACTTTTAAACTCCCTGAACGAGGTATACGATAATGAGCGTCAGGCAATAATCTTCCTCAATCGAAGAGGATATTCAAGTCAGGTCAGCTGCAAGGGCTGCGGAGAGGTGTTAAGCTGTCCCCGTTGCTCCGTATCTTTGACACACCATGCCACAAGAGGTGGTGGAAAGCTTCTTTGCCATCTTTGTGGATATGAGGAGGGGATGCCAAAGGCTTGTCCGTCCTGTGGCTCCGATAAGCTCTCATTTTTAGGCTTTGGCACACAGAAGCTTGAGGGTGAACTGAACAAATATATCCCCGATATGCGCGTTATGCGCATGGACGCGGATACCACGTCAGGTAAGCTTGCCTACGATAGAATGTTAGATGATTTTCGCTCCGAGCGAGCAGACATCCTCCTTGGCACCCAGATGGTGGCGAAAGGACACGATTTCCCGAAGGTTACGCTGGTAGGCGTTGCCCTTGCAGATACGTCGCTTTTTGTCAGCGATTTTCGTGCGGCAGAAAGAACCTTCTCGCTTCTCACCCAGGTCATAGGCAGAGCCGGCAGAGCAGAGGCGGGAGGCATGGCAGTTATTCAGACCTATGCCCCGAAAAATGAAACCATAAGACTTGCCTGTCTTCAGGACTATGAAAAATTCTACGAGGGTGAGATCGCCATTCGCCGCGAGCTTTCCTATCCACCGTTTTGCGACATGGTGCAGCTTACCATGACCTCGGAGGATGAGGGCGCTCTCAAAGAATATGCAAAAAAGCTCAATGCATCCGTTCTCGAAAAAATACACGGTGACTATATACATCTTCCATTTATGGTATTCGGCCCCTTTGAGGCACAGGTGTATAAGCTAAATGAAAAATACCGTCTTCGCATGGTAATAAAATGTAAGCTGAACCGCGAGAGCAGAAAGATGTTCCATGAGCTTTTGTGCGAGTCTTCCGGTGAAAGAGGAGTGGCTCTCTCTGTAGACTTAAATCCTCTGACGGTGTAAAAACGTAAAAAAAGACAACTAAACATTACAATATACAGAAAAAAACGACAAAATGGCACACAGCCGAAAAACTAGTTATAAGGAAAAATAAAATGGCAACACTTAAGATATTAAAGTTCGGAGATCCTACTCTCCGCAAAACATCAAGACCCGTAGAAAATATAACACCAAGAATCCTTACTCTCCTTGACGATATGACAGACACCATGAGAAAAGCCGGTGGATGCGGACTTGCAGCAGTGCAGGTTGGAGTTCTTCGCCGCGTTGTGGTTATCGAGGTGGTAGACGGTGAGGTGATTGAGCTTATCAACCCAAAGATCATTGCCTATGCAGGCGAGCAGGAGGATATGGAGGGCTGCCTCTCATTCCCCGGCAACTATGGCATCTGCAAGCGCCCCGCACACGTAACCGTTAAGGCACTGGACAGACACGGCAAACCCTTCACCTTGAGTGGAGATGGACTTCTTGCGAGAGCGATCTGCCATGAATGTGATCACCTTGACGGAAAGATCTATACCGACATTCAGAGCCGTGCACTCACTGTTGAGGAGATTGAAGAGCTTCGCAACGGTTAAGGCGAAAGGAGCAACACTATTATGAAAATTCTTTTTATGGGAACGCCCGAGATATCCCTGACAGCCCTTCGTAGGCTGATAGACGACGGACACAACGTTGTAGCAGTAGTTACGGGTGAGGATAAGCCACGCGGCAGAGGTAAGGTTATGACGCCGACTCCGTGTAAGGCATTCGCAGAGGAGGTTGGCATCCCTGTCTATACGCCTAAAACTCTCCGTGACGAGGCTTTTGCAGCTCTTCTCTCCGAGATCGATCCCGACCTTGCCGTGGTGGTTGCATACGGAAAGATCCTTCCTCGAAACGTGCTCGATTACCCCAAGTACGGATGTATAAATCTCCACGTAAGCCTTCTTCCAAAGTACAGAGGAGCAGCTCCCATGCAGAGAGCGATCATGGCAGGTGAGCGGGAGACAGGCGTTACCATTATGCACATGGCAGATGGAGTGGATACGGGCGATATTATTTCAGTAGAGAAATTTCCCATTTCCGATACGGATGATTTTGAGGCAATTCATGATAGATCCGCCGCAGTCGGCTCCGTTCTTCTCTCAAAAACCATAGTTGAGATCTTCGAGGGTAGAGCCAAAAGAATTCCGCAGGACGATTCTCTCGCAACCCACGCAGCCAAGGTAGAGAAGGAAGATTGTAAGCTTGACTTTACAAAATCGGCACAAAATCTTGATTTTCAGATAAGAGGCGTAACACCAATTCCCGGAGCATTTGCATATCTTAACGGAAAAATGCTCAAAATAAACCGTGCAAGACCCACCTCTGGCAGCGGCGCGCCGGGAAAGGTTATTTCCCTGAATTCCCAAGGTGACGGAGAAATTCTCGTTGCCTGTGGTGAGGGTGCGCTCAGCATTACCTCTGTTATCCCCGAGGGCAAGGGCAAAATGTCTGCCGGCGATTTTATCCGAGGCAGAAAAATAAACGTAGGAGATGAATTAACCTATGAACCCTGAGTTCTACCTTTACATTCTTACCGTGATCGCGGCGATACTTGCTATCGTTGCGCAGATCAAGGTTTCCACCACCTTTGCAAAGCATTCCAAAACCCCCACTGCCACCAACAGAACGGCAGAGGAAGTTGCCAGAATGATTCTTGATAATAACGGACTCTCCAACGTACAGATACAGCGTGTACGCGGAAACCTCTCCGACCACTATGATCCCCGAGATAAGGTTCTTCGCCTTTCGGACACCGTTTACGGAAACCGTTCTGCAGCAGCCATAGGCGTTGCGGCACACGAGGCGGGTCACGCTATTCAGCACGCTACGGGATACGCTCCTGTAATTCTGCGCTCAAAGCTTGTTCCCATCACGTCGTTTGCATCAAAATTTACTTGGATAATCATTACCCTTGGAATCATTTTCCTCGGGATTGGAACAAATATTGGATACTACACAGTTCAGTTTGGCATAGCTCTCTTTGCAATAACCACACTTTTCCAGCTTGTAACTCTGCCTTGTGAGTTCGACGCCTCAAGGAGAGCGCTCGCGGAGATGGACAAAACAGGCCTTTATAGCGGTGGCGAGCTTGCAGTATCAAAAAAAGTGCTTACTGCCGCGGCGCTCACATACGTTGCAGCTCTGGTGGTATCTGCGCTTCAGCTATTGCGACTTATCGTTAATTTTTCGAGGAAAAGATGAATATAAGAAAACTTGCGCTTGACCTTTTGATGAAATACGAGGCAAGCGAAACCTATATAAACTTGGCGCTGTCTAACCATGCTCTTGACGGGCTGAAAAGGGAAGAGCGCGCACAGCTTACAGCCTTGCTCTATACCACAGTCGAGCATAAGCTGACTTATGATTACTATATTTCCGCCATCTCGGGCAGAGGTCCGGGGGAGGTGGATCCCTACACAAAAAACGTGCTTCGCCTCGGTATTTGTCAGATACTCGAGATGAGCTCCGTGCCTGACTTTGCCGCTGTAAACGAAAGCGTAAAGCTTGCAAGAAACAAGGGAGAGGCAGGATTTATAAATGCTCTTCTTCGCAGTGTGGTAAGACAAAAGGATTGCATGCCACTACCAAAGGAAGAAAAAAACTATCGCCGTTATCTTTCGGTTAAATATTCGTTCCCCCTCTGGATCGTGAAGACCTTTGATAAGCTTTACGGCAGGGAGAAAACGGAAAAGTTGCTTGAAACTATCAACAGCGAAAAGTACACCGACCTGACGGTGAATACCATGAAAATTACGGCAAAGGATCTTCAAAAAAGACTTTCTCTTTGTGGAATAGAAACGGTTGATACCCTTGTGCCGACATACAGCGTCAGAATACCCAGATCCGTAAATCCCGAGCACCTGGAGGGCTTTTCAGAGGGTGAATTTTTCGTTCAGGACTCTGCTTGCGTGGTGTCCGCCCTTGCCCTTTCGCCAAAGAAAGGGGATAGGGTTATCGACGTTTGCTCATGCCCGGGAGGAAAGAGTTTTGTAACTGCGATCCTTATGGGCGACGAGGGCGAGATACACTCCTTTGATCTTCACGAGAGCAAACTATCTCTTGTGGCAGAGGGCGGAGAGCGACTTGGTATCAAGATGCTTGATATTGACTGCGTTGATGCAACAGAGGGAAGAGAAGATCTCTTTGGCACTGCTGATAAAGTTATTTGCGACGTGCCATGCTCCGGACTTGGAGTTCTTGGAAAAAAGCCTGATCTGCGCTATAAGAGCGAGGAGTCGGTTTTGAGCCTTCCGGAACTTCAGCTGTCCATTCTTGAGAGGTCGGCAAAGTACTTAAAACCCGGCGGCGAGATCCTTTATTCCACTTGTACTCTCCGTCGCGAGGAAAATGAAGAAGTGATAGAAAACTTCTTAAAATGTAATCCCGAGTTTACAAAAGTAGACTTTTTAGTTGATAATATCAAATCAGAGAACGGAATGCTTACCCTGACTCCTCATGAAAATAATACAGATGGATTCTTCATGGCAAAGCTTGTGAAAACCGTATAAATCAGAAAAATGCCGCCGAGGATAGCTTGGCGACGAGGACGAATAAATGAATCAAAAAATAGACGTACGCTCAATGCTCCCCGAGGAGCTGATAGATTATTTTGCTACCCTTGGTGAGCCGAAATTCAGGGCGAAGCAGGTGTTTCCCCGTCTTATGAAGGGGGAGAGGATAGGTGAGATCACCAACCTTTCAAAGGCACTGCGAGAGAGGCTTCTTGAAGAAACCTTTGACACGCTTCCCACAGTTGAAGAAAAGTACATATCTAAAATTGACGGCACAATTAAATATCTGTTTCGCCTCTTTGACGGAGCTTGTATAGAGAGCGTTCTTATGAAGTATAAGCACGGCAACACTATTTGCATCTCCAGTCAGGTAGGTTGCCGTATGGGTTGTAAATTCTGTGCTTCCACTATCGGTGGCAGGGATCGCGATCTTCTTCCATCAGAGCTTCTCGGGCAGATAATTGCCGCAGAGTTTGACTCGGGAGAGCGCATTTCCAATATCGTTATGATGGGCATTGGTGAGCCCCTTGATAACTATGATAACGTTATTAAGTTCTTGAAGCTTGTTAACCACCCCGACGGTATTAATATCGGTTATCGCCATATTTCACTTTCTACCTGCGGCGTAGTGCCGAAAATCCGCGATCTGGCAGAGGTGGATATTCCTATAACCCTCTCGATTTCTCTCCATGCTGCAACGGATGAAAAGCGCTCGGAGATAATGCCTGTCAATAATAAATGGAAGATCTCGGAGCTTCTCTCTGCCTGCGTTGATTACTATGCTAAAACGGGTAGGCGCATTTCCTTTGAGTACACTCTCATCTCTGGAAAGAATGATACGGAGGCAGATGCAAAGGAGCTTGCCACCCTTTTGAAAAATGCTTTTAGAGGTACCGGTGCTCCGATCCACGTCAACCTTATAAGGGTCAACGAGGTGGCTGAAACCGGCTTTAAGAAGGGCTCTGACCAATCTGCAAAGGACTTTGCCGCGGCTCTTGAGAGAATGGGGATTGTAGCAACTGTGAGAAGAAGACTTGGTGCAGACGTAAATGCCGCTTGCGGTCAGCTTCGTAGAAAAGCACAGCAAAAGTAAACTATAATTTTCAAACTGACCTAAAAATGAAGATTTTAGCGTTTTGATAAACATTTTTTAGCACATAAAGCAAACGCAAAAGCTTAGAACATAGAAAAGGAAGTACCGTAATGGTAGAAAAGTACGGAAAAGTAGTTAAGGGCCTTGGAGGTCTTTACGAAACCCGAGTAGTAACGGATGGCAGGGTAGAACGCCTTACCTCCCGCGCCAAGGGCATACTCCGCCGTGATGAGGAAAAACTGCTTGTAGGTGATAACGTGGTTGTCAGCATTGACGAGTCCATTGAGGGCGGTATAGTTATCTCGGAGGTGCTGGAGCGCAAAAATTATCTTATCAGGCCACCCCTTGCAAATCTTGATTATATATTCATCGTCTTTGCGGCGAAAAAACCTGCTCCCGTTATTGAAACCGTAGACAAGCTCATCTCCATTGCAGAGCATAACAATATCGTGCCTGTGGTGGTTATAACAAAGTCAGACGTAGGCGCTACCGATGCAGAAGAATATGCTGCCATATACAGGCAGGTGGGCATCCCAACGTTTATTACCTCGTCAAACAGTGGCGATGGTGTCAGCGAGCTTTCTGTTTACATAAAGGAAAACGTTCGCGGCGGAAAAACAAGTGCTTTTGCAGGTGCATCCGGTGTTGGAAAATCAACGCTGATGAACGCCCTTTTTCCCAACCTCAACCTTATGACAAGCGAGATCTCCCACAAGATTGAGCGCGGAAGACATACCACTCGTCACGTTGAGATCTTCGATATAGAGGAGGGAGCTGACACAGGCTTCCTTGCAGATACTCCCGGCTTTTCCCTTATAGATTTTGCAAGATTTGATTTCTATGATCTCGAAGATCTTCTCCCCACCTTCCGCGAGCTTATTCCATACGTTGGTAAATGCCGCTATGCCGACTGCGCACACGTTGGTGAAAATTCCGAAGAATGTGCCGTAGCAAAGGCGTGTGAGGAAGGTAAGATCCCTGAGAGCCGACTTGAATCCTATCGATCAATCTATCGCACCCTGAAAGCAAAAAAGAAATACTAAAAACAATTAATTAATGATATAAAAAATGCCACGGAAAATCTCCGTGGTATTTTTTATGAAAAAAACTTGCAAAAATACAAACTTTTGTTTTCAAACAAGTGAAAAAAGAGGGTGGCTCTTGCGAGCCACCCTAAATGTTTAATCGAGATATATCCGATAATTCAGCAGGACTAAATTATTCAGTTGTTGTAACCTCGATCTTGAAGATGTAGTTGTTGTTAACGTCACCACCAAGGTAGTATGTGCCTGCCTCGGAGATGGTGAGAGTAGAAATGTAGATGCCGTCCTTTACGGAGGTAGTATCCTGTGCAACAACGTTCTTGCTACCGTCCAAAATTGTCATGGGGCGATCGTCACCACCGGAAACCCACCATACCTTAACGGTTGCGCCTGCTGCTACGGTGAATTCTACGCACTGCTTTGTTGTGCTACCAACCTGCATCTTACCGCCGAAGTTGATTCTCTGTGTTGCGCTGTAACCGTCTTCCCAAGTCTTGTTGCTGGAGTCGATTTTGGTGTTTGCGCTGTAGTGCATTGTGAAGAAGCCCTTGAGAACTTCTGTTTCGCCGTCAGTCTTTGTTCCTTTTGCGAAAGCTGTGAGATCTGCTGTTGCATCGAGAACGTATGTTACTTCCTTGGGAGCTTCAGTGTGGCCTTCGCACTTTTCTGCACAAGCTGTTTCTTCGCAAGCTGCGTCGAGGCACTTATTGCAAGTTGCACAAACGCTTTCGCACTCGTGAGCGGGAGGAGTTACTGTGCCGCCAACTGTAACTTCAACCTTGAAGATATAGTTGTTGTTAACGTCACCACCGAGGTAGTATGTACCTGCACCGGGGATAACGAGAGTGGAGATGTAGATACCGTCCTTTACGGAAGTAGTATCCTGTGCGATAACGTTCTTGCTACCGTCCCAGATTGTCATGGGGCGATCGTCACCACCGGAAACCCACCATACCTTAACAACAGCACCGGATGTTACTGTGAATTCCAAGCACTGCTTTGTTGTGCTACCAACCTGCATCTTACCGCCGAAGTTGATTCTCTGTGTTGCGCTGTAACCGTCTTCCCAAGTCTTGTTGCTGGAGTCGATCTTAGTGTTTGCGCTGTAGTGAAGTGTGAAGAAGCCGCCGATAACCTCTGTTTCGCCGTCAGTCTTGTCACCCTTTGCAAAAGCTGTAAGATCTGCTGTTGCATCGAGAACGTAAGTTGCTTCCTTAGGTTCTTCTACGGTTTCAATCGTGATAGCCTTGAGATAATCGTTTGCTGTAGCTGTAATTGTGCAAACGCCGTCAGCAATTGCGATAGTGAAGTTTTCTGCGCTGGAGTATGCAGTAACTGTTACCTTGGAGTTTTCTGCTACTTCAAGGGTGATGATTGTGCCTGCATTTACCTGTACCCAACCGCCGTTGTTATCAGCAAACTTACCGTTTGTTGCATCTACGGAGAGACCTTCATAAGTACCTGTAGTACCCTGAATGTTCGCGCCTGTTGCGGAGAGGTCGATTGTTGTATCCTTGTATACTACAGAATACTTGATTGTGATAGCCTTGAGATAATCGTTTGCTGTAGCTGTAATTGTGCAAACACCGCCTGAAATAACGATGTCGAAGTTAGCTGCGTTGCTGTAAGCAGTTACAGAAACCTCTGCACCCTCAACTACGTTGAGAGAAATGATAGTGCCTGTGTTAACCTGTACCCAACCGCTACCGTTGTCAGCAAACTTACCGTTTGTTGCATCGATGGAAAGGCCACCGTATTCGCCGGTCTTGCCCTGAATGCTAGCGCCTGTCGCGGAAAGGTCGATTGTTGTAGATTCATCGAATACGCGGATTATCTTAACTGCGATTGCCTTAAGATAATCATTTGCAGTAGCTGTGATCGTGCAAACACCGTCAACTACTGTTATAGTAAAGTTATCTGCGCTGCTATATGCAGTTACAGAAACTTCAGCTTCGCCTGCAACGTTGAAGGTAATTACTGTGCCGTTGTTAACCTGTGTCCAACCGCTGCCGTTGTCAGCAAACTTACCGTTTGTTGCATTAATTGTGAGACCCTTGTAGTTACCAACTGTGCCCTGGATGCTAGCACCTGTTGCGGAAAGGTCGATTGTTGTGGATTCGGAAATTACGAAATCAGAAACGTACTTAACTGTTACGTTGATGGTTTCTCCGCCTGCTGTAAATACAACTGTGTATTCTCCTGCAACAGCATTGTTAACTGCAGAGGTATCAACTGTGTACTGAATTGGACGAACGGAGTTATCGGAGTAGTAAGCGTTTACAGAAACACCCTCAAGAGAGATTTCTTCGCCTACAAGGTAATCAACTACCATGCCGGAAACTTTGATCTCGTTAAGTGTTGGAACTGCGGGAGCTTCTTCATCAGGATTGATGATGATGTTATAGAGATAAAGGTCGCCGATAGAAGCAACGGTTACTGTTGTAGCCTCTGCAAAGTAAACGTTAAGTGTATCTGCAGATGTGCCAATACCGTTGATAGTGAAGTGGTTGTATCCGGGGTAGGATGTTACGGAAACGAGAGTGCCTGCTGCAACGTCGAAGCTGATGAAAGCACCGGACTTCATGTTGAGAGCGTTTGCATTCTGGTTCCATGCAACGTTGCCTGCTTCAGCACTGATGTGGAGACCTGCCCAATCAAGTGTGCCGCCCTTAGCGATGGTTGCTGTTGTGTCGAAGGTATTGGATGTACCTGTTGTGCTGGAGCCCTGATCGAAGTAGTAGTATGTTCTGTCGTCAACTAAAACCTCTGTGGAGTTGGGATTCCATGGATCAAGGTAAGAAACCTTGCCGTTAGTTGTGCCGAAGATGATGGCGAAATCAGCGTATTTAGCCGCTTCATCAGCTGTAAGGAATCTCATACCTGCAACAGCCTCTGTGATAGCGCCTGCACCTGTGTTGTTGTACTCAACGAACTGAACTGTAGCATCAGTAGGATGAATACCGTTCATAGAGATGTATCTCTTGTTCTTGTTGTTTGCAGAATCATAACCGTCGAGGGAGATGTGTCCGCCGATCTCGGAGTTGATAACTGCAACTGCTGCGTAAGCGCCCCAGGTACGACCAATAGCGGTCTTGCCTTCCATAACGCCCTCGTCAGCGGTGAACTTACAACCGTCGAAGATCGCACCGTAAACGATAGCGTCGGTAGCACCCTTGTTGGAGCCCTTGAAGGCTGTGAGGTAACCTGCTGTGCCTGCATCGTCCTTAGATGTGTCGATTACGTGGATTGTACAGTTCTTGAAGTATGTTGTGTTGTTAGTACCGAAGATGAAGTCGGTATAACCGGAAATGAATACGTTTTCGAAGTACTGACGACCTGTGAAGAGCTCGAGAGTATCCTGAATACCAAGGAGAGCGGAGTCCTTCATAATGAATCTGTCAGCCTGAACGAGAAGTGCAAGACCTCTTTCGATACCAAGACTTGCAGCATCCATTCTATCCTGGCTGTTCCAGTAGTTGGAAATTGTAAGGCCTTCGATAGTAACGTTTGTAGCATTATCTCTTACTGCAACTGTCTGTGTGGAATCTGTTGTATGAGTGAATCCACCTGCATCTACAAGACCGTAGAGAGAATCCCACTCGATAGTTGTCTTATCCTTTCCTGCGCCACGGATGGTGAGGTTAGGAATTGTGATTTCAAGCTTTTCTGTAAAGAGACCCTCACCGATAACGATGAGCTTCTTTTCGTTAGCATCAACTCTTGCGAGGAAGTTGAGTGCCTGTTCTACTGTTGTGAACATATTGTAGCCGTCAACAACTGCGCCGATAGCACCGGTGTAGGATTTTTCAACCTTTGCCTGGTATGTATCGCCAACCTTGGAGGGAGCGGTGTCAACAACGTAAACGTCAACTGTTGCAGAAACTGCACCATAGGTGATTGTAAGAGTCTGTTTTCCTATAACAGCGGGATCAAAGCCTGTGATAGTAACCTGGGTAAGGGCAACTCTGAAGGACTTTTCGGTTTCGCCGTTTGTAGCAACAACGGTTACGGAAAGACCTGCGGTTGCAAGCTCTTCGTTAAGCGCGTAAACTTCCTTGAAGCTGTGGTTGAAGTAAACGCCGTTGCCTGCAGAGGAGTTCTGTGCAAGCTTTTCAATAGCGTCGAAATCAAGCTCGAGGGAGCTGGGAGCGAAAACGCTTACCTCATAGGTGATAGGAGCGTATTCCTTATAGGAAACTGTAATTGTGTATTTGCCTGCAACGTCCTTATTGAAAGCAGAAACGTCAACTGTTACGTCTGCAAGTGCAAGAGGCTCTGTCTTGCCGCTTTCAAAGGTAGCGTTGAGAACGAGCTTGGAAAGATCGAGATCTTCACCTGCAACGTAATCAACCTTACCGGGATCTACAAGCTCAAATCCTGTTTCGGGGGATACGGGAACGGAGCAATCAAGGGAAAGGAAGTAAATATCCTGTGTACCACCGTTCTTACCGCGGCAGATAGTCCATTCACCCTCTGTAACTGCAAGCTCAAGCATTACAAGTGGGCTACCCTCGTTGTTACCTGCGAATTCGATATCGTAAACTGTTCCGTCGGGAGCGATAACCTTTGTGTACTGTACGTCTGCACCGCTGGAGCCGTTCTGGATAATGAACTTAAGAGTACCGTCGCCGGGAACGGAAACCTTGATCATATGGCTGGAGCCACCGATCTTAACGGACTTTGTATATTCAACGCCGTCATATGTTCTTGTTCTGTTTCTAACCTCTGTGCCGGAAACGATAGTGAATCTACCGTTGATCTCGTCCTCGGAGCGAGAGCCGGTTTCAAGACCGCTGATGTTAAGCTCGTAGTGAACGTCTTCGTATTCACCAACGTAAACTGATTCCCATTTAGCATAGAGAGTTGTTTCTTCGGAAATTCTGTCTGTGGAGAAGTTCCAAGGAGTTGTGCAAGCCTCATCCTTGTACCAGCCGCCAAACTCGAAGCCATCTCTTGTAGGATCTTCGGGTTTTACAACCGTTGCGCCCTTTTCAACCTCTGCGTCAGCTACTGCGGAGCCTTCGCCGGTGGAGAAGTGAACTGTGTACTTGGGAAGTGCAGGGAGAGAAACCTTTTCGCCCTCGTAGGAAACTTCAACGTAGAAGAAGTTGTTAGCACCTGCAAGGTTACCAATGTAGTATGTACCTGCAGCGTCGAACTCGAAGGTTGTAACGATGAGTTCTTCATAGTAGTACTCGGACTCTGTCTTAGCGAGCATCTCGCCTGCAGCGTTCCAGAGAGCTACGTTACGGTATGCCTTGGAGCTTGTGTCGCCCTCGGAGCCCTTACCGCCGTGCTGCCAGTAAATTGTAACCTTACCCTTACCGCTTGTCATGAACCAGATAGCGTTCTGCCATGTGCCGGTTTCGGGATCGTAGATTGTTTCGGAACCATTGAAGTTGATTCTGTAGTTCTGATTAGATGAAGAACCGTCTTCAAGAGTGAATGTAACGTTCTTTGCCTCAATACGGCTCTTTTCGGAGCTGAGGATGATCTCGAACTCACCTGCTCTTACAGTCTGTGGGCCTTGTACGGGAGTAGCGTGCTCAGATTCGGGATCGAGAACGATAGTGGTGTTGCCTACGGGAGGTCTTTCAAGTTCCTTGCCGCAGATGTCACAAACGTAGTCTGTGTTCGCATCAACACACTCGGAAATAACCTTGCCGCAAAGATCGCACTTGTGATCGTCTTTGTCAGAGCAAGCGGAAAGTGTAGTACCGCAAACATCACACTTGTGATCCTTGTTTTCGTCAGCGCAAGTAGTAACCTCTGCGCCGCAGTAATCACAGGTATGCTTGCCGTCGGCTGCCTCATGGGTACCCATTTCAGCGCCGCAAACGTCACACTTGTGATCTTTGTTTTCGTCCGCACATACAACGTGTTTGTGTGGAACGTCCTGAATAAGATTCTCTAAGAATTCACAGCCTGTGAAAGCGAGAATCATAGCCAGGGCTAAGATCAAAATTGCAAATAAGCGTTTTTTCATAAATGAATCTCCTTTTTTTATTTTTTTTGCTTAATGCTCAAAGTAATTTATGTGCTTTTAATAAAGCCTTGGAAAATTTTAGTTGCCCTTTGCCAGAAGGCAAAAGAGCATCGTGGGAGCAGAGAAGACTTACGCGCCCTGGGAAATACCTGTGATTTCGAAGTTAACGTTAGTAAACTCAATAACGGTGCCGCGGTTTGCGAACATACCAATGTACATATACTCGGTATCTCTTGCAAAGAGGTCAAAGTCATAGTAGCTCTCGGTGTAGGTCGTGCCATTGTACTCAACGGTAACAGTAACGGTCTGACCAACTCTTTCAATTGTAAATGTAACAACGTCATCCACAGCGTACATACCTGTCATTTTTGTGCCCTTCTTTAAAGAGCCGTTCTCTCTGTAGAAGTTTGCATACATTTCGGTTGAGGAGTTAGCGAGGATACCTGCTGTCAGGTAGTTTGAAGAAATGCTGCCGTTTGCAGTTTGATTGATAATGCAGTCGTCGCGGAGCATAAGACCGAAACCTGCCTGCTTTGTTGTAGCGGTTTTAACAACCTTTGCTGTAACTGTGATCTTGAAGTTCTTGTCAGCTTCAACCTGTCTGAACATGAAGGAGAAACCGTCATCAGATGACTGGAATTTTCCATTGCTCTTTTCGTTACCTACCTGGAACACGCCGGTGCTAACTTCTTTAGCAAAGAATCCCTTGCTTGCATAGTTGGTGGGATCGCCGCCTGTATTACCAAATGCTGTGCCGTACCAACCCTCGGACGTGGTTGCGAACTGTTCTTTTGGAGTGTAATTTTCAAGATCGGGTGCTGAATAATCGGGAACAACGTAATCGGGGTTAGGAACTCTGTCTGCCTCGGTGGGAGCTGTGATGCCCTCTGCAACGTAATTTTTAACAACGTCGATCTTTGCAAGCTCGGAAGCTACGGAATAAGCCACGAACTTCGCGCCATAGATATTAAGGTGAGTTTTGTCAACGGTGTTCCAGTCTGCAACCGCTCCATCGCCGTCTTTCTTACCCTTGAGAACTGCGTGATACTTGATAGCCTCGTCGTAGCCGATAGCCTCGTATCTTGCTCTTGTGATAGCAGTCATATCGATAACGTCAACGTCAACTGCCGCGCCAAGATCAAGAATAGCCTGTCTATAGTCACCTGTTGCTGTGATGTGACCCTCGTTGCCGCTGTAATCGTCGGAAGATTTAGCTCTAACGATAGGAGTTACGAGAATGGGAGTTGCGCCTGCTTCTCTTGCAAGCTTAATGTAGTACTCGTAGAGATGATAGCCGAAGGATGTGGGATCTGTGTAATCCTTGGATGCGTCGGTAAATCTTGCATCATCGTCGCTCTTTTCATCGTTGTGACCGAAAGCGATAAGGAGATAGTCGCCTTCCTTAAGGCTGTTTTTAAGAGTTGTGTATTCTTCCTCTACGAGGAAACTCTTGGAGCTACGGCCGGAAAGTGCAAGGTTAACAACTGTAGCCTTGTCAGTAAGGTAATTACCAAACTGTGTACCCCAACCGTATCTGGGATAGTAGTAGTCGTCTGAAAAAGCGCAAACTGTGGAGTCGCCAACAAGATAAAATGTAGTTTCCATAATTTCCTCGTCGGGGTTAGGATCGGGATCGGGAGTAGGATCAGGATCGGGAGTAGGATCGGGATCTGGAGTAGGATCGGGATCAGGAGTAGGATCAGGATCAGGAGTAGGATCGGGATCGGGAGTAGGATCAACGTCCTCGGGTGGAGTTTCCGGGCCAAAACCTGGAATTTTTGATAAAATCTCATCACATGATGTAAGCATCAAGGTAGAGAAAAGTAAAACAACCAGTAAAATCGCGATACTTTTTTTCATTGAAGTATCCTCCTTAATTAAAATGTCACAATTTCTTACTAGTAAATAGTAAAAGACAATTGTAACCATATTATACCACTAAAAAATAAGGAGTTCAACTATTTTTCACAAAAAAATAAAATAATTTAATATAGAGATATACAAATTGCACAAAAAACAACAAAAAAACTGTTCACAATAACCATACCGAGAAAATTTACAAAACCTACAATATGATAAATAAAATCAAATTTTTTAAGTATATCAAAAAATACAAGAAACGCAAAAACAACCATGTTTGATCCCAGGTGTTGGGCAAATTTTGGGAAAAGCTCAAAAGCTCTACAACATATCTATTGCTGCGGTAAATAATATCAATGTTTTTGGTTTGTAAAACGATAGTAGTAAGTAGTAAGCGCCGCAGGCGAGGGAATTGTCTTAACCTTGCCTGACCTTTCGGAGTGTTTGTCTTTTTTCATCTACTCTCCTTTTTCTTATCTAATCTATGCTGTTTTGTTCTAGTCTTTTCTTATCTACAAACGACGTCATACGACGGATCGTACAACTAATCGTACGACTATCGTACGATCGCCAAAACAAGGGAAAACGTTTGAAAAATCACCTATCCGAATGAGAAAATCAGCATAAGCAACATAGCCTCGATTGCGCTAAAAAAGCGAAAAAATGTAATGGCAAAACACGGTAAAAAAACAAAAAAAAATTAATGAGAAACTTTTTGACAATTTACTTGTTTTGCATCCGAAAAACCATAAAAAGCAAACTAAAGATTACAAAATCCCAATAAGACGCACGAAAAAACGCCCACGGGTAAAACCGTGGGCGAAAAACTTATTTAGTTAAATTGGTTTTTGTTATTCTGTAAAAGTAAGAGTCATGCTTGCGATTCTAACCTGGTTAGAGCCTTCTACGTCAAGTTTCAGGTAGTTGTAAGATCCAGTTAGTACGCAAGAATAATCTTTGTATTCTGTTGTTGTGGTTGTTATTCTTCCAACTTCAGTCCATGTATTTCCATCATTTGAGCCATAAATAACTACGGTATCTTCTTTGTTACCAGCGTTCATAGCAAATGTGGATATTGCAAAGCTAGATTCAATTATAGCGTATCCGTTATGGGTTGAGCTGCTATAAATTCTCAATTGTGTTGTAAAATGACAATCGAATGTAGTTATTCTAACGTTATCATCAAGCTGGTGGTTTTCATTATTTGCATATTGAGTACCAGCAGCATAATTTGAGAATGTATAGGTAGTTGGGTCAGGAATTTCACCTGTAGATTCAACCGCTCCACAACCTGTGCAAACACCATCAACATAAGAGTGACCAAGTGCCGCAATTTCTTCTGTGCTTACGGTTGTACCGCAGTCATCACATGTAACGGTTGTTGAACCTGCTTCTGTACAAGTTGCATCCACGGTAGTTGTTGTGGTGTTAGTATGTTCGCAAACTTCATCGCCACCTGTTGTGCCATCAACATATTTATAGAATGAAATGATTTGATTAGCGGTATTTCCTGTTGTGTTAGTGTAGCAACGAATATCAGGATTGGATGTATAAACTCCAACATAACGGCTGGTAGCAGTGTTTTTAAGATAACCAGATGTTGAGTCAATAGTAAATGCCTTATTTGCGTTTGTACCTACACGAACACCATTATTGCTATTTGTGCAATAGAGCCATGTTGTAATAGTTCCGTTTGGATAAATGGTTAATGTTCCACTAACGTTTGTGATATTCCACTTAATATTATCAGCGATATCACCGCTTAATTTATCACCGTCAACAGTAACGACTACTGCTGTTGGTGCGCTTGATGAGCCTTTATCATTGCTTACAGCGTATGATTTTCCAGCGCTTGTTGTCCAAACAATAACAACAACATCAGTAGATTTAATATCATCAAGTTCAACCTTTGTCCATGAAGTAGTAGTCACTGTTTCCTCGCCATCTCCGCTTTCATGATCAGGATCATCGGCACCGCAAGCAGAGCATGCACCGTCAACATAAGTGTGATCTGCAAGCTCGCCTGTTGTTGCACCACAGATTGAGCATGTTGAAAGAACAGTACAAGTAGCAACAGAGTAGTTGTGTTCGTGTACAGTGTGCGCTGTCATTTGAGCGTTCTTGAGCTGTGCAGCAGTACTGTAGTAACCAACAACTGTATAAACTGTTACAGTATCACCAACAACGGGTTTTACGTCAAGAGCATCATATCTTACACTACCGTCTTCATTGTAGAATCCATAGATGTAAATCTCATTGCCTTCTGCATCTGAAATATACATATTACCCCATGTGGTACTTGCTATAGATTTGATTGTACCTGTAATGTAATATTTGTCTTCAGTAAAGGTGTTATGAGTATGAGCATTTCCAAGTGCGATAGCAAGTTTGATTGAAATTGTAGAGTCAGCCTCGGGAATCATTTCGAAACCACAGCCTTCTTTATCACAAACAAGATTCTCGTCTGTGTCAGCATGATCGTGGTCAAATGCACCGCAAGCAGAGCATGCGCCGTCAACATAAGTGTGATCTGCAAGCTCGCCTGTTGTTGCACCACAGATTGAACATGTTGAAAGAACAGTGCAAGTAGCCTCTGAATAGTTGTGAGTATGTGCAGTGTGTGAAGTCAATATTGCTGCTTTAAGCTGAGGAGTTTCGTTATATTGACCAACGATTGAGAGAACTTTTATCGTATCACCAACGATAGGCTTAACATCAAAGGAATCGTACCTTGAACCTGCTTCATTATTAAGTCCATAAATGTAGATAGAATTACCGTTCTCATCTTCAATGGTCATGTTGCCATAGGTTGTATTCTTAATGGATACAATGGTACCTGTTACGTAATATAAAGCAGATGTATATGTATCATGAGCATAAAGACCGCCAAGATAAGCTGCCTGTTCAATAGTAAGTGTATCTACACCTGCTAAACAAGGTTCGATTATCTCGCCACATTCGTAATCGCAGAGATAGTTTTTATCATCGTCCTTGTGGTTAACCACACCGGTTTCGTCAGCGGTATACTTATCACCACAAACAGAACAAGTGTATGTTGTGTAACCAAGTTTGGAACAAGTGGGAGCAGTAACAACTGCTTCGTAGGGGTGATCAAGTGTTTCGTTTACTACGCCGCCGCAAAGCAAGCAAAGCTGGGGAGCTGTACAAGTTGCATTGTCACCGGGAACGTGGATGAAAGTACCAACGGTGTTTCCGTTGTCCCAGTTCATGTAGTAAATTACACAACTTGCGTTCTTGTTGAAATCAACGTTAGGAGTCTGATCGCGGCTTCCGGAACCGTCGTTTTTAATTCCGTTGATGATGAAGTGTGTAGCACCGGCGCTGATCTCAAGCTTGTAGTAATCATATTGACCGTCATTGTAAACCGCTTCACCTACTGATGTGCCGGGCCAAGTGTTATCTTTTCCATTGTTATTGTTCCAGTAATATACGCAAACGTCGCTCCAGAGCCAGTTGTTCTGGAAGTAAATAGTTACTGTGTTATTAAGATCTAAAATGCCGCAAACTGTGCAAAGACCGTCTGCATAACTATGATCAGAAACGCCAACCTCTGTCTGTTCTACAAGAACTGCGTTACAAACAGAGCACTTAACGCCCGCTGTAAGACCTGTTGCTATACAAGTAGGAGCAACTGCAGGGATTTCAACTTCGGTGTGACCGAGAGAGTCAACCTCTGTCTGTTCCTTGATAACTTCGCCGCAAACAGAGCACTTAACGCCTGCTGTAAGACCTGCTACTGTACAAGTGGGAGCAACTGCAGGGATCTCAACCTCGGTATGACCGAGAGCATCAACCTCTGTCTGTTCCTTGATAACTTCGCCGCAAACAGAGCACTTAACGCCTGCTGTAAGACCTGTTTCGGTACAAGTGGGAGCAACTGCGGGGATTTCAACCTCGGTATGACCGAGAGAATCAACTGTTGTTGTAGTTCTGCTGAGTTCTACTTTACAAACTGTGCAGTAAACTACTGTATCATAGCTGCCTGCATTATTGCAGTCAGCAGCAACTTCGTTTTCGGTTACGGGTGTGCCTTCGGTATGACCGAGAGCGTCAACTGTTGTTGTAGTTCTGCTGAGTTCTGCTTTACAAACTGTGCAGTAAACTACTGTATCATAGCTACCTGCGTTGTTGCAGTCAGCAGCAACTACGTTTTCAGTTACGGGTGTGCCTTCGGTATGACCGAGAGCTTCTTCTACTTCCTCACCGCAAAGTTCGCAGATCTTGGGATCTGTACAAGTTGCATCTTTACCAACGTGGCTGAAAGTACCAACGGTGTTTCCGTTGTCCCAGTTCATGTAGTAAATTACACAACCTGCGTTCTTGTTGAAATCAACGTTAGGAGTCTGATCGCGGCTTCCGGAACCGTCGTTTTTAATTCCGTTGATGATGAAGTGTGTAGCACCGGCGCTGATCTCAAGTTTGTAGTAATCATATTGACCGTCATTGTAAGCTACTTCAACTTTAGCACCGGGCCAGTTAGCGTTGTTATTACCATTATCATTGTTCCAGTAGTATACGCAAACGTCGCTCCAGAGCCAGTTGTTCTGGAAGTAAATAGTTACTGTGTTATTAAGATCTAAAATGCCGCAAACTTTGCAAAGACCGTCTGCATAATTATGATCAGAAACGCCAACCTCTGTCTGTTCCACAAGAACTACGTGACAAACAGAGCACTTAACGCCTGCTGTAAGACCTGTTGCTATACAAGTAGGAGCAACTGCAGGGATTTCAACTTCGGTGTGACCGAGAGCAGTGTAATCTACCTTACCCTCGATGTGATCGCAACGAGAGCAATCCTTGTATGCGCTGTAACCTGCTTCTGTGCAAGTTGCTTTCTTTTCCGCTACGTCAACGAGATCGTGACCGAGTGCGGGGATGGTTTCATTGCCTCTTGTGAGGTCACATACTCTACAACGTTCTGCTGCTGTGTGACCTGCTTCTGTACAGGTAGCAGCCTTTGCTACTGCGTCAATCTTGAAGTAGTGACCGGGAGCTGGAAGAACGTTCTTACCGTCTACATAGTCACAAAGAGTACAAGCATCGTATACGGAGTGACCGTTTTCTGTACAAGTTGCTGCCTTTGAGGGCATAACTACGATATTATGTGCATTAGGGTTAATATCGATTACTTCAGTTCTTAAGATTTCGCCGCAGGCAGTACACTTAAATGTTCTTGTACCTGTAGCAACGCAAGTTGCAGGTGTTGTTATTTCGCCTGCGTCTTCAACGTGGTCGCCGTCCTGGCAGAGAACGAGTTTGCAATCCTCTCTGTCACATACGTTATTATTATCTGCATCGACGTGATTGCGTGCAGGGATCTCTACGTATGTTGTGTAAGAGCAGTTTGCGCAAGTTTCATAAGCGTTCCAGCCGATCTCTGTGCAAGTGGCTGCCTTAGCTTCGTGCTGAACCTTTGCGTGTTCTGCAACGGGAGTGGTAATATAATCTCTGCTGAGAGCTTTTGAACAAACAGAGCAGTAAACTGCTAATTCGTAACTACCTTCGCTTGTGCAAGTGGATTCTACTACTTCTTCTTTAACTGCTTCTGCGGGAGTGTGATCAGCAAGAGGAAGAGAAACCTTTGTTCTGCTGATTACGTGAGTCTTGCAAACAACGCAGTAAACTACGCTTTCATAGCTACCTGCAACTGTGCAAGTGGATTCAGTTCTGTTTTCTTCAACTGCTTCTGCAGGGGTGTGATCAGCGAGAGGAAGGTCAACCTTTGTTCTGCTAATTTCTACTTTACAAACTGCACAGTAAACTACGCTTTCGTAGCTACCTGCAACTGTGCAAGTGGATTCAGCTCTGTTTTCTTCAACTGCTTCTGCATGAGTGTGTGCTGCTGGAATAACCTCTGTGTAGAAGTCATCGCAAGAGCAAGTGAAGGTCTTAACGCCGTCTTCTGTACATGTAGCGGGAGTTGTTACTTCCTCTGTGTATGTGTGGAGGTGAACGTCAAGCTTTCCTTCAGCAGTAACTGTGAATACGTAAGTACCGGCTTTTGTTGCCTTGATATTGCCATTGCTGGATGAGAAGTTCGTCTTTACGGTAAGTGCTGTGTAAGCATATTCAACAGTCCAAGCACTGTTAGCGATCTTGAATTCATTGCCGACTGCGAGAGTCATCTCAATGCTGGGGTTGCCATTCTCATCTACTGTGAGCTTATCGCTTGTACCCCAATTATTCATAGAACCGCGGAAATAGAGAGTACCATAATCAGCATCCGCTGCTTCCATTGATTCATAGCAGCTGTCACCGATCCAATAGATCTTGGTTGCATTGTAGGTAAGGTCAGCTGTCTGTGCGCCGCTGTTATTTGTAAAGATTATCTTTGCACCGGTAAATGGTGAATTAGATGTCTTTGTGTATACGTACCAGTCGGTTGTGCCGGGAGCGAGGGAGATCTTTGTTCCGGGCCAAGAGCCTGCGAAATCGCCCTGGCTGCTGCCGAAGGAGTACATATAAACGTTAGCCCACTTAGAAACGTTCTTGAAGTAAGCTGTAAGAGTGTAGGGAATTTCTTCTGTATAGGTATGAGAAGCGTCGTTTTCACAAGTGAATGTCTTAACACCCTTTGTAACGTGAGTTGCGGGAGTTGTGATCTCTGCTACGTAGGAGTGACCAAGAGCTTCGCCCTCTGTGCTTCCGCAAACAGAGCAAGTCATGGGATCTTCACAGGTTGCAGGAAGCCAATCGTGTTCTTCGCAAAGGCTTTCGCCGCATCTGTCACAACGGTTAAGAGGTTCTTCTTCATCAACGTGTTCAAGAGCAGGGATGATTACGTCCTTTGTCTCACCACATTCTCTTGTACATGTGTAATGTGTGTTGCCTGCTTCTGTACAGGTAGCGGGAGTCACAATACCCTCGTCCCATGCGTGACCAAGAGCTGTACCCTCTGTCCAGCTACAAGCAGAGCAGTATTTAGCTTCTGTACAAGTAGCATCTACCCATGTATGATCGTGCTGATTTTCAATAACGAGATTGCCGTCTGTAGTAACGGTAAACTTGTATGTACCTTCAACATTAACTTTAATGTTTGTGCCTTCGCCCTGACCAAAGTTAACCTTGTCGAGGAGCTTGCTTCCGTATCCTATTTCAGGATTCCAGCTGGATGTTGCAACCTTGAATTCATCGTCCTTTGCTACGGTCATAATGATCCAAGCATTGCCGTTTTCATCTTCCTCAAGTCTGTTGCTTGTGGTCCAGCCATTGAACGTACCGTAAAGGTACCATTTGCTCCAAACCTTGAGATCGTTTTCAGCGTCTTCCATGGAAGCGTAAAGCTGACCGTTGGAAACGAAACGAGCATTAACGTCGTAGGTAAAGTCAGTTGTCTGGAGTGTGCCTGAAGCTGCACCGTTGTTGAAGAGGAATCCAAAGCCGTCAACGTTGTAGATAACTGCAGAATAGCAGTACCAATCGGTAGTACCTTCAACGAGAGTCATAGCAGCAGTGCCGGGCCATTCGCCGGATACGATGTTGCCGTCAGCATTCCAACCCCAGAAGTGAACTGCAGTCCAGTTTTCTCTGTTTTTGAAGTATACTTCTACAAGATATGTAACTCTGGTTTCGTATGCATCGCACTTGGAGCAATCTCTGCGATCTTCACCGTTAACGGTAACGGTAGGTTCATTGACAACTTCCCAATCGCCGTAGCTATGTCCTGTTGCTACAACGGGAGTGCTGGTGTAGCTGTCATTGCATTTTGAACAAGTGTGAGTTGTATAACCTGCTTCTGTACAGGTAGGTTCAGTAACAACTTCTTCGTAATTGTGTCCGAGAGCGTCAACTGTTGTTGTAGTTCTGCTAACTTCTGCATTACAAACTGTACAGTAAACTACTGTATCGTATTTACCGGTGTTCTCGCAGTCAGCAGCAACTTCGTTTTCAGTTACGGGTGTGCCGTTTGTGTGTCCGAGAGCGTCAACTACTGTCTGTTCCTTGATAACTTCACCGCAAACGGAGCACTTTACACCTGCTGTAAGGCCTGTTTCTGTACAGGTTGCATCAACTGCAGGTATAGTTTCTTCTGTATGATTTGCGAGAGGGAGAGTTTTATGAGTTGTGCTAATGATTTCACCACAGTCTGCGTCTGTGCAGTAAACTACTTCGTCGTAGTGACCTGCAACGGAACATGTGGATTCTACTCTGTTTTCTTCTCTTGTTGCTTCGTTATGTTCGTGAACGATACCGGAACCGGGAACAACGAATACGATAGAGTCGATCATTGCTCTGTAGGTTACAGTAACAAGAGTTATAGTTTTTGTTGTTGTAGTATCAATTTCAATCGCGGTATAAGCACCGTTATCAGAAGCGGTCTTAATAGTGTAAGATGTACCGTTTATCTTGATATTTGTAGATGTAGCAGCCTTGTAGCCTGCAATATTGATAACTACCTTTGTTACGTCAGCGGGAACGGTAAACTTAAATGTACCGGTCTTAGAGCTTGTGCCAAGTTTGATACAGGAGTTACCCTTTGCGTCGTATGCAGGGCCGTAAACCTTGGACATACCGGTGAGATTAAGTGTATATTCATCTACGGTATAAGACTTGGATGTGCCAAGATCGTTACCGTCAACGTGTGCAGCACTTCCGTTAGCACCGAATGTGAATGTGATCTCTTTGCCTTCAGATGCTTCGATTGTTTCCTTACATACGTCGCATTTGCCGTTTTCGTTTTCGTCAACGTGATCTGCGGTTTTGAGGGTTTCATTACATACTGTACAGATGATAGGAGCTACACAAGTAGCAGCCTCTGCACTGGGAGTATGGTCGAGTTTGTTCTGTGCTTTACAGATAGAACATGTAGCGGGAGCGGAGCAGGTAGCTTCTCTATCCCAATCATGCTCGTGAGCAACAACTTCGTCAAGCCAGCCGTTCTTGAGCTGTGCTGTACCGCTGTACTGACCGATAACACCGTAAACTGTGATTTCGTCGCCAGCAACAGGCTTATATGTCATTGCATCATATCTGATCTTGCCGTCGAAGCTGTAAAGACCGTAGATAGTGAATTTAGGAGTTGTATCGTCTTTAATATTAATGTTACCGTACTGGGTATTATATACTTCGTAGATAGTACCTGTTACGTAGTATTTATCTGCTGTATAAGTATTGTGAGCGTGTGCCTTACCGAGAGCGATAGCCTGTGCAAGTGTAAGAGTGGAATCAGCCTCGGGAGCCATAATCTTGGAGCAAGTGTCACACTTATAGTCGCTGTTTTCGTCCTTATGACCGAGAGCAGCAACCTCGTCAGCTTTGTATGTGTCGCCACATGTGCAAGTATATGTTGTATAGCCGGCAGCCACACAAGTGGGAGCGGTTACAACTGTGCTGTAACTGTGACCAAGAGCATCAACTGTAACGGATGTTCTGGAAATCTCAACATCACAAACAGAGCAGTAAACTACGCTGTCATATGAGCCTGCATTTTCACAGTCGGGAGCAACGTTGTTTTCAACAACTGCATCGGCTGGGGTGTGACCTGTAGCAGGAACGTAGGTATCAACAACGGATTCGCCACATCTACATGTGTGAGTTGTGTAACCCTGTTCGGTACAAGTGGGATCAGTAACTGTAACTGTTTCTTCGTAGTTATGAACATGACCGATAGCAGCGATTGTGCCGTTTTCAACCTCTCCACAGGTGCCACAAGTACGGTGCTTTGTTCCGTCTTCTGTTTCTGTGGGATCGGTGTCTGTTATCCATTCGCCCCATGCGTGGCCTGCGGGATCTGTTTCATCATCAACGTAGGAGTCGCCGCAAAGGTCGCAGGTGTATGTTGTGTAGCCACCCTCTGTGCAGGTAGGATCGGTTACCACTGCATCGTAATCGTGACCAAGAGCGTCAACTGTTGTAGTTACTCTTGAAAGCTCCTCACCGCAAACGGAACAGTAAACTACTGTATCATAAGAGCCTGCGGTATCGCAATCGGGAGCAACGTTATTTTCAACAACAGGTGTACCCTCTGTGCATTCGCTGATAACTTCATCGCAAAGATCGCAAAGGTGATCGCGATCCTCGTCAACGTGGTTGCAAACCTCAACGGGAGTGAGAACGAACTTAATAGCGTTAACCATTGCTCTAACACCGCCAGAAACGGTTGTGAAGCTGATGGTCTTTGTTGTGGTTGTATCTACTGTGATTTCATCGTACTGACCGTCGTTGGAGTTCTTAGTAAGAGTATATTCTACTCCGTTAACGTTAATCTTTGTTGTGTTAGATTTGTACTTTGCAACGTAGATTATAACGCTTGTAACTTCATTTGGAACAGTGAAGGTCATGTTACCAACCTTGGAGCTTGTTCCGAATTTCAAGCAAGAATTGCCTTTCGCATCAAAAGCACCGATGTACATTGAAGCTGTGCTTGTTACTGTGAGTGTATATCCGTCAATGGTTTCTGTGTATTTTGAATCTGCACTACTATCAGAACCGTCCTTGTGTGCAGCACTTCCGTTAGCACCGAAGTCGAAGACAATCTCTGTAACTGCTGCGCCCTGAACCTTGCCACAAACGGAGCAGGTGCCGTCAACGTAATTGTGATCAGCGAGCTCGCCCTGAGTTGCAAGACAGATGGAACAGGTGGAGAGAGTCTGACAGGTAGCATCGGACCAATCGTGCTCGTGAGCAACAACTTCGTCGAGCCAACCGTTCTTAAGCTGTGCTGTGCCGTTGTACTGACCGATAATACCGTAAACTGTAACCTCGTCACCTGCAACGGGCTTGTATGTCATTGCATCATATCTGGTCTTACCGTCGAAGCTGTAAAGACCGTAGATGGTAAATTCTTTTGTAACATCATCCTTGATATGGAGATTACCGTACTGAGTATTGTAAACGTCTGTAATGATACCTGTTACATAGTACTTACCTGCTGTGTAAGTATTGTGAGCGTGTGCCTTACCGAGAGCGATAGCCTGTGCAAGTGTAAGAGTAGAATCTGCCTCGGGAGCTACAACCTTGGAGCAAGTGTCACACTTATAGTCGCTGTTTTCGTCCTTGTGACCAAGAGCGTCAACAACTTCCTGCTCAACTGTCGCATCATCACATCTTGAACAGTGAGAACCTGCTGTAAGACCTGTCTTATCGCAAGTAGGAGCAACTGCTGCGTCCTCAACGATATCGTGGCCGAGAGCATCGATCTCTACGTATGTTGTGTAGTTACATCTTGAACAAGTTACGTATGCGTCGTGACCTACTGTGGTACAAGTAGGAGCAACTGCCTCGTGAGCAATCTCGTCGTGACCGAGAGCGTCGATCTCTACGTACGTTGTGTAGTCACATCTTGAGCAAGTTACGTATGCATTGTGACCTGCTGTGGTACAAGTAGGAGCAACTGCTTCGTGAGCAACCTCATCGTGACCAAGAGCAGCAACCTCGTCAGTAACGTAGGAGTCGCCACAATCACAAACGTAGGTTGTATAGCCGCCCGCTGTGCAAGTTGGAGCAGTTACAACAGCCTTGTGGGAGTGACCGGTAGCGGGAATTTCTTCCTGTGCCACATAAACCTCGCCACAACCGGAGCAATGTGAGCCTTCTGTAAGACCTGCTTCTGTACAAGTAGGAGCTTTTCCTTCATCAACAACAGGATTGTGACCTGTAGCGGGAATAACCTCCTGCTTTACGAGAACCTCACCGCAAACAGAGCAGTAAAGTCCTGCAGTGTGACCGTCTTCAGTACAAGTAGGAGCCTTAGCTTCGCCAAGAACTGCTACGTGTTCGCTGATGTCAAGTCCACAGATATCGCACTTGTGATCCTTATTAGAATCTGTACAAGTGGAAACTGTTTCACCGCAAACGTCGCATTTGTGGTCTTTGTTTCCGTCAGCGCAATCTGTTACGTCTGCGCCGCAATAATCACATACGTGAGTGCCTGCAACTGCTTCGTGAACACCAACGTTCACACCGCAAACATCACAAACGTGATCCTTGTTTTCATCCACGCAAACAGCGTGATGGTGATCAGGCAAAATGTTAAGTATGAACTCGCAAGAACCGAGTGTCAAAACGAGAACGATTGCCAAAACCAAGAATAGTAAGCGTTTTTTCATTTTTCTCTTCCTTTCGCAAAATTTTTTTGAATTTTTATGAAAAAATTGACGGAGGGAACAACCCATCTCGTTTCCCCCGGAAAAAACATATTAATTATATAACATGTGTGCGCATAAATCAAGGCTTTTTTCCAATTTTGCCATTAATTTCTGCGATATCGTGATTTTGCACAAATTGTGAACAACTTTCTTGTGCACATTGACGAACGAGAAAATTGATATCTTGAAACTGGAGCGAAAATTGTAGAAAATATTCTCGTTTTTCGGTTTACAAAACGAGAAAAGTGTGTTATAATGAAAATTACCAAAATTGTCATATCACTACGGAGTAGAATTTCATGTATAGGAAATCAAATAAAATGGACAATGTCCATTCAGACATAAGAGGCCCGCTTTTCAAGGAAGCGCAAAAGATGATAGGGCAGGGAATAGACGTTTTGCGCCTTAATACAGGCAACCCTGCTGCCTTTGGATTCGAGATGCCCGATAGTGTCAGATCCGCTCTTCTTTCAGGGGTAGACCGTGCAGTTGCGTACTGCGATCCCCAAGGTATGCCGGAGGCGAGAGAGGCCATTCGTGCGTATCATGAGAAGAGAGGCGTCAAGGGCGTTGAGCTTTCTGACATTTACATAGGAAACGGTGTCAGTGAGCTTGTTACCATGGCTATCAGCGCACTGATAAACGACGGAGATGAGGTCTTGGTACCGACTCCTTGTTACTCCTTATGGAGTAATGCCATATATCTGGCAGGAGGAAAACCAGTTTATTACGTATGCGACGAGGAGAACGAGTGGAATCCCGATATCACCGACATGGAGAAGAAGATAACAAGCAAAACTCGCGCAATTCTCATCATTAATCCTAATAACCCCACGGGCGCGGTGTATTCGCGAGAGATATTGACAGCAATCGTTGAGCTTGCAAGAAAAAACAAGCTAATCCTGTTTTCAGACGAAATATACGATCGGCTGGTAATGGACGGTGTAGAGCATATTCCGACAGCCACCCTTGCACCCGATCTTCTCTGCATCACAATGAACGGGCTTTCAAAATCACATATAATCTGTGGATATCGTTGCGGCTGGATGGTCATAAGCGGAGATAAAAAGTCTGCGGCGGAGTACCTTGAGGGAATTTATCAGCTGGCAGCTATGCGCCTTTGCTCAAACGCCTTAACTCAGCTTGTTATTCCTGCTGCTCTTGCAGATGACGAAAGCACGAAAAAGATGATCTTGCCCGGCGGCAGACTATATGAGCAGAGGGCGGCGGCTTTCAGAGAGCTTGAAAAGATAGACGGTATCAGCTGTGTTAAAAACAAGGCGGCGTTTTACATTTTTCCAAAGATTGATTCAAAGAGATTCGGCATTACCGACGATAAGAAATTTGCCCTCGACCTGCTGAAAAGCAAGCATATTCTCGTGGTTCCCGGCAGCGGATTTGATTGGCATGAGCCTGATCATTTGAGGATAGTTATGCTCCCGGAGCCTGACGTTCTTGCAAAGGCTATTTCTGACATAGGAGATTTTCTTCACGGAAAATAATCGGAAATAACCCCTAAAAATGCAAACTATAATTTACAAAAAGATGTAAAAACAATATTTTTCAATAATTAACCCAAAAAACTATTTAACAAAAGGAGAACTGTTATGAGCGGACCTGTGACTTTTATCGCTATCGTTTTGACCCTGTGCTGTGGCACCTCGGCAGTTTATTTTATGAAGGCATATTATGTTAAGAATTACAAGCTGTCCGTTATGCTGAAAGGGCTTACCGGAATGTTCTTTGTAATGTTTGGCCTTGTGCGAGTAATTTCAATGGAAGGACCTTTTAACTTGGAAGTGACGCTGGTAGCAGTTGCACTTTTAATGGGACTTGCAGGAGATGAGCTTCTCGCTCTCAGGCATATGTACCATGAAAAGTACACCTTCTATTTCGTGATCGGCGCTCTTTGCTTCGGCGCGGAGCATATCCTGCTCATGATTTCCGTTTTTATTAGCAACGATATTCCGAATCTGCTTGTGCTCTTCATCATATTTGGTATCACCTTCGTGCTTTCTCTCGTATACCTGAAAACAAGAAAAACCGATGCCGGAAAGATTCAGAATTCTTCCATATTCTACGTAAGTTTACTCTCACTCATGTGCGCGACGATGATCGCACGCGGAATACATACTCCCACCTTAACAAATCTTCTCATGGCGCTGGGCGGCGTTTGCTTCATAGTCAGCGACAATGTTCTCCTGGTTTATAACTTTGGCGAAAAGCGCGATTGGTGGCTTAATGAGATAGTTCATATAGCGTACTACGCAGCGCAGATTTTGTTTGGATGGGCGTTGCTCCATATGTAATTTTAGTGTTACGTATGGTCATAATAGCTAATTAAAGTCTTCGACGGATGCTTATACATCACGCAGACTTTACTTAACGGTTCTACTATAAATCTGCCTATTACGTACCATGAACTCACAAAATATGAATTTTAAAAAATGACTGATTTATTCTTATCACTTGAGCTTCGAAATAAATGAAAAGAGGCAAAAAATGATTAAAAATACCTACTTTACTTTACAAAATGGTGTAAAAATCCCTGCAATCGCTATTGGAACTTGGCAAGTTGCATCTGGAGAAGAAGCATACAATACTGTAAAATTTGCCCTTGAGGCAGGCTATCGCCACGTTGATACTGCATACACTTACGGAAACGAGGAAAGCGTTGGAGCTGCTATTTCTGACAGTGGCATTCCGCGGGATGAAATTTTCATTACCACGAAGCTTCCTGCAGATATTAAAACCTACGAGGGTGCCCGTGACTACTTCGAAAAGTCGAGAAAAAATCTCGGAGTTGACGTTGTGGATCTCTATCTCATCCATGCTCCATGGCCTTGGAGTGCAGTAGGAACAAATTGCGACGAGGGAAATACCGCTGCTTGGCGTGCCATGATTGATCTATATAACGAGGGGAAAGTACGCGCCATCGGTGTGTCAAACTTCCATCGCCCCGATATAGAGAACCTGATTAAAACCACCGGTGTGGCTCCTATGGTGAATCAGATCAGATATTTTATTGGCAACACACAGTCACACATCACTGATTTTTGTCAGGAAAACGGAATTTTAGTTGAGGCGTATTCGCCTTTGGCAACAGGAGCGCTGGTGGCAGACGCTCATCTCATTTCTCTGTCGGAAAAGTACGGGAAAAGTGTTCCGAAGATCTGTATCAGATATTGCATCGAAAAAGGCACTTTGCCCATTCCAAAGTCTACTAACAAGGAGCGTATAGCCGACAACCTTGACGTAGATTTCAAGATGGACGCCGAGGATGTGGCATATCTTGACTCTCTCTATCACATCGGCCCCACAAGGGAGCTTCGCAGCTGATAAGTCATATTAAAACGGCAAAAATACAAAAAAAGCAGGAGATCAAGACGACCTCTTGCTTTTTTGATTAATTAACCTGCAACTTGCCTTACGAAATTCTAGAAAAGCTCAGGATCAAGCCTTTGGCGCGGGTAAAATCTTCAGTCGCGAAGAGTACCTTTGAGTTTTACCTGCTCCTCGGGAGTCAGCATTGTAAAGTCGGTAAGCACGTTGCTTGTGGCAAGATCCTGACGCATGGCAGTCCAAGCTCTGTTAGGCACGGGAGGATTGAATGCGGGAAGGTTTCTTGCAGGATTATCGATTGCGGACTTGGACTCGGGGGCGTGGTACTTTTGTGGATGATCTCTTTCGGGAAACTCCTTTGTCGTCGTATCCTTTTCTCTTTTTTCGTCAGTGTGGTTTTTATCAATTTTCTTTTCCATTATATTTACCTCGCAAAAGTATATAGGCGAAAAAATCACCTTTATACTTTATTTTGCACACAACTATTTACATTATGCTGTTATAATTTGAGTTTGTTGCAAATTTTTGATTAACTATTGATTTTTCTTTTGATTTATGATAGAATGTAACTATGAAAGGAGGGGAACGAATGAGATACAACAATTTAAGCGGATATTTCAGAGAGAAGTATGGTAGCAGAGTTCGAAAAATATGTATCGACGGAGGCTTTTCTTGCCCTAATCGTGATGGAACTTGTGGGATCGGTGGCTGCATTTACTGCAGTGAACGGGGAGCAGGAGAGCATATTTCAAACCCTCTTGCAAGTATTGCAGATCAGGTGAGAGAGCAGCTTTCCCGCGGCAAGTCAGATGATATTTTTCTTGCATATTTTCAGAATTTCACAAACACATATGCCGACGTTGAAACTCTGCGGGAAAGATACGATGCTGCCCTTATTGACAGCCGTATAAAGATTCTCAGCATTGGTACCCGTCCGGACTGTATTACCGAGGAAATTGCCGCGCTTATCGCGTCTTATAAGGATCGCGTTGAGGTTTGGGTAGAGCTTGGACTTCAAACGGCAAACGATGACACTGCCATAACAATAAATCGCGGTTATCCGCGTGCCACATTTGAGCGCGCAATGGAGATCTTACGATCCTATGATATACCAGTTTGCGTACATCTCATTGTGGGATTGCCGGGGGAGAGTATGCAGCATATCAAAGAAACATCCGATTACCTGAATCACTTTTCTATCTTCGGCATCAAGATACATTCCATATACGTTTGTGAGGGAACGGCTCTTGCAGAGATGTATCGGAATGGAGAGTACATTCCTCCCACGCTTTCGGAATACGTAGACGGCGCAGTGTATCTAATCAGCCATATGGACCCGAAAATCGTGCTTCACAGAATTACCGGTGATTGCCCAAGAGAGCTTCTCATCGCCCCAGACTGGAACGCTGATAAGAATCAAATAATCAGCGCGATCAATGAAAGGCTCGAAGAAAAGGACCTCTACCAAGGCGCACTTTTTTCATCGAATAAATAATAAAACTGTTGTTTTAAAATAACAAGAATCCCAGGCCACGCTTTTTTGCGCATCTATATGACCTGGGATTTTTTATTATATTTGCAAACTAATATTTACCTTTAGACGGTGTTTACACAATTTCTTGCGTTTCATCCATTTCATCGGTTTTGGTTTTGTGAAGCTCGAAATAGTAAACCTCGTTTTTCTTTGTCGCCAGAACCAGGCGGTTTTTGTTTATCTTAATATTCTCGGAGCGATAAACTGAGCCGCGTCCGCGCTCGCCCCCTGCAACAACCTTTGTAACAGTGCAAACGTCGTATTCCGAGCCCTTCAGGTGGATCTCAATCTTGCCTGCGTGGTTTTTCGTAACCACCATAAGACCGCCCTCATCCTTGTTCTGTGCTGCCATGGTGTAGATCTCTTTTGGATAATCTCCAGCGGTTTCAGCGATAGAGCCAAGGCGATACAGTTTCGCAAAAAGACCTACCGTGTGGAAGGCGGCATATCTGTGTGGCGATCTGAAATCATCCATGGAGAAGAGTCCACAGTTTCCGGAGGTGGTATCTGCCGTCGCATAAAACATCATGTCTATGGGTGAGCGCTGCGCCACGATCATAGTTGCCACGATCTCGGATGGGAATCCCTCGCGAAAAGCGATCAGATTTTCTCCGACCTCGGAGGTGTTATAGCTTGCGAGAATACTCTTTGTTCGTCTGAACCCTGCTGTGTCCAGATAATTTCTCGCGTACTTTGAGTGCATGGAAAGCTCCTCGGAATTTGAGGTATGGCAGGTCCATGTGAAGAAATCGAGAGGTGCCTCTCTCTGTCTTACGTAGTTTAAGAACTTCTGCATAAATGGAACGAAGGTCTTTTGCTCCTCGCTGGCGCCAAGTCTGTTCTGGGCATAGAAACCACTCATTCCATAGCCGCCGATCTTGATTTTTGGGAAACGCTCGCGCAGATGAAGCGCCGTAGTCGCATAGAGCTCGAAGAAATCCTCCATTGCCCCGGCGAAGCACTCCTGTCTGTCAGCGCCACTCCAGATCTCAAAATTCTTGATGCCGAGCTTAAAGCCATCTGCCCAACCCTCGTTGTAGTGCATGATAATATGCTCGCAAATGCGCGCCCACTTTTCCTTGTCGGCAGGGCATTTTGCAAAGATCTTGCGCTTGTAAGGCTCGGGACTCTCTCCAAGGCGGAAGAATATCTCTGCACCGCAATCGCGAACGGAGGAGAGGTAAAGATCAGTAGGCAAGAAGTTGTAGCTTTCTTCCAGCTCCTCATCAGCATCGAAATCGGGGAAGATGCAGTGTATATTTATGAATTGGTTAAGGCCGTACTCACCGGCAGCCGAGGCAGTTCGGACAAAAGGCACGGAAAGCTCGCGGAACTCCTCCGTAAAATCAACGGGCAGATCGTATCCGCCGCTTCTTGGTCCTCCGTTCATGCCGAAAAGAGGCTTCATTTTTCCGCATTTTCTCTCAAAATCAACAGTTATGATCTTATTTAGCATATAGCCCTCCGCAGTCTATCAGTGAGCGATCCCGCAGCTATGCAATACCAAAAGTAAGGTAAAATCGCCCCAAAACAAGTTTTCTTATCAATATTTTACCTCTTTTTTATCAAAAAGTCAAGTCCACCCAGCCAAAAAGCCGCAAAAAAGCAGTCGGAGTAAAGAATTATGCAAGATCTAAATAACGTGAAAATACAAAATTATTATTACCCACCATTATTACAAACTTTTTATTATAAATAATAAGCCCCCGAAAAAATCGAGGGCTCACCGCGAAGCCGCGAAGAATATTAAACTATTAAATTAAAACACCGATCGAAATTATTCTTCTGGCACGTAGTTGTAGTGGATGGTGGCATTCAAAATATCAGTGTTATAGTCATGTATATTATCGATATCGATTTCTGCCCATTTTTCCTCGTTTCCAGTGTAATATATATCCTTCAAAGAGGAGCAGCTTTTGAAAGCGGCTTCATCAATAGTTGTCACGCTGTCGGGAATTATGATGCCGGTGAGTTTTTTGCAATAGCTGAATGAATATATACCAATGACAGTTACACTGCTATTCAACACAACGTTTGAAAGCTCCGAGCAAAAAGCAAAGGTTCTGTAATCAATAATCGTAACACCGCTTCCTATGACAACGCTATGGAGACTAGTACATAATTGAAAGGCAGAGTGTTTTATCGAGGTTACACTGTCAGGGATGGTCACTTCTCTCAAAGCTGTGCAATATTGAAACGCTTGGCTTCCAATAGAAGTTACACCTTCGGATATAGTAAGATCCACAAGTCCTACACAGTAAGAAAACGCCCAATCACCAATGGAATCAACGTTTTTGGGAATAATCATACTTGTAAGACTTTTGCAATAGGCAAAGGCGTATCTGCCTATGTGAGTAACGCTGTCGGGTATGGTAATTTCTTTTAAGCTTTTGCAGTTTTTGAATACGGATTCACCGATAGATGTAACTCCGTCGGGTATTATGATGTGTATAAGTTTTTCGCATCCGTTAAACAATGAAGCTTCCATGACCGTGATGCCTTTTGGAAGGGAAACACTTGTAAGACTGGTACAGGATCTGAATGCCGCACCGCCAATGCTTGTGACGCTTTCCGGTATCGTGATCTCTGTAAGGCTTGTGCAATCGGAAAAGGCTATCATACCAATCTCGGTAACACCTGTCGGTATGTGGATTTCGGTCAAACTTTTGCAAGAACAGAACGCATAATCGCCAATAGACGTAACTCCCTTGCCAATGGTGATATTAACGAGATTCACGCAGCCGCGGAATGCTTCCTCACCAATGCTGGTAACGTTATCTCCGATGGTGACATCGGTCATTTTAATACAACCGTAGAATACTCGATCTCCCATGTATGTAACGCTATCGGGGATTTTTGCGGAGGTAAGATACTGGCAACCCAAAAAAGCACCTTCTCCTATGCTTGTAATACTGTCGGGAATGACAACGTTAGTTAGCGTGAAGCAGTCAGAAAAAGCTCTGTCGCCTATGGTAGTAACTGGTATACCATTGTAAAATGCGGGAATTACTGCGGTATTGTGATCGCTGTTGTAGCCTGTTACCGTTGCATAAGTGCCGTCGGCAGAAACTTCAATTACGAGATCCTTGGAAACTCCACACAGATCGCAAAGCTTGCTTGCTTTATCAAATTCGTGCTTTCCTTTTTTGTATTCTCGCTGATTACATTCGAGGCAGTAGCGGGAATATACGCGTCCCTCGCAGTCCTGATAGGTTGAATCGTAAAGCTCCCAGTCACTCCACTCATGTGTCAAATGACAAGATGTGAGTAAGAGAACCATCGATAGTAGAATTATCGCAAGAAATATGAGCTTTTTCATTACTTTCTCCTTTCAAACTGTATTTCCGTTTATTTCTCACGTTCCCGTGCTCTCGTAGAGCTTGATCATTTTTGACCAAGTGAAGATACATAAGGTGGCGAAAAGGACAGTGAAGCCTAAGATCTTCAGCGCAAGCAGGTAGGGGTTGTATACTGCGGAAAACAAATTTTCATAAGGATAAAACAGGCAAAGACCAAGGGGAATAAAGAATGTCAGGATCCCCTGAATAAATTTTGGATATATTTTCATGGGGTATTTTGTGTATCCGGAGAAATTGTAGATAAACTGAAGCAGAGGACCCGATCTTTGAAATTTGAAAGCTAGGGCGGCAACGAAGATCTTGAAAGATGAGATTATCACCGTGGCACAGATAATTCCAAGCGCCATAAGCAGAACTGAGCCGACCGTCACGGTGCCGAGTCCTGCGAGGGGATTAGCTGCGCAAACGGAGATGAGGGCAGTTGCAATGATTAGCTCACCTAATGCTTCAAGCTGGATCTCCGAGGCAATAACCTGAAATAGTACGGGTAATGGGCGCAGGAACATATGGTCCATTTTCCCCATTTTTACCTCCCAATACGCCACGGTCCAAAGCCTGTCCGTCAGCAGGTGGTCAAGTCCGACAGCCATGTTCGTTATACCAAAAAGCAGACCGACTTGCCATATATTATATCCCTTGATATCGGGTACGGAATTAACCAGAACGTATAGGGTAACAAGAGAGGTTATCTGCCCAAAAAGGAATGCCAGAACGCCGATTATCACGTTCGCTTTATAAACCATTTTGCTCATGATAGAGCTTTTGGCATAGGTCAGGTATAATTTGATGTATTTCATGTTAACCTCCCTGTACCGTAAGCTTCTTCATGGCGTGAGAAAAAATTAAATGGTTAACAAATTCTATAACGATAACCCATGCTAAAGCCACTAAAATGTAAAGTATAATTTGCAAAATCTCTACTTTTCCCATTAAAGTTAAGACGGGTACGGAATTGAGAAATGCAAAAGGTGTGTAAGAAAACACAACTCCAACCACTCCCATATAGGCAAGGGGAACCATCTTTCCACCAAGAAGAGATTGAATAGCAGTCCTTGCCATATTGAGTCCGAAAAGATGCTCTGTGAAGAACACCATCATGCCTATAAAATAGCCGATGGCATCGTTGATAAAGCAGCCTAAAATTGTGAAGATAAAGAAGAACATCAGGTTGAGAAGAAAACGCCAGATACCAACCTGAATAAACCCGATAGCGAAGAAAATGCTGTAGGTTATTGCCAGCAATGGCAGCATGACCACTACCAGGTCGAGAGTGACTGTGCCGAGAAATGTGGAGAGATGTCGCAGTCTGTAGGAAACCGGCTTTGTCAGAGTGTTGGCGATAGTGCCCTCGCGGATGTCGGTGTAAATATTATAGCTGGTCTCGCCTGCGCCCATTACGAATGAAAATACGAATGAGGTTATCATGTAGAGAACCATGTCGTTGAAAGTGAAGCCGTTGATCACGTCTGTATCGGAGTTATCGTATATTGCGCGATAAAGGAACAGTATGAAGAACACCTCGACAAAGGATATGATCATCCACATGACTATCTGCGCTTTGTAGGTCAGCTCGGTCTTAATACCTGCCTTGGCAAAGGGCAAATATAGTTTGAAGGTTCGTTTTAATTTCTGCATGTTAGCCCTCACTTACTTCCGAAGATGTACCGTCGATGTCAAGGGCATTTTCATAGAGCTTTTTAGTTATGTCTTCTATGGAAATATCCTCGATCTTAAAGTCCTTGACGTGGTATGTATTAATGAGGTAGAGAAGAAATTCATCAAGATCCACCTGATTTTGTGAGAATTTGATAGCAATTCTGTCATCAGCCGACTCAACGCTGATATCGCTGAATCTTTCGGCTAGCGCCGCCTCGTCGATAGTAACGTTTGATGGAACAAAAACTGTCTTTGTATTACCAAAACGGTATTTGATATCCGAAAGCTTTCCGTCGTATAGGATTTTTCCCTTGTCGATAATTATGATCCTGGTGCAAAGCTCCTCGATGTCCTTCATATCGTGGGTAGTGAGGATAACCGTTATGCCGTACTTTTTGTTAAGTTCCTTGATCGCTCCGCGGATCTTGTCCTTAACGAGAACGTCAAGTCCGATGGTTGGCTCATCGAGATAAACGATCTTTGGAGAGTGGATAAGCGCAGCTGCAAAATCCGCCCTCATTCTCTGTCCCAGCGAAAGAGAACGAACAGTCTGATTCAGGAATGGCTTCATGTCGAGAAGCTCGCAAAGGTAGTTGAATCTTTCCTCGTATTCCTCATCGGAAACCTCGTAAATGCTCTTTAAGATTTTGTATGTTTCGATCAAGGGAATATCCCACCAAAGCTGAGTCTTTTGTCCAAAAACAACGCCCATCTGGCGATTGATCTTCTGTCTGTCATTTTCGAAATCCATACCCGCAACGCGAACGCTTCCTCCCGTGGGATGTAGAATACCGCACATCATCTTGATAGTGGTGGATTTGCCGGCTCCGTTAGCACCGATATAGCCTACGATCTCCCCCTCATCAATGTCAAAAGAGATTCCGTCAACCGCACGAACTTCCTCGTATTTTCTTGAGAAAAAGTACTTTATCATGCCGGACAAACCTTCGCCGCGTATCGGTTTCTTGAATACTTTCGATAAATCCTTAACACTTATAATGCTCATTTTTTCCTCCTTTAGAGTATAAATCATTAGCTTGTTTTATCACTTGCAGAAAGCCAAAACAGCCTCCAGAAACGAAAGCAATTTCATACTTAACTAATAATAACACATTTTAGCCTGAATTTCAAGTCTTGCGCAAAAATAACGTGGTTTTTCTGAAAAAGTTGTCTTTAATTGTTGATGAAGATAACATTAGTTGGGTGAGATTAATTATTTACTAATAAAACGCTAATAGATGATTTTTTACTAAAAGTGTTATATATGACAATTATAGTTTACAAATATGCCATGTTTTGTTGCGACTAAGGCTTTTACAATTTTTGTGCTTTGACGAATGCGATGTTTTTTGTGATGCTTTTTTATTGCTCAAAGTAGTGTAGATTTAAATGCTACCTAACACCGCAGGTATATTAATAATCCAGTTTTAGCAACTCCAAATCAACAAGTTGAAAATGTCAAAATATTAATGAAAAAATGCAAAAAACAGTATTTATTTCGACATTTTTAATGATTTTTTAAGTTTTTTTGACAAGATTATGAATTTTTGTTGACATAATATTGCACGTGTGATATAATATATTTTACTACAAATTTTTAAGTATTTATAAAAATATTTTTTAATTAATGTAGAAAAATTCATTAAATTGCGAGTTCAGCATTTAGTATCAGCAAGATTAACCAAAGGAGAAACAAAAGATGAAATGCATATATTGTGGTGCAGAAATATCATCATCTGACGGACGAAACTATGAATGTCCTTATTGTGGAAGCAGCTTCATTGATCAGAACAGCAAGGTTGCACCTGCTCCCGTAGAAAGCAAGCCTGAAAGCAGCAAAACTACCTCCTATCAGGGGGCTAACGTTTTCGAAGATAACATTAACGGTGTCCTTGAAATCACATGGAAGCATCCGTTAGGATTTTTGGTTTCCGGCTCCGGCCTGTTGATTGACTACAACGGCTATGCTTTGACAAACGCTCACGTTGTTTGCAATGAGATGGGAGCGGCAGTAAAATCCTTCAACGCTCTGATTGCCGGTAAGAAGACTCAGGGTACGGTGATCAGCCTTGGCGATAATGAAGCAGGCAGAGGAAACGGTGTTGATCTTGCATTAATCAAAATCGGTTCATTACCTGCGGGAGCAAAAGCGCTTACCTTCGCCGATTTTAATGAGGTACGTATTGGTGAGCAGGTGTTTGTCATAGGAAATTCTCTTGGTGACGGCACTTGTATCACAGCCGGAATAGTCAGCGATAAGCAGAGAAAGGTGAACGGTCATACAGTTATGATGACAGACTGTGCTATCAACGGTGGAAACTCCGGAGGCCCAATCTTTAATTCCAAGGGTGAGGTCATCGGTGTTATTTGCTCGAAAAGGCTTAAGGCAGACGGTTCTGCAACCGAGGGCATGAATTACGCTATTCCAATCAACATTGCGAAAGATTTTATATCTGGCAAGGTGAAAGCTATCAAGCTTCCAACAGACGGCGGCAGACAAAAATACGAAGCCGCGAAAAACAAAAGATGAGTAATTTTTATAAATTAATAAATTAATATTATTTCCAATGCAAAAAGGAGAACAAAGATGGAGAAGATCACAATTAAAAAAAGAGACAACATTGCGTGCTGGAAAGTTCCTTGTGAGGGCGCGTATCCAAACACGGTAATTGAAACTGATGACGGTGTTACATTGGTTATCTACGTTGATAATGACAGAAAGATAACTTCTAAACGCTCTGTAACTCTTAACAGCCTTGTAAATCCCGGTAAGGATAACAAATTAATCGGCGGTAAAAAGCCGTATAAGAGCTGTGAGATCTACGCTATCGACATGGGAACAGAGTTCAAATCCGAGTGGGGCTTCGCAGGTCCTTCCGCAGTTAATTGCTACGATCCCGATCTCGACGTAGAGGCGAAGGCGGTTTGCTTTGGTGAATATTTCTACGTTATAGATGACTTCTTCTCGTTCGTAAGAGCGCTCCCCATGGGAGATAAGGAAGAACTGACCAAGAACGACGTAAGAGAATTTCTTCGCTCCGTTACTACCGGTATTGCAAGAACTTACATAGCGTCAAAGCTTGCAGGTAGAAGTGTTAACGATTGTCAGTCCTTCATGTCACAGTACGCTGAAGATATTAAGGAAAATCTCAACAAGCAGTTTGACTCCAAGGGCATTACGGTTAATTCCTTCGTGATCTCCAGCCTTGATTATGAACCCGCTCATAAGGTTAACAGAGAAGCTCTCAAGGGCGCAAAGATCGGCGTTAAGATCAAGGGCATCGTTAACGAGGGACGCAGAGATGATATCTCCGTTGCAAAAGAGGCGAGCGAAATAGGTGTTGGAATCATCAAAGCGATGAAGGACAACGAAAAAGATGACGGTAATAGTCGCTCAAACAAAGAAAAAAAAGAAACTAAGGTGTTTTGCAGCCGTTGCGGAGAATCTAATAATTCAGATTCCAATTACTGCAAAAAATGCGGTGAAAAGCTCAGAAAGTAATTTCTGACTTTAGTTCAATAACAAAGATGTTAGCTCGGAGTTAATTCTTCGAGTCTATAGGAGAAATTTATGGGACTTTTTTGATATCCTTAATTCAATAGGATTTCATTTTGTTAATCGATATAAGCAACAAAAGTAATGAATCAGAAATAATTTTACAAAACAGGAGATAATTATGGGACTTTTTGGATTTTTTGGTTATAACGAGAAAGAGTATAAGAAAAACTCTGAAAACTTCAAGAAAAGAATAGAAGATATTATGTATAATGCTGCAGACAGAGGTGTTAGTACTTTTGGAATCGGCAAGTCTTTGACAAACCTTATGAGAATGATCGACAATCTTCCTTACAATAAGAGAGGCAAAGATTACGATGCTATTGACTCCGAGATCGATAAGATCCTTACAGCTATGGAAAACGATGTAAGACAAAAGAGAATGGCAAGCGTTGTTGCTCGAGCAGACCTTCTTTACAGAGAACTTGACGAGGGTAGAAGATACGGTAAGAATGCCTTTACTCCGGAAGAAAGAAGAGCAGAGGCAAGCAAGGCGGAAGCTCTTGGCCATATCCACGATCAGCTTAATCGTCAGGAACAGATCGATATAAGACAGAAAAAGATCATCGAGCTTGCAGCAAAGGCAAGTGATGCTGAACAGCAGAAATTCAGACTTGAGTATAACGCCCTTGAGCAGGAAAAGCAGGCAACTGTACGTAATATCAATATGTGGACATCCACTTACAATACTGCTATCAAGGTTATCGGTGCTCGTAATACAGCCAGCCAGCTTGATGCATTTGAGGCAACCAAGGTATGCGATCTTCAGGCATTCGAGCGTGAGATGGCAGAAGCTACCAGAAGACTTGAGAGAGGTATTGAAGAAAACGTGGCAATCTCAGATGTTGTTGACAACTCTGTGGGTGATATGGATTCTATCCTCGGTGGTGCTGCCAATATGTCTTCAGGATTTGATCAGTTGGTTGAAGATAAGAAAAATCAGAATCTTATGGGCGATATGGGTGGTGCTCCTGTTAATGATAATGCGACCACATCCAATCAGGACAACGATCCCTTTGCTATGGCAATGAGAAAGAATCAGTAATTTTGGAGGTGTAGGATATGTTTGACGCGATTCGTGCACGTAAAGAAAAAAAGGAGCTTGAAGCTCAGCAGGCAAGAGAAAAGGCAGAATGGGATGCCAAATACGTTGCCAAATCAAAGAAAAAAGAAATAGGCAAGCTTATCGCTGATATAGAAAAGAGCGAAAAGGATATTATTGCAAATGCAGCTGCAGCAAAAATGAAGGGCTATAACGATATTTACAGAGCGCAGCTCTCCGCCCTCAAGGTTGCAAGAGCCCGTAAGACTCAAGCAGAGAAGTTCCTCTTCCAGATCGATACGATGGAGAAGATGAAATCCCTCTCTGACAGCTCTCATAAGCTTCTCGGATCAATGGGAGAAATTATGAATACTCTCGGTAAGCTCTCCATGGATCCCAACGAAATGAAAAAGAGCCAGATGGACTTTATGGGAGCGCAGAAGAATCTCGATCAGCAATCTCGCAGCATCGAACAATTCTTTGCACAGATGGAAGCGTGTCTTCCTGAAGAAGATGACGATATGATGATGGACGTTGACTATTCACACGATGAGCTTGACAGAGAGGTTAACGCATATATCCTCGGTCAGGGGGGAACTATCGGTGCAGCCGATCAGAACGTACCTCAGAATACAAATGACGAGATGGAACAGTTAAGACAAATGCTTAACAGCTAAGAGGGTCTTATGGAAAACAAGGATTATTTAGAAAGAACGTATAAAACCAACTTTGATTGTGCGTTGAAATATTGCCAGCAGAAGAATTGGAGCGAGGCAAATCGTTCTCTTGAAAAAGCGGGAGAAGCTCTCTTGAAGCTCGTCCCTCTCACTTACGGTGCAGAGCAGGAAAGACTGACTGCAAAGGCGAAATCTCTTCGCGAATTATTACAAGACGTAAGATCCCGCGCGGATGCCCCACAGATGACTGTAAAAACGAATCATACATCTCCCGTGGATAAAAAAGCGGCGGCAGAGAGCCAGAGCGACGGTGATATAAACTACGTTGTAAACGGTGTTAACGTTAAGGATTTCCTCACCGATGAATCAAATGACGTTGTTACATTTGATGACGTTAAGGGCATGGAGAAGGAGAAGGCACTTATCAAGCGCGAGTTCTTTTTAACAGAGGAGCAGAGAGCTTTCAATGAGTATTTAGGTAAAAAGCCAAAGACCTTTATTCTTCTTTACGGTGTTCCCGGTACGGGTAAAACATTCTTTGCCAAGGCTATTTCCGAGGAGCTTAAGAGATATTCCGGTGGAGATATTCCTTTCTTCTCCGTGGTAGGTTCTCAGCTTTCAGACAGTAAGGTTGGTGCAACTGAAAAAAATATCCAGGCAGTTTTTGAGTTCTGTAAGCAGTTTGAGAAGTGTGTTCTCTTTATTGATGAATTTGACACACTTGCTCCCGATCGTAAGCAGAACACAGGTGATCCTACCGCTGCCTCCAGAGTTACAGTCCTCCTTCAGATGATGGACGGCTTTGCTTCTGCAAAGGGAACTCTGGTAATCGCTGCAACTAACTGCCCATATAACCTTGACGGTGCAGTGCTTTCCCGTGCTAATACGAGAATTGAGATCCCACTTCCAAGTTACGAGGTAATTTACTCGGTTCTTAAGGCAAAGGTCGGCAAGAATTTGTCCGGTGAGGTTGATATGCAGAGATTGGCTGCCCGCTTTGAGGAAAATGGCTATTCCAACCGTGATATCAAGAACTTTATCGAGAATATAAAGGATCAGCTCATTGATGAGTTTAACGCAGTTCAGCTTAAGGGCGAATCCCGAGGATTTGAGGAGTTCAGATATACTAATGCCATGTTTGAAAAAGCATTCAGAGAGCAGCCCCCAACAACGAAGCAATCTGACGTTATCCGCATAGAGAAATTCAAAAACGACGGAGAATAAGCCTTTATCCTCCCCAAAAGAGAGGTAGATATGGATAAAAAACAACTTTGGTTAGATAAATACTATGCTCAGATCGAGTTTTTGATAAATCTTTGCAGGGAGAATAATCGTGGCGAGGCCATCAAGGTATGCGAAGACACCATAAAGCTCGTTTCCGGTTTGGATATTTCTGTCTTATCTGATGAAGAGCAACGAAAAATGAATGACAGTATCAAGCTTCTTAAAAGTGTATATGAGGAGTTGAATGCTAAAAAAGATGACGGTTCGAAGTCAGATGATATGGATTTGTACGGCGTCAGATACGTTATTGATGACGTGGATGTGAGAGATTTTCTTTTTGAGTGGGATGGAGACGTCACCCTTTCCGACGTATACGGAATGGATAAAGAAAAAGATATCTTAAGCGAGATATGGACTAGAGAAGAGAATCAGGGATTCTATGATTTGATAAATTACAAGCCGGTTAGCTTTTATCTGTTTTACGGTGTTCCCGGCACAGGTAAAACGTTTCTTGCAAATGCTGTTCTCTCAGAAGTGAAAAAACGCACTGAAGGAAAGTGTCCTACTTATATACTCACGCCCCAAATTTGGCATTACAGAAATCAGGAAACGGAAAAGAATATTCACGTTTTAGGTGAATTTATAAAACAGCACGATGAGTTTGTTCTTTTCGTTGAGAATATTGAGGATATTGCGCAGAATCGCAGATTCCTCACTTTTGAAAGAGAATCCGCGGTTTCTAAATTCATTGCAATGCTAGAAAGAATCATTTCTTTACCCAATACCGTCGTTATTGGCGCTGCCAGTATGCCGGGTAAAATCGACGCGCAAGCTCTTGCGTTGGCTAGGGTGAAGATAGAGTTTGCGCTTCCAAATTGCGAGGCAATCTACTCGCATCTTGAGGCAAAGATAGGAAAACATATCTCGTGTGAAATTGATATGCAGAGATTAGCTTCACGTCTTGAGGAAAACGGTTATTCAAGTCGTGATATCACAAACTTTATCGAAAATATGAGGGAGCAGTTCGCCGAGGAGCTTTTTGCAGTTCAGCGAAATGGTGAAACTCGTAGATTTGATGAGCTTAAATATACCAGCGCTATGGTTGAAAAAGCATTCAGCAATATACCACCAACAACAAGACAGGCTGATCTTATACGTATAGCGCAGTTCAGAAACAACTTATAACAGTTTATATTTTGTGGAGCCTAAACGCCTTTTGCCTATTTGGCAATGATCCACAAAATTCACTTTATGAAATAACAAGGAGAAATAAAATGGGACTTTTTAAGACCAAACAGGAAAAAGAGCAAGAGCGCAAGATGCTGGTCAAGCAGTCTATGAAAGAGCTTGAAAAGCGTATTCGCAAGCTCAAAGAGCAGGAGGCTGTATACATTAAAGCAGCTAAGGTTGCTCAGGATGAAAATCTTCCACAGCAGATCCAGCTTGCTAAGGAAGCGTTGAAGATGACCGTAAGCGAGCGTAAGCGCACAATGCAGATGCTTCTTAACGCACAGATCATATCTCAGATGAGAGATATGTCCGCTATGACAGGTGAGTTCCTTAAGGCTGTGCATAATATCAGTAAGAGCATTGCCGGCTCTGCAAGTCACGACGTTACCAAGGTATCTGCTGACCTCAGAAAGGCTATGGGCATCGTAGAAAATCAGACAGAGAATCTTGCAGATATGCTTGAGAGTAGCCAGGACGATTTCATGGATTATTCCGAGGGAATGTCTACTATCTCCGATGATGAGATCGATCAGATGATCTACGGAGCTTCAGGCTCTCAATCCAGCAGCATCGATGCTTCAATCGACCAGGAGCTGCTTGCTCTCCAGAGAGAACTTAATAAGTAAGGAAACTCTATAAACAATTTACCTTTATGAGAAAGGCTTGTTCTTATGAATGATAAGATTATCTATCTCAATAGTTGCTTGAAGAAATCAAGACTAGCGTCGGAGAATGGGGATTATGTCGCTGCCAAAGGGGCACTTCTTGAGGCTTGTGAATGCGTCTTACTTCTTGCAAGAGCAGCAACCGGAAAAGATAAACTCCATTATATGGATAACTACAAATCCATGAAAACCATGCTTGCGGACTTAAATGAAAAAATAGAATCGCAGAAAACGCGCGTACCATCTGTAAGTGAAAAACCAAAGGAAAATGTAGATCCTGCACCTAAATATACTCCTAAAAATGATGCAGGCGAGACAATGCCTAAAACTTACAGCAACACAAATGATACAAAGGATCCGGGCGCATTTATCGGTTCTCTAAGTCCTCGTAGACTCAGCGACTATATAGGTCAGCCGCAAGCGGTTATTGCTGTAAAGGATCTGATCGGTGCTGCTTTACTCCGCGATGCGGCTCTGCCTCACATTATACTATTTGGATCTCACGGTCTTGGTAAGACCACCTTTGCAAAAATTATCGCAAACGAGATGCACACGAACTTTATTGAGGTAAACGTAAATAATATCAGCATCGACGGAATAATCACCATTTTGCGTCAGCTGAAGAAAAACGATATACTCTTTATAGATGAGATACATACGCTTCCGACCCAGGTAGCAGAGGCTGTAATGTATTCTGCTATGCAGGACGGACGGATCACGTACACGGAGGGTAAAGGAAAGAGCGCGCAGCCTGTAACCATTGATCTGCCCCCATTCACTCTCATCGGAGCAACTACTGAGATAGGTAAAATAGCCAAGCCATTTACTCAAAGAGCTATACAAATACGTCTTGAAGAATACACGAATGAGGTATTATCCCAGATAATAAGAGCTTCGTTCAGCAGACTTGGCATGAATGCCGGCAGTGACGTCTGCATGAAAATAGCTGAGCGATGCAGAAACAATCCGCGTGTGGCAAACAATACTGTAAAGCGCATTTCCGATAAAGCATTGGTTCAGTATGCGGGAATCAATAACATACGCGAAAAAGGATTGTTCTCTGATGTTGAAAAAGTTAAAAAGTTAAATATACATATTGATGAAAACATAGTCAATAAGTTCTTCGAAGAAAATGGAATTGACAGATACGGACTTGAGCCGGGCGACAGACAGCTCCTTGAGATAATTATCAAGAAATTTGGTGGTGGCCCTGTAGGACTCAATACCATTTCCCGCGCAATGAACGAGGCAGAGAACGTTGTTACTCAAAAATACGAAGCATTTCTCATCAAGAGGGGAATGCTTAAGATAGAGCGAGAGGGCAGAGTGGTAATGCCTGCCGGATACGTTGCTCTCAATATGCCCGTTCCCGATACCGCAAAGGAGCTTGAAGAAAATAGTAAGCATGACGCAGATGACAAAAAGGCTTCAAAATATGATAAGCAGTTTGTTGTCGCATCCGCTGTTCCTGATAAATCAAAGTGTGATACCGTAGAGGAGCTTATCGTCTATCCTGACAATGCCCTCTCTGGCGATACACCTCTTGATCAGTGCTTTGCAGACATTGAAAAGCCTTATGAGGATGTTACCAGTCATGCCTGTGAATTAGAAATTGATTTTGGTGATAAAAAGAGGCTTCTTATCTGTGATTCATTCCTTGAGAGAAAATTTGCTATCGCCCTTGCCAAGGTGGGATACGTTAAGGATATTAAGGCGCAATCCTTGGAAATTCCGTATATATCCCAAAGATTAGCTAACAGAAGATATTTTCCCGATTTTATTATCAGGGATTATAAGGGCAGAATAGCGATCATAGAAATGAAAAACTTTGATGCCGCGTGCTATCACTTGAATATAGATAAATACGAGCAGCTTGCCCAGTATTGCAGAGAAAAGGGTTACGGCTATGCCGAGGTTATGAAACCCTATAATTCGGAAAAGTACATTTCCATAGAAATGCTGGCAAAAAGGGCGCCGAATAAGCAGCTTGAAGATTTTATTATCAGTAAGATCCAGAGCAGAGCTGATACGGAAGACGCGTACTTTACTGTTTCGGATCTGAATGAATACAGCGAAAAATACGGTCCTGTCGATAAAACTGAAATATATACGATCCTTCTCAACAACAGAAAGCTTCGTAATATAGACAGATACGGCTCGGACTTAAAAATAACATTGAGTTAAAGTTATGGCAAATACAAAAACGTTTTACAAGAAAAAGCCAACTGAAAAGATATTCTTTACGCCGGGAATTAAAATGAAATCCTATGCGTTTGGCAAGAATATTCACAACGATTTTGTCAGTTGGAGAAAACATTTTTTAGAAAAATGGAATTCGCCCAAAAGTAATTTTTACGTACTGGAGAGCGGTTCTATTGACGGAAACTATGCCAAGATTAACAAGGTGGGCGAGTTTGGCGTTGCCTCGCTTGAAAGATTTCAGAAGGGCATAGCAAAAAAGAGCGGAAGCATCACTCCACTTTGGCTTGACGACTTCTATTTCGAGGTTGGCGAGTACGGAGAGCTTATAGTAAACGGTACGGAAACCGATACTATTCTGATAGATGATGTTAAGGCTTGGGGAATTGACGTTGCTTGGACAAAGAACAACGGTACCTCTTACACTATGTTTGTCTTTGGCAACAACGATAAGGGGACATCAGAGCTTCGTGGGTACAAAATGAACCTTGGCTCCTCTGTTTCCCTCTCACAGGTCTGCTCAATGACCTTTGAAAATACCCTTAGTAGGAAAAGCTCCATCTATTGCATGGGTTCTCACATTTTCCTCATCAGCGAATCAAAGCTGAACTATTTCTACTATAACTCTGATTTTTCGCGACTTGAGGAGGTTGCCATCGATACGGACGAGCCTAATTCAAAAAAGGAATTTTGTTCCGACGTAGATCCCTTTATGGTTTGCGATGCCGGTGGATGTGTTTTTTGGAAAAGTAGCAATAAAGTGTACTTCTTCCCGATTGGCTATCCGAGAAAGCTCAGATGTATAGATCTTGGCGAAGGGTATGATATTTCGGGAATACAGACCTTCCGCGATGTGCTTTATCTCTATTGCAAAAGCAAGATCACAAAAGAAAGCTTCTGCAATAGCTACACCATAGCATCAGGTGAGATCAGAGATATGAGAATGTTTAACCGTGAGGTAAAGTATAATCTGTTTTACGCTGAAAAAAACGGATATCTTCACTATCTGAAGATTTCTCCCGGAGCAAGATATGGATACGTTGCCAGAACAACTTCATCCGGAGAATTTCTGGGTAATGAGATCGACATTACGGGTGTAGATCAGTATTTCTGCGTTAACGGAGATCTGTATTGCGGATATAGCTACGTTAGCACGGGTAAATGAGATAACAAAAATATTTAATAATGTTTAGGAGATAAACATGATAGATAAGAATGACGTGAAAATGCCGGTTCCTAGAAAGGATACTGACTTAAAAGACAAGGGAAAAGTGGCACAGATCGAGGAGCTGCTACGCCTTGTAAATGAAGCTGATAATAAGCAAGAGCTTCGTCTTAAGGAGGATTATTACTCCAGATTCCATTGGTTCGGCAGTGATATCGGACGCGATGGCGATAAGAGCTATTTCTCCTATCAGGAAGAAGCCGTTTACGATTTCGTTTTTAACCTCAATAAGAGTGGTATTCTGTCTGACCAGGTTGGTATGGGTAAAACTATTGAGGCAGGTATGATAATCAGCGAGCTTGCCAGCCGTAACGAGTTGCGCTCTCTGCTCATTATTGTTCCTAACGAGATCTTGGCGCAGAAATGGGAGTACGAGCTTGCAGATAAGTTCGGTATCAAGGAGTATGTTCGTGGTAACGAAGTATTCCCAACCGTTAAGGCGCTGAAAAACATGGATGACTTCTCAAGATGCATTTTCGACTGTGTATGTAATGAAAAGTTTGTGGAATATCAGGAATATGATTTCAAGCATACCTACGTTGCAAATCAGTCAAATCAGATTGGTGTTGATCAGCTTATCGCATCTTACGTTAAGGAAGACATCAAGAAGGCTGTTGAGTTAATTAATAACGGCTTTGATATTTGGGAGATGCCCGGAAATCCACACGTTGAGTTTGATGGATCATCTTTCTCTATCACCGGAACAAAATACAGAAGAGAGTATAAATACGATGCTACAGGTGCGATCTCTAACTTCGTGAGAGGTAGAACCATGATGAGAACAGACACAATAAATACTCCTCGTTTTGCAAGAGAGTACCGCAAACTCTTGAAGCAGGAGCTTGAGTCTATGTTTGTTGTAATCGGTAGATACTTTGCAACCATTCCCGGCGAGATCTCTGCTGTGGCACAGAGTATGGCTATTAACAACCCCATACTTGTAATTCCCATCGCATACTCCGAGTATCACGGGGATAACGTAATTCTTCGTGAGTTCCTCAACAAGGTTCTCTTTAACGAAATGAAGAATTATAAACATAAATATAACGTTCAGACCAAGGATAATAAGCTTACCACTGTTTATGAAGAGTACAGAATTATTGACTTCTTTATCGACGTCGGATATCAGACTCTTATCGTAGACGAAGTACACGATTATATCGACGTTGCATCCAGAATGGAAAGATCCGTCTTCCACAAGAATGACGGTTATCAGCAGTTCCCATCCAGTGATTATAACAGATACGAGCTGTTTGACGACTATTATTTCATCAAAAAGAGCAGTCTTTATAAGAAACTGAAGAGCTTGGCTGATAAGGCTAACAGAAAGATATTCCTTACTGCGACACCTATTAAGTCGGATATGGTTGACTTCTATCTTCTGACTCTCCTTGCAAGTAACAAGGACGCCGAGGCATATAGACAGATCTCCGACAGCTTAAGACTTGGAGCAGGTGCATTCACCAGCAATGAGCAGATTGAGGGCATGATAGAGAGCATTTACCAGTCCTTTACGATGTGTGCCAGCGAGGATGCTCCAAAAGAGTTCTGTAAGAACCCATCTAAGTTCTTGAAAGAGGAAAAACGCGACAAGAACTTCGCAAACAAAGATGATAACCGTATTATAAGATGCGTGTATCCATACTTTAATAACACATTCCTCCGCACACACTTAAACGATCCTGACGGTATTGCAGAGTACCTTGATAGCCACATAGTTTATATGTCTGTTGAGGAGATCATCATGGAGCTTGTTCTGGCTTACAACGCGGAAACAAAGTCTTCAAATAACATTGCAACCGTTCTTAAAAATATAAAAGATCTTCTTGAAAACGAGCCAACCGACCTTCAGACAAGAGTTGTTTTCAGAGCGATACTTAATAATACTATCAAGCAGCGCTTTGAAGAAGACTTCACAAAGGAAGACGGCACGCCTATCAAGAGAATCAGAGAGCTTCTTGAGATCAAGGACGGTGCAAGAAAGTGGCACAAGACTTACCGTAAGTACGGTATCCGCCACACCCGTCACCAGACTTATAACCTCAGTAAGTGTCCCGACCTTGATAAGCTTAACAAGGGTAAGATGGAGCGCTTCAGAAATCTTCCCATTTGGCCAAGACGAGATGGCAAGGTTATTTACCTTATGCGTGATGATATATTCTTTGACTGCTTCGTAGACGTTAAGCGCGAGCTTCCAAAGAAAACAAAGGCGGAAATCAGCATCAAGGATCTTCCAAACATTGATAAGATGACGGGTGACGATGAGGTAAAGGCAGAGCGCTTTGAAAACGCTATCAAGATTTTTGATTATATAAACGACTCCATGAGCGGAGGAGATTCATATAATCATTTGCCTCATTTTAGTAAGTACGATTCTGTAGATATTACCGATGCAAAGATGGTAGAGTACAAGCTCGCTCTTGTAAACAAGCTTATGGACGGTTCTGATCCCAAGCTTGGAACCATAAACAAAAAGGTGCTTCTCTTTGCTGAGGAGGGCAGAGATGCTATCCTTGAATGGTTCAGATATCAGCAGCTCGAGCCCCTTTACAATAAAGACTTTGCTCTCGATCCTAAAAAGCAGCAGCTTTACAGAGAAAAGTGGGATAGCTACGGTATAGATAGAATAGGTAGTGAATGGAAGGTATCCGATAATACTAACGATCTTAACAAGTATGACGGAAACCTCCTTATCATCATTGATCCCAAGAGATATGAAAAGGGTGTTGACTTGCAGAAGGCAGATACTATCATTAACTTCGATATCAACTACGACCCACTTAAGATGGAGCAGCGTATCGGACGTATTGACCGTATCAGACCTAGCGGCAACAGCTCACAGATCAATATTATTTCATTCGTTTCCCTTAATGACATGAGCGGCTTCGTTATCAACTTCTTTGCATACGAGCTTAAGATGTTCACACAGTGGATGGGTGAGACCACGGGTATCGTTTCCGTTCCTGATGAAACGAATGCATCTGCAAAGGGACAGCAAGTATCCTTCTCCGGTAAGGTTTACGAGCTTGAGAAGTACTACGGCGATCTCTATAAGCTTTGCAGAGAAAAGGTAGAGAAGCAGGATCTTGATAAGATGGCAGAAGACTTCGATAAATTCTTCTCTCTCGGAGATGCTTTTGGTAAACACAGAGCAAATTACGACTTTGAGTTCCTTCAGACTCTCCGTGATACATTTGATTCAATATTCCGCAATTCCATCTCTCCACAGAGAGCAGGTTATTCCGTTGATAAGTCATCAAACAAGGTTATGCGTTTCAACTCTTCAAACGGTGTATTCTTGAGCTGCGGAGCAGATAACTGCGACAAGTGTCCTACAAAACAGCATTGCCGCTCAAATCCTTCAAGAAGAAGAAACAATTCCCGCGAATTTACAAACGCTATTAAGGAATTCTTCAACAAGGGTGAGAGATTCTACAGCAACTCTTTGAAGAGCTATCAGGACCGCATGTCTAAAGAAACCATCAGTGGTGGTTATGACAAGAGAACGCAGGAGTGGTTGAGAGGACGTAATGAAATCTTCAAGACAGAGAAGACCAGAATAATGAAGCTTCTCTCTGAAATTCCTGATACAGAAACATCATTCACCATTCCGTTCAACAAGTATTCCGAGATATTCTCCGCGGTTAAGAAACTTTACTGGGATGAAGTAGCTGCGGTTTACATCAAGAGCATACTTAAGCAATTTTACAATCAGTGCGACAGCGTTCTTGGTAGTGCATCTCTGTTTGAAAACTTTATCAAGATACTCTCTATCGCAGATTTCATGAATAATATGGAAGGTAATACATAAAATGCAAAGCCTAGATTATTGTGAACAGTTAAAGACGCGCTTTATTGATAATAACGGCAAGCTTTTTTTCGTGGATGGCTTTAAAAACAGAGCATTCACGGCAGTAAAAAGCATTTTAGCTGATAGCGGCGTTTCATCGTTCATATGTGTTGTAAATGATAAGAAATCAGCACTTCAAATAAAAGCTGCGCTTAGTGATGATGCTAATACGGTAGATATCATTTCTACAATGGAAGATTTTAGGCAGATGTGTCGAACAGCCGAAGTGGATGCAAAACGCAGTACATACCAGGCTGAAAAATTCAAAAACGCTTATCCAAGGATCATAGTTACGCTGAAGAATAATAGTAGCAACGTATTGCACGGTGAGCTGCATCAGTTAAACGACAAGTCCAGCGAATATCTGGATGGATCTCACGAGGGGTATGCACTGTCAGACTTTATTACAGATGCCGGTTACGGTATGCTTGTGATAGATAACGTTTATGAAATGTTTGCTTTCGAGGAAGTGGAATCCGACAGAGTTCCTTATATGAACCCGAGAAAGCATGAACGCATCAACTTAAAGGGTAGGTATTATTTTACCGACGTTGCTCATTCTTACAAAAAACTTGCAAGAATGGTGGATAGCACCGAAAAAGCAATAATAATCTCAAATTCCATAGTAAACAATGATATTATCAGCTTCTATGCAGCTGCGTCATTGATACACAGTGAATTTTCTTACAAAGAAAGCAAAACGAACGCTAAAAAACGCTCTCAGGATTATGATAGCGAGATAGACGAGATTTTTGATAACGTTTCCTACGGTAAGGATGACGTGGATATAAAGAGTTTATGTCTTCAGCACGCCAAGGGAAGAAAATGCTATATTCCCGGCGATCTTGAGCGCTTTGGCGAGTACATCGGCGGCTTGTTCAACTTTATGACCAAGGAGGAAATCTTCCTAAGAGCTCTTGCCGAAATAACTAAAAAACGCCATAATGCTTCTATTGAATCAATCATCGAGCTTATTAAGAACGATGACAACACTCTTGCTTTTGCAATATGTGATATGTTCTTTAACGAGAAACTTAAGGAGGAGCTTGAGGGCTCTGTTGAAAACACAGTCGTTGCAAAAATGTCAGAGGAAGATGCATCTGCATTCTTTGCAGTATTTAATAATTATGCATTCTATTGTGATACGGGCGTTGTAGGCGATAGATGCAAGGTTTATAGAATTTATCATGAGGATTCAGGCTTCGAGGATCTTTTAAGACGAAGCTATGAGGACTTTGACAGAAACGAAAATGCGCTGTCTGCAACTCACAGAGGAGAGGATATTGCTTTCAAGTGTATCACCACAAAGAAGCTATTAACTGAAGGCGAACTTAAGCTTCCGCTCCTGATAGCTTCCCAGAGCAAGGCGGGCGATATCGTTCATCTCATGGAGAAGGTTGCAGATTATAGCGTAGCAAGATTTGCTGATGATTGTTGTAGTATAACAGACGCTGATATCTACGTTATAAACTATCCAGAATACGATGCGATCGCAAACAATTTGGAGTTTGCATCAGTAGTGTTCTTTGATGCACTTTCAGATATTTGTCTGTTCGATACATATGTGAAAAAAGCACTCAATATGGGTAAAAAAGCAAACTCTGCTTTACTTGTAACCTATGATAACGTGTCAGGACTCCTTGCTGACTTGTGGCAGAAGACCTGGACAGATGAAAATGAATCCATCGTTTCCATAAAAAATTCCAAGCTCTATATAAGAGGCGAGCACCCCGTGGATTATAATGAGGTTATAGAGTCTGTGGAGCGCTTGTATGAAAGCTTCAAGGATATTATAGATAAGTCCGGAAAGGTAAACGTTAAGCGTGTAACAGATCAGTTCTGCAGCGTTATTACAGACTTTACTTTAGGTAGAGCCGCTCATGCCACGGAAATTGAGGAGTATTTTGGATACTTCAACGCTATATCGCCATACTATTCTGCAATATTTGCTAACAGCGTTTCCGTTGGTAACCTGGGCAGAGAAGTGTATTCAGAGCAGTTGATTCCGGTTGAAAAGGGCAAAAAGAAGCGTAAGCACAAAAAAGTGAAGTACGTTAACGGAACCGTTGAGGAAACGAAAAAGGTGCTATTCAACGTATGTAGCAAGCAGATGCATAATCTTTGCGACATCAGATACAAGGATTGTTCCGCTTGCGAGCTGAATCAGCAGATCCAGGTCAACGATCTTCGTGATTTTACAAAGGGCATCAAGGGTTATTTCAAAGAAACCGAAAAGATTATGAGCAAGATCCAGTCTGATAGAATCAAAAGACAGATCGACGACACTATCATCAGTACAGACGGTAGCTCCGAGCGTGAACTGGCAAAGATCATTGATCACGTGATGACGGTTTCTGTTGAGGCAATCAAAACGTTAAATATCATGCTGAAGAAAAAAGCAAGTTACACAGCTCCTCTCTTTGCGGAATACGATCACGTATTCGATATTAAAGAGGCGGTGCAGTCTGTTCATCACATGATATTCATTAAATATTTTGAGCAAATTATGGGAATTCTTACAGTATCGACCGACGAGCTGAAGCGTTCTATCAACACGGTAGACAAGGCTGCGAAGAATTCACTGAACACTTCTCAAATAGGAGGTAAACATGGCATTAACTGAAATAGCTCGAAAACTGAAAGACACGTTTAGTGGATTTAGTGTTCCGGGCTTCAAGGATGAACTGGAAAAATTTAGAGAAATATACGGCGCAGCTGAAACTATATACATCGGCGAGATGGATTATATCGTAATCAACGATGTGTATAAGAATGAAGAGTATGATGACGTACCCGAAAGCACTAGCCCTTTGTTCTACAATAGTATTAATAATAGATATGCTATTATAGACGCCGAAACCTCCTCTACTTTGATTGATGAAGTATACTCGCTTATCACGTATATGCAGAGAGACTGCGAGAGCGGAGCAAGACTCCCCACTTCTGATGAGATTAAGAGCGCGCTGCGTAATTTCATTGGTGACGGTGAAAGCGTTATTACCACCAATATTTTACAGCAGGAGGAGGGCGAATCCGTCCTTTCCAAAAACAAGGCTAACATCTTCCAGTGTCAGTTGGTAAAGGATACGGGCGTATCTGCATCTCCGGACGTATATACCTTCATGCTTAAAGATGGTAAGGTTAAGGAGATAGCTGATAGCGCAGTAAAGTTAAATAGCGACTTTGGCAAGCTCAGTATGTTGGATGATTCTAACATCGAAGAATTAAAGCAGACAGAGCCCGCAATTCAGGAAGCAGTATTCGATAAGTACATCAATGCAGATATAGATATTCAGAGTATTACTGTTAAGTCTATATTTGAAACAAAGATGACTTACTGTGATATTCAGCTTCTTATGCAAAGCAATGTTGGCAAAAAAAAGATTAATAGCGTATATAATTCGTCTTATCTTACAAGTGAAAATAATGAATTTGAAGCGCTGAATGAAAACATTCACGTTTGTAACTGTTGTAAGCACGACCTTGTCGACGTTATCGATGCCAATAAAAGATACAAGCTTCATGCAAATCTTGACGTTTACGATAGAGAAAGAACGTTTGCTGCAATTGGCCAGAAAAAGAAGGAAATTACCAAAGCAGATATTGTTGATAAAATGGTATATTCCACCGGTTGCGAAAAATGCTTGGTTCAGTGTCCCGAGTGTCACGGATGGCATTTCAATTATCGAGAAATGGCTGCCACCGGAACAGGCGTATACGATAAACTTGATCTTGCTCCCGGACGAGCATTTATTAAAGGAATTCGTGATTTCGACGTTAATTATTGTACTTGTCGCGAGGGTATCGAGTGGGTTTACGATGAATTCACGGGTACAGATGATGAGCACGATGTAATTCCAATCGAAAAGATGGCATTCTTTAACTATGCAAATGAAAAGCTTAAGGACTTTGCAGATTTTGAGCCTTATCTTGAAAAGGTTAAGAGCCTCAATAACGTTGATGCCATTGGAAGACGCGATGCTGCTATTCACGCTCTTGAGAAATACAAAAACGCTCTTTCGCGTGAATTTAATATTGAAGTATCTAGCATCAAGATTTCCTCCGTTGAAAAGTGTAATGAGTGCTGCGTTTGCGGTGGTTTGTATAACGGAAAACTTAAGAACAGCAGATGCGCTATCTGTAATGAGATGTTTGATGAGAACAAGCGCATGGTTACACGTATTGACGGTATCGTATTCATGATCAGCGGCTTAAAAAACAAGAAAACTATCAGCAGATACGTTGTAACAAGACTGGGTAATCTGAAGTTGATCGGCAAACCGAAGACAATCGGCGGTTTCGATGAGCTTGATGAAGCAGATAGTTTGGAAGAAAACAATAAGGAGCAAGGATAATGGCAAATGAAAATTTCGGCTCAACAGTACTTTATGAGCATCGCAGAGTCGTTACGCTCAGACACCTGTTGGCACTTGTGAATTTTATCGCGATATTTGCAAGTACGTTCGTTACGAGATATTTTGTTCTTATCAGAGGTACTTCTGATGGAATTTTGCTTATTATAAATAGCTTGTGCGTAGTAAACATTTTGCAAATATTACTTTGCATATTCGACTATGTTACAAAGGTTATGCTAGGTAGGTATTATCCAAAGATGGTTAGAATTTCTTACCTGGTCGGTGTAATTTGGGTCGGTATGGTAGTTGCAGAATTCGTTTCTGGAACTTTGACTTTGGGCGATATCAGAATTGACCTAGCCGTGATTGCTGTCTTTCAGTTTATCAGCGCGATCATAGCTTATCTTATATGGCCACATATTGATTATGCAACAATCAAAAACATGACACACAAAAACGCACGTGATAATGCATCAAAGCGTTCTAAAAAGGCTACAGCAGGTGCAATCAAGTACGTTATTGTATGTTTACTTATGGTAGCTGTTCAGTTTGGCTTACTGTTTGCATATCAGTTACCTCCAAAGGTATACGATCTGTTCTCCGAGTCAAGACAGCTTCAGTATGCTCTCTCTGATGATGGTCAGTCTTATGAGGTGAGCGGTGTTTATCAGGGAACCTCTTCTTTTGTAAACATTCCTGCAACCTACAATAATAAGCCTGTAACCAAGATCAGAAGCGGTGCTATTTCCAACGAGTCAGTTCTTGAAAAATACAAAATTGACAAAATAGAATTCGGCAGTATTGTAACAGATTCAGAGGGTAACCAGTCTCTTGTAAGCAACGTTCAGATCATTGAGCGCGGTGCTATCAACAATGACAAGATCACAACTCTTACAATTCCATCCTCTGTAACAAGAATTGAAAACGGAGCGATCAAGTCTAGTTCCTTGAAGAATATCATTTACGAGGCAAGAGCGCAGTTCTCTTATCCTTACCTTGAGTGCGAGTCCCTCACAACCATTACATTCAGCGGACTTGAAGCAGGTAAGATCATCTCTCTTGAGGGTATGGATCCTTCCATTACTCTCGAGGTTCCAAAGGAAACCTACAACAACTACAGAGAGAAAAACGGCGAGTATATGGCATCTATCAGACCTATACTTGAGAGCGGTGAGTTCGTAGTTGACTTCTACACAGATTCCGATTACTACATTGAGAGTATTTTTGCAGTATCCGGTGAGGTTGTGGAGATAGGCTGTGATGATCTTAAAAACGATAAGTACGATGACCGTATAGCTCCGTCTGTAGACACTCTTGCCTACATTGAAGATAGTAAAGAGATCGGTACCATGGGCTGTAAAGAAAACAGTGCTTTCCGTGGTTGGTATTTTGACCGCAACTTTACCAATGAGTGTGATTTTGCAGATGGAAATATCGTTGTCAGCAAGGATACTGCCATTTATGCAAAATGGATCGACGAGTATACCGGAAAACTTATTTGGGGTGAAAATACTACATATCGTCCTGACGGATGCCCCGACACCATTTATTGGACAGATGATAATACCAAGGTACTTCCCGTTATCACAAATCGCGAGGGATATGACGCCGGTATTGCCTGGTCGGTAGGCGGTCAAACCGTTGCCAGCACACAGGAGATCATCGATAGTTATATTAAAGGAAATCCTGACGTAACATGTGAAAACGTTATCAATATCCAGGGTAACTGGATGTTAAATAATCCTACAATTGATATTAATCCTTATCCTCAAAAGAGTGATGATCTGACTTACGTCGTATCACCGGATAAGAACACTGTAACCTTCACTTACGATGAAACCCAGGAAATCAACCTCGATGGCATTATGAGTCATGACTTTGACGGTACTGACGGATTCGTATATTCTACCGAATGGTATAAAGAAGGCGGAACTGGATCGGTTATTAATCCTAACGCAACGCACAAGGTTAAAAACGTAACCGAGTCCGGAACGTATATTCTTAAAGTAATTGCAACCTCTCCATGGGGTGATCAGTCTTATTCAGAAACCAGGATCAGCGTTCAGATCGTGAAGAAAGATCTTAATATCGGTGAATACGAGTTAAATAACAAGACCACAGTTTACAATGCTAATAAGCAGACTCTCACCGATAACAGCGTTCCCGTAGATTCCAGCATAGGTGTTTCATTTGAATACTACGATGAAAAGGATAATTTTATTTCCACAAACGGTGTAAAAGATGCCGGAACATATAAAGTTGTAGTTATTTTTGCAAAAACCAACGCTGAAGAAGCGAAGAACTACAATACAAAAGAGCTTTCGGCTATTATGGTAATTACTCCTCAGCCTCTTACCTTTAACAGTTGGAGTGCAGACGAGTTCGTTTATAACGCAAGCGACCGAACGGTAACGCTGAACGTTGATGGAAAATACTCCGGCGACGTAGTTAATATTATCTACAAGGAAGGCAGCAACGTTGCTAAAAACGTTGGTACTTACACTGCAGAAGCGATCGGCGTAGATAACAAGAACTATACCATCATTGGAATGGAAAACACCTCCCACGCTTGGGAAATCACGCCAAAAGAAGTAACCATCCTCAGATGGACTCTTGATGGAGCGATAACAAACGATTATACCATCGTTTACAACGGTGAAGAACATAGTATCGCCGCTATTCCCGAGGGAGTATTTGCCAGCGATAAGGAATATATCCAGTTTATCTATGATGAAAGTGCTAATACCGTTGCAGCAACAAATGCCAACAAGTACGTGGCAAAAATTATAGGTATTAACAGTGATAACTACGTATTGAGCGAAAGCTCCGTGGCAACACAGGAATGGGAAATCGAAAAGAAGATCATTTCGGTAGGTCTTGAGAATTCCAGCTTTACTTATAACGGCTCTGTTCACGTAGTGAATGCTATACTTAGTGGAATCGTTGCAAGCGATCTTGATAGCTTTGCATATGAAAAGTTCGCTTACGAAGGAAAGAGCGCAGGTCTCGGCGTTAGCGGTAAGAAGGATGGCGATAATTACGTTATCAGCTTCTCCGCAAAGGATGCTGCAGAATATACAGCACAGATCAGCGGTATTATCAACTCTGCGGACATCAATCTTAACTATGCTATATCTACGAGCAGCGCAACCTTGACTATTGTTCCTAAGCTCATTACAATTACCCAGCCTAATGAGTATACTTACACAGGCGAAATGCAGACTCTGTCTGTTGTGGTTAACGGTATTGAGAATGAGGACATAGAGAGCGTAAGCTACAGCCAGTTTACAAGCAACATTCTTACTAACGGCAGAAGAGATGGCGAAAACTATCTTCTTACCATGAATGCAAAGGATGCAAAAGAGTATCTTTATACTGTTGAGAGCTTCAGCAATTCCAACTATACACTGAGCAGAACAGAGGGCATTCTTAAAATTGAGAAAAAGCGTCTTTCCATTGAATGGGAGATCACCAACAATGCAGATGGCGTAAAGAGCGGCATCACAGCAGGATCCTCCGTAGTATATAACGCTGTAGGCTATACAATCGGAGCAAATATAACCGGTCTTGTAAAGGACGAAGTTGTAAACCTTACATTTGAGGACAATACAGGTCTTAATGCCGAAAGTTACAATACCGTTGCTTCACTTCCTGATTCTTACACTAACTACGTGTTTGATTCCCAGACCTTGAGCTGGAGCATCACACCTTACGTTGTAGACTTTAAGTGGACGTTCAATGGTGTTGAGTATTCTGTAAGTGGCGGTAACGTGCCAGAGTTTGTTTACAATGCAAACGTTGTAGAAGTTGTTCCCGTATATAATCTTCTTGGCACAGATACCATCAACATCACTTACGCAAGTGGTAAGGGTGATATTTCCAAGAGAGATGCCAGCACAGAAACCTACAAGGTTGCTATCGCTGAATTTGACAGCAACAACTATAGCATCGGTGCAAACTCAAGCTTCGAGTGGAAGATCAATCCAAAATCCGTTAACGTAACTTGGACACATGCATCTGATATTACGACATATAACGGTCAGTATCAGGGTCCGAAATTTACACTTGACGGTGTTGTTGAAAACGATCTTCGTGTAAAGGTGTTTGCAGGTACGGAAAGCAACAGTGCTTATATGGATATTACTTCCGTAGATGTTACGAAGGAATACGACTATAAGACAACCGAATTGATAATAAATGCAAAAGAGAGTGGATATTCCTGCGCAGTTTTGGGTATTTACACCAATAGTGGATCTAAGAGCAACAACTACGTTATAGTAGGTGAAGCCGTTAACTACGTAGTAAATAAAGCACCTCTCACTCTTGCCGGATGGCAGTATACAAGCGGCGGCGTTGTTACTTCTTATACAAGTGAGTCCGCTCTGGTATACAACGCGAAGGCATATACAATGACAAATACAATTAACGAGTCAATGTTTGTAAGAGATGGTATAACAGATAACGTTTACCTAGTATACACAAACAACTCCGTTAAGAATGCAGGCAATCATAACACTAAGGTACAGCTTGCCGGTACACACAAGGATAACTACGTGATCACCGATACGACTGAACTCAACTGGAGCATTCTCCAGAAAGAGATAGAAGTTGTATGGGATACCAATTCCTTCGTATACGATAAGTCTTACCACACCCAGAGTGCGACCGCAGTATTCGGTGCTATGACCGATGATGACGGAAAGGTTTATGATGGCGATTCTATCAATCTTGGATATTCGAACAACCATAAGCGCGATGCAGGTACTTATACTGCAACGATCGGTAGCATTGGAAACAATAACTACAAGCTTAAGTCTGACGTTGTGAGTTACGAGTGGACCATTGCACAGATGGAAGTTCTTTATTCCGATCTTGTATGGAATACAGATGAATTTACATACAATGGCAATAATCAGTATCCTGAAGCTCATTATACTGCAGGTGGAACCAGACTTTCCGTTAAGTATAATAAGAGCGAGAACAGCAAGGATGCAAACCTCGGTAGTAGTAAATATACCATTTATGCAACCGAATTTGAAAATGCAAACTACGTTCTCGTTGGTGAAAACGATGGTCACGAATACGTTATCAATCCCGTAGTTGTTAACTTTACTTGGGGCTTTGATGAAAGTGAGTCAAATGCAGACAGCTATGAGTATGACGGTAGCGAAAAAACCGTTAATGCATACGTTGCTAACATTTGCATAGGCGACGTGATCAACCTTACGTACAACAAAGAAAATCGTAAGATCTCTGATGCGGGAACATACACGTTCACTGTTACAGGAATTGACAACACAAACTACGTTCTTAACATTGATAGCCAGATGGTTAGCAAGACCTTGACTGTATCTCCAAGAAATATTGAAATTTCATGGGGTTACAACGAGGAAAAGAGCGGCGCAGACGACTTCATCTACGATGGAAAGGCGAGAGTTATCTCGGCACACGTTTCTAACCTTTGCGAGGGTGATGAAGAATTTACACTTTTATACAGCGTTGATACACAGAGAAACGTTGTTAACGTTGGCGAATACAGATTTACTGTAGAAGCAGGCACTTATGGAAACTATATCATCAGAGATGCCATAAGTGAAACTGTTGTTGTAAGCCCACAGGAGATCAATATTGAGTGGGTTGGCGATGATGACGTAGTATATGATGGAAACTCTCATTCCCTTGTTGCTGTACTTACCGGTACAATAAACGACGAAACCATTGAGATATATCCTAATTACTCCGGATCTACGTCACACGTAAATGCAGGTGTGTATGATATCTATGTAATTTCTTACGGTTCATACGCAAGTGGATTCAGATCCTCAAACTTCGTTCTTCCCAACAACACTTATAATCAACTGTACATAAATAAGCAGACTCTCAAAGTAACCTGGAATGGCAGTCGCGACGTGACTTACGATGGAAACTATCATGTTCTTGATGCGATCCTTGAGGGTCAGATAGGTGGTAGAACTGTTTTTGCGACACCTGTTTATGAAAGTGACCTCCACAGCGCTATCAGCGCAGGTACACATACGTTTGAGGTAACCGACGCAACGTCTTCCGATCCTACAATGAACATCGATAACTTCGCATTGCATTATGACAGTAGCCTCAAGGCAACTCTCACTATTCAGAAATATGAGGTTCAGGTAATATGGAACGATGCAGCAGATATCGAGTTTACTTATAACGGAGAGGCACACAGCCTTTCTGCAACAGTGCTTGGTGTAAATGACACCAATATTGACTTTAAATACAGTGGAAACGGAAAGACCGCAGCAGGCTCTTATACCGTGGGTATCTCTCTTGTTGACACAACAAACTATAAGCTTCCAAGCACCGGTACAACAAAAGTACTCAAGATCAACAAGCAGTCTGTAAAGATTGATTGGAGCGGTGATGGAGATATTACGTATGATGGCTCCAGCCATACTCCCATCGCGGTTGTAACCGGTAAAATTGATGGCAAGACTGTTGGATACAACAAAACCGGATCTAGCGCAACCAACGTAGGTAATTACAACTACAGTATTACACTTGCCGACTCCAATTACACGCTTGACGGTTGTGACGGATCTGCAACTGCCTATATTTCTATCAAGCCACAGCCCGTTGTTGTAACCTGGTCCGGAAGCAAGAACGTTGTATACGACGGTTCTGGACATAGATTGGTTGCATCTGTTGTAGGTATGATAGACGGAAAAACGATATCCTTCAAGCCAAACTCCACAAGCTATAATTCAAACGTTGGAAACTATGAGTATTACGTAACACTTAGCAATGCTAACTACACTCTTGAGGGTGTGGAAGGCGCAAGCGCTACACTTGTAATTACACCACAGCCTGTAGATATCACATGGAGTGGATCTACGTCAGTTGTATATGATGGAGTAGAGCACACTCTTACTGCTAAGGTGGTAGGAAGAAATAGTCGCTCCAGCGTACCGTTCACATACGTTACTGACGGAAAACGAACAAACGTAGGTATTGGTACATGTACTATTGCACTTGAAAGCGGAAACTACATGATCGATGCAGAGTCCGGAGCAACCAGCAAGAGCTTTGAGATTACTGCACAACCCGTAAACATTACATGGAATGGAGCTACAAGTGTAGTATATGATGGAAAGACACATGGTCTTACTGCTTCAGTAGTTGGCAGAGAAACCGGTGCCGTTGTAGACTTTATCTACACATCCGGTAGCAGAATTATGGAAGTGGGCAAGATGAGTTATTCCATCGCATTGAGCAATTCCAACTATACGATCGACGGATTGTCCGGAAGCACAAGTAATACTATTACGATCGTTCCACAGGAAGTTATTATCAGCTGGAGCGGAAACGAAACTTATGTTTATACCGGTCAGACCTATCTTATGACGTACACGGTTGTAGGAAAGAACAATGGCGAAGACGTTACAAGTGATTGCTACGGCACAGGTGTAACATCCTTCAAGAACGCAGGTACATACAACTACACAATTACAGGTATCAGTAATAAAAACTATACGTTGGAAAATTGTACCGGTGAGCTTATCGCTACCGCTACCGTAAGTCCTATGGAAATCACAATCGAATGGGTTGGCGATACAGTAGTTGTTCATGACGGAAACGTACACTCCATCGAGGCTATAGTGAAGGATAAGTACGGCAACAAGATCAACGTAGGTTACAAAGATGGCAACACTGTTACAAGCGTTGGAACAAAAACAGTAATCATCAACTTTGGTACTCTTGAAGCTAACTACATCGTAGTATCAGGCGAAAAGCGACAGACTATCACAGTTGTTGAAGAAGCAGAATAAATAGTAATATATCCTACGCATAAGGAAAAAACAAAGTCCTTTTGCGTAGGACCACCTTAAAGATAATAATTAATTCGAGGTTTATATGTTAGATAGAAAGCAAGGTATAGAAAAGGGTATTATTCTTAATAGTATCAGTGCGGCAGTGCATTATAACGTTACTAAACCAAAAGATTCATTAATAATGGTATCTTATTCTAAAGGAAATTCTATTGAAGATATTGGATTTGTATCATTGAAAGTGCCGGTCAGAGCACCTTATAAGAGAGAAGACTTTATTAAGGCGATTTGCTCTGCGGAGGGTGTGCGAAATCTAACATACGTAGATTTTGACGGAAAGGACAAGGACATTTATATATGTCGCCCAAGAGAGGGGGAGGTATATGAATTCGTTGATAGAGATGAGGCTGCAAACAGATATGTTGACGGATTTGCAGAAATAGAAGCATCTCACCTGAGATTCGGTGTAGAGCTTCCAAAAATCAACGTACAAAAGCCCCTTGACATCAAGTTCAGGTATGATCCAAATGCGGACTATGCCGCAGATAGCTTGGAGTACGCAGCGGTCAATGCATTCAATGCTTGCCTTTTAGGTAAGATCTTCTCAGGCGAGGAATTTCAACTTGAAACCGGGGATGGTAAAAGAGTAAAATACGAGGTTAGAAAGGTTTCTGCGAAGTACATAGATATTTCAACCTTGTATATTCATCCGGAAGTAACCGATGGTGTAAAATACGTGTCATCATACACTACAGAGCCCATGAACGTAATAAATGGTGATGAAACGATATCAAAGGTTTACAAAATAACGTATAATCCAACCTTTAAGAATTACTATGTAAGTAGATTAAGTTAATGGTGATCAAAAATGAATAATAAAGAAAACATTTTGATTGATGACGATCTGCAGGAAATGATTGATCTGGATGACGGGGAAGATTTCTTTGATGCCGATTTTGAGGATGAAGAATTCGACGATGAGGATGTCACAGAAATAAAGCTCGGTGATAACAAGAGCGAGCTTCCCGGGAGCATAAAGAACAAGAGTATCGAGCTTCTTCAATACTATCTAGGTGACAGAGAGCTTGAGCCTTTTGATAATTCAGATATTTTACGTTGCAGACTCTTCTATCAGGTAAAACTGACAAGAAAGTCGTACTGCAGTTACATTATCAACAAGAAAAACAAGAGAAAGCTTGGACTTGTTTCCAATATGCAGCTCCGTCATTCCTGGAGAATGGCTCATAGCAAGGACGCAAAAAAGGCTGTTAAAAACGACCTGTTCTTTATGACCTACCAGGAGTGGGAGGAGGATCTTGCGGCTCTTGAAAAATATATTCGCAAGAAATTACATATTGATAATTCGTCACACGCCTCTCATTCTCTGGTGTATTTCAGCGACGTTTGGAATCTTTCAGAGATCGAATACGAGTCCGCGGGACTTAAAAAGCCTCAGCAGTTTATGGCACTTTTGCAGACTGCTATCCTTGGCGAGATCCGCGAGAATAAAAGAATTGTCAGATCTTGGCGCAAGATCAAGAAGTATATGTATAGAGTACATCTTGAGGCATCCAAGGGTGGTATTTTCAGTGATGAAGATGCAGCCAAAATACGCGCCAGCTTCAAGAGGATCAAGTATCTTAACGACATAAGAAGATATAATATTTATATCCTCAAGAGCATAGGTCTTGAATTTGACTTTGAAAAAATAGTTAAGGATATTAACAAGGCGTACAAAGAGGACATGGCAAGAAGAAAGGACCGCAGATACAAGGTTCGCCCCTTCATTTCTGCATTCTGCAATCTTGCACTAGTCATCTTCATCTCATACTCCCTCAAGTATCAGTTGCTTTATGCACCGGTGGAAACAGCGGTTATAATGACGCTTTTGACATTCTGCGTCCTAAACGCTCTGTTCATAGTATTTGCCGGACTCAGAGGCAAACGCAGACGTCTTGTTCGCCCCGATTACGTGTATTACACAAAGAGGGTGAAGAGAGCTATCGGTACGTTTGCTTTTGTAGGTCTGTTTACAGTAATGTCCGTGTTCGTATTCTATCAGAGGTATGACGGATATGAAAATAATCTCTACTACAGAGAAAAAGATGACGACACTATTGCCATAGCAGGTATGGTGAACGATTATGCAAAAAAACTTGAGATTCCCGATACTATTGCAGGAAAGACTGTAACGGAGATCGATCTTTACGCTTTTGATAACGAGAGCATAACGCAGCTTGTTCTCCCTTATACTCTGAAAAAAATCGATACTTCCGCCTTTGCAGGATGCTATAATTTATCGAGTGTTGAAATTCCATACGGAGTTGAGGAAATTGGTAAATCTGCATTCAGTAATACCGGTATTGTAACCTTAACGTTACAAGAAGACGTAAATATCAAGGTCGATAATGGTGCATTTAAAAATTGCTACAAAATGAAAATCATTGAAAATGCGAAATCCATTATCAGTATAGGAAATAGTGCCTTCAGTGGCTGCTATAACCTTCGCGAGATGGTATTCTCTGATTCTATTGAATTTATTGGTAACAGAGCGTTTTATGGTTGCTTATCGATTAAGTCCATATACGTACCTACAACTATAGAGAAGATAGGCAGAGGAGCGTTCTCCTATTGTAGTAACCTCACGTATCTCAGCGTTCCATTTGCAGGCACGTCGGCAGAAACAAGTTATAGAGAGAGCATCCAGTCGATAATTAGATTAGATCCCGAAACCGATACGCTTGTAGACGTTGTTCTCAGTTCTCCGGCTCCTCTCAGTGGCAGAGCATTCAAGAATGTAAAGTGGATAAAATCACTCGTTCTTCACGACGGTATTTCAGAGATCAAAGCAGGTGCATTCTCGGGAACTGATAACCTCGAGGAAATAAATATTCCTGCATCTGTAACCGAGATAAACAAAAATCTTTTCAATGGAGCAAATTCACTTAAAAAGATTTCCGGCATGAGTGACGTGACCTCAATAGGCGACGGCGCATTCAAGGGATGCAGTGACCTTCAATATATCGATATTTCGAACGTGAAGAATATAGGTAACAATGCTTTCAGTGGTTGCTTCAAACTTAACGATGTAACGTTCTCCGGCTCGCTTAAGACCATTGGTAAGAAAGCGTTCTACGGTTGCACCTCAATCACCTCCATTTATGTACCCTCAACTACGGAGAAAATTGGTAAAGGTGCGTTCCACAATTGCAATGGTCTCAGGTATATATCCGTTCCGTTTGCAGGCACGTCAGCGGAGAACAGCCATAGAGAAAAGATTGAGTCAATCATTAAAATCAACACAGGTTCGTACAACCTCGTTGAACTCACGATCAATGCTCCAAATGCTATCAGTGGAAAAGCGTTTGCCAACGTAAAATGGATAAAATCCCTCATTCTTCACGACGGTATTCCGGAGATAAAATCAGGTGCATTTTCAGGAATGGATAACCTTGTAGAAGTAAAGCTTCCTGCATCTGTAACCGAGATAAACAAAAATCTTTTCAAAGGTGCAAGTTCACTTAAAGCGATTTCCGGCATGAGCGGCGTAGTTTCTATAGGTGAGCGCGCATTCTACGGATGTAATTCGCTTGAATCTATCAATCTCTCAAACGTTAAGAACATAGGCTCCGAGGCTTTCAACAGCTGCTATAACCTTAGTAGCATTGGTAACATGAATGCTCTTGAGTCCATTGGTTCTAACGCGTTCAAGAACTGTTATCAACTTAAAGGCACACTTGCGCTTCCATCAACTCTTAAAGTTATTGGAGAGTATGCTTTCGCTAATAGCCACTTTAGCAGTGTTCAGTTTAATAACGGCTTGAAAGAGATCGGTGCTCATGCATTTGAAAATTGTAATTACATCACAAGCATTAATAGCATACCTTCCACAGTTAAGACGATCGGTGAGTATGCATTCAGCGGATGCTATTCATTGGAATATGTAAATATGAGTAGTACTACGAGCGTGAAGCTTGGAAAATATGCACTCTCTTCCTGTAAGAGCTTGAGGTCGGTTTATTTGCCATCAGATACTACGGAAATTGTTGACGGCCTTTTCTACGGTTGTTCATCATTCAGCATTAACTCCATTGATAACTTCGACGAACTCAATATATCTACTATCGGTGAATCTGCTTTCGAGGGATGTAGTATTGCGTCGGAAATCCTGGAGATTCCAAATTCAGTCAGAACGATCGGTAAGCGAGCTTTCGCTAAAACAGGTATGGTACGATTGGTAGTTGGTAATAACGTAACCAAAATAGGAAAAGAAGCCTTCGACGGTTGCTCCTATATTACAACTGCTACGGTGCCTTTCCTTGGTGAGAACAGAACAGATTCTTCAACCTCATTCCTTGGTATGGGCAAAAACGGTGGATACACGTGGGTATTCGGAAGCTCTAAGGTAGAGAATATCACAATTACCAACATGAATACCATTTACACCAATACATTTGGCGGTGGTGATGATTATGTGGAGGCTGTGACTATCTCATCCGGTACATCAAAGATTGAAAAATCTGCTTTCGAAGGATTCGAAAAGCTCAAAACCGTTACCCTCGCAACAAGCGTTACAAGCATAGGCAAAAAAGCCTTCAAGAATTGTACCGCGCTTGGAACTATAAACATTCCTACCGCAGTTACAACAATTGAAAGCTCTACGTTTGAAAACTGCAGACGTCTTACAATAGATTTCTCAGAGCTAAGGGTTAGAACTATCAAATCAAGAGCATTCTACGGATGTAATAATATTAAAAACCATATCGTTTTCAGTTCATCCCTTCGTGAAATCGAAAACGGTGCATTTGCAAACTGTTATAATATTTACTCCGTTACCTTGCCGAGAAATCTCACTGATTTAGACGTAAACGCATTCGGAATGTTCCCCGACCTTATAATTTACGTTTATACAGAAGATGATTTTGACGAATATACAGAACTCTTCAAGAACTACCCCGACGTTGTAGTTTCGATTATCGACAATTAACAAGGAGAATTATCGTGGTATATACTTGTCAATTTTGCGGAGCATGGTACCCAAAAGAGGTTTTGCTTGATGTTAACGCAAATAAAGAAAAATTCATAACTTGTCCTTATTGCAGTAATGTCAGTGAGGTAGAGAACGTTAAGAAATCCCACGTTACAAAGGGATATGACTTCCTTGAATCCGGCGATTTTTATCATGCATTAACCGCCTTTAACGAAGCGCTTAAAGAAGCTGATAAGACAAACACCGGTTACGAGGGAGCAAAGCTTGAGGCATATCTTGGAAAATCATTGGCACAGCAATCTGTTCAGGTAATTTACACTGATGAGGACGAAATAGCCACTCATACAGCTGTACCTGAAATCAATTGCTATAGATACGATGATACCTTCCTTGGGAATTCTAACGATTATAACGCGGCACTCAATATTGCCTATAATATTCCTTTTTCATATCGTGATGAGGCGATTGCCAGAATCGAACGCTTTGCTAAAAAGATAGACGGAATAAAGCTGGCTTATAATAAGAGAGCAAACCTCGGAGAGGAATATCAGCTTTTCATCGCTTATGAAGACCGCTCCAAGGATACGGAAGCAGGATTCAGAGTGGCCAACACAATAAGAGATAGACTCCCATCGTCAATCAAAAGGGTTTACATACCCGATCCAACAGGTATGACGGAGGAAGAATACGAGGGTGCATTGCTTTATGCTACTCTTAATTCAACCTGTATGCTGGTTGTAGTAGACGACGATATGGATGCAAGACTCATGAATCTTTATGCCAGATATTACTACGGAATGTGTGATGCGAAAGAAAAAAGGCGAGCTCTTGGTTTCGTAAGCATTGGTAAAGAGGTTCACGTACATTTGCCGGATCACGGTATTTCTAGAAACGTGTTTGACATAAGTAACGTAGATGGATTCTGCAGTTTTGTTTGTGAAGCTAATATGATTGCTTACGGCACTGCTTTCTTTGCTCATACTGAGGCTGTTCCAAAGCGCGAAGAAGAGATTGAGGTATCAACACAGACGCTTTCATACGTTTCCACAGATGTAAAGGATGGCGCCCCCGTCTTCAATGGGCAGACCTGCCATTTCGGATCTTATCCACAGCACAGAATACTTGATCAAAATATCATAGACGCCTTTGCAAACGAAGGCAAGCCATCTATATCCTCACCCAACGGTTGGGAGATAATGTTCAGATCAAGAACGGGACAACCCTATACCTGGTATAAGGATAAAATAGTCAACGGAAGAAAGTACAGAGCAGTGTATTTTATTAAATTCCGCGAGGTATTTACAAGCAGAAATACAGATATCATGCCAAGCATTCAGCGAATGGCGAATTACACTCCCATGAGAATTTACGTTTTTGCGTATGACGATATTGAGTGGAATATCCTTCAATTCTCCAGAAATTCTGTTATCATGATGTCATCTGTAGGACTTGAGTCCAGAGAGTATAATACTCAATGGGATGCATGGGCAGACTGGGACAGTTCGTCGCTCAGAGAATGGCTCAATCACGATCTTCTTGACACCGCATTCACTCCCGAGGAAAGGAAGCACCTCTATCACATTGATGGTTCTGATGACAGTCTTTCTCTTATCAGCGGAGATTATATCAGCAACAGCAGCAACTCCGTTCTTAAAAAGCTCAACACATTCAATATTGTTGGAAGCGACTACTTAAAGTGTATCGGTGGTTATTGTGACAGAGCTGTTAGCAGCTTTTGGATCAGATCAGATTCCGAAGCAGATGGAAGTGCAGCGGCAGTTCAGCCACATGATATGAAGAACTTAGTATCACAGTTTGTTGATAATACAACTGTTGCTGTATTGCCCCTTGTTGAGGTAAAGATAGAAGAATAAGCTATCGTAGCATAAGGCAACTAAATGCAACAAAATGCCAAGCAAGGTTTTTTCAAACCTTGCTTGGCACCGCTAATAAAGCCCTCGGTGCATAACCGAGGGCTTTAGATTTATTGTTTTATTCTTTATGTATTTGCCATATCATTTTCGCTTTTATTTATGAGATTTATATTATTTGTGACAAAGCTATTCCAAGCATTTTCTCCGCGTTCACAATTATTGTATATTGCATTTTCTGATTTTTTAATTATTCTGTTTTTTCTGTATAATCGATGCTTAAAACAATTTTGCTTTTCGGGAGATATTCAAATTCAACTTCATCACCTACATTAAAATCTCCAATATACATGATATAATATCGTTCACCATCGATATAGACATAAGAGGAAAAAACATTGTGTTTATCCTCATAGGTGAATTTATTATTGCCATACGTTCTTGTTATTTTTGTTATTGTACCTACATCATTTATTGCATCTTGCTCATTTTCAGAGAATAAATATATACCGTGCTTGAAAGATGGCACTATAATAAATAAAGCAAAGCAAATCACCAAAACGTGGGTAATCAGGAACTTACTTACGTTTTTAAGTGTTACAGTTTGCCCATCTTTTTTGAAATCCGAAAGCATTATTAACAATATAAAAAGCAAGAAAAATACCATATAAAACAAAGATCCTATTGTTAAGACTTTATAATACTGGGAATAATCAAACTGCATTATTTAATCTCCTTTCTGTTTGATAAAAGATTTCTTTTCTCTAGTTTCATAATATCACAAACATGTACGAATGTCAAGTATTTCAAAAAAACTGAGCGAAACATAGGTATGACCTCCTGATGAAGTTGCAGAAATAATAAAATTAACACTTATTAAACTTGAGTATTTTTACTACTCTATATATTCATACCATCAAAAAAACAAAAATTCTATAAAAAAACAAAAAAACATCTTAAAACTTTTTCGTTTTAAGATGTTTTATTACTATTTTGCCACTATGTTATTTATCATTTGATCAATATCTTCATTTGACAGTTGATCATTTGTGGATATTAGAAAAGAATATTCACCATTATTCCATAGATAATAATGATAATTATCTGCGGTTTTGTAATAAATATCAACTTCGTCCAAAGACATTAATAAATTATATCCGTTTTCGTTATTAAACATAAAACTAGCGGATAAAATCTTTTGTTCATATATTAACATATTATTACTAGAATTAGTAAATTTATATCTAACTAGCGTTGGTGTGATGATAGTGTCTTCTAACACATATCCATTTGGTACATAAGCAAGCTCATATACAGTTTCTATTGTTTGTCCATCATGTCCTTGTCCGAATAAGTTAGTTTGGTGAAATCTGCAAATATTTCTTCAACAAAATCTCTGCTTTCATCTCTGTAAACTACTGCACAGCTAGCAAGCAGCAATGCAGCTGCTACGAGAATTGCAGCGATCTTTGCCTTGGTCAATTTCCAAACAGATTTCTTTTCATAAGTTCCATCGAGAATTGCCTGCATTGCGGCTTTGTGTCGCTCCGAGGTTTCAACTTTATCAGCAAAGTCTTTTTCCTCTTCTTGAAGATTGAGCTCTAAAGCTTCCAGCAGTGCGTGCTTGAATAATTCTAAATCAGTTTTTTCCATCGTTAGATCCTCCTTTTAGAGAATTAAGCAAGAGGATACGCCCTTTTTCTAATCGTGCATATACAGTTTTTGTTGATATGCCCATCATAGTTGCAATTTCCTTTACTGTTTTTCCCTCGTTATAAACAAGGCTCAAGGTTGTACTGTACTTATAGTCAAGCTTTCTTATAGCCGCAACTAATTTGTCATATCTTTCTTTAATTTCAAGTCCGTCTATAAATATATACTCTGAATCTGTCAAAATTTCTTCATCTAATTCTAAAAAACCTGAATTATCCTTCAAAATGTTGATAATTTCATTTGTAAGTATAGAGAAAAGATAATTTTTAAGGCGATTTTTGCTAACAGAAAAATCTATTTTCTTTATATGTTTGGTTACTTTTAAGAATGTGTTTTGAACAGCATCCTCTGCATCAAATACATAATTAGGTCTGTTATGATGCTGAAATACTTTTACAGAGTACTTCAGTAAATAATCATAGAAATTATCATATAAATATGTAATTTTACCAT
>JAZNPB010000031.1:0-1545 GCA_045589435.1 Eubacteriales bacterium | reverse complement strand
ATCGATTTTTGAGCTGCCCCAAATTGTGCGGACAGCACAAAAAAGGACCCTATGGTAGAAAATATTAGATTTTAAGTAATAAACTGATTTCGTTTTTCAAGCGGAGTCAGTTTTGTTTTTAATTGAATACGGTTATTGTTGTAAAAGTGGATGTATGCACCTATGAGGAGGCGCGCCTCCTCATAGGTGCGGATTTTCGCTCGGTAAATACACTCAGTTTTGAGAATAGAAAAGAAATTTTCAGCCATAGCATTGTCATAAGGATTTCCCCTACTTGACATTGAGGGCGTGATATGGTATGATTGTGTTAGCTTAAAATATGCTTGCGATGTGTATTGAAAGCCTTGGTCACTGTGGAGCTGTAACTCTGCGGTGACCTTTTCCTTTCTCTTGGCTGCTCTGATGGTGGAGAGTACGAGATTTACGTTCTGTTCAGTACCAGTTTTGTAAGCAACAATGCTATTGTCATAGAGATCACGAATGACCGAAAGATACAGCACACCTTGTCCTGTCTTGATATACGAAATATCTGTTACCCACTTTTGATTAGGGCGCTCCGCATGAAAGTTTCTGTTGAGCAGATTAGGATATCTGTGCAGATATTCACCGTAATTACGGTATTTCTTACGGCGCACGACGGAAAGCAGGTTGTATTTCTGCATAACGCGAAGTACCGTTTTAGGATTCTTATGGATTCCTTGTCTTTCAAGCCATATATGTACTCTACGGTAACCGTATGTGCTGTGACTGTGTTCCTGACACTCTCGGATCTTCTCGGCAAGCGGCAGATCCCATGCCGGCGTATCCATTCTTTTGACATAGTCATAGTAGCCACTTCTCGATACATCAAAGAACCGGCACATTTCGCTAATTGAATACTTATCCTTGTGACGATAGATCACCATATATTTTACGCTTGTCCTCACTTCCTTTCTGTGAGCGAGAGAAAATCCCGCATCAGTTCATTTTCCATCTCTAATTGCTTGATTCGTGCATCCTTCCGAGCCAGCTTGTAGCGAAGATCAGCAAGCTTATCTTCTTCCGTTGCCACACTATCCTTTGCTGGTCTGCCCTTCTTCTTAATAGCTATTCCCGCGGCTATTTTGCGCTGTTTTTCATTGTATCTTGTTTTGAAATTGCGAACTTGCTTGTAACTAAATCCTAGTTGTTCACCTATTTCTCGTAATGTTTTTCCTTCTTCCCACAGATGTAGGATTTCTTTTTCATACTCTTCTATGTGTCGATATTCTCTCGGCATAACAAAACCTCCTATGGTAGTACTTTAATTCTACCATAGGAGGCTCTTTTTTTCAATTGTCCGTTTTTAACGGACTTGTGCAGGGGCGCTCCGTACTTTTTTTATTTAATTTTCTTTTTTCTTTTTCGCGATAACAGCACCTGCCGCCATGGCAACGCCAAGGGTGGCGAGAGGAAGTGCGGCAGAGCCGCAGCCGCCGTCCTTTTCGGTGTCGGCAGGGGTGGTCTCCGCAGGAGTTGCGGGAGTGGTCTCGTCGGGCTGTGCAGGTGCCGGCGTGGTCTCGGAGG
>JAZNPB010000030.1:0-5175 GCA_045589435.1 Eubacteriales bacterium | reverse complement strand
GAGAGGGATTCTGAACCCAAACGCGCACTTTTACGACTTCTTATTTTTTCTTTCCTCTTTGTGCGCGTTCCGCAAGCGATCCTTGCAAGGCTTCTCTTTTGGCTCTCTCTAAAGGCTGTCTCATTAAGATAGCCTCTTTTTTGTGTAATAACTCGTTCGTTGATACAATGAACTGCCGAAAGCGAAAATGGTGCATTTTATCCTTGTTTTCCCATCGGCTCGGCGACGACTGATTCCGCTTCCTCTTTTGTAAGCCAGTGGACGGTTAATGTGAAATACTCAAATCCGCTACCGTCAGCGATCAGCCCCGGCAACTCATAGTGCATAGTAATAGTTTCGCCGGGATGGAGTGATTTTGTTTTTTCATCCAACCTAATAACAATCTCGTCAGAGGAAACGGAAAGCACGTCCAACGGGTCAAATCCTCCGCAACTTTCAAAAATTCTTCCGGGCTCTGCCTGCAGATACTTTTCAAAGTTAGCTTTAAGCGGAGGATTCCATAATTTATAGTCGTCGTTTATGTAGTGAATGTGAATAATCGGCTTTGCTTTCATATCTTTAAACCTTTTTCACGTCACAATAGGTATCATAGAATTCTTCCCAAGTCATATTGGGCATAGCTTCACCGCCAGCATAAATCACCCAGCTGTTTCTATTATAGTATCGATCTTGAAATTCGTTAATACAGTCATAAGGAATCCACTTGCCGTCTATAAGCTTATAGGTGCATCCGATACCGTGAGGCTTGCCGTCCTTAAAGGTTGCTTTGAGCATCATATCTTCGCCCTCGAACAAGCAACCTATACCGCAGGGAACGCCGTTTACTGCCTCGCCGATATATCTCTTGCCCTCATAAACGATTTCCTCTCCGTATGCATCGATATCTCGTCCGTCTGCATATCCAAAGTAATTGGGAGATTGATTTCCACCTCTGTTCTCAAAAGCACCATTGTATCCAAAGAAGAAAACTCCGTCCTTAAACACACCGCTCTTTTCCTTGAAGATATGATATCCGTTGACATTGGAATCGTAATATTCGGTGCCGAGGCCATGAAGCTTACCGTCCTTAAAGCAGCCCTCCGTGACCGTGTATCGAAGATCTCCGTCACTGAAGTAATCCATTTCTCGAAGCACGCTGAATCCGTCCTCGTCTATGGGATCAACAGGCATCGTTTGCCAATCCTCAAAGGTATATTCTTCGACTGCAAGCTGCTTGTTCTCCAATCCCAGCTTTTCAGCCTCCTCCTCGGTTACTGCGCGCCCCATATCAAAGTACCCGGATTTAGCTTGCTTATCACTTGTACCTTTCATAACGGTGCAATAGCCGTTTTTCTCTCCGTCAACGAAGCTGCCAAGCCAAATAGAGGTTTTGAGCACGGTAGTCATGCTTCCGATACCGTCCCTTTCATCATCGTCACGCTCAACTTCAGTGTGTTTATCATAACTGAATGACAATCCCTCAAACTTGTTGCAGTTGAAATAACCGTACTTGTACGAGATGCCGGAGCCATATACACCGCCGTTTAATGCACCGAATTTAAAGGTTTTTTTGCCTTGTCTTACATATTTGCTAAAATAAATTGACATAGTTTTCTCCTAAGCTTATTAATATAACACCCTTTTTAGATAAATGCGTAGAGAATTTAAGATCCCCAAACAACGTAATCTGCGCCGGAGAACTTGTTTTCCTCGCCATCACCAAAGAATACGAATGCGTATCCGTCACAGGTTGAAAGGAAGGGTACGTCAAACTCAAGGGGATCGTACTGAAGAAGCAGACCGCCCCTGTCTCCGTTATCGTCAACGTCGTTACTCGGGTAGCCGAGGAGCTTTGTTCCGCTATATCCTGCATCAACCTTTTCAAAGGTAATAACGTAGGTATCGGTCAAGCCCTTAATATTGCATTCCTCGTTGTAATCGTCAAGAATATACTTAGGCTCTTCAAGGGTATGCTTAACCATCATGTAAAGGTCATCGGAGGGATACATCTCAGCATCAAGGAAGAAATAAAGATATCCCTCGTGAGGAAGTCTGCACTCGGGATCAAGATCCCTAAGATCCTCACATCTTATCTGAGCAAAGAAAACACCGTCATCGGGATATGGATCATCTGCCGTGGGAAGACAGGGACTGCCGAAGAACTTGCTACAGCCCTCGTCGATCTTTTCACCGGGCTCTACCTTTCTAACCTTCATTGCGATTGCGTAATCAGCGTTTTTGCGAAGGTCGATAAGCTCAAAGTCGAAAATCATATTATCGCCCTTGATCTCGCACTCTGCGTGCGCTTTTCCGTCAACAAGATCATAATATTTGTCATAAAAATATGCAATCTTGCCGGTGGAGGTATATTCGATCCACTTCATATTGAACCCGACATCTCCCGCAAGCCATACGTTCGTGTTGAAAGGGGGAACATCGGGCAGACTTGCAGAACCGCCCTTCTTGTAAGGCACGATAGTGGTTGCCTCAGCTACGACATTACCGTTCTTTTCTACTCGTTTACCTGTTACTCTTAAAAACTTTTTATCTTTCATTTTACGCTTCTCCTTAATTCTTTATGTAATCTTTTTTTAGATCCAGCATAGTTTCGGTGTAATTGCTTATCGCTTCATCCTCCCAAGAGATAACGAAGAAATATTGGTTATCGCTACTGTCGCCGTAATAGCCCGTCCAGCAATCGAACTCCACACGTTCGCCTTTCTTGAGGGGATATTTCTTGCCGTCTGCCTTGAGGGTGATTTCATCCTTGGAAATTCCGATGATTTCCACCTCAATATCCTCTTCTTTTTCGAGGAGACCGAGCTTGATTTCGGCAAGGTCATCTCTTAAATAGCTGATAAGCTGATTTCCGGCTTCATCTTTTCCTACTTCCCAATATACGCTTACTCTGATTTTTTCCATATTCACCTCAGTCAAACATCATACCGGGATTCATAGCCTTGGGGCATCTCCACGGAGTATTTATTTCAGCAAAATATTTTTCCATCAGACCCCAGCGTTGATAAACCAAATTAAGATCTTGGGTCTTATCGATTTCCGCCTCAACCTTCCACATAACCGCTTGGTATTTTTCGGCAAAGTTTTCGGTAAATTCAATAGGATCGACCTTGAACGTGGGAGCGTTTATACCTTGCAATACAATCGGAGCGTATTTTCCGTATTCCGCCTGAATTTCTTCCACGTTGGGTTTTATCTGCATTGGTTCGGGGAAACTCTGATTCACTCTGTAATACTTTTGCATAGCATATGCCGAGCCTTCAACGTCATCATTTTCCTTGGCTTTGAGAGCTGCTTTTTTATAGCAAGACATTGCTTTATCTCTTTGACAAGATGTTAAGTAATAATCGCCTGCCTCAAGATAAAATTCCATACGGCCCTTCATTGGCATATTCGCCGAGTTCTCAATACACGCGACAAGCTCATCAGCCAAGTGAGGATATGCAAAAGCGTATCTGCCTTTAGCCTTTGTCTTAATGAGCAGATAGTAAAAAATTGCGTATTCATCTACGGATGAAAGCAGGCATTTTTCCTTCGTGTTTTCACCAAAGAACAGTATGAGCTCGGGGGGAATTCTATCGTGCGAGGTGTTGTCCTCGGCAAGCGTGTAAAGATACGGATAGATTACGGCAAATTCTTTGCTGTCAAGCCTGCCGTTTTTAATAATTGCAGAGAGAAGCTTTTTGTTTTCCGCTTCAAAGACGTCTATGTCCCCAATCAGCTTTTCTATGGTAGCCTTGTGAGGTGTTGATTTTTTGATTTCATCAAGAAAAGCCGTGTTTTTCTCCGCTTGCATTTTTTCAATAAGCGCATCATTAGTCATACGGCGCAAAGCCACTCTCAGATCCCTTTGAACTGCAAAATAGGTTTTTTGGTAGCCAAGCAAAAACTTGACCTTTTTTATTGCAGCATCAATTTCCGGCTTCACATCTCGATATAAATGAACGTGAGGATAGTCAGCGTTGCATTTTTCAGCCATAACATTCAACCTCCTTACTCCTTCACGGTAAACGCAAGGGTAAATCCGTAAGCGTTGGCATCGTCTTTAAACAACGTCTCGCTCTCGGTAGTAACGGTTCCCGTTTTTTCATTTTTACGATAAGCAACCTTTATCGTTACGTTATCGCTATTCTTTTCAAGCACGGTTATTTTCACTTCGGTGTCTGCGCTCTTAAGCTCTGAACCGACCTCGAAGGAATTAAAATCCCATTCGCCGTCCTTGGTGTTAAACAGCATCATACCACCGGAAAAACCGTGCACGGTATACTTATACGTTAATTTCATATCAGTTAAATTTTATCCTCGGATTTAACTCCTGGGGCGACCTCCAATCAATGCCGTAATCCTTCTTCAAAATTTCCTTTTTGAGAGGGGTGTACAGATGTGCGTTACCTCTTGTCATTTCGCCGCCCATTCTTTCAATAATTTTTGCCTCAAGCTCGTCCTTTATTGCAAGATATTCGGGAGTATCCTCAACAGGATCGTATTTGTAATTTCTTTTGTTCTCCATAGCGTTTCCTCCTAAATTTAGTCTATTTCATCGTCCTCTATGATATTGTTTTTGTGATCGATAAGATTGCAATGATCCGCTTCAACTCCAAGATCAGAGGTGGTTTTTTGAGTTTCTTTGTAGTGATCATAATAGTCCGAGAATGCAACATACTGCTCCTTGTCGGGTGTGGTGCCGTAGCCCTTTCGGAGACAAAGCATGAACTTTCTGATCGCCGGGAGATAATAACCGTACGCGCTTTTCTTCAAAAGATCGTATATATACCCCGTATGTTTACTGTCATCCGATAAAAGTTCGGTTATTGCCTGGCAGTAATACGCTTCGGGAGTGCCTGCGCTGGCAGAAAATCTGAACATAAGCTCTGCTCGGCTGAGATTTTTCTCCACACCATAGCCGTGGAAGTAGCAAAGTCCAAGCAAATATCTGCTTGAAAGAAAATAGTAATCTATGGGATCGTCGTTATAGTTTTCTATTGTCTTGGTATATTTGACGAGCTCTGCTACCCTTTCATAATTCTTCTCGGTTCCGTAACCGTAATAATAGCAGAATGCGAGGTAGAACTTAATAATGTGACTATCGGGATACTTCTCGATAAGCTTGCTCGCTTCCTTGAAGATCCCCTCAAAATTGTCTTCGATCTCAAGGGCAAACAGTTTTGCAATCTCAAT
>JAZNPB010000029.1:0-2544 GCA_045589435.1 Eubacteriales bacterium | reverse complement strand
GGTGTCACAAGCATTGTTCGGATCGTAGCTGTGAGGAGCTTCTTCGAGATGCTCATCGCATCCTCCGCAAGCCTTCCAGTGATGCGTTGCGTTGGAAGTCCACTCGGTTGCAGGGCTATGAGTGTGGTTAAGCTGTGCCGCCATCTGATACTGACAAACCGTGCAATACTGTGCGGATTCTTCGGTTGCAGCAGGGATGTTCGGCGTGTGAGCCTGAACGGTATCGTGCGCTCCGCATCCCGTAACGGTACAAACGTGTGCGTGACCGTCAGTTGCTTTGTAATCCCAAGTCGTGCCAAAGGTATGCTCCGCATAGCCGAGATTAACCGTCTGCAGCGTGGTTTCCAGCGTACACGCTTCATCGGAATAGAGCTTGCCGCATACCAAGCAAGTCCAATAATCAGTGTTTCCGGGGACAAGGCAAGTAGCCGTCACGGCATCCGTCTTCAGCAGTGTGTAGACTCTATTCGGATTATTGGTGTAAAGCGTTGCGTTGCCCGCGCAGTGAGATAGCGCGTAGACCTTGTTAACGTTGTTCATCGTAGGCACGGGATCGGTTCCTATAAGCTGACCCCAAATATCGCCGTCAACGTGTATCGCGTTCTCTCCCTCTCCATCGGTAAAGTCCTTAGCAATCAGGTACGCGACCTCTCCGTTTGCAAACTGCTCCGCGGTTCTGCCGCCGTTCTCGGTGGAAGTTGAGTACAGATAGTAGCAATTCTCGACGATCGTTACGGTATCGCTCTCACTCACGTACACACCATAAGTAAGAATCAATTCCTGATGCTCCTCTACAGTGATACTTCCGCTATTATAGCAATTTACAAATAAAGATGCATAAACGTCCGCGATGCCGCTTACGAAGTACTCCAATTCATCAGACGCAAGCGATTCATCGATTTCTACGGTGATGTCGCCTGCATTATAGCAATTAACAACTACCGAACAGTCACAATAGCAAACTATACCGCCTATCGCAAGGAAGTCTTGGGGTGAACGAACGGTAATATCTCCCGTGTTGTAGCTGTTTTCCACGAATGAATCTCTACAGGAAGCAACCACTCCTGCCACGTAAGCGTCGTCATCGCAGATAATATCGCCCGTATTATAGCATCCCAATATGCGCGCATCATAAGCGCCTCCTGCTACACCGCCTACGGCGGGCCAGCTTAAAAGCTTTATCGCTCCTTCGTTATGGCTGTCGGTCATCATAGCGCCGTACGCTAACCTACCGACGATACCGCCTACGCAATTTTCTTCCGAAATATCAATCTCGATATCTCCGGTATTCGTGAGGTCATCGTACTCTCCTCCATACGCGCCTCCGACGACACCTCCCACGTAAGCCTCGTAGTATTCGCCTTCAGTCTTCTTTTCCGCGCAGACCGAAATATCGCCTTCGTTTCGGCAATCGGCTACAATTGTCTCATAGGAATCGTGCAGATCGTTCAAGCCTACCACGCCGCCGACGAAAAGCTCTGCGGATGAGTCGCAAATCGTTTCCACGTTGATATCACCTGTATTAACGCAGTCCTGCACCGTGCCCATATTCACCGCAACGATACCGCCGGCGCTCGCGAAGATTACTCCGTCCGCGTCGGAAATGACGAATATGCGGCTGCTGTTCGTACAGTTCTTGATTATCGCAGTGATCTCGTTCACACATACGATACCGCCGACGCCATGCGTTGATACGAATGTATTGTTCACACTGTGACAATTATCCAGCGTAACGTAATTATAACCCGCTATTCCACCCAACAACCAGGATTCAAAGTAGGAGTCCTTGACGGTCAGGTTTTTGACGAGACCATGATTTTCCGCGAAAATACAACCGCCTCTCTCACAATCGTATTCGTTGAAGTATACGCCGCCGATCGATCTGCCGTTACCGTCGAAGATAACGCCCTCGTCAATGCCGTAAATAGGAGTCCAATGACGGAAGCCGTCTGTCGCCGCCTCGTTCAGCGAACCGTTCTGCAAAAGAACGTTTTCGTTTATCACGATATCGTTCAGAAGAATCACGTGTCGGTCAATATAGTCTTCCTGCGTTGCAAGCCAGTAAAGGTGTCCCGCCTTCGTAATTTCATACGCGCCGTCGGGCGTGCCGTCACCGTTCATATCACGGTTTGCGTTATAGTTAGGCTCTTCAAAGCCGGAATCGCAAAGCGTACAGAAGCCGTCCTCGTCAAAGCTGTGCGCTCCTACGACCTCGCTTGTGAAGTAAAGCGAGTTTGATATCTCATCACAGTCTGCGCAGTCAAACCAATATACCGCGAAGGAAATACAGTTTACGGCAGCCTCTTTTAGGTGAGCCGCATCCTTGATTTTCTCGGTAAAGTTATGCTCGGCAAGCTCGCCGTACCGTTCCGTACAGACCGAGCAGATAGCTTTTGCGGTACAGGTCGCACTTCCGCCCGTGTGCCCCGGTTTTTCCTCGCTCACGTTGCTATTCGTGTAGATCTTTTCGATTTGATCGGGATCGCACGTAGTGTAACCGTAGTTTACCTTTGCGCCGCCCAAAACGGGATATTCATCGGCATC
>JAZNPB010000028.1:0-2745 GCA_045589435.1 Eubacteriales bacterium | reverse complement strand
CCTACATATATCACCAACCATAAAGGAGCGCGACAGTTGATTGTAAAGCTTGATATGGAACGAGTGAAACGCTATGTAAAGGAGATGTGATAATGGGCAACAAAGAAACAAGGTTTTCTTTCATCAATAAAACAACGCTGTGGATCGTTGGGATATTTGCTGTGCTTTTTTTAGCATTGGTGTTGTTGTGGCATGGCAATGCAACCAGTAATCAAGCTATGCCTGCTATGGTGGCCGGTGTATATTTTGATGGTGAGTACCGTATTGCCGATGGGCAGTGGCAGAAAATAGAAAAAGGAAAGCACATTTCCTCTACTGAAGGAGATGTGACTTTACGAGGTAATTTTCACTTGGTTGCGCCGGACGGTGAGTATGTTGGTGTTTACACGGACAGCATTCCGATTGCTCTTTATACAAATCATATTAACCTGACGTTTTATGAAGGCGAAAATGAGCCGTTCATAATAGATGTGGAGAATCCTTTGTACGGAGATTCTGCTTGCCACGAGGATTGGTCTGCTTATGTTCTGACAAGCGGAAGTGAAGAGCCTATCGAGATTTTGATTCATAATCCCCATCGTTTTGGTAACGAAACAGCTATTGACGAGATGCTTTCCAGCACAGCCTTGTGGACAGATATTGAGTTTGAAAAAGGAGTTCTTGAAAGCGGAAAAACTCAAAGAGACATTGGCCTGTTGTTTGCCATCATTTCTCTTGTCGTTTTGGGAACAGCTTTATTCTCAACACTGATACATATAAAAAACAGCAAGATTATTTGGCTGTTCGGCACTGTGATTTTATTTGCCGGTACATATCTGTCTTATAGCGCAGACGGCGTTTCATTCTGGAACGAATCCGTTGTATCCAATACGACGATTTTGGGCTGCTCTATGATGTTCTATATGTTCTTTCTTTGCGTTGCACTTGTGCAGTTTTTGAAAGACACGAGGACAATCGGTATCATCACCGTTACACTGCTTGGCGTTGTTAATGCTGTAGTTCTTGTTTTGCCAGTTTTGACAGACATACTCTTTTTTGATACCTGGCTTTATTGGGCCAGTGTACAAATACTTGCAAACATCATTCTGCTCGGATGCCTTGTTCGAGAGTTAGTTGTTACAAAAGGAAAAGAACGTTGGCTTTATTTCGGCGCAATTTTGCCACTGGTCTCCTTTGGTGTTGATGTTATCATGACCGACCTTGGATTATGGAAGGGCGGAGTTTCCTCAAGATATATTTTTACTGTTTTCTTTGTTGTAGCAATGGTTGTCGTGCTCAAAGTTATACCTAACGGCATTAATGCACTTTCAAAAGCGAAAGAATTGGAGACCGAAAAAATTGTACTTAATGCAGAGCTTACCGAAAGCAGAATTTCTACTATGATGAGCCAAATCCGTCCCCACTTCATTTACAACACTTTAGGCAGCATTGAACAGCTTTGTATCATTGATCCTTCAAAAGCCGGAGAACTCGTTCATAACTTCGCAAAGTATCTGCGCGGTAATTTCAGAGAACTGGATAATCCTAAACCGATTTTAATGTCGCAGGAAATGGAGCACGTTCGCCATTACATCAGCATTGAAAACGTGCGTTTCCCAGATATGACCTTCTCATTTGAGATGAATTCAGATGACTTTCATATTCCTGCACTTACCATTCAACCTATCGTCGAAAATGCGATAAAACATGGACTTATGAAGTTATCTAAGGGTGGAACGATCCGAGTAGTATCTTATGAAACAGAGAGCCATTACTGTGTATCCGTAGAAGATGACGGTGTGGGCTTTGATACGGACGTTCTGCTTGATGAAAGAAAGCATGTGGGAATCCGTAATATTCGTGGAAGATTAAAAGCAATGGTAAACGGAACCCTTGAAATCGAAAGCCGTGTCGGTATCGGTACTACAGGTTTAATCAAAATCCCCAAGGAGGTGGCACAATGATTGCGATAGCAGTTGATGATGAAATATTGATGCTTGGTGCTTTGGTAGCAGCAATAAAGGCATCGTCCGATATCTCTGAAGTTTCTCAGTTCTCCAACTGTGATGAAGCCCTTGACTATGTAAAAGAAAATGCGATTGACATTGCTTTTCTGGATATCAATATGCGTGGTATGGGCGGACTTGCTCTTGCTGAGAAAATAATCGAAGCTTGTCCGGACTGCAAAATCGTATTTTGCACCGGTTATGAGGAATACGCAATTCCGGCATTCAAGCTTCATGCCTCCGGATATTTGATGAAACCTGTGTCTGCTAAAGACGTGCAGGTGGAGATTGATAACATTAAAGGTATTCGCCAAAGTCAAAAGCCGCTTACCGTAAAGTGCTTTGGCACTTTTGAGGTCTACGCAAAAGGTGAAAAGCTAACCTTTAAGCGTTCAAAAACCAAAGAACTGTTTGCCTTTTTGGTGGATCGAAACGGTGCGGGCGTTACAGTTGCGGAAATCGGGGTTGCACTTTGGGAAAATGATGAAGATCAAAAGAACCAAAATTATATCCACCAACTGTTTCGTGATTTACGCCAGTCCCTTGAAGCGGTAGGTGTAGAAGAGATTTTTGAGAGGAACAATTATTACTACTCCTTAAATCCCGAAAAATTAGATTGCGACTATTACACATACTTAAAAACCGGAAAGCCCGAATTTCGCGGTGAGTATATGTCCCAATATAGTTGGGCAGAGGAAACCTGCGTATTACTTTGGAAAAAACGAACTTAATAACAAACTCAGGAAAAGCCGTCATTTCG
>JAZNPB010000027.1:0-1937 GCA_045589435.1 Eubacteriales bacterium | reverse complement strand
GTCTTCCTAAGACCGCTTGGCCTCCGACTTGCTTGGCTCCTCTCTTGATTTTGCCATCGCAGGAGTCAACAGCTCCATGGGACTTTTGGATATTCTGAATCTGGAATCTTACCTGAAGAGCCAGATGTGGGGCGCAATGCCGTACGTTTGCTCCTCGCTTGTTGGCGTGATCGTGCTTGTACTGCATATCGCGCTGCTGATTTGGGCAAGTTTGTTCTTCTTTAAGAGAACGCAGATCAAGAGCTGACGCCCCCGACCGATCAAGCAAAATAAAAAACAAGCCCGGACAGATCCTTTACGATCTGTCCGGGCGAACTTTTTGCGCTTTTTATATGGTATTATTCCACTCGCATAAATCAGCATTATAATGAGTGAATTAGGTCTTTCGAGGGTATTTTACATGGAATTTGACCGCTTTTTTCGCTATTTTACCAGTCTATATTCAACGGTAAATGCCTCTTCCTCGGCAGGCTGAAGACGAAGCAGCGTGGCATCGCCTGCCTTCAGGTGAAGCGAAAGCATATTGGTACAATCGTTTTTAACGTATTGCAGACCGTCGTTACGGCATACTTCATAAATACGGTAGCATTTGTTGAGTTTCAGCGTAACGGTCTTATCGGAAAGATAGTCGCGGTTGAGTACCATCATATAGCGATTGCCGTAGGAATCGCCAAACTCACCGACGGAAGTGCGATAGGGAAGCTTACCCTGAAGAAATGTGCTGTCAGAGAGCGGCTCGGCGTATTGCTTCATCGGCTCAAAGTCCGGAAGGCAGGCATCGTCGTGGAACACGTGCTTACATTCAAGAGCCATCAGCGTATCACCAAGTGCTTTGAATTCTGCGTTTATCTGTTTTTGTGGTTCAAAAAAGGGCAGACGATTTCCGTCATCATCGACGATGGCATCGGTTGCGCAGTAGTGCTGGAGCGCTTTTGCCCCGTGCATCGCTCCCGCGTACATCGACAGACGGATCATCGGGAAGGTAAAGAGGGGCACTTTATGTAAATTCACACCCTGGTAATAAAACCAAAAAGGCATTTTCCGCGAGTCAGCGATGCGCTTAACTGCGGCAAGATCGCACCACATCGGCGAATTGTCGAGCTGAGCCTCCTCGTTTTGCTCGGGAGTGCCTATCGGATAATAGTCAAAAGAGAGAACAGGTGGATCAATAATATCGGCAAAGCGCTCGACGTAGGCGGGGAAAGCGTTGTCATCCCAGTGAAAATAGGGATTGTAGCTGGGATTGGCAACCGTAAACGGCAAAGCCGACGCATCCTCGTTCTCGCAGTCATCGGTCAGCTTGCGGCAGATCTTAAACTGCTCCTCAAAAAAGGGCTCATCCCAAACGTAATAGCCGACAACAGAATTCCATTTTCTTTTTTCTGCAATTACCTTGCGAATGTCAGTCTCGCCTTTGAAGGAGCTCTCTTTCCACGAGCCTCTTTTGACCATGCTTTGATACATATTCGAGTAATATGGGCCATGGTTTCCGCCTATCGGATCTCTGTCCCAGGCACCGCCAAAGCGGCTCATATTCTGGTAGATGAGGCCAAGACCGAATTGCTCACAAAGCTGAACTGCGGCATCTGCCTGCTCGTCCGATGCCCAACCGAGTTCAACGGTATCAAAGCCTACGTCAGCACAGGCTTTGATGTGCTTGCGCATATTGTTTCCGTGCGCCTTGAACTGAGAAAGTATGAAATGATCCTGTGTCCATTTGCGGCGCGGGTTTCCGATCGGATAACGGTTCAAGATTATTTGCTTCATGTCAAATTCTCCTTATGCTTTTATGACCTTCAGGGCAATCTGCAAAAAGTGGCTTGAAATAAAGATTCCAAGCCACTTATAAGCCTTACTCAATTATTCCCACTCTTTCAGTAGGGGGTAATGACTGGTGGTAAACGGTGTTATTTCGTGTTTTTGAGCTGTTTCACATA
>JAZNPB010000026.1:0-7637 GCA_045589435.1 Eubacteriales bacterium | reverse complement strand
CCGTTGACAAAGGCAATATCAGCGCCCGAAACGTACCGATACGCATCCGCGCACAGATTGCCAAGGGCGGTCTCTCTGTTTCGCACGATACGGGTTCCGTCAGAATCGTACCGAGAGAGTGCAAATGCGGTGTCTGCAACCTTTTGCTTCAGCATTTGCTCGTAAACTGCGTATTCCGCGTCGATCTTGCTTTGAATATTTGCATCCTTTTTGCCGTAATCCGAAATCAAGCCAACGGTAATCGTGCCTTCCTCGGTAATGACAAGCTGACCAATATTCTCAAGCTCGGTTCCGGTAGAGGAAAGAAGCACCTCGTTTCCGTCCTTATCGTCAAGGATCATACAGGGGATCTCGCTGTGCGCGTGACCGTCCAGCAGAACGTCTGCTCCGGTCGTATTTTGTATCAGCTCAAGTGAGGTATAGGGCGAGGACTCACTGTTATCTCCAAGGTGAGAGAGAATCACGATGTACTCAGCACCTTTATCTTTGCATTCGTCAATGTTTCTCTGAACCGTGTCATACAACTTCTGTCCGTTCTCTCCGGTAGCAAAGTCGTACACGAACTCGCCGTTTTCCATAAAGTTGGATGGCGTGGAATCCGTGATACTTTCGGGAGTGGAAACACCGATAAACGCTACGTCAACCTTTCCGTAGGATATGATTTCGTAGGGCTTCAACTGAGATACAATGCCGTTGCCCGATCCCGAATAGGTAATATTACATCCGAGATAGCTTGCGTTTGAGGAGCTTATCAAAGAGGAAAGCTGCTCCATACCGTAGTCAAATTCGTGGTTGCCGAGAACCGCGAGATCATATCCTACCGCGTTCATCAGCTCAATAGAAAACGCGCCCTTTGAAACCGTTCCAACGTAATCTCCTTGAACGGCGTCGCCCACGTCAACAAGGGTGACGTATTTGCTTTTTGCTTCGATTGATTGCTTGTATGCCGATAGCCCTGCGTACCCGATATTTGTATCTGCCGCGCAATGCACGTCGTTAGTGAACAATATGTAGATATCCTCGCTTCGCTTATCCGAGCCGCAGGAGGAAACACACAATATGGAAAGAACAACGATTAAGGCAACCGAGATCAATCGAAGTGCTTTTGAAACGACATTTACTCTTTTTTGTTTTCTACTGATAATGCTCATATCCTTTCTCCCAAATGACACGATCACTCAAAGAACTTGAATGATGCGGAGCTTTCTTCTATGTGAATAGACGCAAGATTAAGTTCATCCTTGATTGCTTTTGCAACCGCCTCTGCATCTGCTCGCTCGATAAAGATCATCATATACACAAGCGTATCGTTCTCAATCACAACGCCGTTTTCCACGTACCCACCGTGAGTAACATATTCGGTATATCCGAAGCCGCTATCCGTAATGATTTTACGAGCAGCCGCTTGCGCTTCCTCAACGGTAAGCACCTGCGTGCCCGTATCTTTGTCGTTCAATCCAAAATAGATTGAGAATTTTTGCTCGGTTTCCTCTGCGTTGTTGCAGGATACAATGCAACAGCAGATCATACAAACGGCAAGTGCCAATACAATTATTTTTTTCATTTTCTTTTCCTCGTTTTTGTATATTTTAAGATTCCACCATAAGCGCACCAATGCGATTATTTACATCCCCATGGTATTTTCCTCCCACATAAAACAAAATCACTCAAATTTTTGGGTATGTTTCCTAACCCCTGTTTGCCTCATGATTACAGAGCCACATTCCACCCTCGTAACTCATGTAGTTACAGTCCTTGCAGGTCAATTGGCGATTACATTTATTACAATACACACAGCCTAAATCATCAATTCTAATAGATGCTTTGCAATGGTGACATCCGTAAATATAAGCGCAGACATATCCCACAGTAACAACCATTCTTCCATCACCTGCATAGCAAGCACCGCCTGCCACATTGTCGAGTTCATCATCGTCAATTTCACCGTACTTGGGACTGAGCTGTGCAAAGTAGCTCTTTGCATCGTCCTCGGTTATTTCAACACCGTTTGCCTTTGCAAGCTCAAGGAGCTCATCAGTAGATTTTGCAGTTTTTGCTTTTTCAATCATTTCTGAGGTAAGGTTCTTCATAGCACTTTCTCCTTGTTTTCATTACTGCCTTTTCACCTATTTATACGAATAAAAAAGGAAAAGGTATAGTTTTCTGAGAAATTTCCGATTAGGTATCAAGCCGCTGCCTTTCAACAAACTCGGCAAATTTTCCATTATCAGTATTTTATCTTTGCAATCACGAGATTTGTAAAGCCATCGGTGTTTATTGCTTGGTATTCAATGCTCTGTGCAGCATTTTCAGCAATCTTCAAAGAAAGCAAATTATCGGAATCCATCGGGTTAAGGGGATTGCCGCTATATTTGATTTGCATAGTAACGGATTCCTCATCCTGCGAGTATTCAACGGCAATATGCAAATTAAAGTCATCGGAAAGCTCGGGAAGAATGATCTGCACACAAAGCTCTTCAAAAATCGTTTGAACACGGTAAATGGCTTTCTGCGAGATCTGATTTCGTCTGCCGAATTCCTCAATTTTGCTGTTCAAGCCGATAAAGTCAAAGTCTTTGGAGTCAATGAAGTGTTCAAATACCTTGATGTGCTTGATAAAGCGAACGGTTCTTTCACGCTTGGGATGCTCGAATATATCGTCAGGCGAACCGTCCTCGTAAATCCCGCCCTCATCCATATAAAATACACGATTGGCAACCTCTCTTGCAAAGCGCATTTCGTGTGTAACGATCATCATCGTAAGTCCCTGACGGGCAAGCTCACGAATTACCGCCTGCACTTCTCCTACCATAGTCGGATCCAACGCAGAGGTAGGCTCGTCAAACAATATCACCTCCGGCTCCATTGCCAGCGTTCTCGCAATAGCCACACGCTGTTTTTGTCCACCGGAAAGCTCATCCGGATAATTGAACGCCTTATCCGCAAGACCTACCATACGGAGAAGCTTCATTCCCTCATCATATGCCTGCTGCTTGGTTCTTTTTAACAGATCCATTGGAGCCGCCATAATATTTTCAATTACGTTCATATGATTGAAAAGGTTGAATGACTGGAACACCATCCCCATCTTCTGTCTAACCTTGTTGATGTCGCATTTCTTATCCGTAATGCGCACACCGTCCACCCATATATCACCCGAAGTAGGAGTTTCAAGCATATTGATGCAACGGATGAGCGTGGACTTTCCCGTACCGGAAGGTCCGATGATGGAAATAACGTCTCCTTTGTTAATGGTTACGTTCACGTCCGCTAAAGGAGTGGCGTTGGGATATTCTTTTCTTAAATGCTCGATACGAATCATCTTACGACTCCTTTCAAAACGTTCTTGTTCTTTCTTCTTTTAGGCTCCAGCTTGATACGAACAATGTTCAACAAAGCCGATGCACCCCAAGTGATTAGGAAATAAATAACTGCAACCGCAATCAGCGGGAAGAATGCCTCGTAAGTATTGCTTCGGATGATATCGCCCATCTTGGTAAGGTCGTTCACCGCAATGTAGCCAACGACTGACGTAGCCTTAATAAGACCGATAATCTCGGAAGAATATACCGGAATAAACATCTTCATAGCCTGCGGAAGAACGATACGGAAGAACGTCCTATTACGGCTATAACCGAGTGCATACGCAGCCTCGGTCTGTCCTTTATCTACACCTTCCACGGTGAGTTCAAGCTGACCGTAAACAAAGGCGCCGAAAATCAATACAAAGCCTACGGTTGCTACGATTATTCCATCAACATCTATCTGACCGAACACCACGTAGAAGAGCAGCATAAGAATAACCAAAGCCGGCGTACCCGCAATCAGTCTTGAATACACCTTGGCAATCACTTTGGTAATCCTTGAAACCACCTTATATTTTGATCTTGCCGAAAGGTAAAGAAGAAATCCAAGCACAGTGCCGCCGAGAATTGCAAAAAAGCTGATGATCACAGTTATCACAATACCTTCAAGAATCAATTTCCAACGGCTTTCACGAATGAAGGTTTTCTGAAAGCTTTCACTCAGCGAAGCAAAAAAGTTTTCAAATCCGCTTCGCTCGTAAACTGCCATTACGACTTCCGCTTCCATATAAGGATCGCTGAAATTTACGCTTTCTTTGCGTTCGGGAGTCATATAGAGTCCACCGCAAACAAGATCGTATTTACCTACTGCAAGTCCGGCAAGACTTGAGGCAAAGGATATATCGGACAACTCAATCGTGTATCCGTACTTTTGGCAAAAGAGGTACAAAACTTCAACCTCAAAGCCAACCGGCTCACCCTCGTACATATAAACAAATGGTTTTCTTGTTGAGTCAATTGATACTTTCAGTTTTTTTCCATTGCCGTTCAGTTCGTTTATCGGGATCTTTTCCTGCGGTTCTGTCTCACCGTACCATTTATCGATCAAACGGTCTATCTCACCTGCTGCTCGAAGCTCAGCAAGAAACTCATTCATCTGCCCCTGTAACTCATATCCCTCGTCGCTCTTTTGGAAGCCAAAGCCGATTTCAACGGAATACGCAGGAACGGTTATACAAGACAACCCGCTATCATCACGCTTAAACGAGTTAAAATTCGGACGGTCAAACATAGCACCGTCTACCTTGCCTTGCTTGAGAGCCATCAAAACATCGGCAAAGTTGTTAAATTCTTTGATCGTTGCATTGGGAAATTGTTCACGCGAATAGCCACCGTAAAGAGAACCGGTCACAACTCCGAGATTGGCATTCGTGAACTGCTCAAGACCGACATCCGTTCCTTTGATGAGAGCTACTAAATTTTCTGTGTGATATACATCTGAGAAATCAACGTTTTCCGCCCGTTCCTCCGTGATGCAAAAACCTGAAGCTCCGATATCGTATGTTCCCATCGACACACCTGTAAGAACACTGGCAAATAAGGTATCTTCAAAATCAAGCTTGTATCCGTATTCTCGCGCAAACGATATAAGAATTTCAATATCATATCCCGTAAGTCTACCGTCTTTCATATAGACAAACGGCTTTACCGAGCTACATACTCCGATGCGCAGGGTTCCGTTTTGGCCGCTCAGATCATCATACGACATAAACTCTGTCGGCTCTTTTTCGGAAAACCATTTTGCCTCAAGCACTGCAACCGTCTCTTTGTTATCTGAAAGGAAAGCATTTAATTCAGCTCGAAGATCCTGGTTGGCACCCTTTCCGAAGATCATTCCATATGTACTCGTAGCCATCGGTTCTTCAACGATGGAATAATTTTTTCCTTCCCAGCGCATCGCATAATAAAGCGATTCATCGGTAGGAAAAGCATCGATCTTACCGTTATCAAGAGCCATCAATGCATCTGATGCGGAGTTAAATTCTATTTTTTCTGCTTTGGGGATCAACTCATCAGCAAGCACACTGAAAACCGTACCCGTTACAACTCCGATTTTTGCATCGTTCAACTCATCAAGCGTTGTATAAGTTTTATCGTCATTTCCTGTTCCGCATCCAACAAAACAACTCATCACAGTTAGAATTGTAAATACGAGACATATAATCTTTTTCGCTCTCATATTGAAGCATTATCCTCGCTTTCCGCCTATACCTTTCATCTGAGTTGTTCGACTAAAGGAAAAGGTATAAAATTCTTACAAAATTTGAATATCAATTATCCAATCGCTGTCTTTCAACGAGCTCGGCAAATTTTCCGTTCTTCGCAATCAGCTCGTCATAGGTACCGTCCTCAACGATCTGTCCCTTTTCGAGATAGATGATACGGTCACACTGTCTGATGGTAGAGAGGCGGTGTGCGATCACGATACGGGTACATTTCAACTTGTCGAGAGAATCGGAAACGATCTTCTGCGTAAGATTATCAAGGGCACTCGTTGCCTCGTCAAACATCAAAATCTTTGGCTTCGGCGCAATAGCACGAGCAATCATCAAGCGCTGACGCTGACCGCCCGAAACACCGCCCGAGCCCTCGGAGATAATGGTGTGCATTCCCATCGGCATTCTTCGGATATCCTCGGCAATTCCCGCCATCTCAGCCGCCTCCCAAGCTTCATCCATAGAGAGCTGCGGCGCGGATATGGTAATGTTCGAGAAAATATCGCCTTGGAAAAGCTTACCGTTCTGCATCACAACACCGATCTTGCGGCGCAAGGATTTGAGGTCGATACCGCTGAGATCCTTTCCGTCATAGTACACGGCACCCTTCCCCGGCTTTTCAAATCCGAGCATAATACGCATCAGCGTAGATTTTCCGCATCCCGTAGCACCAACAATAGCCACGTACTGACCGGGACGGATCTTGAGCGAGAGATTATCTACCACGAGGGGCATATTCTCATTGTAACGGAAGGAGACATTGTTCAGCTCAATACCGCCGGAAAGACGGTCGATCACCAGCTTGCCCTCTGAAACCTCTGGAACTGCATCCATAATCGGCTTTGCCATTTCCAAAATAGGCTTAAACTGAGCAATGGTGGTGGCAATACCGGCAAGGGACATAAACGCGCCGCTGACCATACCGTATGCGGTATTAAAAGCGTAGTAATCGGCCACCGAAACGCCGCTTTGAACCGACATAAAGTACATTACGAGAGCACCTGTAAGGGATATGATCGAAGAGAACGCGCCATTCGCACGCAGGAACATTGGCGGATTATACGTTAGCTCCACCTGCTTTGCATAGAGCTTCGACCATCTTGCATAGGCTCTTTTTTCCGCACCCGAAAGCTTTATCTTCTGTACGCCCGTAATCAGAGCGTAGCTCATACCGCTTTCCTCGGCAGCAATTTCCATCTGTTTTTTTGAATACTTCATCTGATAGAACGTCGTAATCAGAGAAAACAAGATGGTAGTAAAAATAATCAACAGCGAAGGCACAACAAGTGCGGGAGCATACTCAAAAATCTGCGATACATATATCAGCGAGAAGATGGAAGTAAGTCCCGTATTGAGTACTGTGGAAATGAGCATCGAGCAGAGAGACTGAATATACTGCGCTCTGCTGGAAAGCTCACCTGCGCTATATTGCTTAAAGAAGTCTGCGGGGAGTGACAGCACACGCATCATCGTTGCCGCCTGTACCGACAGATCCATCTTCGTGTTGATTCTCGTCATAATCAGTGTCTTTACTGCACGGATGAGCAGCGAGGATATCGTTACGCACACCATAAAGATAGTTATGCCGAAGAGCAGCCGCATACTTTCGCTTTCAACGATCGTACCCATTAAGAGATTGTTAAGCTTCGGGGAGAGTAAACCAATGAGTGATACCGCAAGAGTTGCGAGTATAACCAACACAAAGTCTGCCGTGGAAAGTGTGTTCAAAATATAACGCATCAGCGTTCTTACTGTCAGTTTGGTAAGAGGAAACGGCTTATAGAAGCAAATTCCTTCATCTTCAAAGAGAGCTTCCGTCTTTTTCGACAGCTTCACCCACTTACCCGTGGGCGCATCAAAGTAAACGTATCCGGAGAGTCCTTTGGGAATAAACGCAACGATACTTCCATCATCCTTCCGCGTACCAAGTACGGCTCCGATACTGTCCTTATACCAACCCTTTTCAAGATTGATGTTTCGACGCATAATGCCGTGCGGACGGAGCAAATATTCCAATCTGTCGTTCAATCCCTTGACAGAATCGGGAACCTCGCGT
>JAZNPB010000025.1:0-3601 GCA_045589435.1 Eubacteriales bacterium | reverse complement strand
CCCCCATATTCTTCACTTCCCCTAAAGTAATGTCCCCTTATTGGTTTGGGGGTAACCCCAAACTCAAACGGGGCAAGCGTTCCGTCGCTTGACCTCGAATACATCTGCTCCTACCGGCACTTGGCAAAATTTACTGCCAGCAGCCGGTATTCGCAGCCGTATGTTGGTGCCTCATTTAGGGATATTTTTATTCTTGGCACCAACCGGAATTCCTCTATCCACAGGTGTGCCACTTTCGTCTCCCTTTTTATAAAATGACTCCACTTTTTGGAGTCACTTATTAATTATGACTCCACTTTGTGACTCACCTATTTATATTCGGAAAAACTCTCTTCTGATAAGGTGCTCCACTTTTTGAAGTCACTTTTCGATTATGACTCCACTTTTTGGAGCACCTTTGTGAAATTGGCTCCACTTTCGTCCTACCATACACTCAAATCATCCAATGCATCCAGCCACACCTGCATCTCCCCGTTTAACATCATCCTTACATACTCCACCGGGTCCTCAATAGCCAGTGCATCCATCTTTCCTTGGGAGTTGGGAGTGGTCCGAAGACCCTGCTCCCATTTCCCACAATCAAGACTTACTACGCAGTTGGTATCGTAGTGAATCACATTCACCGTATTATTCTGCTCGTTGTAAAATCCTCTTACCATTCTCATGACCAGCCACCTGCCTTTCTGAAACGCATCTCCGTTGCCATATCCACCAGATTGTTTTCCAATGCGCCGGTTGCCTCTGCATTCAGCAAGTCTGCCACTTCTTTCTGTTTGTTCGGATACAGGTGTCCGTAAATATTCATGGTAGTGGATATCAACAATCCTCACAAGTTGAGTTATTGACGTATTTCTTTTCGGGTATTGGCTGTTTGTCGATGAGCTTGTAATAGATGTGGATTTCTCTCGGTGCTTTACTGTACTTACCGGGGCATTTATCCACCGTCACAAACTCAATCAGCTCCATACACATCTCACGGGTGAGTTCGGGCACTTCCATATAGGCTTTCAGTCTGCGGATAAACTCGTCAACATCGGCTTTGTCCTTGTTGGCTTCTGCCTGTCTTTTCTCAATTTCGGAAAGCTCGACTTTCAGCTTTTGCCGTTCTCCCTGATAGCGATTGAGAAGATTAACACAGATATCTTCGGGGATCTTGCCTGCAACCTTATCCTCATAAGCCGCCGTTATGAGCTTTTCCAGCTCACCTAAACGGCGGTTTATTTGATTGGCACGTTTCCTGTCTTGTGCGGTTTCCGCTGCCGTAATCTGCTCACAGTGTTTCAAAAACTCTTCTCTTGATTTTGCCTCATCCGTTTGGACAAGGCTCATTTTAGAGCGAATATCCTCCAAAACGATCTTGTTCAGTGTGTCCATCTTAATGTAATGACTGGAACAGGCACGGTCTCCGAACTTGGCATAACTGCCGCACTTGAAGTTTTCACGGTAATGGATTCTCGGACCTTTTCTTGAATGCCTCGTGTTATTCCAACCGGAATGCATCTTGGAGCCGCAGTCACAACAAAACACAAGACCGGAAAGCGGAAGTGTTGTCCCTCTTTTGGTTTTCTTGCCCTGGCTAACCGATGCTTCCATCTCACGGCATTTGTCCCATAATTCCTGTGTGACAATAGCTTCGTGGGTGTTGTACACCGTCACCATATCCTCGGGATCACGCTTGACTGTTTTCTTGTTCTTATAAGAAACTGTCGTTGTACGCATCTGTACGAGGTGTCCGAGATAAATAGGATTGGTAATAATCTGCTTTACCGTGCTGCACGACCAAAGATGATGGGAACGCCGAGTATTTGGAATACCGAATTTTTCTTCCTTGTAGTCTGACGGGATGGGTATTCCTTCGTCATTAAAGGTTTCTGCAATCTTATTGGGACTGATACCACTTGCACGCATCTGGAACATACGAAGTACATTACTTGCCGCAGGCTCGTCACGGACAGGCAGACGATTTTCATCCTCGCCCTTCACATATCCGTAGGGAGCATAACACGCTCTGTATTTTCCTGCCTTTGCATTTGTTTCAATGACCGCACGGATCTTTTTACTGGTATTGGCAGCGTGCCATTCGTTGAAAACGTTCATTATCGGCATCATATCCATACCGGAGCTTTCGCTGTTTGCGGTGTCAACATTGTCTCCAAGGGCAATAAAGCGGATATTGTACATCGGGAAGATATAATCCACATATTGACCTACCTCAATGTAGTTTCTTCCGAATCGGCTAAGATCCTTGACAATGATTGCGTTGATTCTGCCTATCTTGGCATCTTCAAGCAAACGCTGTACTCCGGGACGATTAAAAGACGTTCCCGAAACGCCGTCATCAATGTACGTGTCCACAAGCTCAAATCCCTGTTCCGTTACATACTTTTCAAGAATTCTTCTCTGGTTTTCGATTGACAGGGATTCTCCGGTGCGCTCATCATCGTTTGAGAGTCTGAGATAAATCCCTGCTTTTGTATTTTGCAGTAGCTTTGACTTCATTCTTTCCTCCTATCCGTCAAAGCAGCCTGATTTGTATGCGCCTACAGTATATCATGGCGTTTATACAAAATCAAACTGCTGCTGACTTTATTTCTTCATATCTTCATAGACCTGCTTCTCGGCAAGCGTGCGGATCACCGTGTCAATGTCCTTCTCGCCGGTATAGTGGCTCACAACGGTATAGGAAGTGCCGTCAATTTCCGTTATTCTGCTTTCGGTGGGCATTATTTCATATTTCTTCTTCATCTCCTCCAGCGTTGGTTTTTTACCCAATACGCCAATAACTCCTTTCCTTTGGATTTGAATGAATTCCTCCGTAATTTATAAACAAACCTATGTACAAGGGGCAACGCCCCTTGGTGCGGTATCATTCTCTGTAAATATCGTTCACCTCTAAGCGGCGGTGTCCCAAACCCTGACTGAGCTTCTGGCGTTTTCTCGGATCACCCTCCAACCACTTTTCACGGTTCTGATTGTAGCTGTGGCGAAGTCCGTGGAAAACAAGTTTATCAATGCGGGGCTTTTTACCCGGACTTACTTTTTTCTGACGGTCTGGATCTGTAAATTCTTTACGATGATTATAGATCCAGTTTTCAATCGACTTCTTTTCCATCAAAGGGCCTTTATATATTGTCTTACTGATAATGAAATCATCATCCGTCAATCCCTTTGCTTTGGCTTCGCGATACAAGCGTTTAAGCAATTCCAACTGTTCCTCAGTCTCGATCTTTACGAAACGCACCTGACCGCCCTTACCCTTAATGTCGGGACCACCCCAACCAAGTGCCTTCTTCACGTCACCCAACTTGAGCTGACAGGCTTCAATGATACGAAGTCCCAAGCGCCATCCGAGATCCAAACCGTCACGAACATCAAACCGATTCATAGATTCAGCAAGCTCTCGTGCCTGCTGATACTCAGTAACCAGCCAACCACGGTTATACTTTTTAGGTTCACGCTTTGGAAGCTTCAATTCCTTGTTTTCAGGCATTTTGTGTTTGCAGCCTACATATTCGCAGTATTTACGAAAACCGGAAAGTTCAGTTTGAATGGTGCTTGGTGCTTTGTATGACTTCCAATACTCCACTACCCTGCGGAAGTG
>JAZNPB010000024.1:0-139388 GCA_045589435.1 Eubacteriales bacterium | reverse complement strand
CACAGGCAGTGGTATTGGCAGAATTGCGGTATTCAACGATGCTATGAGAGACGGACTTAAGGGTAGCGTCTTCGAGGACAGAGTGGGCGGCTTCATCAACGGAAATCCCGACCTTGAAAGCTCCGAAAAGGTTCGCTTCAGTATCCTTGGCGGCGGCGAGAGCGGCGTTACTCCATGGACCGTTCCCGACAATATGGTCATTAACTATATGAGCGCTCACGATAATTACACTCTCTGGGATAAGCTCATGCTTACAAGCCCATCCGTTACCGACGAGAAGAGAGCAAGAATGAACAGACTTGGTGCGGCAATTCTTATGATATCGAAGGGTACTCCCTTCTGGCAGGCAGGCGAGGAATTCCTCCGCTCAAAGCCTAACGGTGATGGCACATATAACCACAACTCCTACAATGCTTCCGACGAGATCAACAACATTAAGTGGGACGTTCTTAAGGAAGGCTCCGACGAGTATAACACAATGCTCTACTACAAGGGTCTTATCGAGCTTCGTAAGACATTCACCATCTTCTCCGACCTTGACACCAAGATCACAGCTGAAAAGCTTGGCAGCGGTGTAATCGTTATCACATATGAAGACGGCAATGGCGGCGTTGCAAAGGTTGTTATCGATCCTCATAAGCAGGCGTTCTCCGGCATTGACCTTGGCGGCACTTACACCCTCGTTGCTACTCCTGATGCAGTTGACGTAACAGGTGCATTCGGCAGCATGAGCAAGACAAATATCGAAGCTATCGGTATGAGAGTATTCGTAAACGAAAAGCTTCTTAACAGCGCAAAATAATTAAAAAAGAGCGAAGCTTTGCAAGATATTAAAGCGAAGCCTAGTAAAGTAAAGTGACACTTCGCAAAAACAAAGCGAAAGATCACAAAAACAAAGCGAAATATCACAAAAACAAAGCGAAAGATCTTAAAAAACAAAAATATCCCCCCGATTTTCAGGGGGGATGGAAACAACCGCAGTACGGCCTGTGCTTTTTTCGGTATGGGCTGTACTTTTGCGGTGATACCCGGTGGTGTGTGGCGATAGATTTCAGCGCCCAATGCCGCCGCCCGAACCAAAGTCGGGCAAAATTATATTCAGCAAAAAGGACACACAAACAAAATGCAGTTTAATAAAAGTAAATTCCTCGAAGATTTAGATAGCATATTAAGATCGGGCTATGGATGCACCGACAAAAACGCAAACGTAAAGCAGCTCTACAACGCAGTTTCCGCAAGCGTTATGGGCAATCTTTGCGATACATGGAATAAAAACAGAGAGAAAAATATCAAGCGCGGCGGTTACATCTCCGCAGAGTTCCTTGTAGGACGTGCGATTTTCTCTAACCTTTTTAACCTTGGCATTCTTGAGGAGGTAAGATCAGCTCTCGCAGAGAGAGGCATTGATATTAACGATTTTGAGGAGGTCGAGGACTGCGCTCTCGGTAACGGTGGTCTTGGAAGACTTGCTGCCTGCTACCTTGAAAGTGCCGCATCTCATAAGATCCCCCTTGACGGCTACGGACTCCGTTATCGCTACGGTCTTTTCAAACAGAGCTTCGTTGACGGCTTCCAGAACGAGGTAGGTGACGACTGGCAGAAGTGGGGCGATCCATGGAGCATTCGCCGTGAGGAAGAAGCAAAGATCGTTAGCTTCAAAGACTTTTCTGTACGCGCTGTACCCTACGATATGCCAATTATAGGTTACAAAAACGGCAATATTAACACACTTCGCCTCTGGCAGGCTGAACCTGTTGAAAACTTTAATTTCAAAGAATTTGACAACATGAGGTGTGAAACTATCGCGAAAAACAACTATCGCGCACAGTCTATCACAGACGTTCTTTATCCTAACGATAATACCAAGGAAGGTAAGTTCCTCCGTCTTCGCCAGCAGTACTTCATGGTATCTGCAACAATGCAGGACATCATTGATAAGCACCTTGCAAATGGCAGAAGACTCGGCGATCTTCCAAGATACCACGTAATGCAGCTGAACGATACTCATCCCACCCTCGCAATTCCTGAAACTATCAGGATCCTCCGTTCCCACGGTGTTCAGTTCAGCCGCGCATTCCACATCTGTCAGAAGCTCTTTAACTTCACAAACCACACCATCCTTGCAGAGGCGCTTGAAACCTGGGGCGGCGACATGGTTCGTAAGATCATTCCCGAGATCTGGAAGATCATCGTTCTCATTCAGAAGCACCTTGACAGAAAGGGTCTTGACCCCAATAAGTACTACATCATCAAGGACGGCAGAGTTCACATGGCAAATCTTGCGGTTTACACCTCCGAGCGTGTTAACGGCGTTGCCGAGATCCACACCGGTATTCTCAAGGCGCAGACCTTCCGCGATTGGTATGAGCTCTATCCCGAAAAGTTCATTAACGTAACTAACGGTATCACTCCGAGAAGATGGTTCCTCTTGAACAACCCCAAGATGGCAGCCGAGATCACAAAGCGCATTGGAAACGCTTGGGAAACTGACCTCTCCAAGATCGCAGATGCAAAGCAGTACGTTCACGATAAGGAATTCCGCGATGCATTCGTAGCTATAAAGAACGAAAATAAGGCAAAGCTTGCCGCATATATCAAGGCGCACGAGGGCGTGGACATTCCCACAAACTTCATCTTTGATATTCAGATCAAGCGTCTTCACGAGTATAAGCGTCAGCTGATGAACGCTCTCTCCATTCTCCATATCTACTATGGCATCAAAGAGGGCAGAATTCAGAACTTTAAGCCCACAGCATTCATCTTCGGTGCTAAATCAGCTCCCGGATACTACAATGCAAAGGCTATTATCAAGTTCATAAACGAGATCTCCAAGATGGTAAACAACGATCCCGATATGGCAGATAAGATGCGCGTTGTATTCGTACAGAACTATAACGTTTCCTACGCTGAAAAGCTCGTTGCCGCAGCAGACGTATCCGAACAGATCTCTCTTGCAGGTATGGAAGCATCCGGTACCGGTAACATGAAGTTTATGCTTAACGGAACTGTGACCCTCGGCACAATGGATGGCGCCAACATCGAGATCTGTGAGGAAGCAGGCGAGGAAAATAACTACATCTTCGGTCTTCGCGTAGACGAGGTTCGTCAGGTTAAGTCCTGGTACAACCCACGCCGCTTCGCAGAGGAGCATCACGAGATCCTCCGCCTTGTAGATACTATGGTAAACGGCACCTTCTCCGATAACGGAACAGGCACCCTCCAGAATCTCTATAACAGCCTCTTCTATAATTGGGAGCCTGATAACTATTTAGTTCTCTACGATCTTGCCGACTATATCAGAGTTAAGCTCATTGCAAACTCCGAGTACGGCACAGAGGAATTTGTCACCAAGTCCCTTATGAATATGGTAAGCGCAGGTAAGTTCTCCTCCGATAGATCCGTTAAGGATTACGCAGAAAACATCTGGCATATCTGAAATCATAATCTCTCAAAAAAAGAGAAAAATAGGCAATTTTGTAAAATAAACTTTGCAAAATAACCCAAAAAGCAAAAATCAAGCCCTCGGTATTTCGCCGAGGGCTTTTGTCATATGATAAAATGTTTTCTAAAAACACAATTAATTATTTTTCAGGAACGTAATTATAATGTATCGTGGCATTGAACAATTCAGGATTGAATCTCTTCTCCATATATATATTCGTCCAATCTTCCTCGCTGCCGGTATAGTAAATGTCGGTAAGACTTGGGCAATTAGCAATTCCATATGCGCCGATAAATGTAACACTTTTAGGTATGACTACGCTTGTAAGGCTTTTGCAATTGTAGAACACATGCTCTTGAATTAGTGTGATACCACTAGGTATTATTACGCTAACGAGGCTAGTACAACTATTGAATGCTCCCGTGCCGATATAAGTAAGGCTATCAGGCATTTTGATGCTAACTAGATTAGAACAGTCGCGGAACGCGTAATCGCCTATAGATACAACGCTATCAGGCAGATCTATGCTAACTAGATTAGAGCAAGTGTAAAATGCTTTTTTGCCAATGGTGGTGACGCCTTCAGGGATTTTTATGTTAGCGAGGCTTAAGCATTTTTCGAATGTACTATCCCCAATAGAAGTAACTCCTTCAGGGATTTTTATGTCAGTGAGGCTAGAACAATACATAAATGCTGAATCGCCAATAGAAGTAATGTTATTACCAAGTGTGATATCGATAAGACTGGCACAGCTGGAAAATGCAAGATCACCAATTGAGGTTGTACCATCACCAATGATAACACTGGCTAAATTAGTGTTTGAGGAAAATGCACTATCCCCAATAGTAGTAACACTGTCGGGAATAATTACACTAGTAAAGTTTCTACAATTATTAAATGCCCCACTACCAATATAAGTTACGCCGTCAGGAATTGTTATGTTAGCAAGATTTCGGCACTCTGCGAATAAGTAATCTTCAATAGTGGTAAGATTTTTAGGCAGAACCACGCTTGTGAGGTTTCTGCAACTTTGAAATGCATATTTTCCAATATATGTAACGTTGTCGCCTATCTCTATGTTGGTAAGGTCGCAATTTTCAAATGCACTATCCCCAATAGTAGTAACACTGTCTGGAATTACTATGCTGGTTAAGCTGTCAATACTTTCAAAAGCATTATTTTCAATAGTAGTAACACTGTCAGGGATAATAATACTAGTAAACGTTGTGTGGGTGCCTGAATAAAACGCTCTATATCCAATCGTTGTTACGGGTACTCCCATATATTTTTCGGCTATCTCTATTATCTCTGCCGTTCCCTCATACTTTACTAAAATTGCATAACTACCGTCTTCAGAAAGTTCGTAAACGAATCCTGGATATACCACTGCATTACAGGTTGTGCAAAGCCCATCAGTATTTGCAACATGAGCTTCCTTTTCTTTTGCGTCACTGCAAACAGAGCATTGTATCCAGTGATTATATTCATTGTAGTGGTACGCTGCATCATATTTATGTTCTTCGTCACCTGCTTTCCATTCTTTATAATCGCATGAGGAACAGGTGCGAACGTAGGCGTATTTTCCACAAATGGGGGCGCCATTGTTTCTTACCCAATTGCTAAGATTGTGGGAGTGTGTGTTGCCATTATTGTCCCCACTGATGTTTCCACCACTGGAGCCACCTGTATTATTACCGGTATTATTCCCATCTCCGCCGTTTCCATTATCTCCGGTATTTCCGCCGTTTGTGTCGCCGTCATTTCCACTACCGGGATTGCTTCCTCCGTCACCGTCACCTTGTTCCGTGCCGGGGAGACCGGGGATATCGTGGTCGCATTTTGTAAGGAAGAATGCTGCTGCCACCACTATGATCACTAGAATGATCAATAGTAAGATCGGTATAACTCGTTTTTCCATTTATTTTCTCCTTTTTTCTGTTATATCAAAGTTGGATATAAATTAACCTTGCGCGTTTATTATAGCACCCATCGGGGGTTTTGTCAAATATTTTTCGCTTTTTGCCTTACTCTTTTTCTTCTCGGGTTATCTGGCTTTTATTCTTCCTTGCTTTCGGGGGAGCTGTTATAGTGAATATTCGCGCCCAAGAGGGTAGAGTTTGAATTGACGGTGTTATTTATTTTTATTGCGTTCCAATCCTCCTCGCTGCCTGCGTAGTAAACGTCGGTCAGCTGGTTGGAGTCCAAGAATGCGTACATATCCACGCTTTGAAGGCTCTTTGGAAGGTAAACATCCGTGAGCTTTGCGCAACTTCTGAACGCGTAGGATCCTATGTACTTAACGCCCTCCATGAGGGTGACTTTTGCAACCTCGCTGCAGCTTTCAAAGGCATAAGCGTAAATGTTCTTTACGTTTCCTGGAACGGTAATTTCCGTTATGCTGGTGCAGCCGATAAAGGTGTAGGGATTGACTTGGGTCACCTTGGTAGGAATGGTGAGGGAGGTGAGCAACTCGCCTGAAACATAGAGATTTTTTGCGTAATAAAGGGGATTTGACGTGCTGCTGCCAAAGTTGATAGCGCACCATGCGACAAGGTCGTTTATATGCACGGCAACAAGAGAGGAGCAATCGTCAAATGCAGTTTGCGAAACGGTTTTTATGCCCGATCCCATGGTTATCTCGGTCATGCCACTGCAAGCACCGAACGCCAATGTCTGAATGGTGATAGTAGAGTCGGGAATTACCAAGGACTTCAGGCTCTTGCAGCCATAGAATGCCATTCTGCTGATGGTTTTCAAGGTTTTTGAAAGGTGCAGCTCCGTAAGATTTTTGCAATTATTAAATGCCTCTTGCTCGATAAGGAAGACCCTGTCACCCATGGTAACGGAGGTAAGCTCCGTGCATTCACTGAATGCGGATCGCGGAATGATGGTGACGCCATCCGGCAGATCGATCTTTTTGAGATTTGCGCATTTATAGAAAGAATATTCATCAATTTCCGTAAGACCGCTTGGCAGTTCGATCTCCACAATGCTGCCACATTGATAGAACGCCGCGTGACCAATTTTTGTAACACTGTCGGGAATTGTGATCTTAGTAAGAACCTTGCAATCGTAGAAGGTGGAGTCCGGAATCTCGGTGAGCCCCTCGGGCAAGATGACCTCGGCGAGGTTTATGCAATCGCTGAATGCAGAGGCTTTGAAGGTTTGGATCACACCCTCAAGCTTTGCATAGGTAAGGCTCTGACATTGAGCGAACGCCCCATCGCCAAGGCTTTCAACAGTGGCAGGCACGGTAACGCTCTTGATGCCGGATTTGTAAAATGCTACGTCGCCAATGTAGGTAACGGTTTTAGGTATGGTAATATCCGTCAGACTCTCGCAGCCGTAGAATGCGCCGTTGCCTATGACAGAAAGATTCTCGGGAAGGGTCAGATCCGTAAGATTTTTGCAACCGTAGAATGCAGAGAAGCCAATATAGCCAACGTTTTTTGGTATATCTATTTTAGTGAGAGCTTCGTTACCTTGAAAGGCTTTGTCTTCTATGGCAACCACAGGCATACCCATCACCTCGTCGGGGATAGTAATGTGGCTTTCGCTTCCTTTATAGCCTATGACCTGAATATATTGACTGTTGCCGTAGGTGGCAAAGCGCAGACCGGAGTAGTTAAATCCGCATTGGATGCACTCGTCATCCTCCCAGGTGTGCATAGCTTTTGATTTCGCGGTGCAGTTTTTGCAAGCTCGCCAGTGTCCCTCTTCGTCAAACATGAGCTGACCGGTGTATTCATGCTCACCGTTCTTAAATTCTTCCGCGTCACATTCCGTGCAGCGACGAACGTAGAGTGTATTTTTACAGTCACCCAGGTCTTCTTTGTAAAGCTCCCACTGACCGTAGGTATGCTCATGCTCGCAGGAGGTGAGTAAAATTCCTGTGATCATTATAGCAAATATTAAAACCAAACACTTTTTCATATTCATAGTCCTTTCATTTAAAATCGTATATAAATGTAAATAATTATTCTCAAAATTTAGGATTTTTAAGGCTTATTTTGTTACAGTTGAAAAATCCAGAGAGAAGTTGTAGTTGAAGTCTGCATTGATGAGATAGTAGGATGAGGTTTCAAGATACACGAGGCACCAGTCCTCATACGTTCCCTCGTAATAAACCTTATTTAGGCGAGTACAGTTATCAAAAGCACCCTTGCCAACGGTCTTCAAGCTCTTTGGTAAGACTACGTAACGCAGCTTCTCGCAGTCAAGGAAGGCTCCCGCCCCGATTCTGTCTACGTCGCTTCGTACCTCTGCACCCAATAGGTTTTTGCACTTGTAGAAGCAGAAATTGCCAACCTCCGTGTCACCTCTTTCGATAGTCACGTACCTGAGGCTCTCGCAGCCTGCAAAGGCGTAGTCGGAGATCTTTTCAACGTGGCTTTCAATGATAAGCTCCTCCGCAAGCTCTCCGTTGATATAGAGATTATTTGCGTAGTAGAGTGGGTTTTCATAAACGTCATCGAAAATTATTTTGCAAAATGCCGCAACGTCGGAAATATCCACCCGTTTTAATTTATAGCACATATAAAAAGCATCCTTGCCTACGTTAAGAAGACTCTTTCCGAGGGTGACGCCGAGAAGTCCGCTGCATTCAAGGAATGCCTCGTCACCAATGGTGGTAACGCCGTCGCCGATCACCAGATATTCCATCTTGTCACAGCTGTAAAAGGCTCTTTCGCCAATGGTTACAAGACTTGCAGGTAAGGTCACGGACAGAAGGCTGTCGCACTCGTAAAACGCTCGGCTTCCAATGGTGGTAACGCCACCTCCAAAGGTCAGCTCCTCAATGCCGCGGCAGAAGTAAAAGGCATAGTCGTCTATGGTGGTAACACCCTCGCCAAAAGTAACCTTTGCCATACCGTAGCAGTCGGAGAAAGCATGGTCGGAAAGGGTTGCGACGCTATCGGGAATCTTAAGCTCAAAAAGGCTGCGGCAATACTTGAAAGCGCTCTTTCCAATGGTCTTTACCCCCCTGCCGAAGGTGAGGTCAGAAAGGGAAGTGCAGCCTGAAAACGCTCCCTCGGAAATAACTTCAATACCGTCACCGATAACCGCCTTGCGTGCGCTCTTGCAGCCGTAAAACGCCCCCTCGCCAAGATGAGTAACGCTGTTCGGAATCAGGATCTCGAAAAGACTCTCGCAGCCGGCAAAGGCGCGCTTCTCAATTGAGGTAACGCTGGTCGGTATGGAAACTTTTTCAATGCTTTTGCAGTCCGAGAAAGCTCCCTCACCTATTGTCGTAACGGGAAGACCCTCGTAGGTGGGAGAAATCACGATCTCGCCCCCCTCGCCGGAGTAGCCGAAAACCATAGCACCGTTCCCCTGACTGTTGATTCTATATTCAATTCCGTGTCCGATCTCTTTTTCATCATCTTTGCACGAGGTGAGAATAAAGCCCGCCAAAAAAAGCAAGATCAGAAGAATACCTGTGGAAATTTGCCTTTTCATTCGTTGCCCTCCGGAAGGTAAGTTTTTTGCATGAGGAAAATAAATATCCTCGCGCAAAATAATATTAAAATAATTATAGCACTTTAACGCGCGTTTGTCAATTATAATTCTTTTCTCTTGGAGAGGCTCACCGAAGACGGCTTTTCCGTAGGAAAATTTAAGAAAAATTAACTATTTTTCGCCACGCCACTCGTTGACAATCCATCTTTCGGGATGGTATAATATAGGTAGAAAAACAATGACGAAAATGGAGGACATTATGAAAAGAAAAGCACTGATAATACTGATCGCGGCACTTGTTTTGGTTGGTGGAACCTTCGGCACGGTGATAGGCCTTCTCTCTGACGACACCAACGATACGAATACTGCCATTGCGGAAAAAAACGTGACACTTGAGGATGCTCTCGTTCATCAGGCGGTTTGCGCTCTGGAGAACACCTCGGATGATAGGGCAGTTACCCTGCGCCTGAACGAATACGATATGAATGAGATACTTTACGCTGTATCAAAGGGTATCGAGATCGACGGTGTGGAGATCATCAGCATTTACGTAAAATTCTATCCCGATGAGTATAAGATCTTTATCCCCGTTAAGATATTGGGTATCAAGAGCCTTGTTTCGGGCAACCTGAAGCTCTACGAGGTGGAAAACGTCATCCACGCGCAGATCCACGATATGAAGATCGGCAACCTTGGCTCGGGAAGCATTGAGGCGGCTCTCGGCGCATTTGAAAAGAGCATAATCTCCGCTCTTGAAAAGCTTCACATTACGTCTGTGGTGGAGGGTGACAGCGTTCGCGCAGAGATCAGCCGCGAAAACCTTGCTCTCATGATTGGCGAGCTTACTGAAGAATCTCCCTCAAGAGGACTCATCCTTGCGGTATACGATCTTTTCATGCTCAGAACAAATTCCGTAAGCCTCAATCTTGATATACCCGAGGAATGCTCCGTTGTTGTGGACTTTTCTACCTTCGGTGGCTCAAGCTCGGAGCAGTTTGACAGCTTCAGACCCACCGTCAGCGGCTACGTTTCAAACGGCATTGCAAATAAGGATAACCTGAATCCTCTCTCCAAGTACTACGTTAACGGATACGAGCGCCTGAAGGACGAGGAAAAGGAGCAGGTAGACACCGCCTTCGCCCCCTTCATGAGTGTCGAAGCCATTGCCGCACATAAGGGACTTATCAAACGCGCGGGAACACTTGAAAACGTGTTTAATCTCCTTGTGCGCGACCCCTTTGAGAATGTTTTTGCAGGACTTCTCGGCGGTAGCCTTCTCAATATCAGTGGCGACTCCGTCAGCGACGTTCTTGGCTGTATCGACCTTGTGGGATTGACTGTACCCCTCGTCAGCTACAGAGATAACAGCACAACCTATATTATCATTCAGTCCATGAGGGCGAATATCTTTGATGGCGGACTCACCATCAGCGTAGAGGTAAATGCAAACGGATTCGTTCTTCCCGTAAGCGTTACGGTGGCAGTTGCTCCCTCGCCCCTGACGGGTATTACGGGCGTACTCACGGGCATCTCCGTAGGAACGGTCAGCCTTGTGGGTGAGGATCTTGTGTATATGCATAACTATCTTTGCGACAGCCTCGCCCTTGACGGAATCACCTTTACTCCCGAGAATCTCGGAGTGCTCGTAGACCTGACAAAGCTTATTAAGCTGGATCTCGGCTTCCTCGGCAAGACTCCCTCAAAGTTCTATATCTCCTGCGAGGACGGCTCATCAAACGGCAGACTCAAGGTTACGATGAAACTGAAATAATAGTGAAAACACCATGAAAATGTAAACTAACATTTTCAAAAAACTGCAAAATAACACTTAAGCCCTCGGATCTTTCCGAGGGCTTTTTCTAAAACCATATTAATTTTTCTTAATTTTCCTTGGTGAAGTTGTAGTGCACCGTTACGATCGTCAACACAAAATTATTATTCCCCATGGTGATCTTTACCCAGTCCTCGGCACTACCTGCGTAGTAAACGTCGCGAAGGCCTGTGCAGTCGCGGAATGAAGCGTTTCCGATCCTTGGGGACGTGCAATAGAAGGTCATGCTCTCAAGGCTGTCACAACCCAAAAAGGCGCTATCCCCAATATCCGAAATGCTCTTTCCAAAGGTAACGGAAAGGATATTATCACAGTCCGTGAAGGCGTATTCTCCAATTTTCAGGGTACTGTCTGCAAAGGTTACGGATATCAGGCTATCGCAGTTATAGAACGCATAATCGCCGATGGACATTTTTGATCTTGGAACGTCAAGATGAGTTACAAGCTCTCCGTTAAGATAGAGGCTGCCGCCGTTACAGAGAGGATTTGCGATTCCACCTTCAAAAACGATACTGCACCATGACGCAAGATCGGATATATAAACGGACTTGAGGCTCGGACAATCTCTGAACGCCTGTGAGTCGATAGTTCTGATGCCTTTTCCGACAGTGATTTTTTCAAGAGCCCTGCATCCCATGAATGCTCGCTCCGCAATATAGATTGTGCCGTCGGGAATAGTTATTTCTTTTAGAGCCGTACAGTTATGAAATGCCTGGGCGCCGATGATTTCCAGCTGATCTGGCAGGGTGATATTCGTCAGATTGTTACACCCCATAAAGGCGGACACGTCGATATTCTTAACTTGATCGGGTATATCTATTTCCACAAATCCCGTACAGCTACCGAATGCTCCGACACCAATGTACTCAACTCCATCGGAAAACGGTAAATCCGAAAGAGCCGTGCAGCAGTTGAAGGCGTGCTCATAAATTGTTAGTACGCTGCTTGGAACCTTGATCTCGGAGAGAGAAGTACACATATAAAAGGTGTAAGATTCGATAGAAGTAATTCCCTCGGGCAGGGTGACCTTTTGCAAAGAGCTACAGCTGGAGAAGGCTGCCCCACCAATGAATGATACGCTATTTGGTATTACTATCTCGCAAAGGCTCGAGCAGTTTGAAAAAACATTGTCCGCAATATCTGTGACGCTGTCGGGAATATTGATCTGCTTAAGATTTGTGCAGGCTAAAAATGCCCCACTGCGTATGTGCTTTATACCGTTTGGGATAGTGATGCTTTCAAGGGAGGTACAAAGAGAGAAAACTCCTTCCTCGATCTCCCCAATACCCTCGGGAATATTCACCTCTTGCAAGGCGGAGCAGGCGCGGAAAGCATAACTGCCGATCCTGCTCACTCCCCTCGGAATATCTATGCTCGTAAGCTCGGTGCAATACAAAAACGCATTTTCGCCTATGTAAGCAACCGTATCGGGAATAGTAACCTTCGTTATATGCTGCACTCTCTTAAAAGCGCCGTCCATTATACCAATCACGGGAGCACCCTGATATTTTTTCGGAATAACCACCTCCGTCGCATCTCCCGTGTACCCTACCACGTAAGAAAAGGCTCCGTTTTCAGCAATTACGAAATTCAGCCCATAGGTGCCACCGTAGTTGAAACCACATTGGATGCAGCTTTTCTCATCCCACGTGTGGCTGGTTTTGCTTTCGATCCTGCAGTTTTTGCAAGCTCTCCAGTGGCAGTCTTCGTCATATTTAAGTAAGTCCTCGTATTCATGATCACCGTTTTTGAATTCTTCCTCTCCGCAATCAAGGCAGCGGCGAACGTAAACCCTTTCCTTGCAGTTTTCGGTGCTATCGCTGTAAAGCTCCCATGAGCCAAAGCTATGCTCGCATCGGCAGGAGGTAAGTATCATCATCGCAAAAAGCAAGATAAATATCAATGTAAACTTCTTTTTCACTGTGTGCTCCTTCCAAAAAAAGAAAAGCTTTTGTTTTGTAAATTATTATAGCATCAGCTGTGCCGACTGTCAATCCCTTTGCTATAAATCGCTACGCCCCGACGCCTGGGATAATATTTTTGATCTCTCAAACGCCAATTCCGATCGCTCAAAGGCTTTGCTTCGGTTACTCTAAATCGTTATATTCAAGACCGATCTGACGTCGTATCTCGTCCATGATCTTCATTATATCAAGGGTGGATTTCAGGGGATAAACCTCGCTTTCGGTAAGACCGCGGCGTATCTCCTCTGCCACCTTGTCAAACTCGTCCATATAGGAGTTAAATATCTTGCCACCGTTGAGGAAAAGCTTTGATCGTAAGAGTCCGCGATGCAGGGAAGCGATACCCGATGCATGGTAAAGGGGAGATTTGATCTTGCCGCCCTCGCCGTATATAGTCATGCGCTCAAAGCCCTCCGTATCCACCATGGACGCGCTGATATTTACCACCTCGCCCCCTGCAAAGGTCATCCTGATCTCCTCCCCGTGGTCGATTCCGGAAACTATCTTGCCGGAGCTTTCAATGGAGGTGGGATATCCGAAAAGCCTGTAAGCGTAAGCGATGGGATAAACCGTAATGTTCAAAAGCGCCCCTCCTGCCCGTCTTGGGTCGGAGTTTCTCGGCGCGTAGTTAACGCTCATCATATGGTAGGTGAAATCTGCGCCCGAAACCTTGCCGATCGCACCCGAGTCAACCCAGGATTTAACCTTGTTTGCCCCGGCAGAAAACCAAGTCCACATAGCCTCGCAAAGGTATAAATTTTTCTCCCTCGCAAGGGCAATTAGCTCCTCGGTTTCCTCAGCTTTTACAGTGAAGGCTTTTTCGCAGAGAACAGGTTTTCCAAGCAAAAGTGCCGTTTTTGTAAACCTATGGTGTGCATTATGAGGGGTTACAACATATACAGCATCAACACCCTCGTGGAGAATAGCGGCATCTGCAGTGTCATAAAAGGCGCAGCTGTACCTCTCGCCAAAGGCGCGTCCTGCCCCGGCGTTTCTCGTGTAGCAGGAAACGATTTTGTGTCCCCCGTGTTTTTTCATCTGCTCCGCCACCGTGTGGGCAAGCTTTCCGCAGCCGATAAAGCACCAATTAAAGCTCATGATTTTTCTCCTGAATAAAACTTTTTATTTTATTATATCATAAATCGGTCAATAATGCAATATATAGTTTTTGAGTCTTTTTGCAAAAAAGCATTGACTTTTAATTTATTTGATGATATAATGGTTAAGCGTAAAAATACAGCAAGATAATTTTATCGAGGTGTAGCGAAGTTGGTGAACGAGAAAAAACAACTGAGTGTTGTTTTTTGGAAGTGAAGTCCGCAAAGCAAGGAGCGAGGCGAGGGAGCCGGCGAACGAGAGTTGCGACTATGCGACCGGACGGGAATCGCGCCAGTTTTTTGGCGAACTACAACGTATAAGGAAAAATAAAACAAGTAAATTTTATCGAGGTGTAGCGAAGTTGGTATCGCGCCAGTTTCGGGTACTGGAGACCGTGGGTTCAAGTCCCGCCACTTCGACCAAGACCGTTCATGTAACGGTCTTTTTTTATTTTGGTCGAAGAGGGGAACTTTCACCCGAGGGTTCTCCGACGGCTCGAAAATATAGTCGCTCTCTATCGCCTGCGCAAGTCTTCGGCTCTGCGAGCTTCTTATTTTCATCGGGCGCGTCGCAAAAAACAGTACTTAGCTGTTTTTTCCTAGCTTACCCGCCACTTCGACCAAGACCGTTCATGTAACGGTCTTTTTTTATTATCAATTTTCTTACTCACCAAAGCATACGTCAGGGGGAACTATCGGATGCCACTCCATCAAATGCGCAACTATTCGTGTTGTGTTTATTAAATCTGTATCTATGAATATGATCTATCAAAAAACAATTGAAATTTATAAAAATCGTGATATAATATAGGTATAGAGCCGTACAGGCGAGAGTGAAAAATGCGCAAAAATGCAAACTCCTTGTCCACCCCCTCGTTTACCACTCTTGCCAACTCTTTGCAAAAAAAATTCAAAAAATTTATGAAAAGCTTGTAAGATTTTCGCTTTTCGGGAGTCATATATACGAAGGAGGTGATCGGGTGACGGATTACGAGCGTTTATACGAGAGATATTTTAACGACGTTTACTTATATATTTTGCGCCTTTCGGGCGACGTACATATAGCGGAGGAGGTCACCAGCGACACTTTCTTTTCTGCCATGAGATCCATAGACAGCTTCAGGGGAGATTGCGACGTGCGGGTGTGGCTTTGCCAGATTGCTAAAAATCGGTACTACTCCTATATGAAGCGCAGAAAACGGGCGGAGCCTCTTGGAGATGAGGAGATAGAGAACATTCCCGATCAGTCCCACGGGATAGATGAGGAATTTGTCAGACGGGAGGATGCAGAGCGGATAAAACGAGTGCTTCATAAGATCGAGGAGCCTTACAGAGAGGTATTTATGTGGCGCGTTTTTGCAGAGCTTTCATTCAGGGAGATCGGGCAGATCTTCGGCAAAACGGAGAATTGGGCTTGCGTCACCTATCATCGCGGGCGAAAGAAAATTCTTTTAGGATTGGAGGAGGAAAAAGGTGAAAAATGAATGTAGTATTGTAAGAGATCTTCTGCCGCTTTACGTTGAGGACATGGTAAGCTCGGAGAGCAGAGATTTCATATCGGAGCATATTAAAAAATGCCCCGACTGCCGCTTGGAGCTTGAGAGCCTTATCGGCGGGGAGCAATTGATACTCTCCGGGAAGGAAGCTTCGGGCAGCACTTCCGCGGCAGAGCCGTTTAAGAAAATAATGAAGCGTTTTTATAGACAGTTCAACACCCTTGGGTACGCGCTGATGGTATTTTTGTCCTTCCTCGGCTTCAGCCTTCTTCTGGAGGACGGTTTTTCAATGCTTTATAATATCGTGATAATGCCGGTGATCGGTGCATTGGGTTGCTATCTTGTAGGGTGGCGCTCAGTCTACAAGGTTCCGTTGATGCTCCTTGCCGTGAACTGCCTTGCCTACTTCTTCAGGCTTGTGGATTACAGAAATTTTGGAACCGAATTTGCCACGACCTTGGTGTTCACTCTTGTATTTTCAGTTTTGGCGCTTTTGGGTGTGGCTATCGTGGTGCTTTTGCGTTATGCTCTTAAAAAGGAGGATGAAAAATGAAAAAACGTGTGCTGAAAACCATGGCTTTGTGCCTCGCTGTTTTGATGATAGGAGGTATAGCTTTTCTTGGATTTGCTCTGCTTGGAAACCCTGTATCAAGGCTGCTTGTCCGTAGGACGGCAACGGCGCATCTGAAAGAAAACTATGCCGATACGGATTATACAATTGAAAAAATAGTTTATGACTGCAAGTTTGGGGGAGATTATAACGTATATCTGACCTCGGAGAGCAGTATTGACGGTGATTTTACTTTGCAGATCTCGTCTCTCGGTGTGCTTGAGAGGGATAATTACGAATCATACGTTTTAGGTCACAGAAACGTGTCGCGCCGACTGATGGATGAGTACGGTGACAGCATTATGGCAGTGATGGACAGCAGCGCCTTTGACTATGAGGTGGTAAGCTCCTACGGAAACCTGAATTTTTACGATCCCGAATTTATTTCGCCCGGAAAGATCCATATGTCTGAGCTGGTTAACGATAAGATATACGACGTAGGCGAGCTTGGCAGAACTAACGGCACGGTGGATCTCTACATCTTTAGCGATAAGGTAGACTACGAAACGGCGGCAAAAATACTTCTGAAAGCCAAGGAGCTGCTTTCCGATGCGGGGATCTACTTCTATTCCATAGATCTTGTGCTCTCGTACCCACCCGAGGACCCACGCCATCCCGAGTCGAACCCCGAGGGAGAGATCCGCTTCCGCGGCTTCCTTTGCGAGGATATTTACGAGGCAGGACTTGCAGAAAGAATCGCCCTTTGGGATGAAGATAATTAACCGAGATTTTCAAAAATACAAAAATAACAAGATTTTTGTCAACCATTATTTACAATATATGTGGTTTTAGATGTAAAAAGAGCTGGTGATGCGTCACCAGCTCTGACTTTTTTATTGTGTTTGTTTTTGTTAAACGTCTTCGTCGAGACCAAAGTACATTTGCTCCCAAATACCGTTTTCGGAGAACTTTTCAACTACCTGTTCGCCCTCGATGCGTTCGAGAGTTATGGTTCCCACCATTCTGATATAACTTGGTGAGAGCTTCATTTGCTTGACAAACCAAATAAGTGCTTTGCTTGCCTTTGCCCTTGCCGAGCCGTAGCCTTGATCCACTACAAACGTTTCTATAACATCCTCCGCAGAATAGGTTATGCGGAAGTGATGATTTCCGTCGTTATAATCATATATCAGAGTTTTATGATAGTGCTTTTTGGTTATAGGATCAAAGGTCTTATCCTTCTGCTCATAGGTGATAGCGTCAATATCACAGCCAAGCTTTATTCCGTTTCTGTAAATCACAAAAATAGGGAAATGCTCGTATCCGTATTTTTCTCCTGCGGTAATGTAGCTTGAGATGACCTGATACTCTCCAACCTTTGCCCTGCCCCAATACCAGTGGTGCATAAGCCAGAACATACCAATATTACCCCAGTTGTGGTCGTGGTATCCTGATCCTTGCAGCTTCATATTTTTGCCGTCTACCGTAATATCTGCAGAAACACGCCCTTCGGGAACAGATGGGAGCCAGGCAAAGTACTTTTTCTCATCGAAGAAGAATTGACCCGTGTGATGACGGTAGCTTTCTGCAAGGCCCTCGAGGCTTACGTCGCAGTTAATTCTGTCATTTTCAAAATGAAGGGTGTAATTTTTCAGATCTCCGCGAATGTAATTGTTGCCGATCTTAACGTTGCACTCCTGACGATCGAAGTAACACTGGTTAACGTTAAAGCTGACCTCCTCCATGATCTCGAATCCGCCACCGGTCAGTGAGAATGAAACACACGGTGCATAGCCGGGGCTTACTGCGGTTACGGGTTGTGAGTAATAGATGATAACAAGAGAGTATCCCCCCTCCAGCTTTGCATCAAAATACCACCATTCGTATTCACCGAATTTGCCGTTTGTGCGTAGTCCGTCCTCCCTTTTTGAAACAAGGTTCTTTTCGATTCCGAGCCTTTGATAATCGGCATTAGTCATGCCAAGTCTTGCAATTTTCTTTTTCAAAATCGTAACCTCCTTTATAAGGATCGTATTCTCAATTCGTGCTTTGTGGTAAATTATAGCACCCTTTTTTTCTTTTGTCAACTATTGAAGTCGAGAAACGGGTAAAAAGACGGTTTGAAAAGGCACAGTTTTTTGCCTCGCACGCCGGTATATGAAGTTCCAAGCCACCGGCTTCATTGGTTGCAATTAACTGGTATAAAAAGTTTCGTTTTGCTTTCATATAAGAAAGAGTCGGTTTTGTGCCGACTCTTTTTGTCTTCGAGGTTATTTTAGTATTTTTGTTATTGTTTTTCTTCAGAGAAAAATCTTACTCAAGAAGATTCAAATATTATTGAAGATTCAAATATTATTTTGGGGAAGAAAGCTCTTGCCCAAGAAGATTTTTTACCTTATTCTTCGGAGAAAACTTCCTTACCGAGGCCGCAGAGGGGGCACTCAAAGTCATCGGGAAGATCCTCAAATTTTGTGCCGGGAGCAATACCTCTCTCAGGCAAGCCAAGCTCCTCATCATATTCCCAGCCACAAGCGTCGCATACGTATTTTTTCATATATTGATTTTTCCTTTCACTATCAGATGTAAAATTTGTGTTGATTTTGTATAGGTTTGGTTTTCATTTTTGGGGCAAATCAGTCGAAAGTTAAGGAGGGAGCACTATAAACTCTTGCAGCTAACTCCTGGTTTAAGAGGTAGAGTCCTCTTGGGTCAGTGCCGAAAAGCTCCATCTTTGTGATCATATCGTTTGCATTGGTTTCTTCCTCTGCCTGTTCCTTTACGAACCAATCGAGGAACTGCATGGTGCGGAAATCCTTGATCTCATAGGCTGCGGCGTAGATGTCGTTGATAAGGGAGGTCACGTATTTTTCATGCTCAAGTCCTGCCTTGAGAACGTCCATATGGCTCTCGATCTTTGCCTCGGGCTTTGCTATCGCCTCAAGGGTGATCTTCTTGCTCTCGTTTTGCAGGTACTGATAAAAGAGCATTGCGTGGTCGCGCTCCTCCTGCGCCTGGATCTTATACCAATTGGCAAATCCGTCAAGTCCTACGTCTTCAAAGTAGTTTGAAAACTCAAGATATAGATAGGCGGAGTAAAATTCCTTATTGATCTGCTGATTTAATAATTCGTGTACTTTTGTATTCATAATAATCTCCTTGCGGTTTCATTTTGTATCACCATTTTACATTATTTTTCCACGCTTTTCTGTGATTTAGTCACTTTTTTTGAAAATGCTCTACGAAAAAAGAACAGAGAATTTTTGGTTCTCTGTTCTTTAATATTTTACTTTGATTTTTTATCTTTAGAACTTTATATTGTAGTTGATCAGAACGCGCATCAATGGGCGATGCTTGCGATCTTCGATATCGGACTTTTTGTAGATGCGATATGCTTCCTTCGCGCCCTTTACGGTTTTATATTCTATTATATCCGTGTAGGGGAAGGTGTCGCGGATGTTGACGAAGTTGATAATATTTCTCTTATTATCTCTGCTGATCCTGAAAGTATTCCAGTCAACTCTTTCGGGGATACAGTCAATAGAGGAAACTGTAAAGCCGTCGCTCTCCATAGCCTCGATAAACTTCTTCCAGAAAAGGATGGCATTATCGTCAAACTTCAGAATGCCGATCATCTTGTTCTTTTTTGTAAAAGGCACTCTGCGGATCTTCTTCGGAACAAAGGTGGGGAATGGGCGATCAAAGTAGATCTTGCCGTTTCCCTTATCGTTTACGAGATTTCCGAAGGTGAGATTCCTCTTTTGCAACTCTGCGATGGTAGCGTGCTCTGCTGCGGTAAGGTCGCTGTAAATGCCGTCGTAGTAAAGCTCGTGTATATCAAAGATAACTCTGCCGCTATCGCCGCTTTTAGAAAATTTCTTTCTTTTCGCTTTCTCGAGTGCCTCGTTTTTGATAAGGCGCACCTCTCTTGCGACCCAACTGTTAAGATGGTTTTCCACGATCTTATCGTACTTGCTTCTTAAGCTTTTTCCGTCGTTTTCACTCTGATACCTGAGCTGTTCTGCAAAATTCATAATTCTCTCCAAGTTCTGCATCGTTTCCGATGGTCGTTAACTACAATATATGATAGCAGAAAAACTGCTAAAAGTCAATGAAATTATTCAAAATATTCAATAATAATAACGTAGATATAAATACCGCTTCCCGCAGAGCCAACGGAGAAGGTTCCTGCCTCTGCTACGTCGATGGACGTAACGGTAACGCTTGTACCTGCCTCGTATGAGCCAACGGTTGCGCCGCTCTCGTCAACAAGCAGAAGTGTTCTTGCGCTGGAGCCTGATGACTGGGTAGCGATGGTGATGGTGCAAGCGCCCTCGGTGGTGAAGGTTACGTATCTGTTCTTGCCGAAGGATGCCTTACCGCCAAGGCTTAAGCCGTAGGTTGTGGAGTAAGTCACCTCTGCGTAGGTGAACGTAACCTTCTTGCCCTTCTTCTGCATATCCTTATCCGCTGTGGCAACGAGAGTAAACTCACCCTCTGTTACAGTGGAGTCGTAGATCTCCTGTGCAAGGTCGTCTGCATTGAATATTACCACCTTGGTGGGCTCAGGGCGCAGAGATTTCTTAACTGCCTCAACAGCTTCCTCTGCCGCTGTAAGGGAGGCAAGATTTGTTACAGCACCGCGGTCGTCAACGTTAAGGCGATCGTAAGCTGCTCTTGCATCAAGGCATTTTTCTTCCACCTCGATGTAGTTGTCTACGGTAACCTCTCCGAGAGCCACGATGGCATCAATAGCGGAGATAACTGCGAGAGGATCGGGGTAGGTTCTTCCCGGGTTAGTTACGTTAACCTTGTTAAAGAGGGATTCGATAGCTGCCACCGTGGTTTTGCCGATAAGGTTTGAGGGATCGATGAAGCTTTCCGGAGTGGTGAGGATGTGGTCGGAGAAGTTGAATCTCTCCCCGTCCTTGCCGGTGTTCTTATATCCGAGAATGATCTCTGCAACCTTTGCAGCCTGAATGAATGCGCCGTATTTGTTGTAGTGAGTTGCCTCAATGCCGGTATAACCTGCGTCGGTGTTGCCGTATGCTCCGTCATAGCCGGAGGGCCATGTGCCTGTAAGATCGTTTGGCTTCAATGCCATGAGATAGTTTGCATAGGTGGGAGTAGCAACCTCAAGAATAGTCTTGCTCTCTGCGAAAAGGTCGATGAGAAGGCAGCTTTCTTCTTCTGCAAGCTGTCTTACCGCCTGAACGTATGCAAAGTTCTCACCGTGCAGACCTGCGCCGCCGATGATCTGGTCGCCGCCGAACTTAACTCTTGCAACGGGGGTTACAAGAACGGGAGTTGCACCGTGGTTTCTGGCAAAATCAATGTACTGCTTCAAGTACCACTTGTAAGTACCGCTGCCGTAAGCATAGTACTCCGAGCCGTATTTTGCGATCTCGGCAAGAGCCTTGGTTTCCTCTGCGTCGGTAGCGAGCTTGGTGTATGCCTCGGGGAGGGTAGAGGTAGTCGTTCTCTCTGCGGGGGTGGTGGGGTAGATTCCGTTTGCATCAGGCTCGCCGAGGGGAACCATTCTGTCAAACATAGTAGCATAATTTGAGAGCTTCGATGCATCGTCGTTGTGACCAAACTGTATGAAAAGGAAGTCACCCTCGCTGATGCAGTCCTCTATGGATTTGCCGTTATTTTGGCTGAAATTATAACTATAGTTTGCATTATCGATGTTATAAAGGCGTCCTTCGTTGATAAAGGAACGGGAGCTTCTGCCGCCGTGTGCCGCATTTACAACCTCTATCTTTTCATCAAAGAAAAGACCGAGATACTGTCCCCAGCCTGCGATGTACTGGGCATCCTCGTAGGTTTTCACGGTGGAGTCACCTGCAAGGAAAATCTTCGGAGTTGCCGAGTTGTCCGGTCCGGGATCAGGCTCGGGATCGGGGGTAGGATCAGGATCGGGAGTTGGCTCGGGATCGGGAGTTGGATCAGGGGTGGGATCGGGTGTAGGATCGGGATCTACGTTTTCCGGTGGCTCGTTTTCGCCAAGTCCGGGGATCTTGGATAAGATCTGATCGCAGGAAGTGAGTGCCAAAGTAGCTACCATCAAAATAGCTAAAAGCAATGCTAAACCTTTTTTCATAAAATTTCTCCTTAAAATAAAATCGTTAATAGTCTTGAAATTAAAGACAATTACACCTAAATTGTATCACTCCCGAATAGAAAAATCAAGCGTTTGTACCAAAAATAAGAACAAAATATTTATTTTTATATGCAACTTGCATAAAATTGCAGCGATTTATTGTAAAAAATTAACATAAGTGCCGAGCGTGGCATTTTGTCGATGCTCCCTGCTGATAGATAGTATCCCTTGCGTTTTGACGGTGTTTTTTCTACAGGCAAGGCTCTCGCCGGTGAGGCGCTCTACTATAAAATATTGACATTTTTGCCATTTTGTGATATAAATATAGTATCTTAAAAATCAGGTACGCAAGAAATTCTACACGATTCCCCGCGGCAAAGGCCCAAAAAGTCAAAAAGGAACGGAGAACCAAATGAAACACAAAAGAATCAAGCATCTAATCAACATCATAACCCCTGCGGTGGTTTTCGGTGGCATTACCGGCGCTATCACTGCGGTTGTTATCAATCTTTATAAATTTGTGGCAGGCAAGGTCATTCACCTATCCGAGCAGGCTTACCATGCCCTGGCAGAGCATCTATGGTTTTTGCCCTTGGTGCTTGCAGGTCTTTTTGGCATAGCATTTCTCGTTGCTCTCCTACATAAATATTTGCCGAACATCAAGGGCGGTGGCATTCCCGGCTCTATCGGAGTGCTTCGCGGTGCAACCAATTTTAAGTGGTTCTCAACCCTGATAGGAACCTTCCTTTCATCCCTTGTAACCTTCCTCATCGGCGTTCCTCTGGATAACGAGGGGCCCTCTGTTCTCATGGGTACTACCATAGGTAAGGGAAGTATTCCGAAAAGGTTGCGCAAATACAAGGCGTGGCGCAGATATACCATGACGGGTGGCGCTTGCTCCGGCTTTTCAGTTGCTACGGGCGCACCGGTGTCGGGTATGCTTTTCGCCATTGAGGAGGCCCATCAGCGCATCTCTCCCATGATCTTTATGGTGGCTACGGTTTCCGTCGCAACCTCCTATCTCGTAACCTCTATCATAGCACCCATCCTTGGGGTAAGCGTTCATCTTTTTCCCACCCTCACTCTCCATGCTCTTTCTCCGAAAGACGTGTGGATACCTGTCGTTATTGGACTTGTCGTAGGATTGTTCGCTGTTTTGTTCTTGAAGCTTTACGACGTTTTTTCTGCCATTGCGACAACTAAACTTTGCAAAATCCCTGCTTATTTGAAAATTTTCGGACTTTTCGCTATCACGGTGCTTCTCGGAATTTTCTCGCATACATTCGTTTCCACGGGACATCATTTGATAGTAAATCTCATGGAAAGCCGTCAGATCGTGTATATGCTGATCCTTGTTCTAATCGTGCGAACTACCCTCACCCTTCTTGCAAATACCAGCGACCTTGCAGGTGGTGTTTGCCTTCCTATTTTAGCAATAGGCGCACTGATATCTGCTATACTCGGAGAGGGCGCTTTGGCGCTTGGACTTGATGAAAAGTACTACACGGTGATCCTCGTTCTCGGCATTGCCGCTTGCATGGCAAGTATGATGAAAATGCCGCTTACAGCCATAGTTTTCGCCGTTGAGGCGCTCTCCTGCTACGAGAATATCATCTACGTGGTGGTTGCCTCTGTGGTGGCGTTTATGATAACGGAGATCTTCGAGGCGAAATCCATTACGGACAGCGTTCTTGAGCATAGAGTTGATACTCTCCACCATGGCAAAAAGGCAAAGGTCATCGACACCTTTGTTACAGTAAACGAACATTCATTTGCCGTTGGCAAGCAGATCCGCGACATTCTTTGGCCTGCAAACCTCTTTGTTCTTTCCCTGAAGCGAGGGGAGGGCGGTGCAACAGTGGATCAGCACGGTGGTGCAGAAATGCGAGGCGGCGACGTGCTTCACGTCAGATATTCCACCTTCGACGAGGCAGCCACTCGTGAGGAGCTTATGGCGATCGTTGACGATCAGGATTACCACGAGCGCGAGGACGAGATCGTCTGACCAAAAAAAGAGGATAGGTGTCCGTTTTTTGCGAATGACACTTAAAATACAAAATCATCAAAGGATAAAAGACTTATGGCATCGCTGCTTTTAGCAATTATTTATTTAGCATTTATCAGCCTTGGGCTCCCTGATTCGCTGCTTGGCTCTGCATGGCCCGAGATGCATCAGGCGCTGGGTGTGGAGATCTCTGCAATGGGCATTGTCACCACCCTCATATCGGTGGGTACGGTGATCTCCACCCTCATCTCTGACCGTTTGGCAAGACGGTTTTCCACGCAGACTATCGTTGTCACCAGCGTGGCGCTTACGGCTGTTGGACTTTTTGGATTTTCTCTGTCACCGAGCTTTCCCGTGCTTTGCATCTTTTCCATTCCATATGGTCTTGGCGCAGGCTCGATAGATGCCGCCCTGAATAACTACGTGGCTCTCCATTATACCTCTCGTCACATGAGCTGGCTTCATTGCTTCTGGGGCGTGGGAACGGTGGTATCTCCCTACGTTATGAGCTTTGCTCTCGGCACGGAGCTTGGTTGGGCAGGCGGTTATAGAATGGTCGGTGGACTTCAGGTGCTGATATTCATTGCACTTGTGGTAACTCTCCCCGTATGGAAAAAGGTAAGTCATAAAACCGAGTCGGGGTCAGAGGAAGATGAAAACACGGAAAAGGCGCCCGAGAGCGTAGGACTTTTCGGTGCGCTGAAAATAAAAGGCGTTCCACAAGTTTTGCTTGGCTTTCTCGGCTATTGTGCTGCAGAGTCCACCGTCATGGTGTGGGCAAGTACCTACTTTTTTGAGGCAAAAAACACCACCGAGGAGGTGGCGGCAGCACTGGGATCGCTGTTCTTTATAGGCATGACCGTCGGCAGATTCATTTCGGGATTTGTTTCTGACCGTGTGGGTGATAAAAACATGATCCGCATTGGAATGGGCATCTCTGCCGTAGGCGTAATTACGGTCGCGCTCCCCCTTGGCGAGGCTTTAGCGATCGCAGGATTTTTGCTGATCGGTCTTGGCTTTGCGCCCGTTTATCCCTCTATCATTCATTCCACCCCGAAAAGTTTCGGCAAGGAAAACTCCCAGGCAATCATCGGCATACAGATGGCATCAGCATACCTTGGCTCAACTCTCGCACCACCGATTTTTGGATTGGTTGCAAACTATGTGGACGTAAGACTTTTGCCTGTTTATTTGGCTGTCTTTATGACGGTGAGCATTGTTATGTTAGAGAAACTAAACAAAAAAGTGCCAAATATGTAATTAATCAAAAGCTCAAATTGTTACCGTCAATAGGTGAAAAATGTGTGACAAATTTTAAAAAAAGAAAAAACCGCCACGGATTGCCCGTGGCGGCCTTTTTATAAAGGAGAGTAAAATCTCTCAAAATGAGAGCTAAAGTTTACAAAAAAGCGGCGTATTTGTATGTATTTTTCGCTTTTTGTTTTTTGCTTCGGGGCGGATTATTTGTAAAACACCCAGAAATAGATGTATGCGGGGATAACCGCTGCAAGTGTGAAGGGGATACCGATCTTGAAGAAGTCGGAGTTCTTTACCTCGTAGCCCTCTTTGCGGAGGATGCCGATACCGGTAATATTTGCGGAAGCACCGATAGGAGTGCAGTTGCCGCCCAGGGTCGCACCGGAGAGAAGACCAAAGTAGAGGAGAGTAGGCTCAATATTAAGAGCAATTGCAAGTCCTGTTACTACGGGGAGCATGGTTGCAACGTAGGGGATATTGTCGATAAACGCGGAGATAAGAACGGATGCCCAAACGATAACGGTGTAGAGAATAAATACGTTTCCTCCGCCCAGCTTTGCAAGGCCGCCTGCGAGCATATCGATAACTCCCTGCTCTTTGATACCGCCGATCATAAGGAACAGACCGAAGAGAAGACCGATAGTTTCAAAATCAATGGATTTAAGTGGCTCTACTGCCGCCTTGATGCTCTTGTTTTTGATGCAAGTGTAGATAAGACCGACGATGAAGAGTCCTGTACAAATAAGACCGTTCGTGATGTCAGACTTGACGGGGATGAATGATGCAGTAATAAGAAGCACGATGCTGAGGCAGAGGAGAACAGTTGGAACGTAGTCTTCAACCTTTGTTCTCTCATTTGACTTTTCAACGATGCCCTTTTCCTTACGGAAGAGGAAGTAAAGGATCGCTGCGGATGCAACTGCGCCAAGCTCAACTGCAAAGAAGATGCCGAGCTTGCCCTCGTACCATAAGAAATCGAGGAAGCTCATATTGGCATAAGATCCAAGCATGATGGCTGTGGTGTCACCAACCAGGGTTGCAGCACCCTGAAGATTTGAGGAAACTGCGATACCGATGATGAAGGGAACGGGATTGGTTTTGAGCTTTTTACAGATCTCGAGAGCTACGGGAGCTACCATGAGAACTGTTGCAACGTTGTCAACGAATGCGGAGATGATTCCTGCGAAAAGTGCAAGGGCAACTGCCGCTACCTGAACGTTGGGAACCTTTGACATAACCAGGTCTGCAAGAAGCTCGGGCATCTTGGAGTCGATAAAGAGCTTAACGAGGCCCATGGTTCCTGCTATCATAAGAAGAACGTTAAAGTCGATAGATGGGAGGATCTGTTTTAAGGGGAGCATATTGCTGACAATGAAGATCAGTGCCGAGCCTAATGCTATGTATGTTCTGTACTTTGAGAATGTAAGCATCAGAACGTAGGTGACTGCGAATAGTACGAGTGCGAAAATCGTTTGAGGTGCCATATTGTTTATTTCCTTTCTTTTTTACTACAATCTATAATATATCATATTTTCAGTTAAGATTGGGTAAAGAAAGAGGAGAGCCTTCGCCACCCTCTGAAAAAGTGAAAGACTCTCCCTGTTTTAAGCTTAAATATTAAATTTTGTATCTATGATTTTTGCGTTTTCATTTAAGAGTTTATTCTGTATCCTACGCCGATCTCATTTAAGATATAGCTTTCCTCGCCCGGGCGTGCGCCGATCTTTTTTCGTATGTTCGCCATATTTACCTGCAGCTTTTTGATATTACTTGCGCTTGCGCTCTCCCGCCAGATCGCCTTGATTATAGCGGAGTAGGTGAGCAGCTTTTCTGAATGCTCGGAGAGAAATGCCAGAATATTATATTCCGTTTGGGTCAGCTTTATCTCCTCGTCTGCTATGGTGAGGCGGCGTTTGTCGTAGTCTATAATCAGATCCCGCAGAACGAATTTGCCCCCCGGGGAGATGTCCCTCCTCTGAGCTATGTCGGTTGTTTCGCAGAGCGGCGCGAATTCTTGCAAGTAGCTCCGAGGATCCAAAAGGCTTCGTAATGTAATCATTTGCTCCCATATCGAGCATTTTTACCTTCTCCGACTCGTCGCTCCTCGCAGAGAGGATTATCACAGGTGTGGTATCATTTGCCCTGATCTCGGAGAGCAAAAGTCCTCCGTCATGGTCGGGAAGTCCAAGGTCAAGAATAACAAGATCGGGAACGTGGGAGAAGTACATAGTCCTGCCCTCGGTATAGCTCTTTGCAGAGATGATCTGATAAACGTTTGCTTCAAGAAGGGTGCTTACAAAGGTCGTTATGTTCTCGTCGTCCTCAACGAAAAGAATCTTATATTTATTGTTGGTCATCGTAGTCCTCCTTTTCGAGAGTAAATCTAAACGTGGCTCCGCCCTCTGCTCTGTTTTTCGCAGAGATGGTGCCACCGTGCGCCTTGATTATTGTGGAACAAACGCTGAGACCTATGCCCGCTGTTCGTTTTTTCATGTCACCGTTTTCGCCGCCGTTCTGATAGCCGAGGAAAATGCCCTCCAGCTGATCCGCCGGGATCCCGCATCCGTTGTCGCTGATCTCAAAGATTGCATTTGCCCCCTCGGTGTAGGTGCGGACAAGGATCTCGTCAGCTCCCTCGGCGTGCTTTACCGCATTTTCCAGAATGTTCATTATCACCTGGCTGATGAGCAATACGTCCATGGGAATTATAACCACCTGGTCGGTAAGATCAAGCTTAATGTTTGCCTCGGGGTATCTTTTTCTAAACTTGATTATCGCCGCGTCGATCAACTCGTCGAGAGATGTAGGGGTTTTCACAAGCTGGATCTTTCCTCCGTCAATGCGTGTTACGGAAAGGAGATTTTCCACCATGTCGATCAGCCAATGTGAGTCTTCTTTAATTCCTTGGATAAGCTTGCGCCTCTGCTCCTCGCTAAGGCTGTCGTAGCTATCGAGCAGCGCTTCGCTTGAGCCGTAAATGGCAGTAAGAGGAGTTCGCAGATCGTGGGAAATGGCGCGAAGCAGGTTTGCCCTTATCTTCTCTCGTTCGCCCTCCGCACGGAGCGTTTGCCACTTTTTGAGCTTTGTGGTAAGTGCGCTGGTCATAACGGAAATAATGATAGTGATTATAGCGGAAATTATGTTTTCCGGAATGGTGAAGTTGAAGGAGAAATAGGGGAATGAAAAAGCAAAATTAACTGCCATCATGCTGATGAAAGCCGAGAAGATCCCCCAGAAATATCCCTCTGAAACAAGAGAGATGATAAACACACCGAAAACGAAAACGGTAGTGATATGATCACCGATCCCGAGCAGCTCCTGCAGAGCCAGGCTGACACCGAAAGCGCAGCCCATAATGCCGAAGGTCAATAAGAAATTTTTGATGTGAAGCTTTACGTTGTCCCGCATTTTTCTCTCCTGAACGTTTTATTTAAGTATACCATATCCCCGGCAAAGATTTAGTAAAGATATTATTTGTCTTAAACTGATTTGTGCGCAAGACAAAATAAAACCTGATATTTTTATCTAAATATTTCGTTTTGTAAATATAAGTTGTCAAAATATAGATGTTTTTCACTCCGATTTAGGAACCTGTGAAAACGATAGAGCCATGTTTCCGTATTTATAAGCATAGTGCCAGCGCACCTTTACGGTATAAACCTTTCCTGCCTCAAGCTCGTAGGTGATCTTGAAATTGGTGTTGTTTCCTCCGTCATCGTCAGAAGCAAGAAGATTTCCTTCATCGTCATAAAGCTCTGCTTCCGTATCAAAATCTGTGTAGGAGGTAAATTCCCATGTTCCGCCATTCTGTGGCATCAGTGTAAAGCTGCAGGCTTCATTTGCACCTACGTGCGCCCTGAACGTGATGTCTCTGACAATTACACCGACGTCTTTTCCGGAAAGGAGAATATGGTGTTCTTCGCTGTTATCACCCGCATATAAAAGAGAAAACCTGATCTTGTAATCATCATAGCCGTTTTGGAAAGCAAAGTCACAAATATCCTCTTTTCTGAATGAAAAGCCGCAAACGTCTGCAAGTTGGGTGATTTCAACGTCGGTCACGTCTATAATTTCACCGTCGGGGAGTATCAGACTGATTTTTGGAGCGAAAGATTTGTCAGCTCTCACCAGGTACCCCACAACATAATTACTATTCCCACCGTATCTTGGCGTCAGGTCTTCAAGAACTACCTCTCCCTGCTCGTTGCTCTGGCTTTCAAGCTCGCAAAGGGGGCAGAAATAGAAGTTATCAGCTATTTTTTCCCATTCATGTCCCTCGGGAGCTATGGTGAGTGCCTCGCCTATCTTTTTGCAGACAGTACATTCATAAAAACCTGATCCCGTTTGGGTGCAAGTGGGAGCTTTTGTGGCTTTTATATCGTCAAAATTGCAGACGGTTCGGTAAACCTCTCTCTTATCACCGTTTTTGCTCGTGTAGATCTCGGTTTGTTTGCAGCCGTTATCAAAGGTGTAGGTGTAATGGTATCTTTCCCAGTTTTCGCCATCCGTTATTTTCGTGTAAATTCTGTATTCGTAGCCGTGGTGAATAACGAAAGCGTACTCTTCACCAAAATTAACTCCGTCGGAATCAGAGTAAGATGATAAGACCATGCATCCGTTACTGCCAAAGCTGCCGGTATACTCCAATATATTTTTCAGGCTCTCGGATGAAAATTCATCTCCGTTTGCAAAAACGATCTTTTCATATTCACGGCTGATATACGTAAGTCCGTCAGGATCTTTTCTATATTCAATAACGGTGTTGCGATAGCGATCCTTTGTACTGTCGGCCCTATTTAGGATAGCTATTTCGCTCTTTACAAGGCTATTTTCGTTGTCATACGTATAAATTTCGCGATAATAGCTTCCGCAGTCGGTACATTCAAGACTTACGTTGCCCCCATGGCTTTCATCTACGTAGTTATGATAGGGCATAGTGCGTCCGGTCTTTACCGTGATCTGGCGAAGGTAAGAGCCATCGTCTTCATATCCAAATTGCCAACATTCATATTCCACAGCGACACATCCGTCGGAGTCCTTTACCCAGTATCTTGCATATCTGATCTTCAAGGAGCAATTTTCGTTTTTGCAAGTGTAGACGTAAGAGGTGTTTTGCGGGCAGATGGTCTCCATGCCTTGTTGCTCTTTTGTGAGAATGCCGTCGATCCAAATTCTGCATTTTTCAGCTTCAAGATGGCAGCCGGTATTGCTAAATATCACGCTTCCGTGCGCTCCGCAGGCACAGCTGTAAACGGTAGCAAGGTTCTCAGCGGTGTCACAGCATTTTCCAAGATATATCCGATCTATCTCGAAAACCTCATGGGTATAATGAGTGGTAATGGTTTCATAGCCGCATACTTGGCATTCTTTTGTAACGGTTACGCCCTCGTTGCAGGATGCGCTGACCCCACCTGCAAGGCTTGCGGTGGTTTTGAGGTCATGGGATGCCTCACGGATCTCGTATTTAACGATAGAAATATTCTCTACGCCAATGCCGATTGCCTTGGTATAGTGATGGATAAGTGTGCATGAGCTCTCGGCTTTTTCGCAGTAATAGAGGGTGGTGAAGCTGAAGTTACAAACGTGGCAGGTGCCTGCGGTCTCCAAAACAAGCCTTCCATCGTCATCATAGTATTTTTCACTGTTGAAGCTTTCTATGCAGGAGGTAAGATCTGTTGTCTGTTCTTTACCGCATGGGCAAGATCTATAAATGAACTCTCCGTAGCAAGCCCCCTCTTTTGAAAGGTCTGTTCTCTCTATCTCGTAGAGATCGTGGCGGTTTGAGATTGCCTCGAAACGAATATCGCATTCTCTGCAAGTGGTTATTACCCTGTATCCACTTTCGCATGAGTCGCCACTCAGAATGAATTCGTAAGTATAAGAGTGGGAAATAGTAGGATTGCCCTTGACGTAGGAAAGGATCACCGCCTCACCGATGAAAACGTAACCTACCTCATATTCGATGGCAGTGCAAGGTGAAAGCTCCTCAGTCCACACTTTCTTTACTAATTTCAGGTCGCATTTTGTGCAAGAGGACGTCCATTTTTGTCCTACGGTCTTGCCGTTTTCATCCTTGATGTCCTCTGCCGTTTCGTTTCCCATAATACATCCGAGATCCATCAGGGAAATGCCACTTCCATAGCCGCAAAGCAAGCAGACGTCGGCAGTTATTACCCCGTCACAGGCTCCAAGAGCGGAAAGATCTACGCTTATGTTGTTTTTGTCCTCGCAACCCTGTTTTTCTTCACTTCGGGTGATGCCGCAGGCTTTGCAAGTTGATAAAACCGTGTATCCCACGAGGCATCCCTCGCCGTGGAAATCGCAGCTGTGCTCAAATTCATGGAAGCTTTTGTCGGAAAACTCAGATGAGGTTTTGTTATAATAATATTCTTCCGCCTTACCAAAGTAGGTTATCTTTCCGCCCTCGTCGCCGAAAATGGCAAGGTAAAGCTTTCCGTATTCTGCCGCTTTGTCTGCTTTTGATGCATCTGCCATTGAATGGTCAAACTCCACCTCAACCATCTTTCCGTCATCAAACACGGCAGTATAGCCAAGAGCATTTTCCACGAGCCTTATTTGCTTTTCGCCATAAAGGTCGATAAGCAGGGTCGCCTTCTCTCCGTCCACCGTTATGGTAGCAATAATGAAGCGATGAGTTTTTTCTCTCACGCATGAATAATAATAGGTAGACTGGCTGCAGTCATTGCGAAAAACGATCCATGAAGGATCCGTATTAATAGCTTTTTTCAGAGTAACGCGGAAACCGTCGGAATAATTATATTCTTCTCCAAGATAGCTTACACATCCGCTGTGATATTCACTAAACGAAACTTGATTATCGTCGCCCGCGGGTGCGCTTGGTAAGATGATGGATTCATCTATCTTTTCTGGAATGTCTGATGAATTATCGATGATAGTTTTGTTTGATTCGATTTTTGATGCAAGCGTTAATGATGCTATAAAGCGACTATTATGTAAACTAATATTTTCAATATCCGTGGAAACTTCGGTAATGTTTCCGAGATAGTTTGTGTTGATGGTAAATGAGATGCAGTTTGTGATATCGGAAATAAAGTCCTCTGTATCCTCCCAAGCGCAGATTCCCGTGCATATTTCGATCAGCCGATATGCGGTATTTTCCCTGAGGCTTTCTCTCACGTTGTCGGCTGTATCACCAAGTGGAGTTTCGAGCTCTACGATCATGGAAATTATTCTTTCGGCATACGTCTCGTCGAAGTATGTGAGTATAAGATCCATAGCTGACTTGGCTTGTAAGTTTTCTTCAAGTGCTTTGAGTTTACTATTGTCCAAGATAGCAAAGCAGGTGCCATTCTTTTCCTGACTGAAGTTGAACGCCATTCCAAAAATCGTGGAAAGGATAGTGTTATCTACCTCGGTGACGCCTTTAGCAAAGTAGTCAAAAACCGGGGATACAGCTTTTTCAATTGTGCTGAAAGCAGTGAAGATGCTGCTATCAAAAGGTTCGCTCTCAAGGGTCTTTTCGATAGCTTCAAGGGATAGCTTTGCGCCGAAGCTGTTTTCCGGCTCTCCGGGGCGACTTATCTCAAGATAGACGCTGCCACCGTAAAATACAGCCGAAAAGTCATAGGTACTATTCCCAAAAACACCGCCCGAGAAACTTATTTCTCCCTGGGCAGAGCCCGATACTTCCTCTTTCAAAACGAAGATCTCAAGGTATGAGATATGTATCTTTTCAATGTTTTTGAACAGCTTGTATGAGGTGCTGAAATCGCCGTTTTTCTCCTTGATTTCAAAAGTCAGATCGTTGATGCTGATAGAAAAACCGTCAAGTTCTCTTATGGATTTTGCAAGATTAACGTAGTAAACACCACCTGATCCTGCATGACATTCGGTACATACTCCGTCAATAAAATTATGTCCGTTTGCGGGAATTTTCTCTCTCTTTTCCATGCCGCAAATGCAAAGGTATTGCATCTCACCTGCCTCATCACAGGTAGGTGATTTGATTTCTTTTACGACTTCGAAAACGTGTGCGCCGACATCTGTCTTTTCTCCGCAGAAGCACTCTTTCCAGTGTTCTTCATCATCCGTCATCCAACCTGTAGTGAATTTATGGTTGGGCGAGCTTTCCTCCGTGGATCTTTCGTTACAGAAAATAGCGCCTTCGTAAGAGATGGACGCGATATACACGGTTTTTGTGAAGTCTGAGCAGGTGCCGTAGGTCCTTTTTATTCCAACCACGGCGTCAATGGTGATCTTGTGGCTCTCATCGTTTTTGCAAACCAGCGTAACCGTGGCAGATTTGAGGTCCTCTGACCAAGTCCAACCGTCAGCTTCATAACTATGATTCAGGGCATTTACGAAAGTGTCGGTATAGCTGTATCCGCATACCTCACAGCGATGAACGGTGTAGCCCATCTCTGAGCAAGTGGGAGAGTTGACCTCGTCTTTATAAGCGTGAGGAGCCTTGTTTTCGGTAATCGTATATTCGCTCTTACAAATTTCACAAGCATATCTTACCGTTCCTGCCTTTTCGCAGGTGGCGTCCACGGTTTCCAAGGTCTTCCACTTATGCCCCATACTAGCGATCTTTGTGCTATAACTATGGTTGCATATCTTGCAAGTATAAAGAGTATATCCGTCCTCGTGACATAAAGCGGGGTGAACTTCTGTTGCGTAATCGTGACCGGGTGCTTCCACGTAGGAATCCTCGTCTGCATACGTTTTGTGGCAGCGCGAGCAAAGGTAGAGGTCGTATGAATCCTTGGTACAGCCACCTCCAACTTTATATAGCTCGTACTCATGGCTTGAAAGAGCACAAGATTCGTCCGGAGAAAGGTAAGCTATCGCAAAGGACGTAGCGACATTCAGAGTGAACGTAACGGTTTCGCGATTGTAGGTTGCCTCTGCCAACTGTGTGTCGCCCTTTTTGTTTATGAACCAAAGCCCTATGCAGTCTACGTTCTCCCCTTTTGCTATGTGGTAGGGAATTGATATTGTAACTATTCCACTCTCGCCGAGATATTCGATGACATCGGCGCCACTCATGATGGTGAGCGTGTAAACAGGGTTTTCGCCGATAGGGGACAGCATCTCCTCGGGAACGCCCACCTCTTTTCGGTGGTCGCCCTCCAAAACGTTTATAGAAAGGCTGATATTCTTGCTGCCAAAAGCGCTGATGGCTGCGTCGTTAAAGCTTATGATAGCGTTGCCAAGCCGGATCTCTCTGTCTTTAAGATTTGCAGAGTTTACGTTGCCTGTAGACGTACCTTCGTAGATAAGTACGGTTTTGTTTTGGTGGCAGATAAGGCAGGTGTCAACCCTCATTCCCTCGTGGACTTCACCGAGGATCCAATAATGGGCGCCCGGATTCTTTTCTATAACTTTCGTTTTGCTATTTCCGCAAGAGCAGAGAAGCGTCATCTCTCCGTTATGAAGACAGGTGACGGGGGTAGTTATGCTTGATACGTAGTCGTGGCAGTATATGATCTCGCCTTGCGCGCTTACATCACATCCGGGACGGTGGCATTGATAAGTAATGACGTATTCGCAGCCGGAAACCTGCACAAGGGCGGGGTTTTCATACGATATAATATGCCCCAGTGCATCGCCTATGTTTTCTGTATAAGTATCACCGCATGGGCAGGTGAATGTTCTGGTCTTCGGAGCTTGGCAGGTGGCGTTTTCTTCGGAAGTCAGCGTATAGGTGTGGGGAAGTGGTGAACCCACTGTAAAGGTTTCGTCTTCACTTGTGCTGACAGCTCCGCAAGAGCATGATAAATGATAGGTTGCCGCGCTTTTGCATGAAACCTCTGATTTTTGTGAACTTTCATTTACAATTTTAAGGTTAAACAAGTGATTGTTCAGCTCGCCACTTTCAAAGACATCAATCGGATTTGTGCTTATTTCTCCGCAGACGCAGGATTTATAGTATGTGGCGGCACACTGGCAGGTGGCATTATTTGCAAGGGCATCAGGGGTAACTACTTCCTTATCATAAACGTGAGGTGCAGCCTCACCGAATACAAAAACTTCATCCTCGTTTTGGCTTATCTTGCCGCAAATGCAGGATTTATAATAAACTGCGCTACCCTGACAGGTTGCTTCGGATTTTTTGGTTTCCTCGCAAATAATCGTCTGATCAAAGATATGTGCCATGGCATCGCCCGAGGTTTCTCCACATTCATAGCAGGTAGCAGCGTTTGCGCAGGACGTCACGCTATACTGATGCTCGGTAACGTTGTCTTCACCGCAAAGATCGCACTTGTGATCAAGGTCTTTTTCTTTGTCTTGATGCCCTGTGGGAGTGCCGTCAGAGAACACGTCCGTATCCTCGGTGCTGATGATGCCACAAGAGCATGATTTGTAATAAACTGCCGCGCTAGTGCAGGTACCGCGGGATTTTATCGCCTCATCCTTGACTATATTTACGTCATATGTGTGGTATCCCAACGCCTCCCCCTCGGTTGCAAGGCAGGTTTTGCAGGTCTTTGGAGCTTGGCAAGTGGCATCGGCAAAATCGTGGCCAAGAGGCGAAATATCTTCTTTTTCAACAGCTCCACATTCAGCGCACGTACGCTCTTTCGTACCTGACGATGTGCAGGTGGCGCTTGTGACAGTAGTCCACTCTCCCCATTGATGTGTGCAGTCATCCTTTTTGCAGGATGTCAGATTGATGATACAAAAAGCTATCAGAATAAAACTGATAACCCCTACTGCAAACTTGATTTTTGTCTTCATTGTGCGCCTCCGTTTTGATGTATTTGATGAAAAAATAAACAAATAGCGACATTATTTTACCATATATGTAAGATATTGTCAAGAATAAGAAAAGTAACTAAAAAAAGACAGCGGTGGTGGTGCTGTCTTTTTGCAAGTGTCAGACTTGAAACTATTGAGATGGCGATCTGCTTTTTATTTAGTTTCAGGCTCTTTTATTGTGTGGCTTTTTTGAGCGTTTTTTAGTGATTATTGTTGGTGTGGTCGGGCATTATGCGGGGTTAGGTGTGAAATTCGGTATCGATTATTATTTCCGTGTCGTCGATCATGGCGATGCCCTTGGGCAGATCTTCGGTTAAGAAAAAGGAATTGTACTGCACGGGGTAGCTTTTGCCGTTTGCAGTGATGGTTTCGTAAGACACGAAATCTTGTGGAACTAAGGTTACATGGCTTGTGATTATGTTGTAGTAGCAGTCGTAACCTTTGATGGAATAGATAATTCCGAGGGGCTTCTGCTCTCCGCTTTTTGTGATAAAATACAGATGCCTGTACTGAAAGTCGCGGTCATTTATGGAGTAGCCGACAAACTCCTTTTTTAAGGGCATGAAGTTTGCTATGTGGGGATAGACCTGCTCCTCGCCCTCATAATGCCAATCCATGGTGGAAAGGTAGATATGATAGTCCGAAAATTCAAGCTTTGGGTTGTCGTGCCAAACAGGATCGGCGCAAAGCTCGGGCGTAAGTCCCCATTTTTCGGAAAAGACGGATGCAGTCAAAAGTGATGAGAGGATCAGCCCGAGGGTGAAGAATACTGCGAAAACGGCAGATAGTATTTTGTGGAGCTTTTGATTTTTCTCAACGTACAGGGTGTCGCTCTCGTTGCTGCGGAGGTACTCCTCGGAGATTCCAAAGTATTTTGCCAGCGCCTCGCTTGAGGCAGGGGAGGGGAGTCCTAATCCGTTTTCCCATTTTGCCACGGCGCTCCGCGAAACGAATATGGCGTTTGCCAGTGCTTGCTGGGTGACCCCCGCCTCGGCTCGTAACTTTTTTAGCTTGTCCTTAAATTCCATAAAACACCTCGTTTTTTTCTTCCATTATACCACAGAAACGGAGATTTGTCTTGTTACTTTGCAAAAAAAGGCTTGTTACTTTGCAAAAACAGGTGTTTTTTTATTAAAAACAAACTAATTTCTGCTTTATTCATAAAAAAGATTGACAGAGATGCGTTTTCGTTTTATAATAAAAGTGAAAAATAAGGAGGTATTTTTATGAGTGACAAGACGAAAAACGGCGTTAAAGTCGGTAGGACTGGCGTTATTATAGCGATATTGGCTATAATGATTCGTATAATTTTGAGAATTGATGATGAGGTGCTACCCATCATGTTTAACGTAGACGAGCTTGCCGCAACTCTTGGATACGTTGCCTTTTGGGTCGTGTTCTGTATTGTTGGCGGCAGAAATATTCGCTCTATGAAGTTTTCTCGCGGTGTGGCGGTTATAACTCTCGTAAGCGCCCTTGCCTTTGGAGTGGGAATTCCCCTTGTAGGTGAGATGTTTCCCATATACGGATGTATAGTTTCGTGGCCGAGAGTATTCTTTGATATTATACTGTCGGTGCTCAGCGAGCCTGCGCTATATACGTTGGGCGGAATATATTATGCTGATTTTTTGAGTTCCTTGAATTATCAGGACAGGTATGACGCCGTGAGAATTGTGATGATAATTATCCCCCTTGTATGGTACCTCTGGAGCGCGATAGCGGTAAAAAGATTGAAAAAGTCTAGCTAATTGCAAACAATACTTTCCAAAACGATATAATTTAGGCGACAGTCCGAGGATTGTCGCCTTTTGTTTTTATAAAATTTCTCTGTCATAAGTTGTTGATTAGATAAAGATCGCGTTTGCCATGCCTACAACGAGAGATGCGGATGCGAGTGCTCTTGATATCTTGCCGAGGGTTTCGTTTTCCTGCTTTGCAGAGATGATATCAAGCACCATTGCCGCAACTGCTACCAGCGCTGCGAGAACGCCTGCTACTACCTGGGCATCGGAAAAAAGATAATTGATGCGGATGCCAACGTAGGCAGAGTAAATTCCAAGGGCGGACGTAAGATAGAGGAAAACTCTCTTTGCCACGGGGTTTTTCAGGAAAAGCATGAGTCCGAGGAAAAGAACTCCTCCTGCTATCATAGCCAAGGAAACGACTATAAGAAGATCTAAATAATTAAACATATAAGTACCTCACTTTCTTTTTGTACTGTGAATTTCAACTCTTGCCAAGCCAGATCTGAATACTTGGCTCTGTTGTTGACTATATAATATCACAGCTTTCTAAAGAAAAACTCAATGAAATTCTAAAGAATCCTAAAGATTTGAAAATTGCGGCAGAGTAACGGTGATCCTGAAGGTGCTGTCATTTGAGATGACCTCAACGCTGCCGCCATAGCTCTCTGCAATGCGCCTGATACTGCCTATGCCCATGCGATATCCGTCGGTGCTGTCTGCATCTTCATTTACAGCGTTGCTTTCCTCAATTGTGAGGCCGCCCTCGTCTACCTTTATATTCATAATTACAGGTGAGGATCTGCTTGCGTATTTTTTTACATTTGACGAGAGGTTATCAAAGATCCTCTGCATCTCGCTGACGTCTGCCATGGCGCAAAAATCCTTGCATCCCTCGGTGCTGATCTCTAAATTAAACTCGCCCTCCAGTCCATCGGCAAATTCCTCTGCCAGCTGCTTTATGAGAAGCTCACCGTCTTCGAATATTTCAAGATTTCGCTTGGATCCGTCAAGGAGAATGTCGGAAAGCTCCTTTATCTGCATCGCCTTTGCCTTGACTACACGGGCGCATTCCATGGGGTCTGCCGTGCCTGATTCCATAAGCTCCGAGTAGGAGAGTATCGCTGTCAGGGGAGTTCTTATATCGTGGGAAATGGCGCGGATGAAGTCCTCTTTTTCTTTGGCGAGCGCTCCCTCGCGCTCTTTTACCTCAAGCTGTGCATCGGAGAGAAAGTTTATCGCCTCTCCAAGCTCCGTCAGCTCGTTATTTCCCTCCAGCGCTACCTTTGAGCCGAGGTTTCCCTCCTTGAGAGTTTCAACTCCGAGGATAAGGGTCTGCACGTAGGAAAGTCGCTCACCTATCAGCACAAGAAAGAGAATTGCGAACACCAGAGCAGAGAGTGCTGTGCTGAGGCTGAAGGTGAGAGAATCAATGCTGTATTGCATATCCTCCGTTACGGGTATGCCGCTCACATCGCAATAGTTCTGAACCACGGCGGTAGATGCCACCAGAAGAAACTGGAAAAGACAAAAGGCAATCAATAGGCAAACTGCCGCGATACCCAAGATCTCCGCCGAGAATTTTCTTCTTTTTTTAGTCGGGGTCTTGTCAGTCAACGTAATACCCCCTTCCCCAAGCAGTCTTTATATATATGGGATTTCTGGAGTTGTCGCCAAGCTTTTTTCGTATGTTCTTGATATGCACCATAATGGCGCTGTCGCCCACTGCATCGTAACCCCAGATGCTCTCGTAAATATTGTCGAGGGAGAATATCTTTTTTCTGTTGGTAATAAGCAGCTCAAGGATCTTAAACTCTGTGTAGGTAAGGGGAATGACCTCCTCTTTGCGAATGATGACCTGTCTGTCAAGATCGAGGCAAGCGTCACCAAAGCTATGTCGGTTACTGCTTTCCATCTTCTCGGGAGATGTGGCACCGGTACGGCGCAAAATAGCCTTTATTCGCATAAGAAGCTCCACGTTTGAAAAGGGTTTAACGATATAATCGTCTGCTCCCACGGAAAATCCCATGACCTTATCGGATTCGCCTGAATAGGCGGTGAGAAAAACTATGGGCGCAGAATAAGTCTTGCGCAGTTCTGCCGCCACCATAATACCGTTCATTTTAGGCATATTAACGTCAAGAACGTAGAGATCCACCTCATCCGATGCAAGGGAGATCACCTCGCCCCCGTCCTCTGCAAGAGCCACCTCGTAGCCCTCGCCCGAGAGGAGAATGTTCAGCACCTGGCGTATTTCTCTATCGTCGTCTGCCACCAGAACGTACCTTTTTCCATTCTTCATAAAAATGTCCTCCTTTACTGAAAAAACGAGCCTTTCATTTAATTATACCGCTTTTTTATGAATAAATCAACGCTTTTTCCAGGATCAGCGATCATTTGCAGCTATTTAATAAAACTTAATAAGTCGATACTTCTGTAAATATGGTAGAAAAAAACAAAGCCCACGGACAAATTAATGCCCGTGGGTGAAAAAGCTTAGTGATTCTCTCGATGCGGCAAACGTCAATAAATTGGCGCCTTTTTCCTTGCCGTCAGGGGATGGATAGAGAATCAAGGGTGATGTCTTAATTTCTGTAGAAGCTGTTGCCGCCGATGAACTCGCGCACGATGCTTGTGGGGGGGATCTCATCGTCAACGTCTGCCTCATATACGTAGTTGAGTATCTTAACCATTGCGCGAACCTGATCGTAGCAATCGTCAGAGGAGTCAATAACCGTCAAGAGAGGGAAGATGTGCTTTTTGAGAACTGCAAGCTCGTAGAGTGTGGAGCTATTGAAGATAACGTCTGCATTCTCTTGGAATGGGAAAATCCATTTTTCCTCGCCGCGGCGAACTGAATCCCACATGGAGAGTGTTCTCTGAACGGTGGCACCTCTTGTTTCATAGTCGCGAACGGTGCGGCGCAAAAGTCGGAGATAGCTTGTAGGGATTCTGTTGTGATAGTCCAGCGCCAATGGGAGCAGGGGACTTACGAACATCCTGAAAATAAGCTTCGGATCAAGCTCCTTTGGAAGAAGGCTGGGGTTAAGACCGTGAATACCCTCAACGATAATTACGGAATTTTCATCAAGGCGCATTTTGTGTCCTGTCCAGACTCTGCGACCGAGCTTGAAGCTGAAGGTGGGTATCTCTACCTCCTCACCTGCGAGAAGCTGCGATAGCTGCTGACCGAAAAGCTCTGTATCAATGGTATTGATATGCTCGAGATCTATCTTTCCGTCAGGGCCGGGAGCTATTTTATCTCTGTCGATATAGTAGTCGTCAAGGCTCATGAGGATGGGAGTTTTTCCGTGAATACGGAGCTGCGTTGCAAGTCTGTTAGCCGAGGTGGTCTTGCCCGATGAGCTTGGTCCCGCGAGCATAACTGCCTTTACGCCTCTTTCGCAGATCATGTCTGCAATCTGCGAAAACTTCTTCTCATGTAAAGCTTCGTTTACACGGATAAGCTCTCTGATCTTTCCGGAGGCAACAAGCTCGTTTAAGTCTGCAACGGTTTCGCACTTCATAAGCTCACTCCACTCCTTGGATTCCGAGGACATCTGGAAGAAGTTGGGGCTCTCTTTATATGTGGAAATTTTATCAGGATCCTTCGAGTCGGGATAGATGAAGATGAAGCCCTCCGGTGCGGGGATAATATCCCATGAACGAAGGAATCCCGTGGAGGGAGCCATCTCGCCGTAGTAGTAGTCAACGAAGCCATCGTTCTCATAAACGTCGATGCGCTCTTTTTTGCGATAGGTAAGCAGGGTTGCCTTATCCTCCTCGCCAACGGATCTGTAATACTCGATAAGCTCCTTTGTGGTGATCCTGCGGCGCTTGAGAGGGAAGTCCTCTGCCACGATATGGCGTATCTCCTCCTCGAGTTTGTCAGCAGAGAAGTCGTCAGCGCCCGTTACCTTAAAGTAAAGACCTGATCCGATAGTACAGTTCATGCTGCCCTGTGCCTTTGGCCAGAGGCGTCTTATCGCAAGGAAAACGATGAACTGTGCAGTTCTTGTATAAACGTCGCGACCTACGGGATCGCTGTATCTGATAAGATGGATAACTCCGCCTGATGCTGCCATGGCGGTTCTGATGGATTTTCGGTCGGGGGTCAGATCCTTTTGTCTTACGGGCACGTAGTTAAGTGTGAAAACTCTGCCCGCGATCTTTGCTGCTATGGGATCTGTTGAAAGCTTTCCCTCAATGAGTCCAAGGCTATTTGCCATGTCCAGCAGGGACTGATCTGCCATAGCTTCTATTTCTTTGTTATCTATGTATAATTTCATGTTTTTCTCCAAGGTATTTTATTTCTCCCAAGATTTTATTCTGCATCGGAGTGGGATATTCCTGCGTTTTCTTTTTTCTCCTGATTTTCTGCGGCTTTTTTCGCTCTGTCGCTCTTGATAAGCTGGAAGCCGTTGATAACGAACAGACAAACGTTCATTACCACAATAGGCCAGGTGCCGCAGATGGCGGCGTATATTGCACTGATAACAGAGCCTGACATATTCACTATGCGCAGCTTGGTCACGGAGGTCATCATCATGGATACTACAACCAGTATAGTACCAAGGTATCCAAAGGCTTCAAGCAATATGTGTTCAGTATTCATTTTAATTATCCTCCTGTTTTGAGATAAGGGTGAGGTGATATAGATATAAAGGTAAGAGTGCTGAATATAAACGTCGTGCGGCAAATCTCAAAAAACAAAAACGCCGCCAAGATCCACGGCGGCTAAGTTCCCCTGAAAAAAGGGCAAAAAAATACCACCGAAATCAAAATTCGGTAGTTAACCATTATCGGTGGTTTGTAGAAACGCCCGCCCCTATCGCGAGCTTATACCAAAGCTTGTTTTATACGTTGAGAAATTAGCAAAAATCAACGTATGGAAGCATATTATAACACAAAATGCCCAAAATGTCAATAGTTTTTCGTCACTTTTTTGTCAAAATTCACGAATAATGTTCAGTTTTGTGGCGTTTTTCCTTGTATAGCGGCATTTTTGGGTAAAATTATCATGTTTTTGCCCCTGACGAGAAAAAAGTTTCAAAAATCCCTTGCAATTGAGGAGAAAATGTGCTAATATATCAAAGGTGAATATTCTTCACCATGAAAATGCTTGTCAAAGCCAATGAAATGCAGATAGCTATCTTTCAGCTAAAAATGCTTTTGACAAAGCAAAAATCCCCGTTTTTCACGTTTATACGTCGGGGCACCGACTGTAAAATAAATTTTTATGCGTTGCACCACGGGAGTGGGCGACAGCAAGGAGGATTTTTTTATGCAAAGAAAAACACAACTTGGAATGTCAACCAAAACAATGGTTTTGGCGGCAATTCTCACAGCACTCGTAGTAGTGCTTCAGTTCGTGGGACAAACTATTAGACTTGGTCCATTCATGATCTCGCTGGTTTTGATACCGATCGTTATAGGTGCGGCAACCTGTGGTCCTATGATCGGCGCATGGCTTGGCTTCGTGTTCGGTCTTTTCGTGCTGATTTGTGGTGACGCGGCTCTGTTCCTTTCCATCAACGTTTTCGGCACTATCGTTACCGTTCTTCTCAAGGGCACTCTCTGCGGTCTTGCAGCAGGCTACGTATATAAGCTTCTAGAAGGTAAGAACAGAACTCTTGCAACCTTCGTGGCTGCCATCGTTTGCCCTGTTGTTAATACGGGCGTATTTCTTCTCGGCTGCTCTGTGTTCTTTATGGACACCATCAGCGCTTGGGCTCTTGCCGAAGGCATGAACGTTATTGGCTATATGTTCGTTGGTCTTGTTGGCGGAAACTTCCTCGTAGAGCTTGGAATGAATATTCTCCTTGGCCCTGCAATTGTAAGGCTGGTTGATATCGCAGAGGAAAAATTCACGAATTAAGTAAAGAAATATTTACAAATAATTATATATTTTAAATTAAACCGTCGCTTCTCTCGGAGTGGCGGTTTTATTTTTTTGACAAAAAACCAATTCTTGAAAATGCAAAAAATCTAAAAAACCTATTGACAAGGGGGAAAAGATGTGCTATAATACATTTAACAAAACGGTTAAATGTTCTTCGAAATCATTAGCAAATTTCGGCCTTGTGCATAAGATAATTTGATTTAACCGCAAATTAAAGGAGGTAAAAATGGGAATTGAAAAAACCATGAAGGCGCTTGCCGACCCGGTCCGTCGGGAGATACTTAATCTTCTGAAAAAGGGCAGAATGGCGGCGGGAGATATTGTGGAGCAATTTGACATCAGCGGTGCGGCAATTTCCCGTCACCTCTCAATTCTGCGAGAGGCAGATCTTATTCGCGACAAGCGCGAGGGCAAATTTATTTACTACGAGCTTAATGCCTCGGTGCTTGAAGAAATACTTATGTGGATATCCACGCTGAAAGGAGAAAAAAATGAATAATTACTTAAAGGAAAATAAGTGGAAGATATTGCTTTCCACTCTTGCGACTCTTGTGCCGGTTCTGGTAGGCTTGATCATCTGGGAAAAGCTGCCGGAGGAGCTGCCTATACATTGGGGCCCCACGGGAGAGGTTGACGGTTGGGCATCAAGAGGCTTTGCCGTATTCGGAATGCCTGCAATTTTAGCGGCACTGAACCTGCTTTGTCACATTGTTACAGGACATGACAGAAAGAACAAAGATCAGAACAAAAAGGTCTTTACCCTGATCTTTTGGATCATCCCCACCTTAGCGAACGTCGCTTGCATGATGACCTATCTTACGGCTATGGGAATTAGCGCAAAAGCACCTAATATCATCATCGCAGTTGTTGGTGTAGGACTTGCGATTGTGGGAAATTATCTGCCAAAATGCAAACTTAACTATACAATAGGCATTAAAATCGTATGGACTCTCGAGAGCGAGGCAAATTGGCTTGCTACCCATCGCTTTGCAGGAAAGGTATGGCTCTGTGGTGGAATCTTACTTGCGTTCCTCTCCTTTTTGCCTGCCGCCTCTCTTGTGTGGGCGGTTATTCCTGTGCTTCTCTGTATGGTGGCGGCACCCCTCATTTATTCCTACGTTTTCTTCCGTCACCACAGTGGCGAGGAGGGGTATTTCAGAGTCGGCGTTATAGATAAGGACGAGGACTCCGAGAGCTGATAAGCTACCGGCTTTAGAATAAAAGTCAAAGGAAATTTGAGAATGAAAAAACTTAAAAAAGAAGATTTCTTGTACCTGATTTTTCTTGTGGTGATTGGAATTGCAGGTGGAATTTTCACCGCGGGTTACACCCTTGAGATCACCGATCCCGAGATCATGGCAGAGGCCCTTTCAGAGATGGGTGGCAAGGTCGGCTACGTGGTTATAGGTACGCTTCAGGTGGTTAGTTACGCTTTGATCTTCGGACTTTTGGGAAAACTCCTTGCAAAGAAGATCGGGCTATGGAAGGATATAAGATTTGAAAAAAACACTGCGCTGAAAACTACTATCGTAGGTGGAATTGCCGGCGGTGCTATAATGCTTATCGACGTGCTGGTATTTTCCCACGGCGCAGCCCCCGAGGAAATAAAAGAGAGCATACTTTCGTCACTTTCCCTGAATTCCATGGCAGCGTCCTTCACCTATGGTGGCATTATCGAGGAGCTGATGATGCGTTTATTTCTCATGTCGCTGATCGTCCTTTTGCTCTGGAAGCTGTTTTACAGAAGTAAGGATGAAGCTCCCGAGGTGGTACTCGTGATCTCAAACCTTGCAGTGGCGATTTTATTTGCCGCAAGTCATCTGCCTGCAACTGCCTCAACAGTGGGACTCACTCCGATGCTGGTTCTTCGCTGCTTCTTGTTAAATGGCAGCATGGGCATCGTTTTCGGTAGAGCATATAGAAAGCACGGTATTCACTACGCGATGCTATCCCATATTTTTGCTCACGTAGGAATGAAGCTCTTCGGCTTGGTACTGCTATTTGCGATGTAAATCCCTCAATTCTTTAAGAAAATTACTACTTAATAAATTACTACCGTATTAAAAAAAGCACCGTCATCCCGGCGGTGCTTTTACTATTCAAAACTCACGTGTAGCTGCTCAAAAATTTACGTAAAACATGGGTTACTGATTCATCAAGGTTAATTTTATATACAAAGGTCAGTATCCATTGATCGAGGTCAGTCTCCATCGATTGAGGTGAGTTTCCTATCTGTCAAGACCGGTTTCCACCAAAAACGCACGGCATGGGCTGCCCTCTGCGCCTTTAATATTCAGTGGTGCTGCGGAGAAAAAATATGCGCCCTCTTGTGCTTTGGTCAGCACTATTCCCTCAAGCAGCGCTACCCCTGCTGAAAGAAGGATCAGGTGTACCGCCATGGGTGCGTCCTTCGGGCCGACGGTTTGCCCCTCGTTGCCAAGGAGCTTGACTCCCTCCCTTGCAAACACCTCTGCTGCCGATTCCGTAACTGTCAGATCTCCCCGTAGAAGTATTCTTTCCGTAGCGGAATTTGCCTTGGCTTTCTCAATGATTTTTACGGCATCCTCTGCCGTTACGTCGCCCTGATGATCTGCAACGTAGCATCTGCCTACAAAGGCGTCAAGGGGCATCTCGTCTATTGCAGATCCGTCCTTGATAAAGTGCTTTGGTGCATCCACGTGTGTTCCGTTATGGAGGCACATGGAAAGGGCAGAGAGGTTGTATTGGTTGCCTCCTCTCATGGAGCAAAGCTCCTCGACCTTTGGAGTAGGATCCCCCTCATACACTTTTGCAGAAAGTAATTCTTGCGATATATCTATAATTTTCATAACCGATCTCCTTTTGAAAAAACATGATTAAAACGCAGAAAATGTAAATTATACTAGTCAAAATCAAAGAAATTCTGCTGATTTTACATATTCTATGAAAGCCTTCATCGCCTCGGACATCCATTTATTTTTGTGATAGATGAGCTGCTTCCATATATCTGCGTCAAAGTCTATAACGTTCAGATACGAGAGTTTTCCTGCCTCTACCAGTTCCTCGGTTACAAACTCCGGCAAGAATGAAATGCGTTCGCTGTTCTCAAGCAGTCTTGTGATAATATCCGGTCGGCTGATCTCGAGGGTTGGGTGCAGCTCCACGGAGTATTTTGCCATCTCAATATCGAGGGCACGGCGGTATCCCGCGTTTTTCTCCGTCAGGATCAGGGGGTATGAGTTCAGCTCCTCAAGCTTCACTTTCTTTTTCTTTGCAAGGGGTGAGCCTGCCCCCGTAACGAAGTGCATTTTCACCGGTTCTTCCTTGGCAATAACGAAGTCACCTCTCCATACGTGGCGGTCAAGGGTTATCATAACGTCCCCCTCGTTCCTATCCAGCATCTCTATCATCTCGTTAGTATCCGCAGATGAAAATTTTAGCTTGATACCGGGGTATTTTTTATTGAAATCGGCAAAGTTAGTCAGCAGCATATCCTCGCAAACGGAGTCGGGTGTCAGCACTCTGATAAAGCCGGTGATCTCCTTTTCTTTAGAAAAGCTCTCTCGGAATTCCTCCGTCATTTTATGTATCCCGTGGGCATAGGTAAGCAGCCTCTCCCCCTCGTCAGTTAGGCTGACGGTGTGGTTCACCCTCTCGAAAAGCAGACAGCCCAGCTCCTCCTCCAGCTGCTTGATCTGGAAAGAAACCGTTGATTGCGTGTATCCAAGCGCCTCTGCCGCTCGAGTGAAATTACATAGCTCTGCCACCCTGATAAAGGTCATTAAATTGCGAATTTCCATATATCCTCCAAGGTAAAAACGCTCTGCGTTTTTTCTTTTTATCATCCAATTTTTCTTTAGCGGAAATCATAATCGAAAAAATCGATAGCTTTAATAAAAACTATTTGTTTTACAAATCGACAAAAGTATTATATAATATTCCCGTAAGAAAATCAACCCCCGAGGAGAAAAAATATGTCAGGTACAATTAAATTTTATAATAGAAAGCCCGTTCCCGTTGAGATGCACAGGGTAAAGATCGTGCAGAAGCTCACCATGCTCTCTGCAGAGGAGCGCCTTCAGAAAATGCGGGACGCAGGATTCAATACGTTTCTTTTACATAACGGCGATATTTTCATGGATATGCTTACCGACTCGGGCGTTAACGCTATGAGTGACAATATGCAGGCTGCCATGCTCCATGCTGACGATGCCTATGCAGGTAGCGAAACCTTCTATCGCATGAATGATAAGCTTGCCGAGCTGTTCGGTATCAAGCATCTCCTTCCTGCTCATCAGGGCAGAGCTGCAGAGCATATCATTGCCCAGCATTTTGTAAAGCCCGGTAACTGTATCATCATGAACTATCATTTCACCACCTCAAAGGCACACGTTACCCGTCTTGGCGCTCGCGTTGAGGAGCTTATCAAGGACGAGGGACTTATCATGAAGAGCGATCTTCCCTTTAAGGGGGACATTGACCTTGACAAGGTGCGCGCCTGTATTGAGCGCGAGGGCGCAGATAATATCCCGTACATAAGAATAGAAGCAGGAACGAACCTTATCGGCGGTCAGCCCGTTTCCTACGAGAATATGAAGGCTGTTACCGACCTTGCAAAAGAATATGGCATTACCACAGTTCTTGACGCATCTCTCCTTCAGGATAACCTGTACTTCATCAAGACCCGCGAGGAGTCCATGAAGGATAAATCCATTCGCGAGATCACACGTATGATAGGCGATCTTTACGACGTTATTTACTTCTCCGCGAGAAAGTTCGGCTTTGGACGAGGCGGCGGAATCCTTGTTCGTGACGAGGAGATGTTCCATGCTATGGAGGACTATATCACCATGTTCGAGGGCTTCCTCACCTACGGTGGTATGTCTGTAAAGGAGATGGAGGCGCTTATCGTCGGCTTTGAGGAAACTATGGATTTTGACGTTATTTCCCAGGGCCCGCAGTTCATCGATCACTGCGTTCGTGAGCTTGATGCTATGGGTATTCCTATGGTAACCCCCGGCGGCGGCCTTGGCGCACATATTAACGCCCGAGAGGTTGTATCCCACATTCCCTCGGAGCAGTATCCCGCCGGCTCTCTCGTTGCAGCCCTCTATCTTGCAGGTGGAATTCGTGGCATGGAGCGCGGCACTCTTTCCGAGGAGCGTAACCCTGACGGATCAGAGCGCATAGCGGCAGTTGAGATGGTGCGTCTTGCATTCCCGAGAAGAGTTTTCACCCTCTCTCAAACAGAGTACGTAATAGATAGAGTTAAGTGGCTATATGACCACAGGCATCTCATAGGCGGTCTTCGCTTCGTTCACGAGCCGAAATCCCTTCGTTTCTTCACAGGAAGACTTGAGCCGATAGGCGATTGGCCGGAGAGGTTAGTGGCGGCGTACAAGGCTGATTTCGAAGATTGATATAAAATATCGGCAAATTTTGGCACCTTCTTCCGTTTGTCACCAAACTCGACGTAGGTAACTACGCCTTCGGGCGACAAGCGAAAAAATCCGCTCAAAATTTCCACGATATTTGCAGCTGGTAAAAAGTTGGCTTCAAGATTGATTTTGGAAATGAGCGGCGGAGGTTTTGAAAAAGAGCAGACTTTGTGTAGGTAACTACGCCTTCGGGCGACAAGCGAAAAAATCTGCTCAAAATTTCCACGATATTTGCAGCTGGCAGAAAGTCAGTTTCAAGATTGATTTTTCAAAAAGCTATATAAAAATGAAAACGAATAATTATCTTCACCTTTGCTGGAATTTGTGCCGAGATTTTGCATATATTTTCATTTTTGATTAAAATAATAAAAAAACTTTTAAAAAACTATTGCATTTTTGCTTTATTTGTGATAAAATACTTCTATGCAGTATGTCTGACCGTGGTTTACCCACGCATTAATTATATTTGGAAGGTATTAAAAATGACATTTCTCACAGGATTTTTAGCAATTTTTGAATATCTGCTTCTTGTAGTATTACTTATTGCCGCAATTTTCATTATCGTAGCGGTTGTATTCCAGAAGACCGGTGAAGACGGACTCTCCAGCACTATCGCAGGTGGCCAGGAGACATATTATGGCAAAGATAAGACCGCGCACACAGATCAAATTCTCTTCAAGTGGACAAAGATCGCGGCTATCGTTTTCGCTGTTGCGACTCTTCTTGCTTACGTTGTTCAGCCTGATTTCGGCAATGCACACGGCCTTGATGAGTGGAAACAGTGGTTCACATTCATAAAGTAATACTTAGAAAAGTGGCACCGTTAATGCCACTTTTTCTTTTTGAAAAATCCCGTTTCAGAGATCACTTTCGGGGTATAATTTATTCGTTAAAGGACGCCTTTGTCATTTTAATCTATTTGATTTTTACTATTTACTAATTATTAAGGAAGAAAATGAAGAAAACAAAAAAAGATTTTGCAAAATTTACAAAGCGAAACGTTCATAAGCGCCGCGCTAAAGAGCAGAGCCGCGAGGCGATCGAGCAGGCTATCAGATCCACGGGTGTGGACTTTTCGGGTTACAAGCTGAAAAGCACCGTTGACGGTGGCAGACGTGGCAGAAGCTCCGGCAAGGCTCATAGAGATGAGATAGTTGTCAGTGGTATTTTTTCCTCGTCAAAAAGCGGCTATGGATTCGTTACAAGAGAGAGCGGTGGTGATGATATTTTCATTCCCGAGGGCAAAACTCTCGGAGCTATTGACGGTGATTTCGTTGAGATCATCTATCACAGCTATGAAAATCGCTTCGGAGAAGAAAAAACCGAGGGACGTGTTCGCAAAATAATAGAATATGGAAGAAAGACCGTTGTAGGAACGGCGGTCGAGGAATGGATAAGACACGGCAAACGCAGATACAGAGCCGTATATCTCCAGCCTGACGATCATACCTTTTCAACAAAGCTTCCTATCTTTGATACGGAGGTTGAATTTGAAACTGGCGACAAGATCCTCGCAAAGCTTATAAGAGGTGGCAATACCACTCCCGAGTGCTTGGTGGTTGCCTGCTTTGGCGAGAGTGACTCACGTGAGGCGAATTACGAGGCGATTTTAGCAGAATCGGAGATCCCCGTTGACTTTACTCCGGAGGAGCTTTCCGAGGCGAAAAGACTTGCCGAATCCCCCATAACCGAGGAGGGCAGAGTAGTTCGCGACGAGGTGATCCTCACCATTGACGGCGAGGGCGCAAAGGATCTTGACGATGCAGTTTCTCTGCGCAAGCTACCGGGTGGCAAATGGCGTCTTGGCGTGCATATAGCCGACGTTTCAGAGTATGTAAAAGAGAAGACCGCCTTGGACAGAGCCGCCATGGCAAGGGGAACCAGCGTTTACTTCACCGACAAGGTGGTACCAATGCTGCCTCCCGCCCTTTCAAACGGAGCTTGTTCTCTCAATGCAGGGGAGGAAAAGTACACCCTCTCCGCCATTATCGATCTTGACCGAGAGGGAAGCATTGTGTCCCTTTCTCTTGAGCCGTCTATTATAAAGACCCGTGTCAGAGGTGTGTATTCCGAGGTGAATAAGATCTTTGATGGCACGGCAGAAAAGGAAATATTACAAAAATACAAGTCCACTATTCCTACTCTCATGAGAATGAGAGATCTATACGAGGTACTCCTTAAAAAGAGCCACGGCAGAGGTTACCTTGATTTTGATGCGCCCGAGGCAGAGATAATTCTAAATGAAAGCGGTGAACCCGTTGATATTATCAAGCGCGAGCGCGGCGTATCGGAGCGTATGATAGAGCAGTTCATGCTCTGCGCAAACGAGGCTGTGGCAACCTATCTTTATGAAAAAAAGATCCCCTGCGTTTACCGTATTCACGAAAGTCCCATGCCCGATAAGCTGACGGAATTTTTGACCTACGCTCACAATCTCGGGCTTGACACGAGGGTTGTAAACCACGAGGATCCCGATGCAAGAAGCTTTGCGCAGCTTCTCTCCATGGCAGAGGAAAAGGGGATTTTATCTCAGGTTTCCTATTCTATGCTTCGCTCTATGGCAAAGGCAAAGTACTCCGACGTAAAAAGCGCCCATTTTGGACTTGGCATTGAAAATTACTGCCATTTTACCTCTCCCATAAGAAGACTTTCCGACCTTGCCACTCATAGGATAATAAAGAAGACCTTGATTGAGGGCAAGCGCCCCGAGGCTTATTCCTCTTATGCGAGGAGAGCGGCAGCTGCCGCCACGGAAGCGGAGCTTCGCGCTATGAATGCCGAGCGCAGAATAGAAAACCTCTATAAATGTATTTTCATGGCGGACAGAGTAGGTGAGGTGTTCCCTGCAAAGATAAGCTCCATTACCTCTTTCGGTATTTTCGTAATGCTTGACAATACCTGTGAGGGACTCATTCCCATAAGCGAGCTTGCGGGGGTATTTACCTTCGACGAGAGAACCGTCACCATGCGCTCGGCATACAAGTCGTACCACCTCTCCGACGATGTTTTTGTTAAGGTTGAGGAGTGCGACGTCATTCGGGGAAAAATCAGATTTTCTCTTTTTGAGGAGGAAAAATAAATGGAAACCAATCAGCAAAGATCAATAGGATTTATCGCAGTTTTGGATGTGGTCTGTGTTTTGTTGCTTTCTCTTTCAGGTTCATTTGGTGGATTTTTGTCAACTCTGTTTTACATTTTAGCCTTTATCGTGCCGATTTTTATAGGTATCTATGCAACGAGAGAAGAAAATTCTAACGTGGAATTTCTGAAGCTTCAAAACACGAAGGATGCCATAGCCTTCATTGCGCCGACCATCGCCCTCATAATGCTGGTATCGTTTTTAACCGGACTTTTGATGGAGGCGATCTCGGGAAAGAACAATGCACTGGATCTCGGTGATAGCTTCCTTTTGGCGATCATTACTCATGCTCTCGCTCCTGCCGTTTTCGAGGAGGCGCTTTTCAGGCTTGTTCCCATGCGCGTTATGAAAGGTGAGAGCCCCATATCCCTGATAGTTTACAGTGCCACATTTTTCGCCCTGATACACCACAGCTTTTTCAGTATCCCTTATGCCTTTATCGCGGGTGTTATGTTCATGGCTATAAACCTGCTTTGCGGGTCGGTGTGGCCGTCATTCATCATTCATTTTATTAACAACGCCCTTTCCGTGACGCTGATGTTCTGGGGCGCAAACCCCACGGTCACATGGGTGGCTATGGGAACTCTTGCCGTCCTCACAGTGGTATCGGTAGCCTTTATCATCAAAAACAGAGGCAAGTATAAGGAGTTTGCTTTGGAGAACTCTGACCTTACACCCCTGAAGCAAAAGCCACCTAAAGAGGTGCTGATCCTTGCCATACCAATGCTCCTTGCAGCGGTGCTTGAGCTTATCTAAAAATATCGGAGGCAACTCTAATGATAGAAAAAGAAGAAATAAAAAACATCTCCTCCGAGGATGAGGCGTACATCAGAGAATGTATGTCTCTTGCGGCGGAGGCGGAGAAAATAGACGAGGTTCCCGTAGGTGCGCTCATCGTTCGCGACGGAGTGGTCATCGCCAGAGCATATAACACTCGCGAAACCTCAAAATGCGCCACCCACCATGCAGAGATTTTAGCGATAGAGCGAGCTTGCGAGGCTCTCGGTGGCTGGAGGCTGCCCGGTGCAACCCTTTACGTCAGCATGGAGCCCTGCGCAATGTGTGCCGGTGCTATAATCAACGCCAGAATTCCCAAAGTTGTTTTTGGTGCCAGGGATTACCGTTTTGGCGCCTTCGGCTCGCTTGTTGACCTGTCAAAGATCCCCTTTAACCACATTCCCGAGGTTCTGGGAGGCGTCCTTGCCGACGAATGCTCGGCTCAACTGTCGTCATATTTCAAGAAAAAGCGTACAAAAGTTTAATAACAAGTTGAAATAATAAACATTGACAAGTTTTTGTCAATTGAATGGAAAAAATGCTTGACAAATACATATATTTTTGGTAAAATGATAGGAGCAATATTATTGTTATTCAATAAAACTGTTATTTAACAACATTAAAAAGGAAGATTTTTATGAAAGACAGAATTTTACATGAAAAGGTTGAATACAAAAACATCAGAGAAATGATTGAGGCTGTAGGCGATCTCTACGGTGATAAAGTTGGCTTCCGTTTCAAGATCAACCCTCATGATAAAGAAACACAGACAAAGAGCTATTTGGAGCTTCGTTCCGACGTTCGTGCCCTTGCAATTGAGCTTCTCGCAAGAGGATATAAGGGTAAGCACATCGTTGTTCTCGGCAAACATTCCTATCCTTGGATAGTTACATATTTTGCAACAATGGCTATGGGTGCAGTTCTCGTTCCCCTTGATAAGGATTGGGGCGCACTTGAGCTTTCCGACACCGTTAAGACTGCAGACACTACTGCCATCATCTGCGATCCCGAGCAGAGAGCAAAGGTTGCTGAGATCTGCCAGAACACCGGTGTTGAAACCGTTTATTACATGGGTGGCGACGAGGGCGAAACTCTTGATCAGCTTATTGAGGCAGGTAAGGTTAAGTTCGTTGCCGATTCCACACCTTACTATGAAAATGAGATCGACCCTGACGCTATGTCACTCCTTGTTTTCACCTCCGGCACAACCGGTAAGGGCAAGGGCGTAATGCTCTCCCAGCACAACTTCTGCTCCGACCTTGCAGACGTTATTCCTTACATCGATTTCTCCGACAGATGTCTTAACGTGCTTCCTCCTCATCATACCTACGGATCCAGCGTTTCCATCTACGGTCAGGCTTGTCTTGGCTGCGATATTTATATCTCCTCCGGTATTAAGTATATTCTTAAGGAGCTTCAGGAGCATAAGCCCGGTCACCTTGTTGCAGTTCCTCTCTACGTTGAAACCTTCTACCGCAGAATTGTGGCAGGTATTAATGCAAAAGGCGAGAAAAAGGCAAAGCTGATATTCGCTCTCATGAAGGTTTCTAACTTCCTTCGCAAGATCGGTATTGATTTAAGAAGAAAGCTCTTTGCTCAGGTTCTTGAGCCCTTTGGCGGCGAGATCAATATGATCATCTCCGGCGGCGCACCTCTCAACCAGGATATCGCAGATCTCTTTGATTCCATCGGTATCACCGTTCTTAACGGCTACGGCATCACCGAGTGCGCACCTATTATTGCAGTTAACCACAACCATTATATTATTCCCAAGAGCGTAGGCCCCGTTCTTCCTATCGACGACGTTAAGATCGACGAGCCAAATGAAGACGGCGAGGGCGAGATCCTTGTTAAGGGCTCTAACATCATGCTTGGATACTACAAGAACGAGGCTGCTACTGCCGAGGCGTTTGACGAAGATGGCTACTTCCGTACAGGCGACTACGGTAAGCTTGTTTACGATAAGAAGAACAATAACAGAAACCTCTTTATCACCGGTAGAAAGAAGAACCTCATCATCCTCTCGAACGGTAAGAACGTTTACCCCGAGGAGATTGAGGATGCCCTTTCTGCAACTCCCGGTGTTCTCGACCTCATCGTCTACGAGGGTCAGAGCAAGAGAGGCGAAAAGTTCAACACTATCGTTATGGAGATTTATCCCGATCAGGACTTCATTAAAAAGAACGGCATTGAAGACTTCAAGGCATACTTCCAGCCCTTCGTTGATGAGTATAACAAGACAGCAACTCCTTATAAGAAGATCGGACTTGTTAAGGTTCGTGACGAGGAATTCCCAAAGAACACCCTCAGAAAGATCCTTCGCTTCAAGCTTGATATGACTATCGACTGATAAACAAGATAAATAAGAAAAGACCTCGGAAAACACCGAGGTCTTTTTAATGCGAAAAAAGTGCAAAAAAGAAAAGTATAGTTTGCAAAAACCGTCTAATTTAACTTTTTAGATAGCAGTGTAAGATTTGCTGTATAAAGAGTTGAGATGATTGCCACTGCGATAAAATATCCAAGAAAATCAAAGCGCACCTCAAGCACGTAAACGGCAAATAGCATCAGCCACATAACAAATGCGCAAAACCCAAAGAGGGCGACGCAGGCAGAGGAGGCGATTTTGCGGCGGGCAAGTTCTCGCTCTGAAAGTACCCTTCGCTCCAAAATATGACGGAGACAGAGGCGGTAATGAATACCCAGCGCGCCAAAGACGGCAAACATTAGTAGCATGGCAAAGATGGGATATATCACCCCCACCTCAAATACAAAGTATATGGACAAAGCTAAAAATAATGCGGCAAAAGCCAAAGATAATATTTGCATGGCAACCGACCACGCCCGAAAAATTTTGCTCATCAAAGGTACCTCCATTTTTTGAGTTAATTATACCATACGTGCCCGGCAATGTCAATAGGGGGTAAGCACGCCGGATAGTTCCCGACAAAGATAGGGTTTTTCGGAGAAAAAAGGGGATTTTTTGTCCTTTTAAAAAAAATCAAAACTTTTTCAATTTTTTTCAAAAAAGGTATTGACAAATGAAAAAATATTTGTTATAATATTCTAGCATTGAATTGGAAGGTTAGCTCAGTTGGGAGAGCATCTGCCTTACAAGCAGAGGGTCACAGGTTCGAGCCCTGTACTTTCCACCATCGCAGAAATGCGTTTTTATAGAAGCCTTAGGGCTTCAATCGGAAATGGCTTGGTAGCTCAGTTGGTTAGAGCGCTAGCCTGTCACGCTAGAGGTCGTGGGTTCGAGCCCCATCCGAGTCGTCATTCCGCTGCCTCTGTAGCTCAGTTGGTAGAGCAAGGGACTGAAAATCCCTGTGTCGTTGGTTCAATTCCGACCGGAGGCACCATATGCGGATTTAGCTCATTTGGTAGAGCGTCGCCTTGCCAAGGCGAAGGTGGCGGGTTCGAGCCCCGTAATCCGCTCCATTTTATTTTTAAGGACAAGCTAGACAGTAGAGCTTGTTCTTTTTTATTTTATACGATTAAAGGCGGATTACGGAGTCTTCCCGTCACAGAATTTTTTCAAAATTCAGGCGGCTTCACCAGTCGAGTCGCATAGTCGTTGATTGTCGCTCGCAAGTCTCGCTTCTCCAACTCCTTGCTTTGTCGACTTCGTTCCTAAAAACAACACTCAGTTGTTTTCAGTTCACTCACCCATAATCCGCTCCATTTTATTTTAAAAGACAGTTCGAATTTTCGGACTGTTTTTTTCATTTTTATACGTACAAAAGCGGATAAGGGGCACTCCCCCTCCATGTGTTTCTCCGAAACACAGCGGTTTCTTCGCTTTCAGTCCCGTCGCATAGTTGTTTTCTTGCCTGCGATTACTCGGCTATGAAAACGCTTTGCTTTGGGGACTTCGCTTCCAAAAAAACATCGTTTAGATGTTTTTTTCTCGCTCACGTAATCCGCTCCATTTTATTTTAAAGGACAAGCTAGACAATAGAGCTTGTTCTTTTTTATTTTATACGATCAGAGGCGGATTACGGAGTCTTACCCACCAAGCATTTCAGAAAAATGCTGCGGCTTCACCAGTCGAGTCGCATAGTCGTTGATTGTCGCTCGCAAGTCTCGCTTCTCCAACTCCTTGCTTTGTCGACTTCGTTCCTAAAAACAACACTCAGTTGTTTTTAGTTCACTTACCCATGATCTGCTCCATTTTATTTTAAAAGACAGTTCGAATTTTCGGGCTGTTTTTTTCTACATTATGGCGCGAGACTATTTAAAACAAAAAAAGCGCAGGTAATAATTCTGCGCTTTTTAATCCAAAAATGCAAAGTTTGGTTTTCAAAAACATGGGTTTATATAGATTCAAGAGCGAAAATGACATATTCTTGTTCTTCAAGCATATGTGCAACCTCGTCAGGACTTGTTGCCATGTTTTTGTTATAAACGTTTGCCTCGATGCCGACGTTTCCGGAGGTGCCACTTCTTGGGGCGGTGACCTGAATATCACTGACGATGAGGTGAGTGTTAAGGAAATCGATAGTTTTTCTGACGTGCTTATCGGAGTCGATCTCAACGTAGATACCGTAGCGGCTGTACTTTTTATTAAGCTTTCCCTCAAGCTTACCGATGAGGGTGATAGTCGCCATAGTGACACCGAAGGTGATGATCGCGCCGGAGTAGAAGCCTGCGCCGAGGGCAAGACCGATAGCTCCAACGACCCAAAGACCTGCCGAAGTAGTAAGACCGGTGATCTGGAATCTACCTTTAATAAGAATAGTGCCAACGCCAAGGAAACCGATGCCGGAAATAACCTGCGCAGCAACACGGAGGGGGTCACCGCTGCCGTTCAGCATATCGTGAACGAAGAATCCCATTACAGAGGCAAGGGTTGCACCGATACAAACGAGAATGTGCGTTCTCATACCTGCCGCGCGGCCCTGTTTTCCTCGTTCGAGGCCGATCGTTCCTGCCATAATCGTAGCGATTACCAGCTTTATCAGCGTTGTGAGGGGGTTAATATCTGTCATAAATTTTACAAAATTAGAGGATTCAAAGCTTTCAAATAATTCGATCATAGTCATCCTTTCCGAGGTACGGTTCATTCTTTTCTCATGGTAAAGCTGCCGTGCGCCTCTATGACGTTTGCTATTTCTACGTTCATTATAGCAAAGTGCTGAAAAAAAGTCAAGCCAAAAAGTCTATTATCTGCATCTTTTTGTGAAAAATATATAAAAATGGGATAAAACATGAAAAGAACTTGCTTTTTTCTCCTTATTTCTGTTATACTATAATAAATGATGAAGAAAAAGGAGCATTTTATGGTTTGCTTTGAAGATATTAAAAAAAATCGGGAAATACGCGATTACATAGAGGCTGCAGATATGTCGCTTTCGGCGCTTGGTTATACGGAGCACAGCTTTGCCCACGTTACAAGAGTTGCTGAAACTGCGGCGGAGCTTATGGAGGCTCTTGGATATGAGGGCAGAGAAGTGGAGCTTGTGAAAATCGCAGGATTTATGCACGATATAGGTAATCTTGTCAATCGCGTTGAGCATTCACAGAGCGGCGCACTCATGGCGTTTCGAATTTTGTCCAATTTGGGCATGGACTCCGGGGAGATTGCAAAAATAGTTACTGCTATCGGAAATCACGATGAGGGAGTCGGCGTTCCCGTATCTCCTTTGGCTGCGGCGCTGATCCTTGCGGATAAATCCGACGTTCGAAAGAGCAGAGTGCGAAATGCTGATCCTGCTACCTTCGATATTCATGATAGAGTCAATTTTTCCGTAAGTGAGTCTTCTATGACCGTTGATGCCGAGGCGCGCCAGGTTCAGCTTGAGCTTGTCATTGATACGGAGATAGGCTCTATTATGGATTATTTTACAATTTTCCTCGAGCGCATGAATATGTGCAAAATGGCTGCTGAAAAGCTGGGGCTTCGCTTTGCGCTGAAAATTAATGGACAAAGCTTCATTTAATCGTAACGGAATTGTATACTAGGCATTCTACCAAAATTTGCGACATTTTACTGTCACAGTCTTTGTTTTTTTATATTTTTGCATATTTCACTGAAAGTATCTTTTTCAAAACACAAATAAAAGCAGGAACAAGGTTCTCCCCTATTCCTGCTTTTTTTATTTTATCATACGGTTTCTTCGCTTGGAGCTTCATCCTCAGCCTCTTGTGGCTCGGCAGCAGTGGCAACCGTTTCCGGGTTTGCTTCTGCCTCCATATTTTCAGATGTCTTATCAGCGGTTTGCATTTCTATGACATCGATTTTTGTGAGCTCTTTATTTTCGCGGTTGGGTTTGCTCTTTTCCTTTGTGGATGCTTTTTCTTCTGCAGCTTTTTTGTTTTCTTCGAGAATTGCCTCTGCCCGCTCAATGGCGAGATTTATGTTATCGCAGAAGTTTTCTTCACCGATCTTTCCTACCAGCCCCACCTTTTGCATAGCGCGCAATGGCTGATCCTTTGCATGGGAAATGATAACCGTAACGCCGTTTTTCTTTGCTTCCTCAACCATTTTTTCAAGGTTTCTTATCGCTTCGATGTCGAGGAGAGTCATGTGTGATGCGCGAAGAATAATAACGGAAATACCGCTTTCCTTGCTGTGGATCTCAAGTAGCTTATCCGTTGCAGCGAAGAACATTGGACCGTTCAGCTCGTAGATGGCAGAGCCCTCGGGAATGAGCCTTGATCCTGCGCCTGTCCATGGTCTAACGTTTGCAGAGTCTGCCATTTCCTTGAGAAACAGAAATGCCGTGAGGATCAGACCTGCGGCGATAGCCACCATGGGGTTGAAGATTACGGTCAAAATGAACGTTGCAATGAGAATGGTAATTTCGGCATTTGCCGCGTTTTTACAGATGTGAGTAAAGCGTTTCCAATCTGCCATGCTGAAGGCTGTGACGATGAGTATTGCCGATATGGTAGGCATGGGAATGTACTTTGCAAGGGGGAATAAAATGATTGAGAACAGCAGAATAACCACGGAGTGAACCATGGCGGAGATGGGTGTTCGTCCACCGTTTTTGATGTTTACGGTTGTTCTGGCGATAGCACCCGTTGCAGGTATACCACCGAAGAATCCGGACACGATATTACCTACTCCAAGGGCGATGAGCTCTGTATTTGAATTGGTTTTATCGTTGATCATGCCGTCTGAGATAACGGATGAGAGCATGGATTCAATAGCCACCACCATTGCGATGATAAAAGCTTCAGGCACGAGAGAAACCAGAGAATCCATGGTGAGGTCGGGGAATCTGGGTGCGTGCAGCTCGATCTTGCCGAAAACGCTGTCAAAGGTTTCTACGTTCGGCTTGAAGATGAGAACGATGGCGGAGCCAAGGGCGAGAGCCACCACTGTCGGGGGAACCTTCTTCGTCCATTTCGGCAAAAGGATCATAACGGCAAGGCACAGCGCACCGATTATGAAGCTCTGAAAATTGAACGTTCCAAGCACCTTTATAGTAGCGTCAAGCTTGTCGATGCCCTCGATGGGAGAGCCTTCAAGAGTGAGTCCAAAAAGATGCTTTATCTGACCGACAATTATGGAGATCGACAGACCTGCATAGAAGCCCGTGGTGATGGTCAGAGGTATGTATTTTACCAGAGAGCCAAGCTTTAGCGCGCCCATCAAAATCAGTATAATTCCTGCCATGATGGTTGCGGCGATGAGTCCGTCAATTCCGTGTTTTGTGACGATTCCGTAAACTATAGTTATAAAAGCGGCGGTCGGACCGGTAATATTTACGTTACTGCCGCCAAGCAGTGCTACGATAAATCCTGCAAAAACAGAGGCGTAAATTCCGCGCTCGTAATCCACTCCCGAAGCTGCCGCAACGGCAAGAGAGAGTGGCATTGTAATGATGGCAACCATCAGTCCTGCAAAGGCATCGGATAGCAGCTGCTTTTTTGAATAGGACTTCATAGCTCCTATGATTTTAGGCTTAAAGGGCATGACCTTCTCCTTTTTTATTTTTTCTTATAAACCATTATACACCCAAGGGGGATCAATTGCAAGAGAGTTTTATAAAAAAGTTGTAAACAGATGAAAAAGCAAAAAGAAAGCCGCCTCAAAAAGAGGCGGCAAGCTTATCAAAAATGATTATTTAACTGTAACAGATGTAATGTGGGGGTTCATGCCGTTGTACCAGTAAAGGAAGCCTTCAAGATCAACAACGTCGCCAGCCTTAAGAGCTTCGATCGCAAGATAAACGTCGCTGTCAGGACCTGTGAGGTAACGCTCTACGCAGAACTCGTAGTCAACGCCGTCCTTTGTGAAGGTAACGTAAACGTCGTCACCGCGCTCGCCACCCTTGTAGGAAAGGGACTTGAAGGTCATATCCTTGAAGGAAACAAGCATATTCTGATACTTAACAAGCTCATCGGATGTAAGGAGAGCTGTAACGTCAATAGCCTCTGCAACGTATGTGATACCGTCGTTAACGAACTCGAAGGTAGCGTCAATAATCTCGATCTCACCTGCCCAAGCTGCCTTGTAGCCTGTAATTCTGATCTTTGTACCAACAGTAAGCTTTTTAGCGTCCTTTTCGGAGCAAGCAAGCTCGTATGCGAAGTAACCGCCGTCAACGTCCTGAAGATAAACGGTGATCTTGTTGTCCCACCAGGACTGGTGACCCTGAACGTAAGCCTCGATAACAACCTCTGCATCAAGTGCAGCTGCATCGTACTCTGCCCATGTCATAACGCCTGTGCTCTTTGAGTTAGCGCTGCCCTTAACGGAAACGCTTGTGATGTGGGGGTTCATACCGTTGTACCAGTAAAGGAAGCCTTCGATGTCAACAACGTCGCCGGTCTTAAGAGCCTCAACAGCCTTGTAAACGTCGCTGTTAGGATCTGTGAGATAACGCTCTACGCAGAACTCGTAGTCAGCGCCGTCCTTTGTGAATGTAACATAAATATCGTCACCGCGCTCACCGCCCTTGTAGGAAAGGGACTTGAAGGTCATGCCCTTGAAGGAAACGAGCATGTTCTGGAACTTAATGAGATCCTCGGATGTGAGGTGAGATGTAACGTCAACGGGCTTTGCAACGTACTTTGAACCGTCGTTAACGAATTCGAAGGTAGCGTCAACGATCTCAACTTCACCTGCCCAAGCTGCCTTGTAGCCTGTGATCTTGATCTTTGTACCAACAGTAAGCTTAGCAGCATCTTCTTCGGAGCAAGCAAGCTCGTATGCGAAATAGCCGCCCTCAAGGTCCTGAAGATAAACTGTAACCTTGTTATCCCACCAAGACTGGTGACCCTGAACGTAAGCTTCGATAACAACCTCTGCATCAAGTGCAGCTGCATCGTATTCTGCCCATGTCATAACGCCTTCGCTCTTGTCGTGAGGGTTATTTGCAGGAGGATCAACAGCAGGAGGTGCGGGATTGATCCATTCGCAGGATGCAAGAGCAGAAACTGCCATCACAAGTACGATAAGCATGGAAATTAAACGAACTGTCTTTTTCATTGTGTTTCTCCTATACAATTTTTTTATTTGAAGCATATTACTTCCACATTCATTATAGCTGACTTTTGGGTAAAAGTCAATACAATCAGGATATTTTCTGATCTGAAATTCAGGATTTTTTCTTTCCTTTAATGAAATTAAACACGAAAGCTCCACCCATGATGACCCAAGCTGCTGCGACAACGGAAAGGAGCATCTTGGATTCCTTTGCGATTCCGTCAAACTCCACCTTCATGAAATCGAGCTTGTAGAGTGACGCCATTTTGTCGTATAGATTATCTATATACTCTGCATCTACGGTCTGTTTTCTTCGTGTAGACTTGCAAACCTCCTCGATCATCTGTCCTGCGGCGTTACGAAGGTTAGCCGAGCCGTTGAATACGGGAGTAATAAAGGTGTTATCAAGGTTGTCGAGAAGTAGCTTTGATGCGTCGATCTTAACGGAGTAATAAAGGTCGTTGTTCTCACCGCTGCGGGAGAGATAGTCCTGATACTCGGGTGAGCTGTATGCCTTGCTCGTTACGGGGAGGTAGCCCTCAGTCTGTGAGTAAGCGATCTGCACCTCGTTTGTAAGCAGGTACTGAACGAACAGCCATGAAGCCATAACCTCGTTGGAGTTTTCTTTATTAAAGATACAGATAGAGGGGCCCTGGGAGATCATTTTGGGATTTTCTACGTCGAACTGCGGAACTCCGCGAACAACAATGTCGCAATCCACCAGCTGATCCTCGGGAATATCGATCTGGGGAGCGTCGGGACCCATCCAGGTAGCACCGGCTGTGGAGTCGATGGCGAAGATGCACTGTCCTGCGTTAAGGTAGTTGCCGGGATAGCTTGAGATCTTAAACGTAGAGAACGCGCCGGACTTTGTATGGTCTGCGATCTCGTAGAGCAGCTCCTCTGTGGTATCGTTGAAGATGAGGATCTCGCCGGAGTCCTCGGAGTAGCCTGCGCCCTTCTGCTTAAGCATCTGGATCATCATATTATCCGTAGATTTGTAGATAAAGGGAATGAGTATCTTCTGACCGTTAAGGTTGTAGTTGCCGTCAGCATCTTTTCCGAGAGCCATGGCTGCCTCTGATACCTCCCATATCCAATCCCATGTGAGAACTTCGGGAACCTCGTAGCCAAGATCCGCTACCATTTGTCTGTTGATGTAGCAGGCTTCTGTGGAGCGCATGAATGGGATGGCGTACTGCGTTCCGTCAATGATGCCCTCGTCAAGGAACTGCGGGATTATCTCCTCTCTTGTAGGAGCATCGAATTTGATCATGCTGCCGCCCAGTCCGTAGCTCTTATCATCAAGGAGCTTGTCGAGAGGGACGATAACGTTTGCACCGGTCTTGTAAGTGGCAATATGGTCGGGGTAGGTAATACATACGTTGGGAGTCGTACCCGTTGTGATATTGGTAATAACATCCTTATATATCTCTCCGTAATCGGAGTAGAGCTTCAGGTTGACCGTAATGCTTGGGTAGATCTTCTCAAATCCCTCCACCGCGTCGCGGTATACCTGCTGCTGTGTCTTGTTGTTTTCGTTTTTTGCCCAGAAGGTGATCTCGACAGGCTCGCCCTCGTCAAAGCTCTTTGGTAGGAAAAATTCCTCGTTTGTAGAGATCTTGTGACAAGAGGTTGCGGAAAGCAAAACGGAAACAAGAATAAAAACTGTCAAAAATGCAGATAAAAGTTTACATTTTCTCATCCTTTTGTACCTCCTCTTGCAACACCCTCCATGATCTTGTTTCTGAAGATCAAGAATAAGAATATAAGCGGAACGGAGATGGAAACCACCGCCGCCATCATAGCGGGAACGTTATCTCTACCGAATCCACTTTCGCGGATATGCTGAATTCCGTTGGAGATGAGGTAGTAGTTTTCATCGTCTGTAACCAGCCTTGGCCAAACGTAGGAGTTCCAGCACTCGATGATCTTAAGGATAGTCACCGTAACTATGGTAGGCTGACAGATGGGGATCATTACCTTGCGCAGGTATTTCAGATCACTCGTTCCGTCAACCTTTGCCGCGTAGTAAAGCTCGTTTGGCACTTGCTGGAAGTTTTCCTTTAAGAGATAGATATAGAACACCGAGGTGATAGAGGGAAGAATAAGTCCCATAAAGGTGTTTCTCATATCAAGGTTTGTAACCGTAATAAAGTTTGTGATCACCACAAGCTCCGCAGGGATCATCATCATGGAGAGGAAAAGAGTGAATACTAAATTTTTCCCTTTGAAGTTAATTCTTGCAAAGCCGTAGGACGCAAGCACGGTAACGATCAGCATAATGCCTGTGGTGGCAAGGGTGAAGATCAGCGTGTTTGCAAAATACTTACCAAGCTGAACTGCTGTAAAGGCTGTGACATAGCTCTCAAGGGTAGGCTCGCGAACTATGATCTTCGATATAATGTCGATCTCTGAGTTATATCCGCCGTAGCTTTTCAGTGATGTGATTATCATGTAGTAGAAGGGGAAGAGAACTATCAGCGCCCAAAGTCCGAGAAGTGCGTGTACCGTGATCTTTTTCGCGATCTCGCTTTTTGTCATGCGCGCTTTCTTTCTATAAAAATATTTTGTTCTCTTTGGCTCCGGCTTTTCTACCACTTCGTTTTCCTTTTCGGGGATGACCAGGATCGCAAGGCCTCCTTCGCCCTTCGGGATCTCCGGTCTTATCGGCTGGTATCTGCCGGGGTGCTTCTTCGGAACGGGGGGCTTTTCCTCCGCTTTTTTTACCTGTGGCTTAGGTTCGGGCTTTGGCGCGGGCTTTGGCATAGGCTTCGGTGCTGCGGGTCTTGGATTTATAGCCGTCATGGTAATGCCGCTTGTGACTGCTTCTTGATTCATGTTTTCCATCATCTGTCCTCCTTTACGAGTAGTGAACGTGCTTTTTGCTCACCATAAGGTTGATGCAGGTGATCGTAAGCACGATGATGAAGAGAATGATAGCTGCGGCTGATGCGTATGAGGGATAACCTCCGCCCTCGCCGTAGAGCATATCGTAAATATAACCAACGATGGTGTTCATCTCCGCGACGTTCAGGTTTGATCCAAAGAGGGCAACCGCGTCGCTGTATGCCTTGAAAGCACCGATAAAACCGGTTATGATAAGGTAAAACAGCATGGGGGAGATGAGGGGGATCGTGATTTTCGTAAACATTCTTGTGCTGTTGGTTCCGTCAACCCTTGCAGCGTCGTAGTAACCGGGGTTAACGGAGGCTATCGCACTTGTAAGTATAAGTATCTTGAATGGCAGAACCACCCAAATGGTGTAGAAGCAGAGAACGAACATCTTCTGCCAGTATTCACCGTTGATAAAGTCCACAGGCTCCATTCCGAGAAGCTGAAGTCCGATGCTGACAATACCCAGATCTGCCTCGTTGGTATTTCTGAAAAGAAGCATGAACACAAGACCTACTGCCAGAGTGTTGGTAACGTAAGGTAAGAAGAAAATGGTCTGGAACATATTGCGCAGCTTCTTTATAGAGGAGAGTCCAAGGGAAATGAGCAGAGCCAGAGCAGTGGAGATCGGCACCGTGATGATAACCATGATAAAGGTGTTCTTCATCGCCTGAATAAAGAATGGATCGTTCAGAACGTAAAGGTAATTGTAACCGCCGATACCGAACATATCGCCCGAGGCAGAGTTATATCCCTCCTCGAAAGAATAGATCAGAACGTCGATCAGCGGATAAACCAAAAAGATTCCGAGAAATAGGCTTGCCGGTAAAATGTATAACCAGCCTTTTCTGTTTTGTTTTTCCATAATATCTCCTCTCCGCCACCTATGTGGCTCCTGACTTGTCCTACGGCGCTTTGTAAGGTGAAAAGCAATTCACTAGAAATCAAATACTCGCGTAGGCGCTCTCGCTTGTGCGCAAAATCTCGCACACATTAATTATAGCAGAAAACGAAGATTTCGTCAATACCTTGGTAAAATTTTGTAAAGGGATTGAAAAAAGGCTTTGTCTATGGTAAAATAGTCTTGTTGATGTGTCCGTCATTTATCTTTCCAAAAAAGAGTATTGCTTATGAAAAAAGAAAACACAGAAAAGATATTTGTCGCAAAAACCTCATCAGAAATCGCACAAATGACAACCAAACTTTTCAAAACACGAGGTTTATATGAAAATATACGTTCCGAACTATTATAGAGAATTTAAGTGCATAGCTGAAAAATGCCGTGATAACTGTTGTATCGGCTGGGGCATTGACATTGATGAAAATACGCTTGAGAGATACAAGGTACACAAGGGAAAATATTCTGAGGAGCTTCTTTCCACAATTGATTTTTCCTCCGGCGGATCCTTTATATGCGACAGCCTCGGAAGATGTAAAAACCTTGATTGCGACGGACTTTGCAAGATAATAAAAAACCTTGGCGAGGGCTATCTCTGCCAGATCTGCCGTGATCACCCAAGATATTTTAACTGCGAATACGGTCGCTGCGAGGGTGGTTTAGGACTTGCATGCGAGGAGGCTGCAAGAATGATTTTGGCTCTTGATCGCCTGCCCGAAATCGTAGAAACGGAAAGCGAGGAGGTGGGGTATCTTTTTGAGGATGAGAGCCTTTTCGCCTTTTGCGCCCGTGACTATCTTCTTGAGGTGGCATTTGATGAAAACCTCTCCGCCACGGATAAGCTCATGCGCCTGATGAGCCTTGCATTTCATACGGACGAGTTGCTTTTCGGTATTAATTGCGGTACCTGCGAGGATAGCGCCTTTGCAAAAGAGATGCTTATTGAAAAGCCCACAAGCCCCTTGAATATCAGAGATTTTATTACGGAGAGCCTTGGAATTTTCACAAATCTGGATCTTTTAACTGAGGACTTTGGCACCGGTCTTTCAGCCGCTCTTACTGCGGCAAAGGAGAAATACGAGGAATTTATAGCCTTTCTTGATGGTGAAGGAAAAAGCATCCTCTCCCCGCTTCTTTACTACTTCATACATAGATATTTTCTCTCTGCCGAGGGGCATCTTTTGGATAATATGTGGCTGTGCATCGCTCTCGCTCTTGCCGTCGCGGCAAAGATCTTTGCTAGTGATAAATCCACCGCTGCTGCCATAGTGGCAAAGGATTTTTCCAAGAATATCGAATATTCAACAGATAATATCAGTATGCTCATAGAGCGGATAGAAAACATACCTATTTATCTCTCATGATGATGTCAGGGGTTAGTTTTTACCTTATAAATGCAACAATATGTAAACTATAATATACAAAAAGAGCAAGAAAACGAATTTTTCGCACTTGCTCTTTTCTATATAAATTAAAATTTTGCGCTTCTGTGTTTCTCGGAAATGAAATGCCCTCTATCGCCATTTTCAGGGTAGAGATACTCGCTGAACGCCTGCGGCCCTATCTGCAAAAGCTTCTCAAGCTCGCCACGATTAAGCAAAACTGTCTGCAAGCAGGCAACTGTCTTGGTAAGACCTAATTTGCATCGCAAAATGCCCGTGTCCTCAACAACTTGGGGAAATTCGATAAATGCCGCTACCATCTCGTCGCTTGGATCATCGTTTTTCCACTCCAGACTGTGACCATAGGTGATATGAACGCCTGTGGAGTAGGGGTAGAGCGCGATAGTCATCAGCTTGTTGTGGTACCATGAAACGGTTTCCATGTCGGAGAGGTCCTCTGTCGCATCGACGAACATAATGTACTCGTTGTAAGGAGAAATGCTATTTTTGATGGGAGGCATCTTATAGTCGCTAGCGCCCATTGTTACCATTTTCCAGAAAGGATACTTTTTAGTCGGCTTGTAGAGCAGCACGTCGATATGCACCTCGCCAACGATTAGGGGATGCAATACGTAGCAGTCGCTCTGTTCGAAATATTTGTCCATATGCCTTGTGAATATTTTCATTTGATTCGGAGTCATATAAATAGCCGCCTTTCTCTTTTTAATTTGTGAGTTTATTTTATCAAAATGCAGTGAAAATGTCAATATCTCTTGACAAAATAGTATGAAATACTTGGATTTTTAGTAAATAAAAGTTAAATACCACCCCGCAAGGTGGTATTTATTATGCAGCGCCTCACTTTTTGAAAATGAGAAATATGAAGATCGCGCATACGGGAATAGCCAGCAGCAGTCCTGCAAGAAATGCCGAAACAACACAAGCTATAAATCCTAAAATCGCGAGTCCGATCTTTCCCTTAACAGCACCGCAGATTGCCGGTATTATACCAACGCCAATGCCGGCGAGCAACGAACCAATGATAGCCGCAAAAGTGCTTACTGTAGCCTGATCCATATATACCTCCTTTTTTAATTCCGTTTTGGAATTTATTTATATTATAATTCCGTTTTGGAATTTTGTCAACCCCTTTTTGGTATATAATTCTAAAAAAGAATAAAAAAGAGGTTGGAAGATATGAAAATCAGAAAGCAAACCTATGGAACAGCCAATATGGTTGGCAAGAATATTGAAAAAATGCGAAAGGAAAGAGGCATCAAGCAAAAGGATTTCATTGCGAAGATCCAAACTATGGGATGCGATATGAACCCCACTAGTTATTCAAAGCTTGAGGGGCAGGTACGAAGTGCTACCGATAAAGAAATATTCGTTATCGCAAAGATTTTGAACGTGAAAATGGAAGATCTGTTTTTGGAAAAATAATAAAAGCCACCAGAGGGGTGGTCATAGGGCAGAGCAGTGTAGATTCATCGCGGAATAGGGGTATTCGCCTATGGCGAAGATTGACGGCTTTGCACTCGGCGAGCAAGCTCCCCTCGCGCTAACGCCTTAATGCGAACCCCGCGCGCTATGCGCGCTGTGGTTCTCGCCCTCTATTCTACTTACAAAAAGAAAAACAGACCATCGGATGATGGTCTGCTTTTCTTTGGCAGCGGAATAGGGATTCGAACCCCAACATACAGAGTCAGAGTCTGCTGTGCTACCGTTACACAATTCCGCTATCGCTTTTCAGCCTAATTATTTTAGCATAGAGAAAGGGATTTGTCAAGGGGTTTTTGAAAAATAATTTGCTTTTTTTGAAAGTTCGTAAAAAACGTAGAAAAACGCAGAAAAAACGTTCGGGTAGCGCCGTGCTACAAATATCCAAAGGCATCTTCGCCCATTAAATACCGCGCCCTTTCCTCGGAAAATGCTTTACATTCCATAAAAAACGTGATATAATGTGATTATCAATCTGAAACGGCGGTGAAACCATGAAAAAAGCCTACCTATACGAAACACATCTGCACACCTATCCCGTAAGCAAATGCGCCCATGCAGGCGTCAGGGAATCTCTGGAGTTTTACAAATCGCAGGGCTATCAAGGTGTGTTTATCACCAATCATTTTCTTGACGGTCATATAAATATTGATAGATCACTGCCATACGATGAGCGGTTGCGCTTTTATTTTTCGGATTATCAGGAGGCGCTTGAAATTGGCAGAGAAATTGGCATTGACGTATTTTTAGGCGTTGAAATGTCGGATTGGGGCACGGATTTTCTCGTTTACGGTCTGCCGCCGGAATGGTATTTTGCTCACCCCGAGATAGAGGGCATGGATAGGGTAGAGCAATTAAAGCTACTTGCATCCGAGGGCGCCCTGATCATCCACGCGCATCCATTTCGAGGCTACGACTGTATGAAACTTTTTCCAAAGCACGTTCACGGCGTTGAAACCTATAATGCTTGCCGCACGGATTTTGAAAACGCCATGGCAGAGCAGTATGCGGAGAATTATAACCTGCCAAAATTCGCAGGAACGGATAATCACACTGCAGCCAAGCAAAAAGCCTTCGGCGGTATGAGCTCTGATGAAATAATCACAAATGAGCAGGACTTTATCGCCAAATACAAAAACGCCGCTCTCTCGATTTTTAAAGTAAAACAGCCGTAAAAGCAAACTAATATAGTCATTTTATGGCAAAAATCTCACAAATTACACAAATAACAAAATAAAAAGTATCCCCCGAAAAACGGGGGATTTCATTATGTAAAAAGCGAGCTGAACAAGCAACTCGCAAAAATAATTAAGGATGTTGCTTTGTGTAAATTAAACTTTAGGTAGAGTGAGTTCGGTTTTGCCAATATCGGAAATTACTATTTTTGCTGTACAAATCATATTTTCTGATATGATATATATTTTGATAATCTATCACAAAATTATCTTTTTGTAAAGAGAAAAAAGAAAATTATATAAAAATCTCCCTTGGCAAGGTCGCACAGAGCTGCCGAGGGAGATGTTTTTTTGTTGTTTTATTAGATTTCGATGCTTTCGCCGCCGGAGATGTAGCGCAGGTTTTTCATGTGACTTTGCATAAATTCAAACTGCTTTTGCCCGGTGCAATGGCAAGTGTAAAACAGTGTCTTTTTCTCTTCAAGCCTTTTTGCAATGCGAGATAGCTCGTCACCCGGCTCTTTGCCCGAAAGATGGAAGCCTCCCACCAAAACGTCAGGGGAGAACCACTCCGCGATATTTAGTATCCCTTTGTGGGAGCAACCACTGATAAGCACCTGTGTGTTACCCTCCTTGATAAGCATATAATGCTCGTGATCAAAATTGTCTGGGGTGAATTTTTCTTCATGTTTTTTGAGAAGATCTGCATTGTCTATATCGCAAATTCGCTCCGAATTATTGCAAGAAAGTAAATAAACATTGTCATTTATGGCGAAAACGTCCCCGATTTCGATAAATCTCCCTTTTTGTTCTTCGGCAAGGTTGAGTCCTATAAATCTATCTTCGCTGTGGAAGTGTGGCTCTTTGGCTGTAGGTTGCATATAGATCTTGGCGACCTTGTTAAGCTCCAGAAAACGGTTGATTCCGCCGCCGTGATCGTAGTGTCCGTGAGAAAGTACTGCTATATTTACCTCTGACAGATCAATACCAAGCACCTCTGCGTTCTTTGCAAAAGCATCCGTCTGTCCAAAGTCGAAAAGTATCTTGTCTGTCGCTGTTTCTACGTAAAGAGAAAGACCGTGCTCTGCCACTATATCAGGGCGAGATGATGTATTTTCGATCAAGCAAGTTATCTTCATAAAGTCTCCAAATCTATGAAAATGTAAACTGTAAGATGGAATTTGCTCTGTTTTACTGGTAAATTTCTATGTTGAGCCTTTTTGCTAAATTCCTTATATACTCAATGTGTTGGGACGGTCTGTTTTGGCTTATACAGCTTCTGTAATACTCATTCAAACGGCTCGTAGCCTGCTCAATATCGCCTGATTTGCCAAGCATCATAGCTTCCTCAAGCAGGATCAGGTGAGCATTTATAAGATCAAAATGTGGGTACAGTCTTCGCTTCATTAATATTGCCTCGCGGCTGTTTAGTTCATCGAAAACGGGCAAAACGTATTGCCGCAGCTGTTCTTTGATGTCGGCAATAATTTTCTCCGGATCTCCTCGCAGATCGTAGCAGCTTTCATCCCCTGGCTTAACCGAGCCAAGTCTGGATCGAATGTTGCACTCGTACTCGTGATAGTATTTTTTTTGGTTTTCATCGGCATGAAATGCGTGTAAGGTACATTCGGGAACACGGATGCCCACGTTCACCCACATCAGGTGAGTTGCATCTAAATACGCCTGCCCACATTGGAAGTTTATGACCTGAGAAATATCTCCGTCAACGAAGCGGTGAAGCGTACGTCCGTGCTTGCGAAAACCAAGCGGCTTGCATATCAGATAAACCTCGCGCATGATGGCGTCGATAGCTTCGGTCGTGTTCTTTTGTAACGTCGTTTTTTTAGAATAATCAAGCATTTTGCGAACCTCCGTTATCGAGTTAATATATCAAAGCTATTATATCATAACTGGTGGTGCTTGTCAATGAAGAAAGAACTGCCACCTGTCATAAAATAAGAAAACGAAAAATATACTTGAGTAGCGAAATGAAAGTTTTTTCAAATAAAACCAAAAACCCTCTTGACAAAACGAATTTCCTCTGCTATAATATTATAGCGTAATAAAAACGGCGACATGGCCAAGTGGTAAGGCAAAGGTCTGCAACACCTCTACCCCCGGTCCGAATCCGGGTGTCGCCTCCAAAAGAAAACGGTATCCCACCAGGGATGCCGTTTTTCTTTTTTGGTGCGCCACTCTCGCTTCGGAACGCGCTCCGCGAGCAAAGTGCTGCGGAATCCGGTTCGCATTCGCCACTCGGAGATCGAAAAGCAGGCTTTTCAGGCGGAGAGTGTGCGAATCTTCGCCAAAGGCGAATACCCGGGTAGTTTATGGCATTTGCGGTATCCCAAAAGTGTGCCGTTTTTCTTTTTTTGGTGCGCTACTCTCGCTTTGGAACGCGCTCCGCGAGCAAAGTGCTGCGGAATCCGGTTCGCATTCGCCACTCGGAGATCGAAAAGCAGGCTTTTCAGGCGGAGAGTGCGCGAATCTTCGCCAAAGGCGAATACTCGGGTGTCGCCTTCAAAACAAATAAAATCTTCAAAAAATATTAAATCTATTTACAAATTGCCAAAAACGTGATATAATGTAAATCCCAAACAAATCGAATATTTGATATGTATTCCCGTATCTTTTTGATTTGTTTGGCGACAATTGGAGTTGGCGTTTTTCGGTGCGCTGACGACCGTTGGCGCACTTTTTGATTTTAAAGGATTTTAATCAAAAAGAATATAAATCGAAAAACAAACAAAAAGGAGAAAAAAATGAAAAGAAAACTTTTAGGCTTTTTGCTTGCAGTTTTAATGGTCGTATCCGTGCTCGCGCTGTCCGGATGTAATTTTCTCAATCCCGAGCACGAACACGATTGGAGCGATTGGGAGACCATAATACCATCTACTTGTCAAACTCCTGGAACTACAGAAAGATACTGCGATTGCGGAGAAAGCCAAACGAAGAGTATTTCGGTAACTGATCACGTCGAAAGCGATTGGATTATTGACAAAGAAGCTACTTGTATAGAAGAAGGTAGCCGATACAAGGAATGCACAGTTTGTAAAAAAGAACTTATTAGAGAAAGCATCCCAAAAACAGATCACGCCTATGGAGAATGGATAGACGAAGTTCCTGCGACAACCGAAAGCGAAGGAACTCTTGGACATTACCATTGCACAGTTTGCGGTAAGAATTTTGATGCCGAGAAAAACGAACTCGAAAGCATTGTTATTCCTAAACTTGACGATGATGAACCCGTTATTCCTCCTCACGAGCACACTGAAGGTGAATGGATCGTTGATGAAGAAGCTACTTGTACCAGAAAAGGATTCAAGCATACAGAATGCGTTGGTTGTGGATTGCAAATTGAGTTTGCTATAATTGAAACTAATCCTGACGCCCATACATACGACGACAAATATGATCCATTCTGCAATGAATGCGGACACGAGCGTGAAGTTAATGCTCCGTGCGATCATTTAAGCACCGTTGTCATATTCGGTTACGCTGCTACTTGTACGGAAAACGGTCTTACTGATGGCAAGATTTGCTCTGATTGCGACAAAACTGTTGAAACACAGAAAACAATTCCTGCCAAGGGTCATTCATTCTCTACAAAATGGATTAAAGACGAAGAATATCATTGGCATGGAGCAACCTGCGGACACAATGATGTTATTTCCGATAAAAACAAGCATAACTACGATACAGACGGAGAGTGCATTGTTTGCGAATACCAACAAACAGTTAAACTCGAAACTCCTGTAATTAACTACGTATTATATGATGTAGTTTATTGGACCGAAGTAAAAAATGCCAAGAACTATACTATAACTGTCAATGAAGATTATACGTATACAACATCTAGTTTGTCAGCTTCCATTTCAAATGCTATGTACGAAGGAGGGTATATAACCACCATCGGAACAGTCAGAATTGTCGTTCGCGCAAATGGAGATGGACAGCATTATCTTGACTCTGATAACTCTAGTGTATTCAATCATTATTATGTACCCGAAGATACGTCTACCGTCCCTGATAAGCTATACGGTTATGGAATCGGATATGGCTATAATCTATTGGAAGATGAAATCATAGACCTAGAAGAAATTTCACATTATAGAATATTGAATTTAAGCAAGCTTTTGACACTTGGCTATTATACTTGCTCACCCCTTGCTGGTGGTGACTTCAGCGGAACGCGCATTTCCTCAATTGAAGAGCTTGAATTGCATTTAGATGCTTCGCTTGATAAAAACAAAGGCATCAGTATACCGTTAATCGGAGATCTTAAACATCAACTTGAATTAGGCGGAGGTGTTGATTATACAAAATATGACTTTAGTGATACATACACTGTGCGAGAAGATTATTTCCACGAAATTCACACTTTTAAGGATTACGATATAAATGTTCTTGAATACTGCTTAACTGAAACATTTAGAAATGACATCGAACTTGCCCAAAGCATGAATGAAGATAAATGGCTTGAATATATGTGCTCCAGATATGGAACACATGCTATTTTAGGTGTAGTAACAGGCGCTTATTACAACGCAAGTTATACTGTATCCACTAATAGAAAAGACATCGCAGCTAAAGTTAATTTTGAATTTGGAAAGAACGCAAATGTGTCCATATCCGATATACTTGGATTGAATTTAGGCTGGGACTTTTCTTTAGATGCAAATGGTAAATGGTCCGACGAAGATACTAATGCTAATTTTACGATAGACTGGAAAGGTTCGACCGGTGGAGGAACGACCAGCCAAGTTGGATTAGATTCAGCGTTAGCTAGATTTGAATCAGGTGTTGCAGAAAATGCAGTTCCTATTAAATTTACCGATAAAGGTGCCATTTCCATAGGCTCACTAATTTCTTTGATAGATGATACATTAGGTCAGAAATTTGAAAACTACATTAATAGCCAGGCTGATGAAAAATACCAATTGCTTTATAGTCAATATACTAAACAGCCCACTTTTGAATTGCAAATTGAAAATATTAATGGTGAAAATGTACTCACTATAGATCTTTTTAAATATCAAAGCGGCGGTTCAATTGATAATGCTTGCAATCCAAATCTTCGCAACGGAATTCTCACAGTATACCCTAAAATGATGGGAAAAACCGTAGATAAAATTGTAATTACTGGAGGACTTAGCGAACATCCTGATAGTTTGATCAATGGATTCTCAATAAAACTCGCAAAGGGTTGGAACAAAGACATCGATATCGTTGTAGATAATCTTGGTGTAATATGCTCTTACGATAAAGGACTAGTAGATAGATCTGATGTTTCTTCTGTATATGTTATTGGGTTAGAATATACCGGAAATAATCTAATAAAATACGGTGATAAAACTCTATTTTATGCATCAAGAAATGATAAAATATACAATTTTGATTTAATGTTGGAAGACAACGAAACACTTGATACATCAACAATTCAAATTGGATCTAATATTCGTCTACCTATTACAATTAAGGATGGTGGATATCAATTTGCCGGATGGTACGATACAAACGGTAGTGCTGTTACCGATAATAAGGGATATATATTAGATGATTATGTGATTATTGGTGCCATAGCTCATATTTCTCCAAAATATATCAAAGCATCAGAAGGTCTGGAATATACTATAAATGACGATTATGCAAGTTATTCAGTTACTGGAATAGGCAGTTGCACAGATAAAGATATAACAATTCCGGATACTTATAACGGACTGTCTGTAACAAAAATCGGTAATAACGCTTTCAAAGGATTGAATTCTATAAAAAGTGTGTCGATTTCAAACTCAGTTACTTCTATTGGTGATGGGGCGTTCGCTGATTGCACTAGCCTCGAGAGCGTAGTGATAGGTGATAGCGTTACAACTATTGGTAATTATGCGTTCTATTATTGCAGAAGCCTTAAGGATGTATATATATCCGACGTTAAGGCTTGGCTCAATATAGAATTTTGTAATGACTTTTCATATCCTACCATTAGTGGAGCGGCTTTGCATATCTTAGATGGTAACGGTAATGAGGTTACAAATCTTATAATTCCAGATGGTGTTACTAATATTCCTATTCGCGCGTTTTTTGGGTGCTATAACCTCACAAGTATTACTATGCCTGATAGCGTTACAACCATTGGTGATTATGCGTTTGCTTTTTGCTTAAGCCTTACTAACATTACTATCTCAGATAACGTTACAACTATAGGTGATGATCCGTTTGCTTTTTGCTTAAGCCTTACTAGCGTAACTGTAGATGAAAATAATAAGTACTATAAACATATTGACGGTAATCTTTATACCAAGGATGAGAAAACGCTTGTTCAGTATGCCTTAGGCAAAAAAAGCACCTCATTTGTGATCCCTGATAACGTTACAACTATTGGTAATATGGCGTTCTATTATTGCTCTAACCTCGAGAGCGTGGTGATCGGTGATAGCGTTACTTCTATTGGTTCTTTTGCGTTCGATTCTTGCTTTAGCCTCGCCGAGGTTTACTATAACGGTAGCGCGGAAGATTGGAATAGTATATCTATCGATAGTTATAACGACTACCTCGAGAACGCCACACGCTATTACTACAGCGAAAATCAGCCTACAGAGGAAGGCAACTTCTGGCACTGGGTTGACGGAGAGCCTACTGTTTGGCAATAAATAATTACAAATCAAATCAGCGAGCCTTGAAATATAGGCTCGCTTTTCTTCTTTTGGTGCGCCACTCTTACTTTGGAACGCGCTCCGCGAGCAAAGTGCTGCGGAATCCGGTTCGCATTCGCCACGCGGAGATCGGAAAGTTTGTTTGCCGGGAACGGGGCGAATTCACAAAAGGAGAGGTAGAGGCGTTTCAGGTATTTGCCACAATAATACAAGTCACAAGCCTATGCGTGATAAATTAATAGGAATCTATAGAAATGATAAAATGCAAAGTTATTTATATCTTTTTGGGTTATCTGTTTCCCCCAGCAAATAGTCTATGCTGGTCTTGTAAAATCTTGCGAGTTTTATAAGTATCGCAGTAGGTATATCGTTCTCGCCTGTTTCGTATTTTGAATATCCCGTTTGCGACATTCCCAACATTTTCGCAATTTGTGTTTGGGTCATGTCCTTATCTTCTCTAAAATCTCTGATTCTTTCGTACTTGTATTTCATAAATCCCCCCTGATTGATTATTATACATAAATTATAAAATAATCTGTTTCAGGGTATTGACTTTTAACCTAAATTAGGTTATAATTAGTTTGATAGTTGTGATTTTTGTTGTTTTATGCGATATTTCAATTATCAAGGATTTTATAAAATGAGAAAAAACGAGGTAAAAGTATGAAGAATAGATATACGATTACAAAAAAATTGATGAAATCCTGGGCAAAGGGATGGTGGTTTAATAGCGCTGACAATATGTTTGTATTGCTTTATGCATGCTTTTGGTTGGCTTTTGCCCTCTATGTTCCATATTTATTTATCCAGTTTTTCCATTTTGTGAGTTTTGAGGGTCTGGATTCACAGTATCTTTTCTACCTTTATCACCCATTTGCGTTACTCTACCTTTTATTAATACCATTTATCCCACGCATAAGGTGTATCCTCAAATATAACATTCTTCGTAAAAATTATAGCGTTAAAGAGTGGCAGCGTGTAACCGAGTTCACAGAGGATGAAATAATCGTTACCGACTATAAATCCATTTTCAAGTATCAATATCGTACCATCAGAAGAGTGAAAGAAAGAGGAAACGTGGTACATATTTTCTTAAAGAGTGGTACAGAAATTATAATACATAAGGACGCTTTTGTTAAAGGTTCGTGGGAAAAGTGTAAGAGCTTGATATCCAGAAAAAGCTTGGTTAAAATAAAGTAACCTATAGCTAGGTAAACGTGTTCCATTGTAAAACCAAAAAGTGAGGTAAAAGTATGAAAAACGAATATATGATTACAAAAAGGATGATGAAATCCTGGATAAATGGATGGTGGTTTAACAGTACTGCAAATACTGCTTTATTGCTCTTCGCATGCTTTTTTGGGGTTGTTTTCTTTATCTTTCCATCGCTATTTGTCCATTATTTTGGATATTATGCGACTTTAAAGCCACTGTATATTGCGCTCTTTGCCATATGTTATACAGGAGCTTTGTTCATGCTTTCATTCATACCTCATACACCGCGTTTGGCGTATGCCAACCCATATAGCCCAAATCACCAACATAACTACTATAAGACCTGTTCTAAAAATTATTGCGCTAAAAGGTGGCAGCGTGTAATCAAACTTACAGAGAATGAAATAATCGTTGATGACAAGTACGCTGTTTTGAAGTTTGAATATTCCACCATCAAAAGGGTGAAAGAAAAAAGAAACATGGTAATCATTTTCTTGAAGAGTGGCTTCGAAATCAGACTGTATAAGAATGCTTTTGTAAACGGTTCGTGGGAAGCGTGCAAAAAAATAATATCAAGAAAAAGTTCGGTTAAAATAAGATAACATTTGTTTTTAGTTTTTATTAAATTACATAGGCGCAGACTACTCCTTCGATCTGTCTTGGGAATAGTCTGCGCCGTTTTTGTATGGAAATGCAAGCATTAGTTGTCATATAGTTTGCAAATAGTCATGAATTTGATAACTGTTTATTTTTCTTTTTTATCAGATTTGTGTCGCTTTTTTGCTTTAGCTTTATAAATACCGGTCGCTACATCAATCCAGATCGTATTCATCGGGGTTGATGAGCAAATTAGTCCAATTCGGTATTTCAAATTGCTCGGCATCTCTTTTTTTATCGTTATTGTGATCTTCGATATATTCTCTTTTTGAAGGGTGATACGCCCAAACACGCCACCAGCAATGTCCTTCGTCAGGGTTCTCGAGAGGTACAAAAATGGTACAGATATCCAGGAATTTGCGATTGACAAATCATTTCCTCCGTGGTATAATAGATTTACACGGGCGAGGCGATCGCCCACATTTGATGAAGGCGAAAGGAGCAAAGCTATGGGACTTAACAAGAGAGAGAAGCAGTATCTTGAAATGTCGCATGACGAATTGAATGCACTCTCGGACGAGGAGCTTTTTTATGCGGTTATGATAAGGACGGAGCATAAGGTGGATGAGTATGATAATTGGGCCGAGGGAGTTAACTCGCTGAATCCTTATCAAAAGATATTTTACTCAGTAAATTGGCTGGAGATTGAGGTAAATAACGGCGGACTTTGCCAATTTTTCATCAATTCAAGCCGCATGGTAGCGCCCCTGGTAAGTGAGTATATGTCCGCCATCGGTGCGGAGGATCATAAAAGACTCTATGACGGATTTTTGGAAAAATACAAGATAGATCCCGCGGATGTTTCCTCTTTTGCATCCAATGATTGGGAGGAGCTTGAAAGGCAGTATGAGCGATACCCCTTCGATGAGTATGACGATGCCTTTTACGATATGGAGCCGCTTGAAACCTATTTGACAAAATTCGCGAGAGAAAACTTGGTGGAATTTTGATATTTCTAACATAAGATGTGCGTAAGACTGGCGCTCCGCTAATATGGGAGCGCTTTTTAATTTGCTAATCCACTTGACATTCGTGGGGAAATACTATATACTCTTTGTGGTATTCGTTTTTATCACATCTGTTTTGGAGAGGTTTTATGCAAATTCAGCTTTCGGATCATTTTGATTATAAAAAATTAATACGCTTTGTTTTGCCGTCGGTGATAATGATGGTATTTACATCCATTTACGGTGTTGTTGACGGCTTATTTATTTCCAATTTCACGGGCAGCACGGCTTTTGCGGCGATAAATCTCGTTATGCCATTTCCCATGGTGCTTGGCGGCGTCGGTTTCATGATCGGTACAGGTGGAACTGCCCTTGTTGCCAAGACTCTTGGCGAGGGAAAGCGAGATCTGGCTAACCGATATTTTACCATGATGGTTTATTTCACACTCATCGTTGGCGCGGCTCTTTCGGTTTTTGGAATCATATTTATCCGCAAGGTTTCGTACCTTCTTGGCGCAGATGAATCCATGATCGAATACTGCGTGACGTACGGTGGTATTCTCATAGGATTTACCGTGACTTTCATGCTGCAGAATCTGTTCCAGAATTTCCTTGTAGTGGCAGAGAAGCCGAAGCTCGGACTTGTGGCAACCGTCGCGGCAGGTGTTACCAATATGGTGCTTGATGCCCTCTTTGTGGCGGCGTTTAAGTGGGGTGTCATAGGCGCTGCGCTCGCTACCGGTATCAGCCAGCTTGTGGGCGGAGTTTTGCCGCTGATATACTTCCTGCGTCCTAACGACTCGCTTTTGAGATTAGTTCCCACCCGCCTTGAGAGTGCGCCTATTGTCAGAGCAGTTACAAACGGCTCCTCCGAGCTGATGAGCAATATTTCCTCATCCCTTGTCAGCGTGGTCTATAATTTGCAGCTGATGAGATACTTCGGCAAAAACGGAGTTTCCGCGTACGGAGTTATTATGTACGTGCAGTTCATTTTCATTGCTATCTATATTGGATATATTATTGGTGCTGCGCCTATCGTGGGCTTTAATTTTGGCGCGAAAAATCGCCCGGAGCTGCAAAACGTATTCAAAAAAAGCATTATCCTCATGTCCTCCTCGGGCGTGATAATGACTATGCTTGCATTGCTTTTGGCGCCGGTGCTATCGAAAATTTTCGTTGGCTACGATAATGAGCTGTGCCAGCTGACAACTGACGCCTTCAGGCTCTTTGCACCTACGTTTCTCCTTGCAGGGCTGAATATTTTCTCCTCGGGATTCTTTACCGCTCTGAATAACGGTTTGGTTTCGGCAATAATCTCCTTCTTCAGAACCTTGGTATTCCAGCTTCTGGCGGTGCTTCTTTTCCCCGAGATCATCGGCGAGGCGTCGATCTGGTGGTCGGTGGCGTTCTCGGAGATGGTAGCTCTTATCATTTCCCTGATATTCCTGATCTGCAATAATAAGAGATACGGATATTTCGATAAAAATGCTTGGATACCGTCTCGCATGAGGGGTAATACCATAGAAAAATAAAATGAAAACACAATAGATGATCTTACCCTGGGATTTTTGAAAGTCAGATAATCTGTTGTGTTTTTTTTGTTTGACTCAAAAAAGAGAAGCCTCTGCTTTTTTAGAAAACAGAGGCTAAATATAAATATTAGTTTTCAATATCGCTATTTTTCGACTTGCGGTTGGCGATTGCTTTGTCAATGGCACATGCTATTGGATAAAAAATAGGAATGGTGAGGAAAATAATCCAAGCGGGATGCCAGAGGCCGTACTGCATACCGAGATAGAGGTAGATACAGGGCGTAAGAGTGACGAATGGGAAGTTTGAGACCTTGAGGGTTCTGATACATTCTACTATACCGTAGTAAACGGGAATGGTGCAGAACAAGATCCACGCGATGCCCCAAGCGTCAGCCAAAGCGCCGAGAAGGAAGTAGGCAACCGTTACCACGATTGGGTAGGGAACTGCGCGGAGAATTCTGACGATGCCACTTGTGGGACTTTTTCCGTCATCGTCAATGATCACTCCTGCGCTGTCGATCTTTACTCTACCGTCGTTTATGCTGATTCCGTCCTCGTTGATTCTGATCTTGCCGTTGTTGATGTTTATGCCGTCATCGCCAATCTTGATCTTGCCGGCAATATTTATGTCAACGTTTTCTCCGTCCAGCTCCTCAAAGGCGTCCTCTATATCCTCAATTGTGTCATCTAGATCTTCAAGGGGGTCATCCATATCGTCAAAAACGTCACCTTCGGCTCCGTCGCCGTTGATGTTGATATTCTTGCCGCCACCGTTGACTCTGATATTTATTCCGTTCAGGTTGATGCGAACGCTTTCGCCATTCTTATGTATATCTGCGTTTGTTGATGACCCATGATCGGTGGTTTGGTTGTCGTCTTCTTTCTTATCAACAATAATGCCTGCCAGCTCGTCAAGAGAGGTGTTATAGAGCCTTGCCAGGGCGATCATATTTTCCATATCGGGCAGAGCCTCGCCGGTTTCCCATTTTGATACCGCCTGGCGTGAAACGTTCAGCTGCTCCGCCAGCTTCTCCTGTGAGAGGCCGCTTTTGATTCGTAATTCTTTTAACTTTTCCGCAATTTCTTTCATGTCGATTTTCCTTTCCTTGCGTTTTCTGATTTGATTTTAGCACAAAACGGGGAAAAATGCAAGAGTATATCTCTTTGCAAGGGGGCAAATATTGGTTGCGGAGGCGAAAAAGTGGTCAAAAAAGGCTGATTTTTGGCAAATATGCCTCGGTTTTCAAAATGTATACGTTTTCCACTTGAAAAACATTTTTATTTATGTTATAATAAATCAGTTAACAACTTGCAATATTTGCAACGACAAAAAACGAAAAATTCCTATTACGAAAGAGGTATATTATGGCAAAAAGCGTTCAGGATATTCTGGCACTTATTAAAGAAAAAGGAATAAAGATGGTGGACTTCAAGATGGTAGACATCAACGGTCAGTACCGTCACGTTACTATTCCTGCAGATAATTTCTCCGAGGAGGTTATGCAGAGCGGTATTGGCTTTGACGCCTCCAACTACGGATACGCAGTTGTTGAAAAGAGCGACATGGTGTTCATTCCCGATCCCGATACTGCTCTTATCGATCCCTTCTGTGATATTCCAACCCTCTCAATGACGGGTAATGCGATGATCATTGATTATCCCCAGAACCGTCCTCTCCCACAGTATCCAAGAAACATAATCCGCGCAGCGGTTGATTATATGAAGGCAAGCGGAGTTGCAGATACGATGAAGATCCTCCCCGAGTTTGAGTTCTATCTCTTTGACAATGTGGGGTGGGAGGTTTCCGGCAACTGCGTTGGCGCTAATATTGACGCTGTGCAGTCCTATTGGAACAGCGCCACAGAAGGCAGGGGAGTTGTAGTTCCAAAGCAGAAGAACTATCACATTGCAAAGCCCTTTGACGTGTCTTACGAGTGCAGAAGCGAGATGTGCCTCCATATGCTTGATGCAGGTATCGAGATCAACTATCATCATCCCGAGGTTGCAGCATCCGGGCAGTTCGAGATCGAGCCCCAGCTTGGCGAGGTTATGCACATGGCTGACGCTACTATGATGATCAAGTATATCATTCATAACACCGCGCTTAAGTATGGCAAGAGCGCAACCTTTATGCCAAAGCCGATCTACGGTGAGGCCGGTAGCGGTATGCACGTTCATATGCTCCTTTTCAAGGACGGTGCGCCTGTGTTCTCCGATGATAACGGCTATGCTCACCTTTCGGAAACTGCTCATTACTTCATGGGCGGACTTCTAAAGCATATTGCATCCCTTTGCGCTATCACAAACCCATCCACAAATTCCTTCAAGCGCCTCGTTCCCGGTTTTGAAGCGCCCGTTACCGTTGGATATGCTACCTCGAATCGTTCCGCAGTTATCAGAATTCCCGCTTATGCAAAGAGCCCTGATAAGCGCCGCTTCGAGCTTCGTAACCCTGACGCGACCTGTAACCCATATTTCTGCTATGCGGCGATCCTTATGGCAGGTCTTGACGGCGTGAAGAATAAGATCGATCCTCATGCAGAGGGCTGGGGTCCATACGACTTTAACCTCTTCCACCTCTCCGACGAGGAAAAGGCGAAGCTCAAGGGCCTTCCTACATCTCTTGATGCAGCGCTCGACGCTCTTGAAGCGGATCACGATTACCTCACAGCAGGTGGCGTATTCCCAGAGGAACTTCTCAAAAACTTTATCAAAACCAAGAGAGCAGAGTGTGCAGAAATGTCGAAAATTCCTCATCCTGCAGAGTTTGATAAGTATTATAATCTTTAATTTCAAAAGAGATAATTCAGTATAAAAAACAAAACAGACCATCCACCAAAAGCATCTCAAAGCAGTTAATAAATGCTGATCGCAAAAAAACTGCACGAGCGTGAAAATTGGTAAGATGGTCTGTTTTTGTAAACTTAAGAGTACATATTATTGCAAGAAAGATAGCTATACAGCATCTCTCCGTGATTCTGTTCTTCCTTTTGAATGTGAGCAAGTGTGTCGCGCATTACGGGACTCTTAAATTCGAAAATACCGGTGTTATAAACTCCTGAAACGTGCTTTTCCATGGATAATGCATCCTTGCAAAGGTAGGCATCATTTTGCTTTTGGCTCTCGCTTACGGTAGAAGGGGCGCACTGGAGCTTGCTTTGCGTGGCGGAGGGGGATTCAGGAGGCATCTTTACCTCAGCGCCCTGCATCATCTGGCAAATTGTGTCAAGGTGTTTTTGTTCGTTACCCTTTAGCTGATTAAATAGGTTTTTCAGCTCCACGTCATGGGCAGCCTCGGCATATTTGCCGTATTTTTCAATGCAAAGCTGCTCTTGGGATTTCATGTCTTTCAGTAGCGAGGTTTCCTTTTCGGTTAAAGTCATTTTTCTTCTCCTTTCCTTGGGGCATCTGCCCGTTATGGGTAAATTGTTGCCAAATCAGGGAAAAATATACGATATGACAAAAAAATCATCAAATCATGCGACTCGACTGGTGAAGCTGCAGCATTTTCTAAAATGCTTGGTGGGTAAGACTCCGTAATCCGCCTCTGATCGTATAAAATAAAAAAGAACAAGCTCTACTGTCTAGCTTGTCCTTTAAAATAAAATGGAGCGGATTACGGGGCTCGAACCCGCCACCTTCGCCTTGGCAAGGCGACGCTCTACCAAATGAGCTAAATCCGCGTAAAATATCAAGTTCGTAGAAGTAATGGCGACTCGGATGGGGCTCGAACCCACGACCTCTAGCGTGACAGGCTAGCGCTCTAACCAACTGAGCTACCAAGCCGTGTTACTTCAAAATAAAAGCCGTCCGTTCCCGAGCGAGTCGGAAACGGAAGACGATGGTGGAAAGTACAGGGCTCGAACCTGTGGCCCTCTGCTTGTAAGGCAGATGCTCTCCCAACTGAGCTAACCTTCCGTTTGTTGCTTGTATATTGTAGCAAAAAAATATCGCTTTGTCAAGGGGTTTTTAAAAGTTTTTTGTAATTTTATTATTTTATTTCCTTTGTCCGCGCTTTTATCCATTATTTGGCAAATATTGCCGTTATTATTATTATTATTATTGACAGTTGCGATCTCCTATGTTATAATGTAGAAAAGACCTTTTGATTATCATTCTTGAAAGCTGTTCTTGATAGCGCTTGGTTAAAATGCTGTTTGTTTTTATATTAAGTGTAAACGAAAAAACACTTTTAATGACAAAAAGTAATGAATATGAAAATAATTATTTACAAAAGGAGACAAAAATGAGTAACAAACAAAAATGTATCAAATTGAAACCGTCATGGTCTATATTTGGATTTAGCTTGGTGACGCTTCTGGCAATGGCTATGCTTTCTATTGTTTTCGTTGAAATGTTTATCAACGCGCCCAGCTTTGATTTTTACCATGTTTATATGTTTACATGGCCGTTGGTCGTTGATGTGATCTTGATTGATCTTTCTACAAGGTGTTTGGTAATAAACAAGGAAAAGAGAACAGTCACATTTAAAACTGTATTCCGTAGAAAGACTATAATGCTTTCCGACATAGCGGATGTAAAATTGCCTAAAAGTCTAGGTTACATAAAGCTGAAAAAAGCAAGTGATGGAAAATACATCAAGTTTTTCGGGGATGTTCTTTCTGATAATTGTATTCCAAATGAAAAATTTGCAGAGTTCATTATGAAGTGGAAGAGTGATGATGCCGAACTGGACGTATCTCTTCTTGACAAAGATCCCGAAAGATTCAAGAAATACTCTATCTCCAATAAAATCGTTGCTTTGATGATAGCAATTCCTATTGTGGCGTTTTACGCGTGTATGTTCTTTCTCCATTGGGTTGGCGGAAAACCCGCCTTTCCGGTAGCCAGCGTGGGAGTGCATGAATTTGCTTCGTTTTGGGTTGTGCTTGGCACTTTAGTAATTTTGGCTCTGATCGTATTATTAAAGAGAAAATACGTGAACCTCATCGGCTTTTTAGCTCTGTTACTTTTTGCAACCTTCCTACCGCTAATGTGTATTTCGGGATTTGGGTTCCCCGTGGAATATCGTATTTCCGCTACTCGTGATTTTGAGAATTACCATGAGGCGGTCGACGAGGCATTTGATGGAGATTATCACTATTTTCCTGAAGAAATACAGGGCGGAGAGGTTCTTGCCTTTTCATATCACTACGATTACTCTTGGGACTGGGTGAAGGAGATGTACCTTGAGGTGAGATATGATCAAGAGGAGTTTGACCGCATCTATTCACAGTACGAGGAAAAGGAGCCCTCTTATTTCGGGGAAGGTCTTGTGGAGGTCACTCTGGCAAAGGAAAATTTGTGCGTTCATGAATCGTCAAATGGCGGAACTCCGTACATTGATGGAGCTAATCTGCAGAAAATTGTGTTTGACGAAGAGAGGTGCACCGTGATATTCTATTATCTTAACGTTATCGATCCGTTACATATTGACGAGTGCTACCTTGTTGAAAAATTCGATATTGATATTTTTGATTACGAAAAATATATCGAAGAAAACCGCGAAAAAGAAAACTAAACTTTGCATTTTTGCTTTATTTTGCATTTTTGAGCGAGGAGATCATTCCTCGCTCTTTTTTGTTTTTTTGCGCATTTTTTCGCCGCGGTTTATCCAAAGAGCGTTTGCTTTTTACCTTTTTTCTTTCTTTGCTATTTGGAGAATATTTTTCTTGACAGCACCAAAAATGTTTGATATAATATTACTTGGCCTTAAAATATAAAAAGGAGAACTCAAATGAATAAAACAAATTCAACAGTTGAAAAATTCTCGCGTTCAAATTGGTCAATACTGATTCTCTTTGGACTTGTAGGTCAGATCGCTTGGTCGGTTGAAAATATGTATTTTAACCTTTTCGTTTACGATACCATAGCTCCCGATCTTGACACCGTTACTTTAATGGTACAGCTCAGTGGTATCATGGCTACCGTGGCAACTCTTATTGCGGGTGTAATCTCCGATAAGGTGGGCAACCGTCGCAGCTTTATTGCATGGGGATACGCTATCTGGGGTGTTACCGTTGCTATGTTTGGCTTCATGTCACCTGAGCTTACCTCTACCATTTTCGGAATGCCTATTGATAAGGCAATCCAGCTTACCCTCGTGCTTGTTGTAGTCGGTGACTGCATTATGACCCTCTTTGGATCTACTGCAAACGATGCTGCCTTTAACGCTTGGCTCACCGATAATACAAAGGCATCCTTCCGCGGTACGGTTGAGGGCGTTGTTTCCATTCTTCCTCTCATCGCTATGCTTATCGTGGCAGGCGGATTTGGTATTATCAAAGATGTATTTGGATATAAAGCCCTGTTCCTCGGTCTTGGCGCGGTTATTTCCATCTCCGGCATTATCGGAATCTTTATGATCAAGGATAGCGACACGCTGGTAAAGAGCGGTGACTTGAAAGACATCTTCTACGGCTTCCGTCCTTCCGTTATCAAAGAGCATAAGCCCTTCTATCTTACTCTCATTGCCGTTGTGGTTTACAGCGTTGCTTTCCAGATCTTCATGCCTTACCTCATCATCTATATGGTGCAGTACATGGGCTTCAGCACGATCGAGTACAGCATCGTGTTCGGCGGCGCTATCATCTTCGGTGCGGTTATTAACGTATTCCTCGGAATTTATTCCGACAAAAAGAATAAGGCAAAGCTCCTTTACGTTGCAGCAGCGGTTATGGCGATCGGTCTTTTAGGTATGTTCTTTGCAAAGGGAATGAGCCATATAGCAAACCTCGTTCTCTTTGGTATTGCAGGCTTCGTTATGATCACGGGCTACATCTTCGTTACGGCTCTTTGCGGCTCCATGGTTCGCGATAATACTCCCGAGGGCGCAGTTGGTAAGCTTCAGGGCGTTCGCATGGTATTCAGTGTTCTTATTCCTATGATAATCGGTCCCATGATCGGTAATGCTATTAATAAGGCTGCAGGCAATATGATGGAAAATCCCGGTGCCGACGCTATGACTCCAAGCTATATTCCTGCCCCCGAGATCTTCCTCGTAGGCGCTATTGCAACCCTTGCGCTCTTCCTCGTTATTCCATTTCTTACAAAAACAAGAGCCGAAAATAGTGCAGATTGAACAAAAAGATCGTAAAAAGACAAAAAATACAAAAATTCTATTTACTTTTTCAGAAATTTGTGATAAAATACTTTTTGGCGTATCTAATTAATAAATAAATTAACTTAAATACTACTTTTATGGAGGACAACCCATGATAGAAAGAAAAAAGATTTCTATGGATGGTAACACCGCTGCCGCGCACGTTTCTTATGCGTTTACAGAGGTTGCTGCCATCTACCCAATCACTCCCTCCAGCCCTATGGCTGAGGTTACAGACACTTGGTCTGCATCTGACAAAAACATCTTTGGCGAGCCTGCGAAGAACATCTTCGGTCAGAACGTTAAAGTTGTAGAAATGCAGTCTGAGGCGGGCGCTGCAGGTGCCGTTCACGGTTCTCTTGCTTCCGGCGCTCTTACCACCACTTATACTGCTTCTCAGGGACTTCTTCTTATGATCCCCAATATGTATAAGATCGCAGGTGAGCTTCTTCCTTCGGTAATTCACGTTTCCGCAAGATGCGTAGCTACACACGCTCTTAACATTTTCGGTGATCACTCTGACGTTTATGCTTGCCGCCAGACCGGTTATGCTATGATGGCAGAAACAAATGCGCAGGAAGTTATGGACCTCGGTGCAGTAGCTCACCTCTCCACCATTCAGGGCAGAGTACCTTTCCTTAACTTCTTCGACGGCTTCCGTACTTCTCACGAGATTCAGAAGGTTGCTGCTTGGGATTATAAGGATCTTGCAGAAATGGTTGATATGGACGCTGTTCAGGCTTATCGTGACAGAGCTATCAACCCTGAAACTCCCGCACTTCGCGGCTCTGCAGAAAACGGCGACATCTTCTTCCAGCACAGAGAAGCTTGCAACCCCTACTATGACGCTCTTCCAGCAATCGTTGAGGAGAACATGGCAAAGGTTAATGCTAAGCTCGGTACAAACTACAAGCTCTTCAACTACTACGGCGCTCCCGATGCAGATAGAGTTATCGTTGCTATGGGTTCCGTTTGTGATACAGCAGAGGAAGTTATCGATTACCTTCTTGCTAAGGGTGAAAAGGTTGGTCTTATCAAGGTAAGACTTTACAGACCTTTCGTTGCAGAGAGATTTGTTGAAGCTATTCCCGAAACATGTAAGGTTCTCTCTGTTCTTGACAGAACAAAAGAGCCCGGCTCTCTCGGCGAGCCTCTTTACATGGACGTTGTTGCTGCTCTCAGCGAGGTTGGCACAAGAGCTCTCAAGGTTCTTGGCGGTAGATACGGTCTTGGTTCCAAGGATACAACTCCTGCTTCTATCTTCGCAGTTTACGAGAACATGGCAGGCGCAAAGAAGAACCACTTCACAATCGGTATCGTAGACGACCTTACAGGTCACTCCCTCGAGGAAAAGCCCGCTCCTGATACAGCTCCTACCGATATGATCCAGTGCAAGTTCTGGGGTCTCGGCGGTGACGGTACAGTTGGTGCTAACAAGAACTCCATCAAGATCATCGGTGACCATACCGATAAGCACATTCAGGCATACTTCCAGTACGACTCCAAGAAGACCGGTGGTATCACAATTTCTCACCTTCGTTTTGGAGATTCTCCCATCAAGTCTACCTACTACATCAATAAGGCTGACTTCGTTGCTTGTCACAACAGCTCCTATCTTACAAAGTATGATATGATCTCTGACGTTAAGCCCGGTGGTACATTCCTTCTTGACTGTCAGTGGACAGATGCAGAGCTTGACGCTCATCTTCCCAACAGCGTTAAGTCCTATATTGCAAACAATGGTGTACATTTCTACACAATTAACGCTACTAAACTCGCTATCGACCTTGGTAACGCTAAGGTTAAAAATACAGTTCTTCAGTCCGCATTCTTCACCCTTGCGAAGATCCTTCCCATCGATGAAGCTATCGGTTACATGAAGTACATGGCTACAAAGTCCTACCTTAAGAAGGGTCAGGCTATCGTTGATCTCAACCATGCTGCTATCGATGCAGGTAAGGATGCTCTCCACCTCGTTTCCGTTCCTGAGTCCTGGAAGAACGCCGGTGTTGACGCTCCTGCTACCAAGGCTACAGGCACAAGAGCAGACCTCGTTGATTTCGTTAACGATATCGTTGTTCCCGTTGTTGGTATGAAGGGTGATTCCCTTACAGTTTCCAGCTTCCAGAAGTACGTTGACGGTACTTTCCCACAGGGCGCTGCAGCATATGAAAAGCGCGGTGTAGCAGTTTCCGTTCCTCAGTGGAATCCCGAGCACTGCGTACAGTGTAACAACTGTGCATTCGTGTGTCCTCATGCTTGTATCCGTCCATTCGCTATGACAGAGGAAGAGGCAGCAGCAGCTCCCGCAAACTCCAAGTTCACAGCGAAGCCCGTTATCAAGACAAACTACAAGTTCACAATGGCAGTATCTCCTCTCGATTGTATGGGATGTACTCTCTGCGTTAAGGCTTGTCCTGTTAACAACAATCCTAAGCTTGGCAACGCTCTTGAGATGAAGCCTATCGCTACTCAGCTCGATCAGCAGCCTGCTTACGACTATGCAGTTGCACATGTTTCCGAAAAGACAGAGCTTATCGGTCTCTCCATCAAGGGCAGCCAGTTCAAGCAGCCTCTCCTTGAGTACTCCGGTTCTTGCGCAGGTTGTGCAGAAACATCTTACGCTCGTCTTGTAACTCAGCTCTTCGGTGAAAGAATGTACATTTCCAACGCTACAGGCTGTTCCTCCATTTGGGGTGGCTCCGCTCCTGCAACTCCTTACACAGTTAACCGCGAAACAGGCAGAGGTCCTGCTTGGGCTAACTCCCTCTTCGAGGATAACGCAGAGCACGGTCTTGGTATGTTCATTGGTCAGAAGACCATCCGCGAGAAGCTCATCAACAAGGTAAGAGCGCTCAACGCTCCTTGCGACAACTGCAAGGCAATTATCGATAACTACCTTAATACAGTAGATGATGGCAAGGCTAACGAAGCTGCAACCAAGGAACTCGTTGCTCTCCTTGAAGGCTGGGCAGAGAAGGGCTGCGCTGATGCAAAGGCTATCCTTGCTGAAAAGAAATACCTCTCCAAGAAGGCAGTTTGGATCTTCGGTGGTGACGGTTGGGCATACGATATCGGCTTCGGCGGTCTTGACCACGTTCTTGCTTCCGGTGAAGACGTAAACGTATTCGTATTCGACACAGAGGTTTACTCCAACACAGGTGGTCAGGCTTCCAAGGCTTCCAACATTGGTCAGGTTGCACAGTTCGCAGCTGCAGGTAAGGCAATCGGCAAGAAGAATCTTGCAGAGATCGCTATGTCCTACGGTTACGTTTACGTAGCACAGGTTGCTATGGGTGCTGACATGAACCAGACACTTAAGGCAATCGCAGAGGCAGAGGCTTATCACGGTCCTTCCCTTATCATCGGTTACGCTCCTTGTGAGATGCACTCCATCAAGGGCGGTATGGCTAACTGCCAGGCTGAGATGAAGAAGGCTGTTGAGGCTGGTTACTGGCAGATGTTCAGATTCAACCCTGCTCTTAAGGCAGAGGGCAAGAATCCCTTCACTCTCGATTCCAAGGAACCTTCCGCAAGCTATCAGGAATTCATCAACAATGAGGCTCGTTATACTCGTCTTGCACAGTCCTTCCCTGAGAGAGCAGAAAAGCTCTTCGCACAGGCTGAAGAAACTGCAAAGGCTAAGTATGAGCGCCTTAAGAAGATGGTTGATTTCTACAACCCATAATTGAAATAACCGATCTTTTGATCTGATATTTTACAGCTCCCGGGCTCATCCCGGGAGCTGCTTTTTTGTAAATAAATGCTTTGTCTTTGCGTTTTTTTGTTTTTTGATATTTACGGCTAAAACTTATGGAAATGTAAATAATACTAGTCAAATTATGGGTATAATACTAGAATATTCTGCGATGTGATAAGCAGAGCTCTGTTAATTTGTTTCGCTCTTTGCACTTTGACTACCGCTCTGCTGCTTTCTATTTTTTGACTAGTGGTGAACGGGAACGAAGTGAGGCTAAAATTTTGCCGTTTTCTTCTTCATTGCCTTTTGATAACTTGAAATCCCGGAAACAGGGTTGAAATTTTTGCAAAGATCCCAAAATACAAAGAGTGATATCATAAAATTAAAGAAATAAGAATGCTTTAATGTTCTGTAACAGGTTTATTCGGTCGGAAAAGGTCAAATTTCACACATTTTTGCATAAATTTTCTTCTTTTTTCGTTAGTTTTATGAGAAAAAATAAAAATTCTCAAAAATATTAAAAAATTGCCTTGATTTTTTTCGACAAATGTGTTACATTATATATGTAGAAATTTTTATGCGCGATTTGCGCGTTATAATTAATAGAAGTATTCTTTGGTATCTTGCCGAAAGACTTGCGTTAATTTCTAAAAACTGATTCAGGAGAAAATAAGATGTACGATATTCAGAAAGCCCCCTTTAGTAAAAGAGTATCTGCCTTCCTCTTCGACGTGATAATATTCTTTATTATGGTCGTAGGCGTGGGTTCCCTTTTCAGCGGCATTATTGGCTATGACACTAAAAGTGAAGCGTTTGAAGAAATTACGAAAAGCTATACCCAAGAATACATTTATGATAAATTCAATAGTGAGTACGGAACTGCATTGAAGCCGGAAGAAATTGATAAGAAATTAAATGAAGATTATGCAAAATATGAAGAATGGTACACGGCTCAGGTCAACGCAGCTAATGAAGTCCTGAGAGAAGACAAGGTAGCTATGGAGTTATATTCCGAGGTTATTACCCTTTCTATTTTGAACATAACCATCAGCATTCTTGTCAGTCATCTTGTGCTGGAATTTGTAGTTCCTCTTTTATTTGGTAACGGTCAGACCTTCGGAAAGAAGATTTTTGGCGTTGCTCTTATGAGGATCGACGGTGTGAAAATCAGTCCATTACAGCTCGCGGTGCGAACTATACTTGGCAAATTCACCATAGAAACCATGATTCCCGTACTTGTTGTGCTATCGGTTTACTTCTCAATTATCAGCCCTGATCTCGTGCTTTTAGCTATCGCGGTTCTCGGCGCACTGATCATTGCAGAGGCGGTTATTTTCTTCAAGTCTAATATGAGCGATCTCATTCACGACAAGATGGCGCTCACCCTTTGTGTTGACTTCCAGAGCCAGCTTATCTTCGAAAATGAAGAAGCTCTCATTGAGTATAAAGCTACCCACGCTACAGAAACTGTTGGAACTCTTTCTCACGTCGCTGAATCTCTGTTCAGCGTTTATTCCAGAGTGGAGAAGCCCGTAGAGCCTACTCCCGATACCGGTTCATCTGTCAGTCATAGCGGCATTCAGCTCGGATCTATCGATATTGATGAGCCCGGCAAGAAGTTTGACACGGAGAAAGAAGAGGTAGAGAGCAGGGAATACGCGGCTCCTGAGGAGGATCTTGATGCACGCGACCATGAAGATCGCGGCGCTGACCTTCAGGATGATGACAGCGAAGAAAATTACGACGAGCAGGATGATGCAGAGGAAGGCGATGCACCTCTCGCCGACGAGGAATAATCCCAAGCTTATTTGAGCAAATTATTTTTAAGTATAACTTAAAACAAATAAATAAACTTTCACGGAGGTTATATGAAAGTCGAATTACAAAAGCTAACCAAAATTTTCCCAAGCCGTTCTAAGAAGAAGGGTGAAGAGGTTGTTGCAGTTAACAACTTTACTTTTACTATTCCTGACGGCAAGCTTGTAGGCCTTCTCGGTCCTTCAGGTTGTGGAAAGAGTACCACTCTCTACATGATCAGTGGTCTCCAGCAGCCCTCATCGGGCAAAATCTTCTTTGGTGAGGAAGACGTTACAGAGCTTTCTCCTGAGAACAGAGGTGTAGGCCTTGTGTTCCAGAACTATGCTCTCTATCCTCACATGACTGTTAAGCAGAACATCCTCTTCCCACTGCAGAACCTTTCCGGCGAGGACAAAATGTCCAAGAAGGATATGTTGCAGAGAGCTTACGAGGCTGCAAAGCTTGTACAGATCGATGGCCTTATGGAGAGAAAGCCCAGCGAACTTTCCGGTGGTCAGCAGCAGAGAGTTGCTATTGCACGTGCTCTCGTAAAGATGCCCAGAGTTCTTCTTCTTGACGAGCCTCTCTCAAACCTTGACGCTCGCCTTCGTCTTCAGACTCGTGAAGAGATCAGAAGAATTCAGAAGGAAACCGGCATTACTACAATCTTTGTAACTCACGACCAGGAAGAGGCTATGTCCATCTCCGATATGATCGTAGTTATGAGAGACGGTGTTGTTCAGCAGACAGGCGCACCTCAGGAAATTTACGATAACCCCAAGAATCTCTTCGTTGCTAAGTTCCTTGGAACTCCTCCAATCAACGTATTTAACGGTGAGATCAAGGGCGGAAAGCTCTACATCGGTCACGATGCTGTTCTTAACGTTCAGGGCGCTTCCGACAGAAAGGTTATCGTTGGTATCCGTCCCGAGGGCTTCATTCCTGATGCGAACGGACCACTCGCATGCAAGCTTTCTAACGTTGAGGTAATGGGACGTGACGTTTCTATTGTTTGCTACCACGATGCTCAGACCTCTGCAGTATGCCGTGCTATCGTTGATGCTGATTACAAGATCGACGTTAAGGCAGAGCACGTTAGATTTGCTCTTAAGCCTCACAAGGTATTCCTCTTCGACGCTGAAACCGAATTGAGAATTTGATTTAGCGAGGTATTACTATGAGTTTGAAAAAATTTGACAGATGGAAGGGCTGGCTATACCTCGCTCCCACCATCGTCCTGCTTCTTATCTTCACAGGTTGGCCTATCGTTAACACTGTTCGTATGGCTTTCCTTGAGGGATACAGAACCATGGCGGCTCTCGGTGGTACGACTTTCGAGATAGGTATTGGCAACTTCATCGAAGTTATTCAGTACGAAAAATTCTTGCTTTGTTTACAGAACACCGTTCTCCTTTGCTTCCTTACGGTTCCGATCTCTACGATCCTTGCATTGGTTATCGCGGTTTGCTTAAATTCTATTAAGTTCCTTAACAGATTCCTTCAGACCATATTCTTCCTGCCTTACGTTACAAACTCCATCGCCATCGGTATGGTATTTGCAGCAATGTTCAATATCGTAGGAAGCTTCCTTGGTACAAGTAATGAAATTATCCAGACAAAGGGTATTGTTAACAACGTTCTTGAATTCTTCGGATTTGATTATATCAACTGGATCAACGCCGGCTCTGAATATTGGGCTAACATCGTTGTAATGGTTGTATACATCGTTTGGAACGCTCTTCCTTTCAAGATCCTTATTCTTCTTGGCGGTCTTCAGAGCGTAAACAAGCAGTATTACGAAGCTGCAAAGATCGACAGTACTCCTAAGATCAGAGTATTCACAAAGATTACAGTTCCACTCCTCTCTCCCATGATCACTTATGTAGTTATCACAGGATTTATCGGTGGATTTAAGGAATACTCCAGCATCGTAGGTATCTTCGGCGACGGTATGGGCCCTCCAGGTAACAAGGGTGCGCTTAATACTATGGTAGGATTCATCTACGATGCTCTCGGCAACCAGGAAGGTCGTGCTTCTGCGGCGGCTCTCATCCTGTTCGCTATTATTTTCGTTATTACAAAGATCAATCTTGCTATAAGCAAGAGAACCACTTACTATTAATAGGAGGTAAATGAAAATGGCAAAAGTTAAGAACAACACCTCCAAAATAGTAACCATGAAAGAGCGCGACATGGAACAGGTGAAAAAGAGACAGAAGGTTATGAAAGTGATCTCCAAGATCTTGGTATACCTTTTCCTCGGCGTCATGGCTATCATCGTCCTCTTCCCATTCTATTGGATGGTTATTTCATCCCTCAAATCCCTGGCAGAGTATAAGCTCTCCGTTCCCACCCTTTTCCCACAGGAAATTCATTGGGAAAACTACCGTAAGGCGTTTGAAACCGCTAACCTCTGGCAGCTCTTCCAGAACACCATGATCGTTGGTGTAGTTTCAACACTCCTTTCTCTCGTAATCACAGTGCTTTCCGCATTTGCGTTTGCAAGACTTGAGTTCAAGGGAAGAGATACTTTCTTTGCATTGCTCCTTGCTACAATGATGATCCCCGGCGAGCTCTTCACGATTACTAACTATCAGACTGTTAAAAACTTCCTCGGTCTTGCAAGACTCGGTGCGCAGCTTGGTATTCCACTGCTTGTAAAGCTTGGTAACTGGTCTAACACCTACACGGTTCTTATCGTTCCGTTCCTCGTAAGTGTGTTCTACATTTATCTCTTAAAGCAGAACTTCCTCCAGATCCCCAACGAGCTTTATCTCGCTGCAAAGGTTGACGGTACTACCGACCTTAAGTACCTCTGGAAGGTAATGATTCCTCTCGCGTTCCCAACTCTTATCTCTATCACAATTCTTAAGATGATGGGCGCATGGAACTCTTACGTATGGCCTCGTCTTGTTGCAAACGCTCCCGAGATGCGTATGATTACAAACGGTCTTCGTAACGCGTTCACAAACGCAAACACAATGGAAACTGACTACCCCGTACAGATGGCGGCAGTTGCACTCGTTTCTATACCCCTCTTCCTTGTATTCCTGTTCTTCAGAAAGTACATCATGAAGGGTGTATCCAGAAGCGGTATTAAGGGTTAATTGATTTTTTAATAAAATCTTTAACAATAAAATTTTCATTATTGAAAGGATGGAAAAAACAATGAAAAAGGTACTGGTATCTCTCCTGTTACTTGTTGTTATGGTGTTCAACATCTTTGCATTAACAGCATGTGACGGTCTTCTCGGTGGCCTCCTTGGCGGCGAAGAAGATGGAAAAGTGACTATCAAATTCTACCACACAATGGGCGAAAACCTCAGAACAAAGCTCGACCTCCATATCGAGAAGTTCAATGAGCTTTACCCCGACATCATCATCGAGCACGAGCAGGTAGGTAGCTACGACGACGTTCGTGATCAGATCAAGACACAGCTTGTTGCAGGCGACCAGCCCAACATCGCTTACTGCTATCCAGACCACGTTGCTCTTTACAACGACGCTATGGCAGTTCTTACTCTCGATGAATTCATCGCTAGCACAGAAGAAATCACAAGAGCTGACGGTTCTACAGAGATCCTTGGTCTCACAGCAGAGCAGATCGCTGATTTCATTCCTGCATACTACGATGAAGGTAGACAGTTCGGTGACGGCAAAATGTACACAATGCCCTTCTCCAAGTCTACTGAAGTTCTTTACTACAACAAGACATTCTTCGATGCAAACGGTCTTACACCTCCCACAACTTGGGATGAGCTTGAGACACTTTGCGCAAGAATCAAGGAGCTCGATCCCAAGTCTATTCCTCTTGGATATGACTCAGAGGCTAACTGGTTCATCACCATGACAGAGCAGCTCGGCACACCTTACACATCCGCTACAGGCGATCACTTCCTCTTCGATACTGCTGAAAACCGTGCATTCTGCGCAGAGTTCAGAGAGTGGTATCTTAAGGGTTACGTAACAACTCAGGAAATCCTCGGTTCTTACACATCCAGCTTGTTCACATCTAAGGAAGAAACCAAGTCTTATATGTCTATCGGTTCTTCTGCAGGTGCAACTCACCAGAGACCTACAAAGAATGACGACGGTACTTATCCCTTCGAAGTAGGCATCGTTCCAATTCCTCAGGCTAACCCCAACAATCCTAAGGTTATTTCTCAGGGTCCTTCCGTTTGTATCTTCGACGGACACTCTGCAGCTGAAGAAAGAGCTTCTTGGATCTTCGTTAAGTATCTCATCACTTCCGTAGAGTTCCAGGCAGACTTCTCCATCGCATCCGGTTACGTTCCTGTAATCAAGTCCGTAAACACAGACCCTGCATACAAGAGATTCCTTGACAATGCAAACGGCGGCGACTACATTGCAGCTCTCTCTGCAAAGGTTTGTCTTGACCAGGCAGACGCTTACTACGTATCTCCTGCTTTCAACGGTTCTTCTGACGCTCGTGACCAGGTTGGTATCCTTCTTCAGGCTTGTCTTGTAATCGATCCTAATGTTGCAGATCCTATGGCAGAGATCAAGAGACTCTTTGAGGCTGCTGTTAGAGAATGTGAATATAAGCAGTAATTTGTAAGCTTAAATTTACAAAAACAACAAAAAACACTGAAAAATCAAATTTTGATTGATATGAGAAAAATAACTAAAATATTAGCTATTGCTCTCCTGCTTTGTATCGCGGTTTCCGTGCTTTCCTCTTGCGAGGATATTCTCGGAAGCCTCGGTCTTGGCGGTACAAAGGCTGTTGACTATGCAGGTCAGGTTAAGCTCGATTGGAGCTCCGAGTCTGCAAAGTGCGAGGTTGAGTCCGTTAAGACTTACATAGACGGAGACACCACCCATTTCTGGGTTCCTACCAGCGTAGCTTCCGCAGGCTTCCTCAAGGCAAGATACCTTGGCGTTGATACTCCCGAATCTACCGGTAAGATTGAAAAATGGGGTAAGGCGGCATCCAAGTTCACAAGATCCAAGCTTGAAAATTCCGTTTCCATCGTTATCGAATCCGATGACGCTAACTGGAATGTGGACTCCACAGGTGACAGATACCTTGTTTGGGTTTGGTACAAGACTTCTGCTGATGCAGAATACCGCAACCTCAACATTGAGCTTCTTCAGGAAGGCCTTGCAATCGCCAACAAGTCTGCAAGCAACCGTTACGGTGATACTTGTATGAAGGCTATTGATCAGGCAAAGAAGCTTGCGCTCCACATTAACTCAAAGGACGCAGACCCTGACTACTTCACAGGCACGGCTATTCCCGTTACCTTGAAGGAGCTCAGAACAAACGCGGCGGCTTACGAGGGTGCTAACGTTGCAGTTGAAGGCGTTATTACCAAAATGTACAACAACGGTGCTTTCATCGAAAGTTACGACGAAGAAACAGGTATGTACCATGGTTTCTATATGTACTTTGGCTTTAACCTTGACGGCTTTGCACTCGAGATCCTCTCCATCGGTAACGAGGTAAGAGTAGTAGGCTCCGTACAGTATTACGAGGCAGGCGCCTCCTATCAGATCTCCGGCATTCTCTACAATATCAGAAAGCCCGATGATCCTAACAACTCCAAGCTTCTCAGCGAAGGAAACGCTCCCTCTTACGTTGAAACTGATGCCGATACTTTCGTTCACGGCAAAGTTAACGTTATCGTAATTGAGGACGGCGAGGAAGTATCCAAGGAATTCTCTTATGCAGAGCTTGCTCTTGGTACAACCGTTTCTATGAAGAACCTTGTTGTTAAAAAGGTTTACACCACAGATAATGAAGAAAGCTCTCAGAATGGCGCTATGACTCTTACCTGTGAGGTAGACGGCGTAACAATCTCTGTTCGCACCTCTGTTCTTAAAGATTCCCAGGGCAATCTTATCACTGCTGAATACTTCAATGGCAAGACCATCGACGTATACGGCGTTGTTGATTGCTTCAACGGTGAATATCAGATCAGAGTTACAACCCTTGGTGACGTTACAGTTCACTGAGAAAACATATGATGTAACTAGTAATAAAACAAATTTTTGAACCCAAAAAATTTAAATAAAAAAGGAGTCATCATGAAAAAATTACTAATTCTTATTTTAGCACTTGTAATGTGTCTCACCGCATTCACCGGCTGTGAATTCCTTGAAGGCCTTCTCGGCGGCGTCGAACCCGAAGTTGAGTATCACATTGACAAAGCAGAAGCTTTCCTTAAGAACATGTATAAGAACGAAAACTCTGTAACAGGCGCAGACTATGAAGTAGTTGGCCAGGTTAGAGTTGCAGGCGTTGCTTATACAGTAACATGGGCTACTGATACTGATAAGGTAACAGTTGAAGCTCTCGAAAACGGTAACTACCGCATCAACGTTAACGAAAAGTCTGATGAAGAAGTAGCATACAAGCTTATCGCTACTATCACAGCTGGTAACGGTGACACAGCTACAGTTACTTTCGATCGTACAGTTCCTGTATACAACGTTCTTTCTTGGGACGAGTATATGGCAGCAGAAAAGGGTGACACTGTACTTGTTGAAGGTATCGTTGTTGCTATGAACGCAAAGTCTCTCGGTAACTCCAGAAACCACCTCTTCCTTGCAGACGCAAGCGGTAAGGGCGGTTACTATGTATACCAGATGGATCAGGACCCTGTTGAAGCAGGCGTTAAGGTTGGTATGACAGTTTCCGTTACAGGTCCTGTTGAGCCTTACTCCGGCATGCAGGAGATCAAGGGCGGTACATTCGCAATCGTTGACGAAACTATCAAGACAGTTAATCCTGTTGATATCACAGAGCTTGTAAATGCAGGTACAGTTAACTACGCTGAGTACGTAGGTCTTGCAGTTACAATCAAGGGCGTTGTTCTCGGTGCTCAGGATCTTGAGAAGGACACCAGCCAATACCTCTACTTCGATATGGCTGACGGTACAAGATCTTACGTAAGAACATACGTTACCGATTTCCCAACAACTCTCGATGCAAAGACAGCTACAGCTGAAAACGCTGACAAGGCTGCTATCGATAAGCTTCACGCTGATCACTTCGGTTATACAGCTGACGTTACCGGTATCCTTATCCTTTACTCCGGCAATCCTTACCTCATTCCTATGAGCACAGATTGCTTCACCAACCTTACATTCGTTGAAAAGACAGCTGAAGAAAAGGTTGACGCAGAGCTTGACGCTCTCGCTCTTGAGACAACAGTTACATCCGACACAGTAGTTGAACTTGCAGCAGCTGGTAAGTACTATGAAGACGTTACAATCACATGGTCCTCTGACAATGCAGATCTTGCAGCTATCGCTGACGGTAAGCTTACTCTCACAGTTCCCACAACTTCTACAACAGTTAAGGTTACAGCAACCGTTGTTTGCGGCGACGTAACAAAGACAAAGGAATTCTCCATCAAGCTTTCTATGGAAGCTACTCCTATTGCTGACATCATCGCAATGGGTTCTGCAATGGAGCACAACACATACACAGCAGATAAGTACATCGTTGCTGGTATCATCACCGAAGTTTATAACACAACTTACGGTAACATGAAGATCACTGATGCAGCTGGTAACATCCTTACAATCTACGGCACATACAGTGCAGACGGTGAAGTTAGATATGACAAGCTCACAGCTCAGCCCGTAGCTGGTGATTACGTTGTTATCCTTGGTATAGTTGGTCAGTACAATGGCACACCTCAGGTTAAGAACGGTTGGATCCTTTCCTTCACAACTCCTACTACAATTCCTGAAGCTAACACAATCGCAGGCGGACTCACCGATAAGGGTGATCCCACAGAAGATAAGTATCTCATCACCGGTAAGGTTGTTGAGGTTGCAAACGCTAAGTACGGTAACCTTTATATCGAAGACGAAGCTGGCAACAAGATGTATATCTACGGTCTTTACGACGCAGCTGGCAACAGATATGATGCAATGGTTACAAACGGCAACGCTCCCGTTGTTGGTGACACTATTACAGTTCTCTCTGTAATCGGTCTTTACAATAGTCCTCAGCTCAAGAACGCAACTGTTGTTAATCACATAGTAGCTTCTACAGATACTCCTACCGAGCACGTTTGTGAAAGCGTTTGCGCTACTTGTAAGAAGTGCACAGATGCAGCTTGCACAGAATCTGCTTGCGCAGACAAGTGCCAGGGCCACGAAGTTTCTCATCCCGCAGGCGTAGTTGATCCCGTTGTAGGAACACCTTACGCATTCGGTATGGTTCAGAAGAATAAGGAAAATACCACATACTACCTCAAGGGCGGTATGAACGGTTACTACCTTGAAACAACTGCTAACCACGCAGAAGCTCTCCACGTATACATCGAGGAGACCACAGGTGGTTACTACCTCTACTGCATGGTTGACGGTGCAAAGACATACATCAACTGCGTAGTTTCCGGTACACACGTTAACGGTGCATACGAAGCAACAGCTTCCACCGTTTACAGATACGATGCAACAAGCAAGACTCTCATCGCAGTAGTTAATGACACAGATTACTGGTTCGGTACAAGAAATGACAAGACATACACAACAGTAGGTCCTTGCGCAGTTTCCTATGCAGGCTTCTACTGCCAGTTCTATAATGTAGACACCACAACTCCTGCTCCTTCTCATACACATACAGAGTGCGCTACATGCGGTCTTTGCACAGCAGAGGATTGCACAGGCACAGCAAATGAAAAGTGCGCAGGTCATACCACAGATCCTGTTGATCCTCCAGTTGCTGGTAACGTAGTTGACCTTGATACTCTCACAGCTTTGGATACCACAAAGACTGATTCTGCTTATACCGATCGTAAGACAGCTTCCGGTTGGACAGCAACAAACGCTCGTTCTGATGAGCAGTCCGGTATCAATACTACATCTGCACAGATCATTCTTAACGGTAAGACAACTGCAGTAGGTACTCTCGTATCTCCCACAATTTCCGGTAGCATCTCTTCTCTTACTCTTAGCTACACCAACTGCTTCTCTGAGAACAATGGTGTTTCTCTTACAATCAACGTTAAGGTTAATGGCGAAGTAGTTGCTATAACACAGCTTGTTGATACATCAGTTACAAAGTTTGCTGCTGAGACCTTCACTTGGACTCTCGACGCTACTGTAACAGGCGATTTCGTAATCGAAATTATCAACAATTGTCCTTCTGCTTCTACATCCAACAAGGATAGAGTTTCTCTTTGGGACATTTCTTGGAACTAATAAATTGATAACTTGTTAATTTAATTTCCCACCCACGGGGCAACCCGTGGGTGTTTTTTCTTTTGTGGTGAGGAGGTGCTTTTTGACGTTTTTTGATTAGTTTATATACAATTGTAAATTTTATGATGTTTCTATTGAAATCCGGCGCATTATGTTGTATAATGTTATTGTGAAAATTTGTGCATTTCCGAGCAAAAAGATGCTCTTTATATTTGAAAGGTTAGGATATGAAAAATTTTAACAGAATTTTAGCAGCAATTTTGCTGATAGTTTCGCTTTGCACAGCGCTTCTTGGCTGTGAGTTTGATATTTCCACCCTGATTCCGGGTGGGGGCTCCGGTGATGGCGGGGAGCAGATAGAAACAATAACAAAACTGGAAATTTTAGGTGACGATCGACTGCAGATGGACGTTGGTGACGTTATTCAGCTTAAAACCAACGCACCGGATAACATTGCGGCAAATATAGAGTGGTCTGCCACGGAGAACTGCGCCACGGTTTCGGGTGGTACTGTTCATGCCACAAAAGCAGGTTTCACAGTCGTGACCGCGAGATACGGAAAATTATACGATCAGGTAATGATCTACATATTCGAGGTGGCAAACGGAGGAAACAGCTCTGATAATAAGCCTGATGACGGAACAGAAACGCCCCCCGATGGTGGCACAGATGTAAATCCCGGTGTAGGAACAGAAGATACGCCCGGCGGTGGAACCGAGGTCAAGCCTGACACCGACCCCTACGAAGGCGTTACCATGGCCGAGTTTTACGCAGATTATGAGCCTGCGACCGGGTATTGGGATGCTTACTACCGTTCGCTCCACGGCTTTATGTCGGGCAATATCGGTGAGCAGGATCAGGCTCCCACAATCTCGCAGTATCAGCCATCATATAACGGAAAGCTCATCAGAAACAACGTTGGCATCTACGGTGAGAACGGCAACTCTTATACCGTCGTTGACGCTTACGGCAAGCCTGTTATGACTATTTATCGCGGCGGTGCTTACATAATGCTTGAGGAGGTTGCCGCACACGTATTTGCATTTGGAGAGATTCCTGCAAACCATTCCGCAAGTAAGAAGACCAAGCCTACAAGCTCCGTTTGGGGCGAGTATCTCCGTGTAAATCACACCAAGTTCACCGGTGATACTTCGAGATATCCTTATGAGCCGGAGCTTCCTGACATCAGTGGATGCGGTGGCAGCACGGTTTACTATGAGATGGACGTTGGAACTACGGGAACTGACTGCGATCCCAGCTACTCTGCGGCAGTTTATAATAATGGCTCTCGCATTGATCGTGGCGCAGCCAGAATCGTTTATACCGTAAAGGATACTAACGGAAACCAGATCGTAGACTTTAATGAAAGGTATCTTTTCTATACATATAATCATTATAACGATTTCCAGGAGTACTTGAATTACTGGGGCGGCTGGGGAGTAATGTTCGGTAATATTACCGGTGGAGGAAAAATCTCGAGCAAAACAAATTATAATCCCACGCCATACGTTGAAAGCGTGAAAATGGATCTTACAAAGGTCAGTACCCTTGTTATTTTTGACGGTTATTTCCTTGTGATTGACAAAAAGATCTATGCATGAGGGAAAATACCGATAGGTAATTATTTTGCAAATATATACTAAAATGCAAATCTTTGCATACAAAAAGGCGGCCATTTCGGTCGCCTTTAATTTTTCTATATCTTATAGATTCTTGAATTTTTCAAAAACTTTTGTATTGGTTCTGGTTGTCATAAGGGGAGTGATACTAATGTATCCTGCCTCGGTTGCAACCGTGTCGCGGGTCATATCATCTGGCATTTCATCATCAATCTTGTGGCCGCGCTGCTCGAACATATCACCGTCAACTCTTACGAATTCGTCGGAGAAATAAGGTGAGCCCTGCTTCGTTACCTTGATGCCTTTGGGTGCCTTCGGAACGTTAACGTTATAAAGATCATTTTCCTCAAGGAGTCCGTTTTTCTCTATAAACTCCCATATGGCGTCAAGCTCTTTTGCCTCTCTTACAAAATCGGTATCGAAGTAAGCGGAGAAGGCTATGCCCTTGTGGCCGAGTCTGCCAGCCTCGAAGATAGCGCCACAGGTGCCGGAGTACACAAGATCAACCCCCATATTAACACCGCGGTTGATTCCGGAAAGCACAAGATCGTAGGTCTTGCCCTCGCCGAGGATCGCATATCTTATACAGTCTGCCGGGGTAGAGTCAACGTATACGGTACGAACACCGGGGATCTCATCCACCTCTTTTATCTCTATACGACGAGTGAAATCTATGGCGTGGCTCTTGCCGCTTTGCTCAACCTTTGGTGCGATAACCGTAACCTCGCCAAGTTTTTTTGCCCATAGGGCAAGGGCGCGAATGCCCTCTGCAGAATATCCGTCGTCGTTAGTTATTAGTATTCTCATAGCCAGCCCTCGTGTGTAGCCTTATATTCGCCAAGGAGCGTGTCTGCTTCTTTCAAGAGCTGTTTCATCTCTTTTGCAGAGTAAACAGTAGCACCGGCAGCACAAGCGTGTCCGCCGCCGTTATAGCGCTCTGCAAGCTCGCTGACGGTTACAAATCTTGAACGAAGACGAACTCTAATAGAGCCATCAGCATTGTCGATAAATGCGATCCAGATGAGGCTGCCCTTGATGGAATCCATGAAACCAACGGAGTTTGATGCCTGCTCGTTTGAGAGGCCCCATTTTTCCTGGATCTCTTTGGTAACGTAGAGATGTGCAACTCCGTTCTTTGAGATCTTCATTTTCTTGTGGGCAAATGCCTCGAATTTGAAGTCTTCAAACTCCTTGAGATAGAGGTTGGCATAAATAGTTTCGGTGTCGATTCCAACGGATAAGATCTCACCTGCCAGGCGCATGGTTTCGCTTGAAACGTCGCGGAAACGGAAGCGTCCTGAGTCTGTAACCATACCGGTGTAGATGAAAGTAGCTGCGCGGGTGCTGATCTTAAGCTGGTCGCGGTTGCAATCGTAGAATGCTGCTACCATCTCGCAGCAAGAGGAGCGGAGCTCCTCAACCCACTCTATCGCACCGTAGGACTGAACGGGAATGTGGTGGTCGATCTTGATAAGCTCGCGGCAGAGAGCGTACTTTTGGTTAGAAACACGCTCAAGAGTAGCAGTGTCCATGATGATACCGAGAGCATCGGCATAAAGCTCGTCAGGAATGATATCACCCTCACCACCGAGGAATTCAAGGTATTTTGCATAGTCGCAGTTTTGCACGTATACTTCCTTTTCGGGGAACGTTGTACGCAGGATTTCTGCAAGTCCCATAGTAGAGCCGACAGCATCGCCGTCAGGACGCTTGTGGCGGAAGAGAATGATTCTATTATATTCCTTGATCTTCTCAAGAATCTGTCTTGTAATTTCTTTTGTCATTATATTTTCTCCTTGCGATTGTTTGCAAAAATAGGGATAAATGTAAAATAAACTTGTCAAAAACGGGAGATTATGCCTCGAGATCTTCGAGATCTGCTAAAAGGCTCATCGCTTCTTCGCGGGATTTAAGACAAGCACCGCTGGCTTTCTGATGGCCTCCGCCACCGTATTTTACTGCAATGGGATTGATGTTGTATTTGTTGGAGCGGATCTCTGTGAGAACTCCCTCATCGGTTTCCGTGAAGTTTACCCAGGTGTGTATTCCTCTGATATCGCCCATGGTGTTAACCATTCCGCGGGAGATGGTGAAGGTGTCAACGCCGTAGGAATCAGCTTCTACCTTGTCGGTGTAAATATATGATACTCCGTTTTTGGCGAACTGTATTTTGAGAACGAACTGGGCGCGAAGCTTAATGAATTTGAAATCGTCCTGATAGAGATTTAAGTAAATGCTGCCGGTTTCAAAGGGAGTTTCCATAAGCTTTGATGCAAGTCTGTGGGTGTTAGCTGAGGTGGAGTCGTAACGGAAACGTCCGGAATCCGTAACCATGCCTGTGTAGAGCGCCTTTGCAGCCTTTGGGTTGATTCTCCAGCCTGCCTCTATCGCAAGCTCCGTAACAAGACCGCAGCAGCTCTCGTAGGAGGTATCAGTAACCTCGACGTCGCAGATCTTTTCAACGAAGATGTGGTGGTCTAGTCTTGCCGTGTCCTGCGCTGTTTCATAGCGCGTGTCGGAGATAAGGTGCTTTGCCGAGGTGTCAAGTACGATGGCAAGGGCATTCTTATAAAGTCCGTCGTCGATAAGATCCATGGTGGATCCATCCATAAAGGCGTATCTCCCTGCTTCGTCACCAACCTTATAGAGATTTTTCTTCGGATAATTTTCGCGCAAGAGTTCGTAAAGTCCTATCTGTGAGCCGAGAGCATCTCCGTCAGGCTTTGTGTGACGGTGGATAATGATAGTGTTTGCTTTTTCGATTTTTTCTATAATTTTTTCGAACATTTTTTGGGTGTCCTTTCAAATAAAATATCAGCGTGAAAAGTGGTGGGGAATATCAGAAAACTGAAAGCGCCCTTGCCACTTTGGGGAAAATACAAATAATAATGAAAAATCTCGCACTCATACCCCATTATATTTTAACAGAAATCACCGCAATTTTCAAGTTGTTTTACCAAAATTCTGAATTTTTAATATATTTTAAGCTTTGCATAGTTTCTTTTTCGACAGTTTGTTTTCTCGCATTCGATGAAATTTCCAGATAGTTGTACGTTTATGTTATCACGCAAACAAAATCCATTTTGCCGGAAAAGCGCTGAAAACCGTCAAAAAAGTATATAATAGTATGCAAATTGTAAAAAAATAGTTACATTTTTGATAAAACGTATTGCATTTTATGTAAAAATATGGTATAATAAAAGAAAAGTATATTTGGAGGAAACTCTATGAAAAAGATTGAAGACGTTAATATGCAGGAAACTATAAGTTTTGAGCAAAAGCCAAAGATGGCTATTTGCTACGACTTTGACCGCACCCTTTCTCCCGATGATATGCAGACCTTTACCTTGATCCCCTCGTTTGGAATTGACGCGGGGGAATTCTGGCATGAATCAGACGAGCTTGCAGTAGACAACTTAATGGATAAAAATCTTGCTTGGATGTACGAGCTTATCAAGTACTCGAAATTTAAGGGCAAATCCATTCGCCGCGAGTATTTCAAGGAGATCGGCAAGGACGTTAAGCTCTATGACGGCGTTATTGATTGGTTTGAAAACGTAAATGCATACGCAGAGAAGAACGGCATTGAGGTTGAGCATTACATAATCTCATCCGGGCTCAAGGAGATCATTGAGGGCAGTGAGATTGCCAAGTATTTCAAGCGTATCTACGCATCCTCCTATATGTATTCTGCAGACGGAATTGCAGAATGGCCAGCGCAGGTGGTTAACTACACCACGAAAACCCAGTTCATTTTCCGAATTGCAAAGGGTATTCTCGAGGAGTACGACGAGCGTGTGAACGACAATATGCCAAAGTCTAAATACAGCGTTCCTTATAGAAATATCGTGTACATTGGCGACTCTGCCACAGACATTCCCTGTATGCAGCTTGTTAAGGATAGAGGCGGATATTCCATCGGCGTTTACGATCCCAAGAGCAGAAATAAAAAGAAGGTGCTCGGTCTTTTCAATGATGATAGACTCAGCTTTTTCGCCCCTGCAAAATATACGGAAAACAGCACTATCTTCAATTACATGAAGCGCGTTATTGAGGAGATCGGCGCCAGAGAAAAGCAGAGAGCAGAGCAGGCAAAGCTCCGCGAGCAGTCCGAGGAATACAAGCGCAATGAAACCATCAAAAAGGTGCTTAAGGAAAATAACCTTAGCCTCTCCGGTGATGAAAAGGTGCTGCTGGAGCATATGATCGAAAAGCTTGATGAGATGCAGTGATAGACTGTTCTGGCAATGCAAGGTGGGCGAGTAATCTTTAAGCAAAGCGTTATCTAGCAACCTCTATCATAAAAACAAAACACAACAAAAACCTCCCGACTAAAAATAAGTGTCGAGAGGTTTTTTGTGGCAAAATTGGACAAAAATGTAAATTAAAGATTACAAATTTGCTGTTATTTGCGAGAATATAACTTTTTGTGTAGTTGCTTATGAATATTCTTCCATTGCAGTGACGGAGGAAAAATCGCTTTCATCTTCTCCGAAAAACAGATAGAGAAAGCCGTCAATATGAGAGAGAAATCCAATGTCTGTGTCCAGAGGATCGTACTGCAAAAGCAGCTTTGGAGGCGCATCCTCGTAGTTATAATCGTCCGGCTCACCAAAGAGCCTTGTGCAGGTTTGCGTGTCGTCACAAAGGGAAAACTCCATGGGGTAATCTTTTGTTAGGTGCTCGTAGTCCGGCACGGATTCGTTAAAATCGTCTACTATGCAGTCAGGATCTCCGTCGTAGTATTTCACGATGGGAGAAAGATCGTAGTCGCCCCCCTCGGTGTCGAAAAATACGTATAGATAGCCGTGGTGCGGAAGACGGTTATGTGTGTCTAGATCTGCTATATCAGAGAGCCTTATCTGGCAGAAGAACATGGTAGTGTCTGAAAAGTCGCTCATCCATTGTGATGGCAGAGTCGGTGCGCCAAAAAACTTACTGCAGCCGGGGTCGTAGTCATCCTCTGCGGCTTTTGCATAAATTCTGATAGCCATAGATTTCTCCTTTTTTGCTTTTTCTTCATTTTATCATATTATCGCGCATATTTCAAGTTTTGGAGCTGTATTTTTTACAAATCGTTGAAAAAATGTTCTGTTTGTGGTAAAATAATATAAAAGGGCGGAGGTAAGATTCATATGAGTGGAAAGCTAATTATTTTTGATCTTGACGATACGTTGCTTAACTGTGAGGGCGCTGTCAGCGATTACACCCTTGCAATTCTTGAGAGAGTTCGGGCAGGGGGGAATCTTTTGGTGTTCAATACTGCCAGAAGCAAAATGCGCTCGGAGAAGATATTTGACCTTGTAAGACCTGACTATGGGATCTACAACGGAGGTGCGCATATTACGGACAAGGATGGCAACACGATTTTTGAGAAAATGATAGAAAAGGACGTTTGCAATGCCATAGTTTCAGATCTTTTCGCTGTTACCGACCGCTTTTCTATGCAGTCAGATTGGTTTTACTCTGCAAACGAGGACTATAATGCTCCCGACGTGAAGTTTTTCGACTTCAAAAGCTGTGAGTTTCCCACAGGTGCATATAAGATCATTGCCTTTTCAAATGATCCGGAGCGTCTTCTGCCTATTGCGGATAAGTACGATCTTGATTTCATGTCATATTTTGGTGGCCCTTTTTGTAGATTCACTAGGCGAGGCGTGACCAAAGCCTATGGAAATCGAAAGCTTGCAGAGATTTTATGTAAAGATCCGGATGATATTATCGCCTTTGGTGATGACGTTGGCGATTTGCGGATGCTTTATGAGGCAGGGGTAGGCGTGTTGATGAAAAATGCGACAGAGCAGATCCAAAAAGATGCAAAGGGCATAACGGTTTCTCAGTATACAAACGATGAGGACGGTGTGGCAAGATTTCTTGAAGATTATTTCAATCTCGGAGAAAATCTATAAAAACTACCAATAATTCACAGCGTTTTACCATCATAGTCTTTGTTTTTTACAAAAATTCAATATATAAATTTCATTTTCTCCCCGGACTTTTTCGGGGGGATTTTTTATCGGAACTTTTCGGTTTTCGTCTATAATTACAATTCCTCTTGACAAAATATATTAAATATGCTAAAATATGTAAGTTAAAATTATAATGGGGAAGTATGCGAAAAGTGAGAATAGATCATACGCTTTTTTGCAAATGCTTCCAAATGAAAGGTAAAATTATGTCCATTGCGAACGAAATTAACAGACGAAGAACATTCGCCATAATATCTCACCCTGACGCAGGTAAGACCACTCTAACAGAGAAATTTCTTCTCTACGGTGGCGCGATCCAGTCCGCAGGCTCGGTTAAGGGCAAACAAAATGATAAGCGCGCGGTTTCCGACTGGATGGATCTCGAAAAGCAGAGAGGTATTTCCATCACCTCATCTGTGCTTCAGTTTGAATATGACGGATATTGCATAAATATCCTTGATACTCCCGGTCACCAGGATTTCTCCGAGGATACGTACCGTACTCTCATGGCGGCTGACTCTGCGGTTATGGTTATCGACGCGGCAAAGGGTATTGAGCCACAGACAAGAAAGCTCTTTAAGGTTTGTGCTATGCGCGATATTCCGATCTTTACGTTTATAAATAAAATGGACCGCGAAGCGAGAGATCCCTTTGATCTTCTAGACGAGCTTGAAAAGGAGTTCGGCATTGGAACTTATCCCATGAACTGGCCCATCGGCTGCGGTCAGAGCTTCAAGGGCGTTTACGATAGAGAGCGTCATAGCATCCTTTCTTTCGGTGATTCCCACAGAGGACGTGACAGAATCCATGGTATTGACTGTGATATTACCGATCTTGAAAAGCTTGATCAGCTTATCGGTGAACGTCAGAGAGAAACACTTGTAGAGCAGGTTGAGCTTCTTGACGGCGCTTGCTTTGACTTTGATCTTGACGCTGTAAGACATGGAAAGCTCTCTCCTGTATTCTTTGGATCTGCTCTTAATAACTTCGGCATCGAGCCCTTCCTTGAGCATTTCTTGAAGATGACTACCTCACCTCTTCCAAGAGTTGCAGAGGGGGATATTATTGATCCCTTTGACGATAATTTCTCTGCCTTTGTCTTTAAGATTCAGGCAAACATGAATAAAGCACACAGAGATAGAATTGCATTCATGAGAATATGCTCCGGAAAGTTCGAGCGCGGCAAGGATTACTACCACGTTCAGGGAGATAAGTCCTTCCGCCTTTCCCAGCCACAGCAGATGATGGCGTCTGACAGAGCAGTCATTGATGAGGCGTATGCAGGTGATATAATCGGCGTTTTCGATCCCGGCATCTTCTCAATCGGCGACACTGTTTGTGAAAAGGGAAAGAAAGTAAAATTTGAGGGCATCCCCACCTTTGCGCCCGAGCATTTTGCAATGGTAGAGCAGGTGGATTCCATGAAGCGTAAGCAGTTTGCAAAGGGTATGAACCAGATCGCCCAAGAGGGTGCTATCCAGATATTCTTTGAGCCTAATACGGGTCTTGAAAGGGTTATTGTGGGCGTTGTTGGTGTGCTTCAGTTTGAGGTGCTTGAATACCGCCTGAAGAATGAATACGGCTGCGATCTTCGCAGAACAAACATGAATTATCAGCAGATCCGTTGGATAGATAACGAGGGGCTTGATCCCAAAACTCTGCGCCTCTCCCATGATACAAAATGGGTTAAGGACTTCCGCGGAAAGGATCTTCTCATCTTCACCAGCGAGTGGGCAATAAGATGGGTTCTGGAAGATAATCCCGAGCTGAAGCTTTCTGAGTTCAGCAAAAATGAAACCTAAAATCGGAGCTTTTGACAACTAAAATTTACAAAAACATGGATTTTTTGACAAATACAATCGTTTAAGGAAATAAAGACTTATGAGAATGAGAAAGAAAAAGCATTCGGATGAGCGCCTCTCGCTTTGCGCAGATTTCCTCTATTCCCACCAGGGCGAGCCTATGGCAGACCCGACGGCGCAGTTCTCCGGTGAGTATAAAAAGGTATTTCTTGAAATAGGCGCGGGTAAGGGAGCTTTCGCTTGCGGTATGGCATCCAAAAATCCCGATGCTTGCTATTACGCTATGGAGAGGGTGACCGACTGTGTGGTTATCGCTGCCGAGCGTGCAAAGGAGACCCCCGGCGGTATCCCTAATCTTAAATTTACAATTGACACAGCGGACAACCTTACCAAGATCTTCGGTGAGGGAACTGTTGACGCGATCTTCTTAAATTTCTCCGACCCTTGGTCGAAAAAGGGCTATGCTAAGCGCCGCCTTACTCACAGAAGATATCTCTCAGTTTACCTGAATCTTCTTCGTGATGGTGGAGTTCTTCGCTTCAAGACTGATAACGTTGGCCTTTTCGATTTTTCTCTTGAGGAGATCGAGGCTATGGGGCTTGTGCCCACCATCGTTACTCGCGACCTCCATGCATCGGAGTATAACGATGGCAACGTGCGCACAGAGTATGAAGAAAACTTCTCCTCACAGGGCATCAAGATCAATATGCTCGAGGTGAAGAAGCCTGAAGGATTTAGCTGTGAGATCTCTGCCGACCTTGCACGTGACAGACGCGACTTCCGCGCGGAGAAAACAGTTGACTGAACATTTTATACCTGATACAATTTGATATAACCTGATATAATTTGATATAAATCGATACAACGGCTCGCTCTTTAAGATTGGGGCGGTAACCGGCAAAGCGAAAAAAACAATAAATCGAAAGGAGCAAAGCGGATATGATTCCCGATTCAAAGATCCATATGGGTCATCGCGAGAGAATGAGAAGAAAGCTCTCTGTTTACGGCTCGGAAATTTTTGATACTTATGAGCTGCTTGAAATGCTCCTCTATTCTGTAATTCCCGTGCGGGATACTAATCCCGTTGCCAAAAGGCTTCTTGCTGAGTTTGACGGTCTTGACGGGGTGCTTTCCGCTACGAAAGATGAGCTGGAGTGCGTCAGTGGTATCGGATCTGCAGCGGCGGAATACCTTGTAAGCGTCGGCAGACTTCCTGAAGTTGTTTCGTCCGAAAAAAACAAGTCGGGAGCTGCACCTATGTCGAGCTACGAGGAGGTAGGAGAGTACTTCGTGGATTATTTTGACGGATGCGATGATTATCGCGTGGCTATCCTTCTTTTGGATAACTCTATGCGACCTATCGGCACCTTCGACGTGTATTTCTGCGATTATGGAAAGGGAAACGTTAATGCAGCACCGTTTTTGGATCTTGCGATCTCTAACAGAGCGTCCTCTGCGGTTATTGCTCATAATCACCCCTTTGGTCCTCTTTTTCCTACACATTCCGATATTCTCAGCCACAAGGTGGTTGCAGAGGGCTTCAGACACAGTGGGATCGAGTTGCTTGATCACTACCTTGTTTGCGGCAGAGGCTATTCCCGAATAGGTGAGATGGCAAAGGGCAGCGGAGTTGAGGAGCTGCAATGTGAGTTTGGAGTGATCTGCTTCAAAAGCAATGTTCCGAAGAACGGTAAGATGAACTTGCCTGTAAAAAAGGAAATGAAGGAAAGGGAATATCTTGCCGAAATGCTTGGATTTTTTGTTTCCAAAAAGGATGAATGTCCTCGCCTTGCCGACAGTCTTATTATGCAGTACCATACCCTTGAGGGAGTTCTCTCGAGAAGTATGGACGAGCTAGCTGCCGTCATCGGTGCGGGTAGCATTGGCCTGAAGCTCATTGCAGGGGTAAACTCCCGCAGATTTACTGATAAATATCGCGTAGGGAAGAAATACGGCGAATGGGTTTCGGATCTTGTCAGATGGCACTTTTTCGGTCAGAGCGTGGAGCAGGTTTGTATCTTGCTTTTTGATAAGGATGAAAAGTATCTTGGGCTTTCGAAGATGTCGGAGGGAACGGTAAGTGCCTCGGAGATCGTGCCGAGAAAGGCTATTGAGGCAGCAAGTCGCATGAAGGCAAAGTCCGCAGTTTTGGCTCATAATCATCCCTGTGGAATTTCCGTAAGCTCGCAAAATGACGTGTATGCAACTGCCATAGTTGCCCATGCTCTATCAAGTGTGGGGGTGGAGCTTCGATGCCATATGATCTCTGCGGGAGCAGACGTTGGCTTTGTGGAGATTCCCACCAAAAAATAGCAACCCGAAAATTGTGACGATATAAAAATGCATTGTGAGATAATCATTCTAAAAAGCGTAAATAGAAAACTATAGTTGTCATTTTAGCGGTTTTTGCAGCCTGAATGATGATTTATCATAGAACGTTTGCTGCCACATCGGCGCGAAGGGGGATAAAAATGAAAAAGCTTGAATATGGATATTACGAGGGGGAGCGAGCGCTGTATAACTCCCATGATCTTCACTTGGTGGAAGCGACCTTTGCTAATGGAGAATCTCCGCTTAAGGAATCGTCGGATATTTTACTTGAGGGCGGAATTTTTAAGTGGAAGTATCCCCTTTGGTATTGCAAAAACATAAAGGCGAATGGGAGCACTCTACTTGATACTGCCAGATCGGGAATTTGGTATACCCACGGAATCGAGATGACAAGCTGCGTTATCGAAGCTCCTAAAACCTTCCGCAGATCCTCGGATATTACCCTGAAAAACTGTCAGCTACCCAATGCCCAGGAAACACTCTGGACCTGCAAAAATATCACCTTGACCGACGTGGTTGCAAAGGGTGACTATTTCGCCATGAATGCTGAAAATATCAAGTGTGAGAATTTCGTTCTCGACGGTAACTATGCCTTTGACGGTGCGAAAAATATTGAGATCCGCAATGCGAAAATGCTCTCAAAGGATTCCTTCTGGAACACGGAAAACGTTGTGGTTTATGACTCTTTGATCATCGGCGAATACCTAGGCTGGAACTCAAAAAATCTCACCTTCGTAAATTGCACGATAGACTCGAATCAGGGTATGTGCTACATGGAAAATATCAAGATGGTAAATTGCAAGCTTCTGAACACAGATCTGTGCTTTGAGCTGTCCGTTGTCGATGCCGAGATCACATCTCCAATCATCAGCGTAAAGAACCCGATCTCGGGAAAGATCCATGCGCAAAGCATTGGTGAGATCATCCTTGACCGTGATATGATTGACCCAAGTAAGACGAAAATCACGGTTGATGAAGAAAAGATCTTGTTCTGAAATAACGGCAAAAATGTAAATCAAACTAGACAAAATTAGAGGTTTTTATGAAAAAATACGATTTTGATAAATTGACTGATCGCAGAAAATTTGGCACAGTTAAATGGGATCTTCCCGAGGGGGCGCTCCCTATGTGGGTGGCTGATATGGACTTTGAATGTGCGCCGCCTATAAGACGTGCCATTGAGGAAAGAGCGGCTCACGGCATCTTCGGTTACTCTGATGTCACAGCGGAATATTACGAGGCTGCATCCGGCTTTTTCGAGAGGCTGACAGGCTATCGCCATGATCCCGAAAATATGGTGTTTTCCACAGGCGTCGTTGCTATCATCTCCTCTTGCGTCAGAAAGCTTACCACCCCTGCTGAAAAGGTGCTTATCCAAGCGCCTGTCTATAACGTTTTTTACAATTCCATCCTCAATAGCGGCAGAGTAGTTCTTTCTTCCGATTTGGTTTATGAGAACGGTGAATATCACATCGATTTTGCAGATCTTGAAGAAAAAATGAGTGATCCTCAAACCACTCTCATGATACTTTGTAACCCTCATAATCCCATAGGAAAGATCTGGTCACGCGAGGAGCTTTACGAGATCGGAAGACTTGCTGTAAAGCACGGAGTCAGAGTCATTTCCGACGAGATCCATTTTCCTCTCACAGATCCCGGCACGACCTGTATTCCCTTTGCCTCCGTTAGTGAGGATTGCTACAAAAATTCTATTACTTGTCTTTCTGCCTCGAAGGCATTTAACCTTGCGGGTATCGGTGCAGCGTTGGCGGTAGTGAATGATAGCGCCCTTCGCCATAAGGTTTGGAGAGGTATAAATACAGACGAGGTTGGCGAGCCAAATGCCTTTGCTATCTCCGCTTCCATTGCGGCATATAACGAGTGCGACGATTGGCTTTCCGAGCTTCGCAGATACGTTTGGGAAAACAAAAAATACTGTTACGATTTCATTGAAAAAAACATCCCCGGACTTAAGGTCATCCGCGGCGAGGCAACCTATCTTATGTGGGTGGATGCCACTGCATTTACTGATGATTCCATAGAGCTCAAGGAGGAGATCTTTGAGAAAACGGGGCTTTATCTCTCTGCAGGCGCAGCTTACGGTGAGCCCGGAAAGCGCTTTTTGCGTATAAATCTTGCTACTCAAAGAGCTAACGTGATCGACGGAATGAACAGATTGAAGAAGGCACTTTTGGGTTAAATCAGGGCAGAAAGTCCGAAAAATGCTTACATATATATTATAGCACGGAGAGCTTACCGCGGGTAGGCTCTCTTTTTTCTGCCTTGTATTTTCCAGAAAACGGTTGATCTTGCGTTGAGAAAAGTAATGATAAAAAACAGAATTAAATAAAAAAAATTGAAAAAAATTCAAAAAAGTACTTGACAAATTGATATTAAAGTGGTATAATTTACAATCGCATTATAATATATTTTTCCTTTGGGGGTATTTTGCGCTTTTTTCGCGTACGCGATAGCAGATTTACCAAAAAACAGGGGGAATTTTTGTGAAAATTGCATAAACAGACATTTTTCGCAAGGCTTATCGCCATTTTGTAAAAATTCAGGAACGGAGTGATTCTATTTATGATGCTTAAATCAAGAAAGCTCGGTACAACTGTCAGACAGAGCTTTTCAAAGATCGAAGCGGCAACGGAAATGCCGAACCTCATCGAGGTACAGAAGGATTCATACGAATGGTTTTTGAAGGAGGGTCTTAACGAGGTTCTTCGTGACGTTTCTCCTATCGTTGACTATACGGGCAATCTTTCTATCGAATTTACCGATTATTCTATCGATCCTAACCCTCGCTATTCTGTTGAGGAGTGCAAGGACCGTTCGGTAACTTACGATGCGCACATGAAGGTGGGTGTTCGTCTTATTGATAAATCTACAGGTGAGATCAAAAATTCCGAGATATTCCTCGGTGATTTCCCACTTATGACCGATAACGGTACCTTCGTTATCAACGGTGCTGAGAGAGTTATTGTTTCCCAGCTCGTTCGTTCACCCGGTATGTACTACGGTGACGAGGTTGATAAACAGGGTAAGCATAACTATTCCGCAACGGTTATTCCCTACAGAGGTGCTTGGCTTGAGTACGAGCAGGACTCTGCAGGTGTTTTCTACGTAAAAATAGATAAGAATCGCAAGCTTCCTATCACCATACTTATCCGCGCACTTTGCGAGGAGGGCAGAGATTCTGACGACGCTATTATGGAGATGTTCGGTCAGGAGGAGCTTCTTAAGGCTACTCTCATCAAAGATGAGTGTAACGCTCTTGCTCTTGAAAACAACTCCTCTTATCGTGATGAGGCTCTCAAAGAGATCTACAAGAAGCTTCGTCCCGGCGAGCCTCCACACGTTGAAAGTGCAGAGATCCTCGTAAACAATATGTTCTTCGATCCTAAGAGATATGACCTTGCTCCAGTTGGTAGATATAAGTACAACAAGAAGGTTTCTCTTGCAAACCGTATCGAGGGCTTTGAGCTTGACCAGACAGTAGTCAACCCCCTCACAGGTGAGATCGTTGCAGAGGAAGGACAGAAGATCGACCGTCCTCTTGCTCACGCTATCGAAGACAGCCTCGTAAATGAGGTTACAATCAGACTTGAAACAGGCAGACCTGTTAAGGTATTCTCCAACAATACCATTCGCCCTGAGCTTTACCTCGGCTATGACCTTTCTGACAGTGGTGTCAAGGCCGGTGAAAAGGTTAGATTCTCTATCCTTAAAGAGATCGTTGCGGCTGCTGATGAAAACGGCCTCGCAGGCGACTCCAAGGTTGCGTTCATCAAGAGAACAGTTAAAGAGAGAATCACAGAGCTCGCTCCCAAGCACATTACAAAAGAAGATATATTCGCATCCATCAACTACCTCATCTGTCTTACACACGGAGTTGGCTGCACAGACGACATCGACCACCTTGGTAACAGACGTCTTCGCTGCGTAGGTGAGCTTCTTCAGAACCAGATGAGAATAGGTATGTCCAAAATGGACAGAAACATCAAGGAGAGAATGTCGGTTCACGATAGCGAGGACCTCCGTCCCGAGGCGCTTATCAACACCCGTCCCGTAGCTACCGCTATCCGCGAGTTCTTCGGATCATCTCCCCTTTCCCAGTTCATGGATCAGAACAACCCATTGGCAGAGCTTACTCATAAGAGAAGACTTTCCGCTCTCGGTCCCGGCGGTATTTCCCGTGACAGAGCATCCTTCGAGGTTCGTGACGTTCACTATACTCACTACGGAAGAATTTGTCCCGTAGAAACTCCCGAAGGTCCTAACATCGGTCTTATCTCCTACCTTGCATCCTATGCAAAGATCAGTGAGTACGGCTTCCTTAAGGCTCCTTACAGAATTGTTGACAAGACAACAGGTAGAGTTACCGACGAGGTTGTTTACCTTACAGCAGATGAAGAGGATAACCATATAGTTGCACAGGCAAACGAGAAGCTTGATGAGAACGGCTACTTCGTTAATGCCAAGGTTATCTCCAGATACAATACAGAGTTCATTGAGGTTACTCCCACAGAGGTTGACCTTATGGACGCTTGCCCACAGATGGCAGTTTCGGTTGCTGCAGGCTGTATTCCATTCCTTGAGAACGACGACAACACTCGTGCGCTCATGGGATCTAACATGCAGAAGCAGGCAGTTCCTCTTATGATCACCGACTCTCCCATCGTTGCCACAGGTATGGAATACAAAGCGGCAGTTGACTCCGGCGTAGCAGTTGTTGCAAAGGAAGATGCTATCGTTGAGAGAGTTGGCGGCTCCGAGATCGTTGTTCGCACCGACTCCGGTATGAAGTATACCTACCACCTTAACAAGTTCACGCGCTCCAACCAGGGCACTTGCGTAAACCAGCGTCCTCTCGTTGACGTTGGCGACAGAATTACAAAGGGACAGGTTATTGCAGACGGTCCCGCTACATCAAACGGTGAGATCTCCCTTGGTAAGAACGCCCTTATCGGCTTCATGACATGGGAAGGTTATAACTACGAGGACGCGGTTCTTCTTAACGAAAAGCTCGTAAGAGAAGATATGTATACCTCGATCCATATTGAAAAGTTCACCAAGGAAGCAAGAGATACCAAGCTCGGCGCACAGGAAATCACAAGAGAAGTTCCTAACGTTGGTGAGGATGCGCTCAAGAACCTTGACCACAACGGTATTATCAGAGTTGGTACAGAGGTTCGCCCCGGCGATATTCTTGTTGGTATGGTTACTCCTAAGGGTGAAACAGAGCTTACTCCCGAGGAGCGCCTTCTTCGCGCGATCTTCGGTGAAAAGGCAAGAGAGGTTAAGGATTCCTCCCTCAAGATGCGTCATGGAGAATACGGTGTTGTTGTTGACGTTAAGGTTTACGACAGATCCAACTCCGACGAGCTTGGCCCCGGCGTTAATAAGGTGGTTCACGTTTACGTTGCACAGAAGAGAAAGATCTCTGTTGGTGATAAAATGGCGGGCCGTCACGGTAACAAGGGCGTTGTTTCCAGAATTCTTCCTCCCGAGGATATGCCGTTCCTTGCAGACGGTACTCCTCTTGACATCGTTCTTAACCCTCTGGGCGTACCTTCCCGTATGAACATCGGTCAGGTGCTTGAGGTGCATCTCGGTATCGCTTGTAGAAAGCTTGGAATCAAGATCATGACTCCTGTTTTCGACGGTGCAAAGGAAACCGACATTCTCGAGCTTCTCAGAGAGGCAAAATATACTCGTGACATCCGTCCCGGCGAAAGCGTAAGAGGTAAGGCGGTATTCATGGAGGTTGTTCGTGATGACGGCAAGAAGGATCTTCAGAGAGTTGATCAGGCTATCGTTGACGATGACGAAAAGCTCCGCGCTCTCATGCAGCATGAAACTCTCCGCGTTATCGACGGTAAGGTTAACCTCTACGACGGTAGAACAGGTGATATGTTTGATAACCCCGTAACAGTTGGTATCATGTATTACCTCAAGCTCCACCACCTCGTTGACGATAAGATGCACGCACGTTCCATCGGTTCTTACTCACTCGTAACTCAGCAGCCTCTTGGCGGTAAGGCTCAGTTCGGTGGTCAGAGATTCGGTGAGATGGAGGTTTGGGCTCTCGAGGCATACGGCGCGGCTTACACCCTTCAGGAGATCCTTACGGTTAAGTCAGACGATATCGCAGGTAGAACCAAGACCTACGAGGCAATCGTTAAGGGACAGAATATCCCAACTCCCGGTATTCCCGAATCCTTCAAGGTTCTTGTTAAGGAGCTTCAGGCTCTCTGCCTTGACGTTAAGGTTCTTGACGAGGAAGGATGCGAGGTTGATATTTCAGGTCTCGGCGTAGAAGAAAATACTCCTGTTTACTCCAATATCGAGGAGGTAGAGCGTTCCGTTGATGCAGAAGCAGAGGGCGCTGATGACGAGGAGGATCTTGACGACGAGGATTACTCTGATGAAGATTATGATTCCGATCTTGATGATGAATTAGGCTTCGACGAAGAATATGAGTTCGAAGATTCGGACGATGACTACGACGAAGAAAACTAAAAAGAGAGGGTAATAAGGATTTATGAGAAATAACTTTGATTCTATTAAAATAGGTCTTGCTTCTCCCGAGATGATCGCTTCCTGGTCACACGGTGAGGTTACAAAGGCCGAAACTATAAATTACCGTACTCTTAAGGCTGAACGCGACGGCTTATTCTGCGAGCGTATCTTTGGCCCAACAAAGGACTGGGAATGTCTCTGCGGTAAATATAAAAGAGTTCGTTTCAAGGGCAAGGTCTGCGACAAGTGCGGCGTTGAGGTAACGACAAAGAAGGTAAGACGTGAGAGAATGGGACACATTAAGCTTGCTGCTCCCGTTTCCCACATCTGGTACTTCAAGGCGCTCCCATCCCGTATCGGCGCTATGCTTGATATGTCTACAAGACTCCTTGAGAGAGTGCTTTATTTTGCAAGATACGTTGTTATCGATCCGGGTAACACTCCCCTTGAAAAAAGACAGCTTCTTACAGATGCTGAATACAGAAGCGCTATGGAAAAGTACGCAGGCGAATTCAAGGCAGGCATGGGCGCAGAGGCGATCCGTGAGCTTCTTGCCGAGATCGATCTTGACGAGCTTTCCGCAGAGCTTCGCGAAAGACTTGCAGAAGCAAGTGGCCCTAAAAAGGTTAAAATTATAAAAAGACTCGAGATCGTTGAGGCTTTCAGAAAGTCCGGTAACCGTCCCGAGTGGATGATCCTCGAAAATCTTCCCGTTCTCCCTGCGGACATCCGTCCTATGGTACAGCTTGACGGTGGTAGATTTGCAGCTTCCGATATCAACGAGCTTTATAGACGCGTTATCAACAGAAATAACCGTTTGAAGCACTTCCTTGAGATGAATGCTCCCGAGATCATTATCAGAAACGAAAAGCGCATGCTTCAGGAATTCGTTGATGCACTTATTGATAACGGTAAGAGAGGCAAGGCTGTAACAGGTGCTTCCAACCGTCCTCTTAAGTCACTCTCCGAGATCCTCAGAGGTAAGCAGGGTAGATTCCGTCAGAACCTTCTCGGTAAGCGTGTAGACTATTCCGGTCGTTCCGTTATCGTTGTAGGTCCTGAGCTTAAGATCTACCAGTGCGGTCTTCACAAGGAAATGGCTCTCGAGCTCTTTAAGCCCTTCGTTATGAAGCGCCTTATCGAAACTCAGAAGGCTAATTCCATCAGAGATGCAAAGAAGAAGGCCGACAAGGCTGCTCCCGAGGTTTGGGACGCTCTCGATTACGTAATCAAGGAGCATCCGGTTCTCCTTAACCGTGCGCCTACACTCCACCGTCTTTCCATTCAGGCATTCGAGCCCGTTCTCGTTGAGGGTAGAGCTATCAGACTTCACCCCCTCGTATGTACCGCGTTCAACGCCGACTTCGACGGTGACCAGATGCCCGTTCACGTTCCTCTCTCTGCAGAGGCACAGGCAGAGTCCAGATTCCTTATGCTCTCTGCAAACAACCTTCTTAAGCCCGTTTCTGGTAAGGCTGTAACCGTTCCTTCTCAGGATATGGTTCTTGGTTCTTACTATCTCACAATCGACCGCGCAGGCGAGATCGGTGAAGGCTCTGTATTCAGAAACTTCGATGAGGTTGAGATGGCTTACGAAAACGGTAAGCTTGGTATGCATGCTGCTATTAAGGTTCGCGTTACCAAGAATATTGACGGCGAGGAAAAGAGCGCAATTATCGACGCTACCTACGGTCGTCTTATCTTCAACCAGAGAATTCCACAGGATCTTGGCTACGTTGACAGAAGCGTTGATCCCTTCGGTCTTGAGGTTAACTTCGCAACAACCTCCAAAAAGCTTAAGGAGATCGTTGACCTTACAATCAAATATCACGGCTTTGCAGAGGCGGCTTACGTTCTTGATAACATCAAGGCGATGGGTTATAAGTACTCCACAAGATCCGCTCTCTCCATATCCGTATACGATATGACAATTCCTCCTATGAAGAAGCAGCTCCTTGAAGAAGCTAACGAAAAGGTAGACGAAATTACCGAGCTCTTCCAGTGGGGTGAACTTTCTGATGAAGAGCGTTACAAGCAGGTTATCGACGTTTGGGACAAGACAACCGACGCCGTTACAAAGGCTCTTACAGACAACCTTGATAAATATAACTCCCTTAACATGATCGCTACCTCCGGAGCGAGAGGCTCTATCAAGCAGCTTCGTCAGCTGGCAGGTATGCGTGGTCTTATGTTTGCTACAAACGGTAAGACCATCGAGATTCCCATTAAGTCTAACTTCCGTGAAGGTCTTACAATGCTTGAGTACTTCATGGGTGCAAAGGGTTCTCGTAAATCCCTTTCAGATACAGCTCTCCGTACTGCTGACTCTGGTTATCTTACCCGTCGTCTTGTTGACGTTTCACAGGAAGTCATCGTTCGCGAGGAGGACTGCGGTGCTAAATCCGGTATCGTAGTTTCCGACATCGTTTCCGGTCAGGTAGTGGTAGAGAAGTTCTTCGAGCGTCTTGTAGGTAGATATCCCGTAAACGACATCGTTAACGAGGAAACAGGCGAGCTTATCGTTCCCTCCCACGAGATGATCACGGAAGAAACAGCGCAGCAGATCATCGATAGTGGTATCACCTCCGTTGAAGTAAGATCTATCCTTCGCTGTCTTGCAAAGCGTGGTGTTTGCGTACACTGCTACGGTGCTGACCTTGCACACGGAACTCCCGTTGCTATTGGTGAGGCTGTTGGTGTTATTGCGGCACAGTCCATCGGTGAGCCCGGTACACAGCTTACGATGAGAACATTCCATACCGGTGGTGTTGCAGGTTCGGATATTACCCAGGGTCTTCCCAGAGTTGAGGAGCTCTTCGAGGCTCGTAGACCTAAGAAGACTGCCATAGTTACTGAGTTCACAGGTACTGCAAGAATTCAGTCTGATAAGAAGCTCTCCAAGGTTATCATTCAGAATCCCGTTGAGCCCACAGCAGAGGAAGTTGTGTACGAAATTCCATTCGGTATGCGCCTTTGCATCGAGGACGGCCAGCAGGTTAAGCGCGGTGAGCAGCTTACAGAAGGTTTCCTTAACCCTGCAGACGTTCTTCATATGAGCGGTATTGATGCGGTTTATGACTACATCATCCGTGAGGTACAGAAGGTTTACCGCGGTGAGGACGTTGAAATTAACGATAAGCACGTTGAGTGTATTACAAGACAGATGACTCGTAAGGTTGAGATCGAGGACGCCGGTGACACAGACCTTCTCGTTGGTACAAAGGTTGACGTTGTTCGCTTCCGCGAGGCAAACGAGGAGATCGAGAGAAGAATTGCAGAGGGCGAGATCACTCTCCGCAAGGCAGAGGCTGCACCTCTCCTTCTCGGTATCACCAAGGCTGCTATTATGACCGAGTCCTTCCTTTCCGCTGCATCCTTCCAGGAAACCACAAAGGTTCTTACAGAGGCTGCAATCAACGGTAAGATCGATAGACTTCAGGGTCTTAAGGAAAACGTTATTATCGGTAAGCTCATTCCTGCAGGTACAGGTCTTGGAAAGTATCGCGCAGTTGAGATCGAGGATACTACCAAGGTTCCCGATGATGAGATGGAGATCGTTGACGGTTACGTTGCAGAAGCAGACGTTGATGACGATATTCAGGTAGCAGAGCTTGAAGCTCCTTCCATTATGGAAGAGGATGCTATCGTTTGGTCTACCGAAAACGCTCCCGTTATCACTGAATAATTATAAAATGTTTTTCATGAAAGTGCGAATCCTTCTGGGTTCGCACTTTTTGTATTATTAGTGTAAAATGTGAAGTTTGGTTATCAATTTGCTCTGCTTTTGACAAAATTCACAAATGTGACGCATACAGAAATTGGAGTAAAAGTAATGCAAAATCCACCCTCTAAAAAAACTATTGACAAAAGCTTCATTTTTTGGTAAAATATAATATGGATATATATTTATTGCCGCAAGACGTTTTGTGGCATCACCTATTTTAGTTTATATCGCTTTTGCGGAAAGGAAACTTATGAATACGGATAATATCAACGTAAACAGCGTGAATGAAGAAGTCAAAAATGTAGTCGAGCCCGAGGAAGAAGTAGCTCCCGTGAAGCTTGAGGACTATGCCTATAAGATCTCCGTCATCATGCCCGTTTACAATGCAGACGATTATATTACTCAGGCTATTGAAACTGTGCTCTACCAGACTTTTTCTGATTTTGAGCTTATCTGCGTTGACGATGGCTCAACGGACAAGTCGGTTAGCATCATCAAGTCCTTCATGAAAAAGGATGAGAGAATAAAGCTTATTGAGATGAGCCATATAGGCATCAGCACCGCCAGAAATAAGGGATTGCTTAAATCAAACGGCGAGTACGTGATCTTCCTTGACGCTGATGATTTTTATGAGAATAACTTGCTTGAAAAGCTCTATAATACTGCGAAGGAGCAGGATCTGGACATCGTTGCCACCGGCTTTGATCTCTACGATAATAAGAAAGCAAGATACATCAAGAGCCCCGAGGAGGAGCATGGCAATATTTATGCTCATGATGCAGTGGTTTCCAAAAATGAGTTCCCGGACTTTATTTTGCAAAGCACCACCGGCTACGTATGGAATAAGCTGTTCCGTTCCGCATTCCTCAAGGAGAAGGAAATTCTATTTGCACCGGAGCTTTACGTATTTGAGGACGTTTTTTTCGTTTGCTGTGCCCTCTCTCTTGCCAATAGGGTAGCTAGAATTTGGGAAACGCTGGTTCACCATAGAATTTATCATCTCCAGCATAGAGCAAAGCTCTTCAAAAAGCACTACGATCAGGTTCCCGTGGTTTATCTCAAGGTAAAGGAGTTCCTTATGCGCCACGGAATGTATATCCCTCTGTCAAAGTCATTCTTGAATTTCTCTGCCAGCCGTTGCTACAAGATCTTCAATCTTCTTTCGGCTGATAAAAAGGAGGAATTCTGGGATCTGCTTCACCGCGGATATGCAGATAGCCTTGGTTGGTATCGCCATGAGGCACATGATTTTGAACATATCGAGATCTATGATTTTACTGCGAATATCGGGCTTTATACCTACGATCAATATGAAAAGCTTAAGCTCAAGGGCAGACTTCAAAACATCAAAAATATGACTCTTGATACTCTTAAAAAGAAGATCAAGCAGTTGGAAGCAAAGGCAAAGATCAAAGAACGCATTAACACAGTCAAGGAGAAGATTGGCGGCGTTCTTAGCAAAATATTTAAAGTCAAAAAGGACAGCCCCAAAGAATAAACCACTTGAGATTTTTGCAAAAAACAGAAAAAGCACTCCAAAACAGCAACTATTATTTACAATTTCCCCGCAAAATCAACAAAAATAAAAGGAGAGAAAAAATGTTTGGAGAGATTTTATTAAACATTGTAGCGCAAGTCGTGTTCTTTATTGTCAATATCTTCTTTCTTCCGTGGCTTGCCAGTCGTATAACGGAAAAGTTTGGAGAAAGCTTACCCGAATGGATAGACAGACCTACGCTGATAGTAAAGAGTTGGACCGTAACTCTGTTTTCGGAGCTTCTAAGATTTCCCATCCTTTTCATTACCTTTAACCAGCCCGAGGAGTTGAACTGCTACATTGACGAGGGCGAGCTTAATATCAAGTACATATACAACAGCTCGAAGTATTATTGGTACAATCCTATCATGCAGATCGGAAAATACGTTGCAAACGCTGTTTGGATCCTGATGGGTCCATTCCTCACCGTGCTTTCCCTATACCTCATTCTTCCCGAAACCTTCGCCAAGGTTGTATCCGGTCTTAGTCAATGGACAGCGCTTCAGAGTGGCACGACCAACATTGTTTATTTTGAGAGAATGTGGGCGGCGTTTCGCGATATTATCTGGAACAGACTTGTGATGGGCGGACTTCAGGAAAACGTAGTTCTGTTGTTTATTTTCGCTATAATTATGATCTTCTTGTCGGACTACTTTATTCTGCTTTATTCAGAGAAAAATGACGACGATGAGGATGATGAGGAAACAAGCACCGGCCCTGCAGATGCTATTTTCTCTTTCCCGACCATCGCGCTGATCATCATCCTTTTCAACGTTATCTTTGGTCTTGTAAATCCCGTGGCATACGCGTCCGTATCCAGAGCTATCAATTCTGTTGGAATGATCTTGCTTCTTATTATGATAGTAAGATTCTTTGCCAGCATAGTGCTTCTTTGCTCCAAGGCAATAATCAGCGCCGCATGGGGCATCTTGACAAGAAGATAAAAACATCTTGAAATAGTAGAATAATAAAAAGGAGCTGACAAATGATCAGTTCCTTTTTCTCGAAATTTACAAATAATAGTTGTCATTTTTGCGATAAAATAGTCTGGCATTATAAAATGACAAGATGAAAATCACACGAGGTGAATAAATGAAAAAGCTTAAAGAATATGCAGCCTTGTTTTTCGATATGCTGAAAATTGGTTTGTTTACATTTGGCGGTGGATATGCTATGATAGCGCTTTTGGAAAACGAATTTATCACTCGCAAAATGTGGCTCGATAAGGATGAGTTTCTTGATATGGCGGCGATTTCAGAATCCACTCCCGGCCCAATAGCGATAAATGCTGCCACATACATTGGATATAAAAAGCTGGGAGTTTTTGGTGCGATCGCGGCAACCCTTGGAATTTGCACTCCCTCTTTTGTTATCATTTACTTGATTTCGCTTTTCTTCGATGCATTTCTATCCCTTACCTATGTTCAATATGCATTCAAGGGGATCCAAGTATGTGTGGTCTATCTTATTCTTAACGCGGGTATCAAAATGTTTAAGCAGATGAAAAAAAGTCCGTTTAACCTTTCGGTAATTGGAATCACCGTATTCACAATGATTCTATTTTCCATATTTGCAGTAAAAGTGTCATCGATCGTCTATATCCTTGTTTTTGGGGTGGTAGGAGTCGTTGTTTATCTTTTGAGCAATGCAAGGGAGGAGGCGAAAAAATGATATATCTCAAGCTTTTTTTAGTCTTTTTACAGATCGGAGCCTTTTCTTTTGGAGGAGGCTACGGCATGATCTCCATGATACGCGAAAAAACACTTGCGGAGGGGTGGCTCACGGAGGAAGAGTTACTTAACATGATAGCGGTTGCGGAATCGACCCCCGGCCCTATTGCTGTAAATATGGCAACTTTTGTGGGATCCTCGCAGGCAGGTTTTTTGGGCTCACTTGTAGCGACATTCGGTGTGGTGCTGCCCTCTTTTATTATAATTCTGATTATTTCGGCACTCATTCGCGACCTATTGAAGTATAGCGGTGTCAAGGCGTTTTTAAGTGGAGTCCGCCCCTGCGTAGTGGGACTAATTATGGCTACTACTGTAACTATGCTCATGCGAATTGTGTTAGGATTCACCTTGATTGGCGGCGGAGCATCCCTTGACGTGCGCGGTGCTGCCATTTTTATAATAATTATAGCACTGGCAAAACTTTTGCCAAAATATCTGCCAAACGTGATAAAGAAAAGCCCATCTCCTGTAGTCCTGATTTTGATCTCTGCAATTTTGGGAATAGTAGCATATTCGATCTAATTAAATATAAAGCGCTCAAATCCTCGCAGACCATCTGTTTTGGATAAGAGCGTTTTTTAATTGATATTCAGCATAAATGCAACTAATTATTTGCAAAATATGCAGTTTTTGAATTTCCAACTTGTTTTTTACAAAGGCTGTTTCGAGATTTTTGCAAAAGGTCTTGGATATGCCTTTGGGGTTGCCACGGATTTATCAATTACGATAAGTGGGTGAGTCAGAGTTTCTTCCTCGTTCTCCAGCGTGATATTTTCGCATTTTGCGCCTCTGCCACCAAGGATGGCAATTGCCTTTTTTGCGCCCTGAAGCTCTGCTTTTGCATTCTTGCCTTTCATGGCGATCATCTGTCCACCCACCTTGACGTAAGGGAGGCAAAGCTCACACAGCACCCTCATTTCAGCCACGGCGCGAGCTGTGGCGTAGTCGTATTTTTCTCTATGCTCTGCTGAAGTGCCGCCGTCCTCTGCGCGCATGGTTATGGTTTTTACGTTATCGAGCCCAAGGAGCTTCGCAGATTCTTCAACGTAGGCAACGCGCTTTGCAGTAGAGTCAATAGCGGTTATCGTAAGGTCGGGGCGAAGAATTGCCACCGGGAGAGTGGGGAAGCCTGCACCGCAGCCTATATCAGCCACCTTTGCGCCCTTTTTCAGCCGTGAGGCGAGGGTTGCGCAGTCGGCATAGTGGTTGAGGATTATCTTTGAGGGCTCCGTAATAGCGGTGAGATTATATTTTTCATTTTCCTCAAGCATTCTTACGGTAAGTCGGTAGAATTTGTCCACCTTATCCATATTTAGGTTTGATGACAGTCCGTTGGCGGAGAAGACCTTGGTAAGCTCGGACTTGAAGCTTTTTTCATTAATTTCAAAAGCGGGCATAATATACCTCCGTATCTTTCTTTGCTTTAATTATATCCTATTCCGACAAAAAAGTCAAGGAAAAACGCTGCCATCACTGAAAAAGTATTGACTTTTTTCATCCGCTATTGTATAATATATTTTGTTGAAATTTATAGATATTAAAATAAAGGAAAATCAGATGTATTACATAACTCTTGATTTAGAGTGGAATCAGGCATACGCCCAAAAGGCACTTGCCATTCAAAGACGACTTTCCTGCAGGCTTCGCGGCGAGGTAATTCAGATCGGCGCAGTTAAGCTTGATAAAAACATGAACATCTGCGGCTCATATCAGATCATAGTGAAGCCGAAATACTACAAAAAGCTTCACCGCCACGTTTCAGCCCTTACGGGTATTTCTCAAGAGCAGATGGACATGGGAACTCCGCTTCCGGAGGCTGCAGAGCGCTTCCGTAAGTTCTGCGGCAAGGATTTTGTCTTTTTGACCTGGGGTCCGGATGATATTCCTATGTTGAAGGAAAACTTCAATGCTAACGGTATGGACCACTCCTGGCTTGATCACACTTACGATTTACAGAAAATATTCAATAAGCAGACGGACGGCTTGAACAAGCAGCGTTCCCTCGAATATGCAATGGAGTATTACGGTATTCCAATGAATCTTCCTGCACACGATGCCCTCAATGACGCATACTTTACAGCGCAGGTTGCCCAGAGAATGGACACTGTCGGAGGAATTGCAAGCTATGAGGAGAGCCGCGGAGATTATCTTCTTGAGGACGTTATAGGCGACGCAGATGCAGGTGGCGACGGATACGTAACTATCGGCGAGATGCTTGACGACGAGGGTGTGAAAAATCCACCTTGCCCTATTTGTGGCAAAACGCTTTCGGAAAAAGGAAAACCCCTTCATTCAAAGGGACAGAGATATACCTTCTATTTAGAATGCAAAAAGGACGGCGAGATGCTGGAGATCCTTCGACTTCACAGAAACTTTAATGACACCTGGCGCGCAAAGAGAGTTATCAAGCACGCTGATGAGAAGGGTGTGGCAGATTATCTTGAGGGACTTGAAAAGAGCAATATCCGCCATAAGGCAAGACGCAGAAAGGGAAGCGCAAAAAGACGTGCGCCAAAGCCTGAGTCTGATCAATAATTTTCAGAGTTTTACACCGAGGGGTTGACAAATCTCAAAAAAGGTGCTAAACTATATTAAACCGAACTAAATACATCAGGGGTGCTTTCGGGCTGAGATGGTGAGCTCACCAAACCCTTTAACCTGATACGGATAATGCCGGCGTAGGGAGAATGGATCGCAGAGGATATTAGACCTTTTGCTAAAAAATACCGAGCTGATGTATCAAGGCTCGGTATTTTTATTTTGAAATCACGTCAGGGGCGTTGGGCCTGATCAACCTTGCGTGATCTTGGCTGTGATTTCAGCCGTAAATCGGCAGAAAGGGTCTTTTATGAAAAAAGAAAAACTTAAAGTGCTGACAGAGTCAGCAGTCATGCTTGCCCTTGCCTTTGCGCTCTCGTCGGCAAAGCTCTTCGAGATGCCACTCGGCGGATCGGTAACGGTAGCAAGTATGCTCCCAATTATGATAATAAGCTTCAAATGGGGAAACCGCGCAGGTCTTGCGACAGCCTTTCTCTATTCCGTGACACAAGCGCTTCAGGCACTTGCCTCAGGAAACGTTTTTCCCTATTGTGAGGGGGCGGACACGCTCATTATCTGCATCGTCTTCGACTATCTGTTCCCATTCACGATTCTTGGTCTTGCAGGTGTGTTCTATGGCAAATTCAAAAACACAAATATTGATTTTGTCGTTGGCGCAAGCTTTGTGGTTTTCTTGCGTTTTTGCTCTCATTTTCTAACCGGAGTTTACATTTGGAAGCAATGGGCGCCTGAAGGTATGGGGAAATATCTTTACTCGTTTTTATATAACGGTGGATTTTTGGGTGTGGATTTTGCAATATTGCTTGTTGCCCTCATCCTGATCCTCCGCAGCAGCGAAGTGAAAAAATTAATAGAAAGACAGCCCGAATAAGGCAAAAAAGGGACTACCCAAAAGGTAGTCCCTGATTTTTTTATATCATATTATTTTGATATATTATCAACAAAGCGCCCTTCCTTACAGAGATCCTCGCCTCGGAGTCTGTAAAACGGTTTGATACTCCGAGAGGGAAGTCCGGGGTGAGAGTAACGTTTTCTATCTCGTAATCAAGCCCCTGAAGAGTCACACCCTCTGCTCGATCGCCTATGGCAAAAACGGAAACGTATTCACCGGGATTGCCGGAAAGGGTTATCTCGTCCTCGTGGATCACAGTATAAGACTGTCCCTCGGCAATCATATTTGCATGGTTTTTATCTTTCGCTATGGTTAAAAGGAGGGATATATTTGCAAACGTATGGTCGGCTCTGCCGCCGGTTCCCCCGTATATCTCAAAGTTCTTAAAGCCGCGCTTTTTGCCCTCAAGATAAGAGAGGTGCATATCCGTATAATCCTTCCTTTCGGGGAAGGTTATTTTTTCTATATTTTCTGGCAACGCAGATCCAAGGGAGTCCATATCACCGATAAAAAGACTTGGAGTAATATTTGCTGCCACTGCGCGATCGTAGCCGCCGTCTGCCGCAATGATAAGATCACCCTCGCAAATATGTTTTGGCGAGGTGAAATCTGCTGCGCCTATGATAATGCACTTTCTCATTTTATTGATCTGTCCATCATCTCGTCGATAGCTCTCATAACGCCAAGCTTGCCGTACTCATAAGTAAGTCCACCCTGCATATATGCGGTATATGGCTCGCAAACAGGACCGTCACAACTAAGCTCGTTAGTAGAGCCTGTAATGAACGTACCTGCGGCAGAAACCTCGGGATGGGGGTAACCGGGCATCTCGCTTGGCTCGGGAACTGCATACGCTTCAATGGGCGATCCCATCTGAATACCTTTGCAGAACTTAATAAGCTTGTCTGCAGAGTGGAGATTAACTGTCTGAACTATATCGGTGCGCTTTTCATCATAACGGGGAGAAACCTCCTCGAATCCTGCAAGCTCCAGCATTCTTGCGGCAAACGCCATGGATTTAAGAGTAGATGCCACGCAGGCGGGTGCCATGAAGAATCCCTTATAGAATGAAGCAAGCTGATTGAAGTTTGCGCCCAGATCCTTACCAACGCATGGAGCGGAATATCTTTCGGAAATATCCCAGATGGCTTCCTTTGTTCCAACGCAATATGCGCCTGAAACAGCAAAGCCGGAACCAAGATTTTTCATCATGGAGCCAACGAAAACGTCTGCGCCAACGTCGGTAGGCTCTCTGTCCTCGGTGAACTCACCATAGCAGTTGTCTACCATGATAATGGTATCGGGGCACGCCTCTTTACATACCTTGATTGCTTCCTCAATCTTGTCGATAGTCAGGCTCTTTCTCTGGGAGTAACCGCGGCTGCGCTGAATTGCCGCTACGCGAACGTCGCCCTTCGAAATTCTCTCTCTGATAGCATCAAGATCAAAGTCATCACCGATAAGATCAATCTCCTCGTACTTTATACCATTTGCGATAAGGGAATTGCGGCTGCCGCCAATAGTTCCGATAACGCTCTTTAAGGTGTCGTAAGGCTCGCCGGAGATGTAAAGGAGAGTATCTCCATGCTTGAGAAGTCCGCCGAGGGCAACTGCCAAAGCGTGTGTACCTGACATAAGCTGTGGACGAACGAGGGCATCCTCTGCGCCGAATACCTTGGCGTAAACCTCCTCTAGCTTATCTCTGCCGCCGTCATAATAGCCGTAACCTGTAATATCTATAAAATCTGCTGTGGAAACGCGGCATTCCTGAAATGCGGAAAGCACCTTTGCCGAGCAGATCAGGGCGTTTTCTTCGATTTTTTCAAATGTTTCTTTGAGATCGGCTTCTGCCTGTTTTGCCATTGCAGCCGTCTCATCACTGATTTTGTAACCGTAATACATAATTGTCCTCGCAAGATAAAAAAATAACGCATATATTTTATCATAAAATATTAAGCAAATCAAGTGCATTTTTGAAAAAAGATCAATATTAATTTTTTAGCGCAATACTTGCATACTAATAAAATGAAACTGTGATTTTTGACAGTTAAAGCAAAAGCGCAAAAACCTGCAAAAATGTAAAATATAGTTTTCAAAATATAGATTTATCTGTATTTATCTCTTTTTTTCATTTCTTTACTGCCCTTGGAGAGTGCCTTGTGCCATTCGTTTTTTCTGCGCAGGAAAGCATCTTTGTCATCGGCAAATTTTGCCTCGCTCAGGAGTTTTTTGTAGCTTTCCCATCTATCAATAGAAAGCTCCCCCGACTCAATAGCCGCTAAAATCGCACATCCAGGTTCACTGTCATGGTGGCAGTCCTTGAACTTGCATTTGCCAAGATAGGATTCAACGTCGGAGAATGCGGTGGCAATTCCCTCGCCAACGTCCCACATACCGAGCTCCCTCATACCGGGAGTATCAATGATCATTGCTCCGTTTTTCAGCATTACGAGCTGTCTGTGGGTGGTGGTGTGTCGTCCCTTGCTGTCGTCCTCTCTAATGCCGTTTACGGTCATTATATCCTCGCCTGCAAGAGCATTGACAAGACTTGATTTCCCAACTCCAGAAGACCCAAGAAATACAAGTGTTTTTCCGGGTGATACGTATTTTGAAAGCTTTTCAATTCCCTCTTTCGTGTGGGAGCTGAGGGCGATAACGTCAGTGCCTATGGCGATGCTTTCGGCAAGTCTGATCTCTTCGTCGGCGTTATCCACAAGATCAAGCTTCGTCAGCACCACGATCGGAATTGCGCCGGATTGCCATGCCAATGTCAGGTACCTCTCCATTCTTTTAAGATTAAAATCATGGTTTAAGGACTGCATTATGATAACGTAATCAAAGTTGGCGGCAACAGCTTGCTCGCCTCTGCCTGGGGTAGGGTCGCGCCTTGAAAAATATGTTCTGCGTGGCAAAGTTTTTGTGATTCGGCTCTCGCCGCCGGGATTAAAGTCGATTGCTACGAAATCACCGGTAGTGGGGAAGTCATCTCCGTCCAGGTAATATTCCTTGGTTTTGAGTCTGCCGAAGCATTCGCCAAACTCGGTAATAAGAGCGTATCTATCTCTGTGGTGCGCTGTGATCCGCGCTATCCCTTCCTTGTTTTCCACGTCACCTTGGTATCCGTATTTTTCTAATATACTCAATTTTTATTCCTCCAAAATAAGAAAATATTTTCGTGAAATTATAGCAAAAAGCTATAAAACAAATCCTCTATTTTGGCAGCTCAACCTTAAAAATTGCGCAAAAAAACACACCCTTTGGTGTGTCGCAAAACTTATCACTAAAGGTTCTCGATTCGGCATAGCAAAGGATGGGGCGATCTTACGTCCCAAAGCTCAGCATAGCCTATTCAGTTTCAGGGGAGAGCTACCTCGCAAATAACAATCATACTATATCTCCTTTCTAAAACTGCCAAAAACCTAGCAGGTATTTTCTTCATTGTATCACAGTGAAAAAGAAAAATCAATACTTTTTCCGAAAAAATGTAAAAAAATGTTTTCAAAATCCTGGAAAAACGGCATTTTACTGAAAAAAACAAAGGCCGAACCTGAAATCTAGTCCGACCATTGTTTTTCTATTATATTTATTCTTCCCCAAAGAAAGCCTTGGCGAGGTATTCTGCAAGAGTTGAGCGAGTGGTGATAGAATTGAATGTCACAGAATCCGTTTTCTCTACGTCCTTGCTTATGATGATAGTGCCATCAGAGATGATAATGCGGAACTCTGCATCCTTTGCAAGTCGGGTGATCGCATCTTCCTTTTCTTCATCGATGGCAATGCCACCGGCAGCGCCTATAACTACGTGAAATTCGCCATCGCTTACCTTGAAGTAAATATGTAAGATCCTGTCGCCTCTCTCGGTCTTCAGTGCCTCTGTCAAGAGGGAGGCAAATTTCTGCCCGTCCATCATCAGGTAAGCCGGATGAGAGATAGAACATTCAACGTTTACAGCGTTTCCAAAATTAGCATTAAAGAAAGATTTTGTAGTATCGTAGATCTCATGAACAGCATACCTCTCGCGAGATAGTATCATACTGTCTGAATTAATCACTTCATTTATGTCACTTCTTTTCATAATATCCCCCGAATTTTGAAGTAGTTTTGATATGAAATGTTGTATCTTTGATAATTATACCACAAAACCCATGCCCGAGTCAAGAATATATGCACTTTTTTCTTCTATTTAGCGAAAAGTCACAAAAAGAGATCGGCATTTTCGGATCTATCCCGAGTTTGGTTCTTTAATAGAAGCCGGTAAGAATACGTACGTTATTGAGGGGATGATCTTTGATGTTCTGTTAACTACGGGTAAACGACAAAAAACACCACCGAAATTGGTAGTGTTTTTTTCTTTTTTATTTTTATTTGATCATTTTGAACATAACGTGTGGGAATTTGATCTGTCCTCTAAATCTTAAAAATGTGGTTTCCTGCTGATAATATATGTTCACTGTCGGGAAGAATCGCTCTCACTCGTGTATTGGCGGGAACGGTTATAGTGTAAATTGTAGCTTCCTTTTCCTTTTTCCATGCGCTACAAATCTTTCCCCATATACCGCTATATTCGCAAGAGGCGTGAGTAATGCTTCCACCTGCTTTAGGCGCGACTATATACTCGTTTTCGTCGCCGACCTTGATGCCGCACATTTCGCCAAAGATCCACTCGCATACTGCGCCCTTTGAATAGTGGTTAAGGGATGCAATGCCACCGTTTTCTGTGGAGTTGCCCTCCCATGCTTCCCATATAGAGGTAGCGCCGTTTTTAGGCATAAAGAGCCATCCCGGCATCTCTTCGTTTTCAAGAAGACGGTAAGCATATTCGATATCTATGTCTGCCAGAACGTAGAGAATAAGGGGCGTAGATAAGAAACCTGTGCCAACTCGCCAGCCATAGTTATCCAGCGCCTTAACGAGTCTTGCTTTGGCATACTCCGTATCCTCTCCATCAAGCAGACCAAAGTAGAGAGGTCTCACAAGCTGCGCCTGCCTATCGGTGTCAAGTGGATATTTTTTCGTCTTTCGGAGGGCTTGGTAGCCAACCTTCAGTCTTTCGGATGCGGTACTGTATTTTTCTGCCGACGCTTTGTCATTCATATGATATGAAATTTCTGCCATCAAGGAGAGAACGTATGCACCATACGCTGTGGATACCTCGGGCTTTGTAAGAATAAAGTCTGTCCAATGCATCGCCTTAACGTCATCCGGCTCCGCCCACTCTCCATATGCCTGACCGTAGTTAAGTATATTTTTTAAGTGCTTTAATCCTACACCGGTTATCTCCGAGGAGATATATATTTTTCCTATTTTCCACAAGGTGTAGTCGGCATACTTTTTCATATTTTCGTAGTTTTCTTCAATGATTCCCGTATCGCCACGCAGCTTCCACATTTTATAGGGGATAATTATCTCCGCATCAGCCCAGCCTGCACATCCGTCCATGGGCGCCATATAAAAGTCAGTGCCACCAGGTGGAACAATTTGCTTGATCTTGCCGTTTTTGCTCTGATCGTCGCCCATCATCCGAACGAATTTTCTTGCGAATGCGGTGTAATCAAAGAGGTATCCTGCGGTAGTGGCGAAGATCTGCGCATCTCCCGTCCAACCGTGACGCTCTCTCGTGGGACAGTCAGTGGGAATCTCTGCGTGATTGTTTTTTGCAGCCCAACGAGTGTTCTCAACAAACTTATTTATGAGCGGGTGTGAGCAGTTAAAATCAAGGGTTTCTTCCATATCGGAGTAAACCGCAATGGCGGTAAAATCATCTACATTCCATCCTATATTTCCCACAACCTCCACGTACCGGAAGCCAAAAATAGCAAATTTTGTCTTGTAGTGATTTATGCCATCCTTCGCGGTATAATGCACCTCTTGGAGAGGCGTGGTAATTTTGTCGTTAGTACATTGAATATTCTTCAGGGTCAGCTCGCCGTCTTTATCTATAAGCTCCCCGAAGCGGAGATGAAGATTTTCGCCCGCCTTTGCATTGACGGAAAACTCAACGTACCCTGCAATGTTCTGACCAAAGTCGATTACCTTCGTTCCCGAGGGGCTCACAATAACTTTTCCCTTAAATCTTTCGTGCTCCATCAGATTAACGCAGTTGGATGCAGATGGCAAAACTCCACATTTTGTAATCTTTGCTTTACAAATATAGCGTTTTTCGATTCTTGAATCGATTATTTCACCATCCTTGTTATCTGCAAATCTTATTGGACCACCGTTAGTCCAATCGAAGCTCTCGTCGGTGCAGACGAAGTGTTTTCCATCCTCACATTCGATCTCCAGCTGCATCCAGAGCTTGGTTTCCGTACCGTATTGGTTTCTTATTCCCCAAGCGCCGCAAGAGCCACGGTACAGTCCGTCCGCAAGCTCTGCTGTCAGAACGTTCTCACCCTCGCATAAAAGGTTGGTAACGTCGTAGGTCTGATATTGAATCCGTTTTTTATAGTTAGTGATGCCGGGGGCGAGAACGAAATCGCCCACCCTTTTGCCATTGATTTGCGCCTCGTAAAGACCGCAAGATGTGGCGTAAAGCCTTGCTTTTTTTACCTTTTCGACGGTGAAAATTTTTCTGAAGCAGTCAACGGGATATCGTTCCTTTTTATTTACCTTGTAGTTGCCGGTGATCCACTTTGCCTGAAAGTCCTCGGGGCGGAGAAGTCCCATTTCGAAAAATGCTTCACTTGCCTCGCCCTCGGTACCGTTTTCGTCCCAAAGGGTAACGCTCCATTCGACCCTCTCGCGAGAGTGAAGCTCCAAGGGGTAGGTGGCTCTCATTGAGCTGCTTTCCACCTTTCCACTGTCCCAAAGTGTAGCGCCATTGGATTTTGCCACGATTCGAAAAGCTATTTGCTTTGTACCACCCTCGCAGTTCCAAGTCATCAACGGATTTTGAAAATCAACGCCGATGGGATTATGTAAAAACTCGGTTTTAAGTTTTATAGCTTTCATAAGTTATTTACCTGCAAGCTTTTTCTGTATCTTGTTATAGAATTTTTCGCCGCGAGTCATCTCTTTTTCCCAAGCAGCACTTTCCTTTTCGGTAAGAGGTGTTGCGTCTTCTTCAACTACCTCTGCGCCCTGACGAGCTTTGATAATTGCCTGCTTTCTGCCCACTGTCTTCTCGACAGAGAGAAATATAAGAAGAATTGCAAGAATAACGCCCGTAATGGTTTCAAGACCAACGAATGCAAAGGTGATAACCTCCTTTACCTGATCAGGCTGTGTCTGTGTAATAACCTCACCAAGCTCGTTGAGTTCAGGGGCAACGTAACCTGCCTTTGCGAGAAGACCGTTGAATATACCTGTAACAACGCCGATAAGCGCGCAGGCGATAACGTTGTAGATAGACATAGCAACACCATCGCAACGGATGCCGCTCTTCCATTCAATGTGGTCAAGAGTATCAGCAAAGAGCGCCATGAAAACGTATGCGCATGGAAGACCGCCGATGTTCTTGATTAACTGACCAATGAGAACCACAACCATATTCGTGGGAACCAACCAGCAGATGAGGCTGCCGACAGCGTAAAGCACAAAGCCCCACATAGTAATGTTTCTCTTGCCGAACTTCTTTGCCAGGGGCCAGACTGCGAAGATACCGATTCCCATAGGAACGCCGCCTATAACAGAAACGAGCATCTGTGTAATACCGTCGTTATATGTACCGAGAACCCAGTTGCAATAGTAAACAAGGC
>JAZNPB010000023.1:0-1640 GCA_045589435.1 Eubacteriales bacterium | reverse complement strand
CCCCACTGATAATAATCAAACAGACCGATCGACTTGATTATTACCGAGCCGATAAGATGGGAGGCAGATGTTGAAGCTATGATCTGCAGATTGCCGTTATTTCTTATAATGTATTTTGACACTATTCCCGACACAAGTCCTATTATTCCTGCGCCGAGGGTGACAACAAGATTAATAGGATAAGTTTGAGGCGAAAGCAGGTAGCTTATTAAATCTGATGCAATACCTACAGCCGACCCTACTATCGGTCCGAACATTATTCCGGAAAGTATTATAGGTAGATTTTCAAAGCTGATTCTAAACAAACCGTCGCCGAAGTTCATAAGACTTTTGCAAAATATACCGATAACCACACTCATTGCGGCTAAAAGAGAAGAGAGCGTAAGAGCCTTTACACTTTTAAAAAGCTTGTCATTTTTCATAAAAAAACACCTCCGTGGCACAGATTTACATCTCAGTACCTCGAAGGCTCGGGCGAAAAGGGCGCAGATATCCTTTGGGTAACAGTGGGATGCGGAGGGTATACCGTTTCAGGAAGAATCCATCATTCGTCCAAGTGACAACTCCCCGTTCACTCAGCACTGAACGCATACCATCCTACTCTGTTATTTAATGTATGTCAGTAGTATATCATATTTTATTGCTTTTTTCAATAGAGAAAAGAAAAACTGTACAAATATTATTTGCTAAAATAAGATGAAATAAAAAAAGTGACGAAATTGATAAATTTTTAGCAAAGCTATTGCATATTGCAAAAAAATGTGGTACAATGTACGATGGTATGGAAGGATACTTCTATATTTTATATGATTATTATTAAATTTTAATATTTTGGAGGATTAAACCAATGGCAAACGTAAAGGTTGCAATTAACGGCTTTGGCCGTATCGGACGTCTTGCGTTCAGACAGATGTTCGGCGCTGAGGGTTACGAGATCGTAGCTATCAACGACCTCACCTCTCCTAAGATGCTCGCCCATCTTCTTAAGTATGACACCGCACAGGGTAATTACCTTGCAATGGGTCACACTGTTGAGTCTGATGACGAGGCAGGCACCATCACCGTTGACGGCAAGACCCTTAAGATCTATGCTGAGAAGGACGCTGCTAACTGCCCTTGGGGCGAGCTTGGCGTAGACGTTGTTCTCGAGTGCACCGGCTTCTACTGCTCTAAGGAGAAGTCCATGGCTCACATCAACGCAGGCGCAAAGAAGGTTGTTATCTCTGCTCCCGCAGGCAACGACCTCAAGACCATCGTTTACGGTACTAACCACCAGGATCTTACTGCAGATGACCAGATCATCTCTGCTGCATCCTGCACCACCAACTGCCTTGCTCCTATGGCAAAGGCTCTTAACGACTACGCTCCTATCCAGAGCGGTATTATGACCACTGTTCACGCTTACACCGGTGACCAGATGATCCTCGACGGTCCTCACAGAAAGGGTGACCTCCGCCGCGCTAGAGCTGGTGCTCAGAACATCGTTCCTAACTCCACCGGCGCTGCTAAGGCAATCGGTCTCGTTATCCCCGAGCTCAACGGCAAGCTCATCGGTTCTGCTCAGAGAGTTCCTACCTGCACCGGTTCCACCACCATTCTCGTAGCTGTTGTTAAGGGTACCGATATCACCGTTGAGGGTA
>JAZNPB010000022.1:0-7593 GCA_045589435.1 Eubacteriales bacterium | reverse complement strand
CAGTAATGCCGGGTTGTCTGCTGCATCGTTGAAAAACTGGCTTGGGGTAATCTCAAAGTAATCACAAATTTCAAGGAACTCTGCCATGGGAGGCAAAGATTTACCGGAAGAAATATTGTATATGTAACTGCGGCTATGACCAAGATCATAACTCATTTTGTACTCAGATACACCCTTTTGTATCCTCAACTGCGTAATCCTATCACGAATAAACTTAGTATCCACTTGCCTCACCACCTATCCACTATGTATTGTAGACGAAAAGGCGGTTTCACTAACCCAAGGGCTTACGCTGTATTCGACAGGATATTACAGAATTTTACGCTATTTGCGTAAAAAATACCAAATTGACGTGTTTGCATAGTTTTTTCATAATGTAATTCCGAGATAAAGCGTTTTTGCTTTGCAAACTGCGAGACGAATATGGATAAGTAATAACCGCAAAACGCCTCGTATAATATTATATCACGATTTTAATTCAAGAAGTCGAAAATTATTTTAACAATGCAAGATTATTTTTGCGATTCACATTGTAGAAAACGCTTTTTCGTGGTATAATATATGGCGGTGAATACGATAACCCAACGTTTGTGAGGTGAATATAGTGAGGGTTAGTTATAAAAAATTATGGGTTCTGCTTGCTGAACGTGAAATGAGCAAGGCGGAGCTTCGCAAGCTCGCCGGTATTGCTCCTGCTACATTTACAAAGCTCGGTCGCAATCAAGAAGTTGCGCTCTCTGTCCTTCTAAGGATCGCAGAAGTGCTTAACTGTGATGCCGGCGATATAATGAGTTTTATACGAGAAACGGATATGAAGTAAAGGAAAACTTCTTGAATTAAAAATTGTCGTCATACGCCTTCCGGTACGGTAGATAAAGACACGATTCAATGCTATATTCAAATATTGCTTACGGAACACAGATGGGTTGATAGAGACAGCAATTTGTTTCTGTCAGCCCTTTTGTCATAAAAAAGTTACACTTCACTTCTACGAATAGCAGAACTGTTCGAGAGGCGGTTTATTCCGCGGCAACAGGTAAAAACTTATACTATTTATATAAGTCTACTGCTATTTGTGAAGGAGGTGCGAATATGGATAAGGCTGCAATCGGTGCTCGGATCAGAGAAGCAAGAGGCATCAGTGGTATGACACAAGAGCAGTTGGCTGAGAAGGTCGATGTAAACACAACCTACATTTCCGATATAGAGCGTGGTGCTAAGTTTCCGAGCTTGACGTTATTTATCAAGATTGTGGATGCTTTGGGTATATCCTCTGACTTCATTCTTCGTGGCGAGATCGAAGCCGGTAAGAAATGTGTTTACGACGATATTACAAAGAAGCTGGAAAATCTTACTCCAAAACAACGATTAGGTGTCGCAAACCTAATAGATGCGTACATCAAAAATCTTGAATGACATCAAGTTATCAGAGGTCGATCCTTTACGGGTCGCCCTCTTTTTTTATGTCCTCTGTCGTATTGTGTCGATGAATTTTTCTCATTCAACGCCATAATCCGACAGCTTTTTTACTTTTATTGAGTATAATATAGACAAGTAGCAGAACATTACTACGGATAGCCGAATACAAAAGGAGTGATATTATGACACAAATCGGCATAGTGAGAAAAGTGGACTCGCTCGGAAGGGTTACTCTCCCGAAAGAATTACGGCGTGTGTTTTGTTTGGAAAAAGACAGCCAAATAGAAATACTCGCTACAGATCAAGGGATACTGTTGCGTGTCCCCAACATTGAGATCAAACGAACTGACAGAAACGGAGGTGTGGTGTTGTTTAATGGCTAATGAGAATACATCAGATAAAAGAAGCATCTTGAAAGAAGAATACCCTCGCAATCTGCTCCTTGCCGTCAGAGGTGCATGGGAGCAAGAAGAACCAACGGAGCTGACCGCTGATGTACTGGCAGGAATACAATATGCACTTTCCACGCTTAACGAGCGAGAACAGCTTGTGCTCTGCAGGAGGTACAAGGACGGCAAAAAACTGCGTGAGATCGGTGAAGAAATTGGAGTAAAGCAAGAACGCAGCCGTCAGATTGAAACCGCAGCTCTCCGCAAATTACGCTACCCACGAAATATGTTCTTTATGACGAAAGGTGTGGACGAATACATAAAGAAGCGTTGCAAAGTCGAATACGAACGTGGGTATCAAGTTGGTTATAATGCGGGCTATCAACAAGGCGTGGATGAAGCATCGAACGGTGTCAGCAAAGCAGGTATCAGCGTTACGATAGTATCTCTGCCGATTGAGGCATTGGATTTGTCGGTACGTTCCTTTAACGCTCTGCGCCGAGCCGGTTATGTAACTATTGGCGATCTGCTGAATGTGGACGAAAAAGGAATCATACACATCAAGAACCTTGGCTCAAAGCAACGTCAAGAGGTTGCCGTAAGTTTATATCGTTACGGCATATCTCAAACATCATGGGACATCTATTGCCCCCGAATGAACGAATAATAATTATATGGAGGAAAACAAAATGAATACACAGGTACTTACTATTTTGAACGCAGAGGAAATGCTGACCAATATGGTCGGCGTGATTGAGGGAATAAGCAAAGACTTCCCCCATATCAAGGAGGAATACGAACAGGCACTTCGTATCCTTCGCCGTGAATTGGGCGACGAACCCATGGACAAGTTCTTGGATGCTATCAACCGCCGTTGCGAAGCCGATCTGCTTTTCTGCGGTAGTCTTGGATACCAAGCCAATCTGAATAACTTCCGTGATCCTGTTGCCCGAACCTTCATGGATGTGGATTTTGAGGAATATCTGAGGGTGGAGGTTCTGCAGAGGATGCCCCAAAGACAAGAAGCCGAAGCGGAAATTGATGCGTTCTACCACGCTCTCAACGACAAGCAGAAAGGTGTATATGATGCAATCTCCTCTTACTTGGTCAGCTTGGAACTTGATTTAACCAAACTGGCGCATTATGCAGGCTTCATGTTTGCAAACGATATGCTGAAATATACGGAGCCTGGATATGTGCCTAACTACGTTTTGACACTTCGCTATCAGAGTTTTATGAGCGATTGGTTTGGAACAGAGTTCAAGGTATGGCGTGAAAAAACGAAGGAAGCGGAAGGTATGAGCGCATGAATAACGAAATATATGAAGCCGACTACACACGAAAAGACGAGCCAAGCTCCGAAACCGGAATAGATATATTGGAGCTTGCAAGAACGACCGGATTTTTCCGAGCATACGATGACCTTATGAGAAGTATGCCGAAGTACATCAATCAAAAGGACAAGCAGAATTATGAGGAGCTGCTTCATAAATTGGATGCTCACGCAAAGCGCAAAGGAGGAAAGATCAAGGGAATCGTAGATTATGAACATTGGGATGCTCATATCTACATCACCCTGCCATTCTTTGAGTTCGCCCACAAAGACGAATTTGATTTGCTAAAGGAATTGGAAAAGAAAGCTAATACTCTCACGTTTACGGTTACTGACGATGGAAAAATTCAGCTCAGCGTAATGATAAACTATTTCGATGAGATCGGTGATAAAGATGCTGTGTTCTCACAGGCTATTGATGGTAATGACGAGCTGATCGAAGCATTGACGGCAAACATCGAACAGCGAAAGCAGAAAATCGTTGAACACCCGGTGATGGGAAAGGTCATTGAATCTGCAGCTCACAATCTCGGCATTTCCGCAAAGGAGTTTATCGACCGAGTTTTTGAGGATGATACTGATCCGGAATTACAGATGCAGTTACTTGCTGCCTTACTGGAAGTCAACGATGATCTGCTCGGTAGTAATGAATAATCAGCGTCTCAAACCACAAAACCACAACGTGCAAGACCGCTGTAGCTACTCGCTTTGCATACTATGAGACAAACTATACCCATAAAGACGTAAAAAAAGGATACCGCCGATCATAGACGGTATCCTTTTAACTTTCAGTTTCGCTTGTACTTGTCCATTTCAAGCAAAATGCGGTATAGGTGTTCCTGCTCCTCTTTGGTCTTTGCGGCGAGAAATTCGTAACATTCAAGGGGTATATCCCTGGTTCCGTCCTCCTGTCCACCCAGCTTCTCAAAGAGCTTTGATAGAGACACATTCAGCGCTGAAGCGATCTTTTCGATGCTTTCAAGCGTTGCGTTCTTTTCGCCTCGCTCAACCTGTCCGATATATGTCGGGTGGCACCCGGACATTTCAGCAAGCTTTTCTTGGCTTAACCCTTGTCGGGTTCTGTAGTTTCTGATTCGCTGACCAACTGATTTTGCAATTTCGCTCATAGCATTATCCATCCTTTTTGCATTATATATAGTCTATAAATATTCAAACAAAATTTCCACAGACTATTGATATTGTTTCCGTTTTGTGCTATACTATAAATCTATATTATGCAAATTTTTGTGCTTATAGTATTTGGGCGAGGCGTAAACAAGCCATGTCAAACTTAAAAACGTTCTTAAATGACCGCTATACACACACCTAACATAAGAAGGACTGCGACGATCCGCTATATGCGGTAAGAACCGGTTCAGTTGCCCGTAAGGGATTTGGAGGATAGCCGAGTCATTAAGAAAGCCCATCGGACATGATTGTTCGATGGGCATTTTTAATAAGGAGCATATTTCGATATGAACATTTTTACGGTGTCATTCTTCGGACATAGGATGATCGAGCGTCCTTTTCTTATCGAGCAAAGGCTTGAAAGTCTGATACGACAGTTAATAAACACGAAGGAGTATGTGGACTTCATAGTGGGTCGTAGCGGCGACTTCGATCAGTACGCATCCTCCGCTGTGCTGCGTACAAGAAAAGCCGTAGGCGACCACAACAGCTCTCTCACGTTGGTATTGCCGTATCCTACCGCCGAGTATCTGAATAATCAAGAATCATTTGAGGACTATTACAGTTATATCGAGATTTCCGATGCGGCATCTGCAGCACACCATAAGGCAGCATTTCAAATCCGAAACCGTGAAATGGTTGATCGCTCTGATCTTATTGTATGTTGCATTGAGCGAGAAAGCGGCGGTGCTTGGCAGACGGTAAAGTATGCTATGGAGCATGGAAAAACGATTATCAACCTTGCGAACGAGGATGAAACTGTAAACTTATTCTAACAATCACGCTTCAACCATTGCGAACGCAATGTTTTTGTGGTATAATGAGATGAAATCATTTGCAATACTGAAATACCGGAGGTAAACACAATGGCTATCAGTTATAAAAAGCTTTGGAAACTTCTCATTGACCGTGATATGAAAAAGAAAGATCTTATGGCGCTTGCCGGTGTCAGCCAATCGTCGATCACAAAGATGGGACACAACGATAATGTCAACACCGAAGTGTTGGTGAAAATCTGTCTGGCACTTAACTGTGATCTTGGCGACATTGCTGAGATCGTTTTACCGGAGGAACAAGCGTAAGACCAATAAGCTCATCAATGAATGGAGGCGAAATGCTGTGCAGCTCTTTTATGGAGTACCCGAAGATATTGAAAAATGGATGAGCCTTGTAACACAGGTCAGATGGAACTTTCCCGGTTTGGAAACACAAGAAAAGCTGGACGATCATCGAACCACCGTTCTCAAATTCATGGGCAAACGACAGGCTATCTGTGTAAAGGACGAAAACAAGATTGCCGGTGTTATGCTGTTCTCACGAGGACACAACATGATCTGCTGTCTCGCTGTTTCGCCCGAATACCGTCGCCGTGGTGTTGCATCCATACTCATGGATGAAGCGGTTGCCAATTTAGACAGAGCAAAAGAAATTTCTGTTTCTACGTTCCGAGCTGACGATGAAAAGGGTCTGGCACCGAGAGCACTTTACGAGAAATACGGTTTTGTTGCAGATGAGCTTATCGAGGAATTTGATTATCCGAATCAGAAGTATGTTCTGCATCCTGCAGGATCAGAGCGAAAAGACCGGCAGTTTGCTATCAATGATATGGTTCGTAAAATCAGCGGTATTCTCTCGGATCGTGAACCGTCGTTTTATATGTATGGCTCGTCTGTTCTGAACGACTTCAGATTGGGATGGAGCGACATTGACATTCTTGTATTGACAAGCAAGCAAATAACGGATGAACAGGCAAAATCGCTCGTTGGACTTCGCCAAGCTATGCTTGCGGATAAACCCGATAATCCCTACTACCGTTCTTTTGAGGGTGGGATGCTCACCCTGGATGCGTTCCTCTCAAAGAAAACTGATCGGGTGGTTTATTGGGGTACAAGCGGTGAACGAATTACAGATAGTTATGCGTTTGACAGCTTCGGCATAGCAGAACTGGTCGAGAGCAGCGTCCTCTTGTACGGAAAGGATATACGAAAGGAACTGAAATATCCCGCTTTCCACGAACTGTATGCCGACGTTAAACGCCACTATGAAACAATCAGAAAATACGCCCAAAGCACCGGACGGAGCTTCTATTCCTTCGGTTGGATGTTGGATATAGCTCGGTGTATCTATACGCTTCGCACCGGCAAGATTATCGCCAAGACCGACGCTGCAGAATGGGCTTTGGAAAACAATCTTTGCCCCGATCCAGATGCTCTTAGATTTGCGCTGAAGGTTCGCAGAAGTCCGTTAGAATACAAGGATGATAAAGAGACATTTGACTACGCTGAAACGCTTGCAGAGCCAATACAGCGCTTTGCAGACATATTAGAAAAAGAATTGAGGAAATACTGATGAACAAAAAAAGATCTCTCATAATCATAATAGTGTTATCTATGCTTTTAGTGGGAAGTATTGGGGTTAACCTTTATTTTGCCTTTTGGGGTTTTGATACTTATTTGCAAAGTACCGATGAAATATACATAATGGAAGCGGGTATCCTACGGAACAACTTAGAGTTTGCCGCCGGTGAAGATATTGATTTTATTTATGACTTCGATAACGACGACTATTCAGTTTTAATTTCTGATTATGGAATAGACAATATTGCCGGCGAAGGAAGCGAACTTGAAAAAGCTCTACGCTTGATGGACGAATTTGCACCACGACTTACACATAAGAGCAATTATGACAATAGCGTGGAAATGACCGCACTATCATTGCTTGAACACAGTTTGGACAAAAAGGCGAATGGAATAAACTGCAGAAATAAGGCGCAAATTCTAAATGAAATGTGTTTAGCTCTTGGTATCTATTCCCGAAAAGTATGGATTATGCCTAACTCCGGATACGACAATGATTGCCATGTTGTAAATGAGATTTGGGATACAGAGTTGAACAAGTGGATAATGCTTGATATAACAAACAACGAATACTGGGTGGATGAAAACGGAACTCCTTTATCTATTCTTGAAATACGACAAAAAGGTGCAATGCGAGAATTTTGCACTCCTATTCAGCCGGGAGATAGCACAGACAATTTAGAGCAACTAAAAGCGAAGTATATTGGTGATTTCCTGTATATTATGAAAAATATGGTTTATATGGAGTATTGCGATAGCTATACCGTTGGAGAAAGTGATACACTCTATCTGTTATTCCCCAATAATCTTGACACAGATTATGATAAACTCATTTCGCTGGATGCTTGTGAGGAATCTCCTATAAACTAAATCCAATGCAAGTGCACAAAGAGCGCACTTACTCACC
>JAZNPB010000021.1:0-4861 GCA_045589435.1 Eubacteriales bacterium | reverse complement strand
TAAGCCAAGCAAGACAGAGCCGACAAAAAAATACAAAGAGGAGGTTCTGTGATTATGGATAACGAAAAGATTTCCGTGCTCGTTGTTCAGCCGGAGAAAAAGCCTTACGCAAAAGAAATATCATCGGGGCTTTCCTCTCTGCAGCATGAGGTAGACGGCTATATTCAAGCCGTCTATCCTTATGATGAGCCTGTGGCTATTATCTGCGATGAGGAAGCGAAACTGAAAGGAAGCGAACTGAACCGAGTGCTCCGTGATGAAGACGGAAAAATCTACGATGTGATTGCAGGTACGTTTCTCATTGTCGGGCTGGGGGAAGATGATTTTACTTCGCTCACTCCCGAACACATGAAACAGTTCAAGGAAAAGTTTGATATGCCCGAAATGTTTATGAGAATCAACGGCAAGTTGGTTGTTCTTCCCATGGAAGATGAAAGAGCGAAAGCCAAAAAGCCATCGGTGCTCCAAAAGTTGAAAGAGGCGAAAGTGGATCTGCCGAAGAAGTCTCCTGGCAAAGCAAAGGAGGCTGAGTTGTAATGGCAAACCGCAACCGCCCTATCCAAGTAAAATTCCGTGTAACACCGGAAGAACGAGCTTTGATTGATCGGCGCATGGAACAGGCTGGCACAATCAACATGGCAGCGTATCTCCGCAAAATGGCTATCGACGGTTATGTAGTCAAATTGGAAATGCCCGAACTCCGTGATTTGATCTCCTTGCTCCGTCGCACAAGCAACAATTTCAATCAGATCGCCCGTAGAGTGAACTCCACCGACCGTATCTATGCGGACGATATTCACGAAATGAAAAATATGCTTGAACAGCTTTGGGGTGCTACCAATGGTGTTCTTGAAAAGCTCGCCGCTATCGACTGACCTCGGCATCCTTGCCTGTTTTTCCGTCATACGGTAAAATTTAGTCAGAAGAAAGGAGGGGCTTTCGATGAAGTTCATTTTGAAGATATTGTTCGCACCCGTAATTGCAATCCTCGCCGTCGTGATCTGGATATTCGCCTTGATGCTCAAGCTGTCCGCATGGGTATTCGGTATCATCGGCACAATCCTCGGTATCCTCGGTCTTGCAATTCTCTTGCTCGACAGCATTACCAACGGCATCATCATCCTGGTAATTGCGTTCCTCGTTAGTCCCATCGGATTGCCGATGTTGGCGGCGTGGACGATTGGGCAAATGCAAAGATTCCGCTACTTTGTGCAGGATGCGATCTACGGTTAAACTAACTTCTGCCCAAGTTGGACAGAAGTAAATCTAAGACGGGCGTGGCTTCGGCTGCGTCCGTCTTTTTCTCTGTAGGAGGTGATCTTATATAGCGACCACTCGCATAATTCCCATGCACATCACCAAGGGCAAAACGCTCGCCCAATCTATTTCTGACAGAACCGATTATGGATTAAATCCCGAAAAGACAAATGACGGTGAACTGACTTCTGCCTATGCCTGCGATCCTCGCTCCTTTGCGGCAGAGGTGTTAGTGTCAAAAAGACAATACAAGCACTTTACCGGCAAACATGAAAAGAACGATGTGCTTGTTTACCAAGTGCGCCAATCTTTCAAACCCGGTGAGGTTACACCGGAGGAAGCAAACCAAATTGGCTATGATTTTGCTTCTCGCTTTCTCAAAGGAAAACACGCTTTCTTTGTTTGCACCCATACAGACAAAGCCCATATTCACAATCACATCTATTGGAACGCCGTAACGCTTGATTGCAAACGGAAGTTTCGCAATTTCAGAAATTCAAGTAAAGCTATAGCAAGACTCAGCGATCTGATCTGCACCGAGCATCAGTTGTCGGTAATTACAAATCCGCAACGTGGCAGCTCCGCTTATAACAAGTGGCACGGCTTCAAGGGTAAACCGTCGCACCGTGAGCTTTTGCGAATTGCCATTGATGAAGCCCTGGAGCAGAAGCCCCATGACTTCGATGCGTTCCTCGCTCTGCTTGCCGAGCAAGGGTTCAACGTCAAAAAAGGAAAACATCTCACTTTCACTCATGCTGACTTCAAGCAAAATATCCGTATGTACACTTTGGGCGATGAGTATTCTGAGGATGCGATCCGTGCGATCTTAAAAGGTCAAAAAGTCCATCAGCCCAAGAAGCGCAGAATGGTGTGGGATGCAAACAGACCGCAAAGCATTATCGACATTCAAGCCAAACTTGCCGCCGGTAAGGGTGAGGGCTATCGTCGTTGGGCTACGGTTGAGAACCTAAAGCGAATGGCGAAAACCAAGCTCTATATGGATGAGCACGGATTCAGCTATGAGGCGATGGCTGAGCGCAAGTCAGAACTGTCGGCAAAAGAAAAAGAGCTTTCTGCGAAAATCACAGAAGCTCAAAACCGTCTTGCCGAGATCAATGTCTTAAAGACCCATATCGTCAATTATTCCAAAACGAGGGATGTGTATGTTGCCTACCGGAAGTCCGGTTACTCTAAAAAGTTTTTGGAGGAACACGAGGCAGACATCATCATCCACAAAGCAGCGAAAAAGGCTTTTGATGAAATGGGAGTGAAGAAGCTCCCTACCGTCAAGAGCCTGCAAGTGGAATTTGCCGACCTGCTAACTGCGAAAAAGGAAGCGTATGCCGAACTTAAAAAAGTTCGTGATGAGCTGAGAGACCTTACCGTTCATAAGGCAAATTACGAAGAATTGCGTGATCTTGAGGAACGAGAGAAGCGCAAAGAAAAAGAGCACGGTCGTGAATGATCGTGCTCAATTTAGCGTCGGAACGATGCGTAGCCACAGATGAAATCTGTGTTAAAGGGGTTCGGGGATGTTTCCCAGACAAGCGATTTATAAGCTCCTGCTTCGGCAGGGGCTTATAAATTTTGCACGAGTGGGTACCGCCGTGCATTGCTTGCCAAGTATGTTTCGCTAAATATATTGCATAACTCATTATACCATACCACCGTTCCATCACAGAATGAGGACATTTTTTAGCCTTTATTACCCTTGTCAGCAATATAATTGCAAATGCACATCACGACCGGAAACAAAATACCACCAACGGCAAAGATGATCCAAGACAGATGCCATTGATTATTGAGAAAACTTACCGCAAGATATATTGCAGTTAAAATACCCCAGTAGCAGAATCCAACAATCTCTTTTACGCTTGTTCGCTTTTTCTCTTTCTCTGTGAAATCTCCTTCTTTAAGGAGCTTTTGCATACTTGCGTTTTGAGTTCCGGCTACAATGAACATTCCTGCGCCTATGCCTGCAATAATCATCAGCAAGGCAAGAGCTAACGCAACAAGTATCTCATTCTCCGAAAAAGATAATAATACCAAAGGAACAACCGAGAAAATACATACACACGTTGCGATTATATTATAAGCAATATAAGTCGGTCGGAAAGCATTTTTCTTTTCTGTAACTAACCCTTTCACTCCGTATTCAAGCTCAAAAGGAATGTTTTTATCAAGGAACTCATACGGTTGGTTTTTGAAACCGCAATAAATGTAGAGAGGAACGGCACACAGAATAAAAGCAAAGAGAACAGTTAACCCAATCGCCCCCGCTGTTGCTTCTGTCACAATAGCATTAGGCAATTCCGATAACATAGTCAAGACAATGAGAGTGATGGGAGAAAGAATGCACAGGAACGTAGCAAGAGCAATACGCCAAGCCGCTTTCTTCCTTTGTTCTAAATATGCGTTTGCTTCTTCTATTGAGATTTTTTTTACCGTTGTATCAGAAGAATTATCATTGGTCAATTCTTCGTCTTCAATCTCATCCTTCAAAAGATAATCGGTAGTAACGCCAAACAATACAGATAGCTGTAATATCTTTTCTAAATCGGGAATAGTTTGTGCGCCTTCCCACTTTGAAACGGCTTGGCGAGAAACACTCATCTTGTCAGCAAGATCCTCTTGCGACCAACCGTTCTTTTTGCGTAATCTAATAATCTTATCTGCTAAAATCATAAAAACACCTCGTTTGAAAACTCATAAGCTCGCGACCCTTATTGTGCCTTTATTATACTTCAAATCACGCTTACATACCACCAGCCGCAAGCTGTCAATGTGTCAACCGACGGTTGCTTTTAGTTTAACATAGTTGTTGCGCCCTCGCTCCGTTGGGGAACGAGGGCAGTTTTTACTGTATGAGCTTTTCCAACATTACATTGGTATCACACTGGCTATAATCAGTGCCATGCAACTGATGACTAATAGAATCATACCTACATTCATATAAACTGTCTTAAACCGACTTCCCTTGGGCAATTCCATCTCTGTCTGTGCAAAGGATACTCTGCGCTTATTGATGCACAGCAGGACAAGCCCGGTAATGGCAAGCCCTATCAGCACCACTACATAGGCACCGAAGCCAATAAGCCACGACATGATCGGCTCCAGCGCTGCCAAGTCCAAGTTTTCCATCGTATCAAGAACAGCAATTTTCTCTAAAAACAGCGGTCCGATTACGCTGCCAATAAGGTTTATCAGCATATGAAGACCGATGCTGTACCGAAGCTTTCCGGTTTTCAGATACACATAACCAAAAACCAAACCCAATGCAAATGCATAGAAAAGCTGTGACAGGTTTCCGTGGAACAAGCCAAACATCACAGCAGAGGTAACGACAGCCAGCTTTTCTCCATAGATGTGCATACGGTCAATTAACTGCTTGCGGAAGATATACTCCTCAATCACAGGAGCCAGGATCACCATAAACAGAACTTTGGGAAGTAGCGCATTATCCGTGGCGTAACTCAATATCGGGTTTCCTGCGGATACTCCGGGCAGCAGTTGCAGCAGAGCAGTAATGATCGTGCCAAGTATATTACCGGCGTACATCATAAAGATGCAGATGATAGCCGTAACAATATATCTGCTCGGTTTC
>JAZNPB010000020.1:0-7929 GCA_045589435.1 Eubacteriales bacterium | reverse complement strand
AAACTCGGTATGCAGATTGCTATTGAAACATTAGCCGAATAATTTAAGGCGGTGAGGATAAAAACCTCGCCGCCTTAAGTATTTTAAGTTTCTTGATTTTTAATAGCTAATTGCAATTTAAACATTTTATTCTCTGCTTTGAAAGAACAGATTGCATCATATTTGTCTGCAAACGCCTTTATAGAATGAGTTCCTATTCCGTGATTGTTTTTTTCGGAAACGGGCAAACCATCGGAGGAAAATTCGACTTCACGCTCATACGGGTTGGAAAATTCGATCATCATACAAGGGGTGCTGATGCATTTGCAGAATATGACTCTCTGTTCTACGGGTAATTCCTTTACTGCATTGATCATATTTTCGAGTGCATTGGCAAAAACGGTTGACAAATCTGCGGCAGGAACAGGAAGCGTATCCGGAATATCAAGATTTGCTTCTACTCTGATTCCGAGTTCCTTCGCCTGTGAGAAATATGCCAACAATATCGCATCTAAAACGGGATTACTACAGTAATGCTTGATGTCGGTTTCGCTAAGTGCTTCTTCGGCAGCACCGATATACTCAAGTGCTTCGTCGGTTTGTCCGTTTTTCAGCATTGTGCTCAAGGTTTGAAAACGGTGTCTTAAGTCGTGACGCTCAATTCTGATTTTTTGCTCTGCCGCCCTAAACTCAAAGGCTCTTTGTTCCATCATCGAAGTTTGGATTTCAAATACTTTTTGGTGTTCGCGCATTTCAAAATTGGCTTGCTGCTGCCCTAAAAGTCTAACAATCGTAATATATGTCAGCGGCAGCAGTATCAACACCATAACAGCAGACGGCATATCCTCGGGACGCAGACGAAGATTGGTAGGAATTCCTCCCATAACTGTAAGAGTTATGTAAAAAATTCCCGTCATTGCGGTAAATATCCACCAACCTTTGCTTGCGGTACGGAGCAATTTCAAATAACGTTTACGTCCCCAAAACCACGTAATAGGCAACATAGCACTGAAAGTGATCATTCTCAAAACGAAGTTTACGATCCCCTCGCTTCCAACCGCATAATCAATAAGCCCTGTAACCATCATTACCCAGATCATAATGGTATCTACAAAACAAAAGGTGAAGAAAAAACGTCCGCCTCTGTCTTTTGCTACAATGAAGAAATAAATTAAACTGGGGAGAGTGGCAGTTAATAAACTATATGTTCCTTGAACTTCAATTCCGCAGACAAAAAGAATTCCCAGATTGAGCCCAAACCAACAAATCGAGAACGGGATCAGAGAGGCGAAATACTTTTTCTTGGGATAACGAGATTCAAAAAGAAACAAAAACATAATTATCACTACAAACATAGAAATTGTAGTTGACCAATCAATTAGATATTGATGAGTTAGGTTTAACATAAATTATTCTCCCTTCAGGTGAAAATCAAGCCATTTATTTACGATGTCATTTTTGAGATTTCTTGATATAGGTAAATATTTTCCGTTTGTAAGCTTAAGCCCTTCTGCGCTAATATTTTCTATGAAATACAAGTTTACAACAAACGATGCCGATGTCATGGTAAAGCGCGGTTCGTCAAGTAACGAGAGTATTGCATCTCGAAAAGACGTTCTTATACTCATTCCCTCAATTTCCGATCCGTCGGAGAGATGATAATGGATGCAGTGACCGATCAATTCACCGTAAACAATGCTGCGAATTGCGATTCTTTGAATGCCTCCGTGTGTTTTTATAGTAATAAATTTTTGATGGTTGCCGAGCCATTCATCTACCAAAGAATCAAGCGCACAAAACAGTTGCACTTTATCAATCGGTTTCAGCAGATACTGTGATGCTTTGACCGAAAAAGCATCTACGGCAAAATCAATCGAAGATGTAAGATAGAAAATTGTTCCACCCTTATCTATCGTATGAATCTTTCGTCCCAAATCGATCCCGTTTTCGTTAGGCATAATGATATCAAGCAAATAAAGATCAAAAATGTCGTGTATTCTTATGTGTTCCAAAAGTTCTGCGGCAGACGAAAAAGCTTTTATCTTTATAGGAATATCGGGGTGTCCCTCAAAGTATTCGTTCAGCAATGCTTCAAGCTTGGCAATGTGCGCTCTATTATCATCACACAATGCGATTTGTATCATAAAATCCACCCCCTTCAAAACAGATTTCTCGCAAAAAACAGCATTTTTTTTGCAAAGTATAGCAATCTGCTCTTTGTTACTTTATAATTATACCATAAGATACAATTTTTTTCAATACTCGATAATCCGCAGATATCTTGCAAAATCGGACAAATTTATCGCAAACAGCAAATGGAAGCAAAAATCGGAGGTAAAACAGATGAAAAAAAGAAGAATTTTGACGTCGCTTTTCGCAATCGTATTGGTATTGGCACAGCTTATGGCAGTGTGTGCCATGCCTGTTTCGGCGTTGGCTGAAGAATATGGGGCGTATAAGGAAACGATGCCCTCGGCTTCGACCGACGGTTCGCAGATCGTATTCGGTGACGTGAACGATGACGGTCTTATAAATTCAACGGATATTGAATTGTTGGCAAGATACCTTGCTGACGACAAAACCGTAACAATCAATCTGATTGCAGCCGACGTTACGGATGACGATGTTGTAGATTTGAAGGATCTCTTATACCTTGTCAAATTCGTAAAGGGCGACAGAGTTGCGTTGGGTGAAACCGTGACCGTTACGTTCGAAACAAACGGAGGCGATAGCATCGAACCTATCACGCTGGTTTTGGGAGGCACAGTTCGTGTTCCCGATGCGAGAAAGGATAATGCTATATTCCTCGGTTGGTATTCCGACGAGTCTTTGGAAACTCCTTTTTACGGCTCCGATCCGATTATCCAAAACATCACGATCTATGCAAAATATCAAGAGGTTTCCGGAAACACGGAGTATATGCCTACTGCCTATGCTTTGCAGGATCAATCGCCCGATCTCGCATTTGATATTGTTCGCATCAGTGGTGAATTGATGCCCAAGGATGCCGTTATACTCCGCAACGCAGACGGTTCCGCTGTTCCCGAATTGGAATTTGTTGAGATCGGAGAAAACAAATGGCGTGTTACAGCCAAGGGCGGATACAAAGAGGGAGCTTCCTATCGTATGATCCTTGCCGATGGATATAATTTCGACGGCAAGAATGAAAATATCCGAGAGGCTTCTTTTTACATATTCAAAGAAGAAGTGGTGAATTTCACCACCAACGAGGATATTATTTATATTAAAGACACAGAAGATATGGACTACACACTCTCTGACGGAAGTGTGTGTGAGATATTGACATCCGCTGTGCTTTACAATAGTGAGGACGTTACCTCAGGTAACTTTACGTATGACGGACAGACCGAGCTTTCTGTTGGCGATACCGTTTGTATTTATGTCAGCGTTCATCCGAACGAGCGTGATTACATAAACGGAGATTATAGAAACGATCCCGCGTCCTATATTATAGTGGAAGCAATCAATGATGACGTAATTACTTTCCGCGGTATGAGTATGCAAGGCGAAGAATCCGACGTGGAAAAACTGATTTCCTTGCCTTCTACCATTCCGTTCTCGGTTTTGAATCTGCCCGAAGGCGACGGAACCGTTGATTTTGCAGATATGGATACCGTAGCTCTTTATGCTATGTACGGCACCAACGCTCCCGAAACGGTCAAGGTTGGAGACTTTCTCGTATTCTATGTTGGTTCGTTTGGTTCTGTCAGAGAAGGAGACACCGTTTACTATAAGAAGGTAACAAAGGTTGACGGAACGGCGATCACATACGTTTCCTCTTCGCAGGAAGAACTGCAAAATTCGATCAATCTCTTCCTCTCCGATGGTGTTGACGGCGATACCATGCTTGAGGGAATCGACCAAGGCGCACTTGAACAGCAAGTGATACAGCAGGTTACGGAAACAGGCTTTGCCGAGGATGCCGTACAGTATCTTTCCGGCGTGGTAATGAACAGCGAAGAATTTCTTAATTACGTTGCCGAAAACAAAATAATCGTATATGATGAAAACGGAGTGCGTCTTACGGAGGAACAGTTAAAAGCATACGGTGCCGGTCATTCCTTTGAGCTTGGCGATGATGTTGAAATTGGATTCAACATTACAACGTGCGATGGCGAGAACAGCCATTTTGAAGACGGACTCAAGGTTACGCTGCAAATCAGCGCTGAATTTGAAGTGGATATCGGTAAAGGCGGAAAAATGGGAAGCCTGAAGATCGAGCTTGGCGCGGCATTTACGCAAGAGGTTTATATCGATGTTAATATCAACGCCAACGCAGATATTACATGGGCGTTGTTTATCCCCATTATTCACGATATTGTATTTTCCAGCGCTGTTGACGTAATGAGCTATACTGCCATCTCTCTTGAGGCAAAATTCTATACTCAGGAGCCGTCCGAGGACTTCTTTGATAAGCTCAAGGAGGCATGGGGCGATAAGCTTGGCAAGGATACGCTTAAAAAAATAGATGATTTCAAGAAGAAATACGATAAAAAGTTTGGCGAGGATTCTCTCGGAGAGGATATTGAGGGCTTTTGGGAAGCACAGACCGACCTGATAGAAGAGCTTATTATGAACGGCGAGCTTACAAAGGACGATGCGATCTCCTTTATGGAAAGTACTAACGAGCTCAATGTAATGCAAGATTTTTACAACAATATCGGTATGATGAACGACGAGGATTACGGTGCCGGCGTTGTGGAGCTTGCGGAACGCTACTCCGATATGTTAAGCGAAGAAGATAACGGCTGGCTTGAGCTTTGCAAGATCAAAATTTTTGAAGTACCGGTCAATCTCTTCCTTTTTGAGATCAACATTGAAGGTGATTTTGTAGTTCGCGCGAATATTAACGTTGCTCTCGGTGCCAATATGGAATACGAGGTTGGCAAGCGTTATATTAACTGGTTCAGCATTTTCGGCAAGGGCAGCGGCTCGTCCGAGATCGATTTGATTGACGAAAGATTCGCATTCCAGTTCTATGCAATGGGCTATATCGGATTAAAAGCCGGTATTCTCGTTGAGATCAAGGTGGGCATTATCTCCACCAAGATCGGTTCGGTTGGTATTTCTGCCGAATTCGGTGCTTATGCCGAGCTGTACGGATATTTTATGTATACATACACAAAGTATCGCCCTGCGAGTGAGAAGGAGTGGAAAGAGGAAGAATCCATCATCGGTGCACTGTATTTTGAATTTGGATTGTATCTCGATATCAATCTGAACGCATCGCTTCTCAGTATTTTGGAAAAGGAATGGGAATTGTATTCCGGAAAATGGGCAATTCTTTCGGCGGGCTCACGAGAAAACGTGTATGGCTTTGCCACTGAGTTTGAGGATGGAGAAAAAATTGTGATTGAGGATGAGGACGGAAACTCCAACAACGGTATTCTGGGTATCCTCTCAGACTCCTTCCGTTCTATGAATACACTTGATATGACCAGCGGTGAGCAGGATACGCCCGTTAAGCCTTGGATTTCCTATTACGATTATAGTTTCTTGCAGGGTGATGATTATTCTTTAACCGATAACAAAGAAGACAAGATCAACTTCACATACACCCTTTCCAGCAAATACTTCTCGCTCGTTCCCGTATATGAGTATAACGAAAAAGAGGACAAATATTATTTGACCGACTATAAGGTACAGGTTTATGTTCCCGAGGGAGTTCACTATCTCTCTTGTGAGCTTCGATTGGTTTGGTGTCTGGATAAGCTTTGTTGGTCAAAGTATGATATTGCATTGACGATTCCGCTCGTATGGACTGACCTTGCAGATGAAGAACTTGCCGAATACAAAACGGCAACCGTTAAGGTGGGCAACGAAGCCGAGGGATATCGTACTGTTTGGACCGGTCGTTACCTCAAAGGCGAGAGCTTTGAGCTGCCTTCTGACGAGAAGGTTTTGAAATACGCAGGATATGCGGGTGAAAATGATGTTCAGTATTCCGGTTATACGGGATATACGTTAACAAATCGCGGCGAAGAGATCAAAGAGGGTGAACAGCAGATGTATTTCGATACTGTCTACTACTTTGATATGACGGTCAGACAATACACTGTTACGGTTAAAGACGTGGAAAATCCCGATGGAACTCTTTCCGATATGCAGTTCACGGCAAAATACGGCGAAAAATTTGATTTCTCTTCCTTACTCCCGACAGGAACAAACAAAAATGATCATTATACCGTATTTGCGGGAATTGAAGCAAGGGATCAAAAAGGAAATGTTACGCTTCGCGACGTATTTGATGTGATCGGAGGCAACTACGCAAGCGAGCTTCTCGCAGGCGAAATTACCTATCACGCAAAATATGTCAATAACAGCGGAGCCGTTACCTACAAATTTACGGGAATTGCTATCGCTCCAATCACCAAGCTCTATAAAAACGGAACGATGCCTTCTCAGGACGATTTTATTGATGCAGTGAAATCGTTTGATGAAACCGCTTATATTTCTTCGATTTCCCCTGTATTTGAAAGCGTGAACGGAGATATCGTTTATACGGTGACTGTCAAGATTCCCGAAAAGCCGTTGCAGTCTTACACCATAACGTATGAGACGAACGGCGGCAGCTCGATTGCTTCCTCCAACGTTGTCGAGCGTTCCGCTCTTACTCCACCCCAAACACCTACAAAGGAAGGATATACCTTTGTGGGTTGGTTCTATGACGAGGCTTTGACAGAAGCGGTTGATTGGAATCGCAAAATGCCGTCAATGAACTTTACGCTTTACGCAAAGTGGAAGGCAAATGATTATAAGATTACGCTTAACGCAGGTGAGGGTTCTACTCCGATTGCTTCCGTTAATACGGTTTATAATCAAAAAATCGGTTCTTTGCCGAATGCAACAAGATCCAATTATATATTCCTCGGTTGGTACGATGCGGTATCGGGCGGTACGCAGTACACCGAGGATACGGTTTACGAGACGGCAGGAGATATCACGCTGTACGCACATTGGCAGCTTAAGGCAACCATCCCGATTGATGGTATTTTGATTGATGCAGAAACACTTACCTATGACGGAAGCACCCACAAGCCCACGATAAGCTGCGGTCTTGACGGCGTTGACATGTCAAGCCTTGTAATCAGCTACAAGCGTCAGACACTTGACCGCAATTGGAGTACCGAGCTTCCCAAAAATGCGGGAACGTATGATATCCGTATTCAAAGAGCGGAAGACGATAAATATCTGGCGTTTGAGTATACTTACACAGGTAAGCTGGTGATTGAGAAGCGAAGCAGAACGATCTCGGCAAGCGGACTTGCCGCCGAATCTTACTACGCAAGCATTAAAGTATCGGGCGTTCCCACATATGAGGGTGACGGAACACAGATGTTCGCCATTGAAAAATCCAAAGGAAGCAGCTGGGTGCGCTCCGTTTGGCAGACCTCGACAGGATTTATGAATCTTACTTCGGGTAATTACCGTGTATGCTTCAAGATTGCCGAAGGAGAAAACTATCTTGAGAGCAACACCGTAACACAATCTGGTAATATTACTATAAACACGCTCGGCTCTGCTGATTTCAAGTCGATGTCCTACACTTTGGCTTCCAAAACCTGCGGTTATTCCTTGTCTGATACGACAAATCCCGTATATGCGCGACTCAGATACATAGACGGTACCGAGGGTAGCAGAGTGCAGGTTTCCGAAACCCGATGGCTGGGAAGCACAGGTAGGGATACGCTGGCTGCTCCGACTGACCCTTGGGTAATAGAGGGAATTCAGTACAATCTTGACGGTAGTAACGCATGGACTTGTGAGCTTGTGGAGCTTACGGCAAACGTTGGAGACACATCAACGGTTTGCTATTACTACAAAGACCCTGACGGACGCTATTTTGAGTTAGAGGACTCGGGACATATCGTCATTAACGTAAGCAGTTACTTTAAGAGAAAGATTACAAGTGTTGGCAATTTCAACACC
>JAZNPB010000019.1:0-18631 GCA_045589435.1 Eubacteriales bacterium | reverse complement strand
ACCGATACCAGCGACGTAGACATTACCGCAGCCTCATAACAGCACGAAAGCCCCCTACCACTTAAAGGACGGGGGCATAGACAAGGGCAAAAACGCAAATTTTTGTTTTTGTCTATGGGAAGAGAGGAGGCGAGGAAATGGCTGATATAGAGCTTACCTTTGAGGTTACAGAGGAGGAAAGCCTTGACGCGGATATGCGAGCCATAATGAACGAGCTTATAGGCGCCTCGGTCTACGCGCTGGAAAAGGTCGAAGAGGTTACAACAGAAACGCTCAGAAAGCATATCGACTCCGACGTTTACAGAGCATATAAGCCAAAAATCTACGAGCGCAGAAGCGATGACCCGAGCCTCGGGACACCACTCAACGATATGGGTAAAAACGTTACTCAATTCAAGCCGTTCGGCGGAAAAACGAGCGATACAAGCTTTTCAGTTACGGGCGGCATAAGCTACGACCCGACTGGAGAGCACCAGAACAGCGAATGGAGCGACGTAAACGAAAATGCGCTTATCGGCAGAATCGAGAGGAAGTCACCGCCTTATAACTGGGAGCCGAAAAACGGCAGGCTCAAGCCCCGCCCCTTCTGGCAGAACACAGTCAGCGAAATGACTGACGGCGGAGAAGCCGAAAGAGCGATTATATGGGCTTTCGGCGAAAAGGGAATAGAGCTCGATATGGACAGCGGAGTTGAGCGAGAGAGCAGTGACGGGGACTATTGATATTTATTTTTGTGAGGCGAAGAAATGGCAAAGTTTAATATTAAGATAACCGCAAACAATCAGGAAGCGCTTAATAAATCCAACGAAATAAAGAAAAGCCTTGCGGAAATAAGCAAAAGCCCCGTAAAGATAACTGTTGACTCGCAGAGCCTTGACGCCGCCGTTAAAAAGCTTGAGGAAGCCTCAAATGCGGCGAGAAGCACAGTTCAGGAAGCGGCGAAGATAACCAACGCTACAAAGCAGGCTTCGCAGGGAACTAAGCAGGCGGCGGGGGAAATCACCGACAGCTATAACAATGTCACGACCTCGATAAAAAGAGTCGAGGGCGAGCTTTCAAGCATTACGACGGTTTCGAAGGGCAGCTTCGGAGAACAGAAAAAGATAGTTCAGGACTTTACCAAAGAGGTTGACGATTTAGGCAACCAGATCGTTCGGACTACCGAGACTGTTTCCACACAGATGCGCAAGCCTTTGGACGCGACCGAGGCAGAAATAAGGGCTTATGAAAATTTTAAAAGCTCCGTCGGGGACACGGCGCCGCTTCGGAGACAGATCGACGCGATAACCGGCGTTTCTTCCGGCTTCAAGAGCGCGGCGGAGTCGGCAAAGGTATTCTCCGAGCACGGACTGACCGACCTTGAAAGAAGACTGAATACTGCCGCTGTGCAGGCGGGAAGAGCCACGCAGGGGCTCGGCGAGCTAATAGACAAGCAGGAGGTCTGGAAGGACGGACAGCTCGTTAAGGCTGTCGATACATACAGAGACAGCCTCGGCAACGTTACAAAGGTAACAAGCGAGCTTGACGGCGCTACCGCAAGGGTCACACAGACCCAGCGCACAAATTCGGAGCAGCTAAAAAAGCAGGCGGACGCCGCTGAGATAGCCGCAAAGCGCAACACGCTCTTAGGCGACAGCCTTGGCAGAATCGTTGCAAAAATTGTCGCATGGCAGGTTATCAACGCTGCCGTTGCGGCTCTTATAAGGTCATTTACGGACGCGCTGAAAACGATGAAAGAGGTCGATACCGAGCTGACGAACATTCAGAAGGTATCTGACCTCACAAGCGCAGAGATAGCAAAGCTCGGCGATACCGCTTATGACACGGCGAGCAAATACGGAGTTGCCGCTGAGGAATATCTCAAGGCGGTCTATACTTTCCAAAAGGCAGGACTTGGCGACAGCGCTCAGGATATGGGCGAGCTTGCCATTAAGACCATGCTTGTCGGCGATACCACGGCAGACGTTGCCACAAAGTTCCTTATAGCGGCAAACGCCGCTTGGAAGTACGGCGGGGATATTCAAAAGCTCAGTAGGCTCGTGGACGAGGCGGACTATCTGAACAACAACTACGCAGTCAGCCTCTCGGACATAGCTGAGGCGCTTCCGATAGTCGCTTCCACGGCAGCTCAAGCAGGTCTCACCGCCGAGCAGACTATGAGCGCAATAACCACCATAGTCTCCGCCACGGCACAATCCGGAAACAGAGTCGGCACGGCGCTCAGAGCTATAATAATGAACCTTGCCGGAGAAACGGGAGAGCTTGAAAACGGCGTAAAAGTTACCGAAGAGACGATGAAATCTCTCAACGGCATCATAGCGCAGTTCAGACCGAACGCGATAGCGGCGGCTGAGGCGGCGGGAACGATAATCGACCCGATGGAGGCTGTTGCGGCGCTTGGCGAAGCTGTTGAAAAAGGCGTTATTAACAGCGGCGAGCTGTTTAACATCGTTTCCGAGCTTGGCGGAAAGCTCAGAGCAAACCAGCTTGCGGCTCTCGTTACATCGCAGGAAACATACAACAAGGCTCTTGCGGGGACGGCAGAAGCCGCCGGAACAGCCGATAAGGAAATAGGCGTTATGCTTTCCTCGTGGGAGAGCAAAACGCAGATACTTTCCAATACGTGGACAAAATTTACTTCCAAGCTTATAGATACCGACCTAATAAAAGGCGGTCTTGATGTTTTAACCTTCCTCATAGATCAAGGAAATCTTCTTCTTTCTGCAATAAGCGACACCGGGGATGATTTTGCAGAAAAATATGACAGTATTTTTAACATCGACAAGGTTTTAGAGCGGTCGGAGGAACAGTACAAGAGCATAGAAGCAGAGCTTGTGAGGCTAAACGACGAGCTTCAAGCCAACGTGGAGCTTATCGAAAAGGCAAATGAGGCCGGAGCCAACACAGCGTACATTAACCGGCTTAATACTGAGAACGAGGCGCTTGAAAGGCAAATAGCGCTGAATCAACTAGCGCTTCAGGATGAAAAAGAGCGAGCTGCCACTGCTGCACGAAATCTGCTTACTAGCAGAAGCTACATTCTCGATCAGACGATAGTACAGACAGGTGGAGGAGTTGCCGGACCTGCACAAGGTTATGCCGAAACAACCTACGGCAATATTTTCGAGTATGCCGAAAAGCTACTTGACCTTGCGCAAGCCACAGATGACTACGACGAGGAGCTCAACAGCCTTGTAAGTACAATGCTCGGCTATGCCGCCTCACTTGCAGATGCGGCGGGAGGGGTGGAGAACCTTTCGAGCGAAGACAAAAAGCTCTACGACGAGGCTATCGAAGTAAGTGACAAATACCTTGGATTTAAGACCGCTGTAATAAACTATACTGTCGGCGCGACAAACGCTCTCGAAGATGAGAACAAAGCTATTAAAAGTCTCAATGAAGCCGAAGAAGCCGAGGCAGAAAGCGCAAAAAACCTTGTCGAGGTCTACAACGAGCTTAAAGAGCAGGCCGAGCCGTTAGGCAAAGCGCTTAACGAGCTGAACGAAAAGGGCGTTATCACTTCTTCGACCTTCGACAAGCTTATAGAGCAATATCCCGAGCTTGCGGACGGCGCTGAGGCGACGGCTGAGGGATGGGTGCTTTCAAAGGAAGCTCTTGAAGCTCAGCTAACAGCGCTGAAGGCAAATTATCAGACTGTCTATGATAACGCCGTAAACGCCGCGAACGAAATTCTTAACAGCGAAAACGCAAAACAGCAGAGCATTGACCGCACAACGCAGAGCATTTACGACCAAATCCAGGCTTTAGGCAGACTTTACGGCTTAAAGATGGAGGAAGCCCGTGAAAACGCGCTTGAAAGATACGGAAACGACGCTATCGGGCGGAGAATGGCAGCAAGCGATGCTGAGGTCAAGAAATGGGAAGCGCTTTATTACGAAGCGGCAAACGCCGGAATTAACCTTAGAACCGCGGAGAGCAACCTTAGAAACGCAAATACGGCGATAACCGGGCTCACCTCGGGCGGTTCATCTTCAAAGGGCAGTTCTGGCGGCTCATCTTCTTCCGTAAAGGACGAGGAGTTTGAGAGGCTCAAAGAGATAGTTAAGCTTAGAGAGAGCGAGCTCAGCTTCTTAAAGACAAGCGGCGCGAGCGAGGACGAGCAGATCTCCAAGGTCAAGGAGATACAGGAAGCGCTGCACCTGCAAGCCGAATATATGCGCTCTATCGGCGCAGACCAAGCGGATATAAACGCTCTCAGCACCAAATGGTGGAGCCTGCAGAAGGACATAGCCGACATTCAGGAGAAGATGGCGAAAACGCTCCGTGAGCAGATCGCCGCCGCTCTTGAGGACATCGGAAACGCCCTTGAAAAGCAGAAGGACAATGCGCTTGCACCGCTGAACGCCGAGCTTGAAGCGCTCAAAAGCGCTCACGACGCGGCAAAGGACAGACGCGAGGAGGAAGAAAAGATCCTCGCGGTCGAGCAGGCGCGCATAGCCCTTGAAAACGCGCAAAAAAATCGCAGGGTCAGAGTTTACAACGCTGCCACAGATCAGTGGGAATGGCAGACAAACGCTGAAACTGTTGAGGAAGCGCAGAAGAAGCTTGCTGACGCGCAGACTGAGCTTGCCGAATACTACGCCGACGCCGAATATGAGGCGGCAAAAAGTGCGCTTGAGCAGCAAATAAAGGACACCGGAGAGGCTGTTGACAAGGTAAAGACCGCATTTTCTGACGCGGCGAAAGCCGTTAAAGACGGCACTATGGACTTCGCGGGGGCTTTATTATCACTCAGTTCCGTCATTCAAAGTGCAAAAGCAAATAACGGCGTAGATTTCAGCTCAGTCCTTCAGAAATTTGCTGCGAATGCCCCAAGCACCGCACAAAGCGGTGTGCTTTCGAGAATGAAGGAAAACTCGGCGGCGTGGCATAGCGCTTCCGCTGAAGAAAAGCAGCGCCTTGCAAGCGAAAACTTCGTTCTCGGCACGGCTCAGGGCTGGATGCGCAAGGATGACGGACGCTGGTACGACGGAAGCGGCAAGCCGGTCTACGATAACGGCGGCATACTTCGCGGCGTGGGCGGAATTAAGGCGACGAATGAGGACGAGATAATTCTATCGCCGGAAACGACAAAGTTCGTTCTGGACGCAGAGCACAGAGGCGACTTTGAGCGATTTATCAATCACCTCGGCATCGTTACCTCAGCGGCAAACGCATTGCGCTTAACGCCTCAGCCGACGAACGTAAACCGCTACGGAATAGGAACGCAGAATAATTCGAGCTACAATATAAACGGAATGGAGTTCAAACGAGTGACCGGCGGTACAACGATCGACGAGCTTGCGCAGATGGCGAGAGGGCTTGCCTTAGCATAGGAGAAGGGAGATAAAATTTTATGGCATTATTTCAGCCGAAATTCGTAATACCTGATCTGAGGTCGGGGCTTGGACTTGGGGTCGTTGACGTTACTCAGGCTCTTCAGGTTTCATGGAGAATCAACGGAGCCTCGGCGCTGACCGCATTCAGCATTACCATCTACGCAAACAATACGGCAAGCACGCAGATATTCACGACAGGGCGGCTCACAAGCGGCTGCCCTGCCTACGGCACGTCAAGCACCGGCGACGCGCAGATTTTCAGCTACACAATTCCGGCTGCTTCTCTATCAGGCGCCGGCATGACAAACGGTAACGAATACAAGCTTGTCATTACGCAATGGTGGAGCGCAAACGACAGCATAGTGCAAAGCTCCGCAAGCGTTTTTTCCACAAGAGCGACCCCTCAATTATCTATTGCGGCTATCGGCACACAAGGCGTTATAAACAAAAGATACAACACCTTCACCGGAAATTATTCTCAGGCGCAGGGAGATATACTCAACTGGTTCAGGTGGCAGATCGCTTATGCGGATAACACTCAGGAGCCGTTTTTTGATACGGGGAATATATCCGGCACAATGGATATTTCGTGCTATTTTGACGGCTTTTTTGACAATTCGGATTACGCGGTACGGCTGACGGCACAGACCGAGAACGGTGTAGAGGCGGACACGGGCTGGAACGCTTTTTCCGTTTCTTACGGAGCGTCAGCGACCACGGGCACGGTTCAGGCGAACTTTGTGAGCGGAACTGACGCAATCGCTGTTGAATGGAACGGGATAGGATATATACCGGGAACGGCAAGCGGCGACTATACTATCAGCGATGATTATGTACTGTCGCTTCCGGCGGCCTCCGCTATTGTCTGGAACAAAGTGAGCGCTTCGGATATGAACTTTTCCGCTCCGTGGAGCTTTTTGTGGAAAGGAACTGTCGGAAGCGAAGATACCGATATTTTTACAATCGCACAGTCCGGAGGTGACATTGTACTAAAATATACATATCTCACCGGAACGCTTGCTCTCATGAAAGGCAGCACTGTGATAGCTGCAAAAACGGGGATCATCAATGAGCCGACTCTTACGGTTATTCTTACGCCTTCCAATCTTTATATTCGATTTGAAGGAGTTGTCGGGGGACTGTACCCGGCAGGCACCCTCTATCCATCTCAAACGCTATATCCGCGCCAGGGAGCACCCGGCACGGCTACCGATACAATAAGCGTTTCTTATACTCAGGAAAGCATAACCGAAGTTACGCTGTCGGGATATCAGACTTCTGAATACTTCGAGGTCACAAACGGAGCGGTCGGCGACGAAATAATAAGGCAGGCAATAACGCTCGGCATCTACGAGCCGGGCACTCTGGCAGACGATTACATGATGGCGAACTGGGAAAACGGGCTTTCCGCCGGAACTCTCGACATCGGAGGAGATACGCTCTCCGGATATGCCCTTTACAGACGCGAGGCGGACAGCACGGTGCTCACAAAGGTAGCTGAAACGGACGTTGACACCACGCTGGTATATGATTACGGAGCACGAAATAACGCCGGCATCTATACATACTATCTGTTTCCATTAGGCGCGGAAACCTATATTGCCCAGGCACTCGTCAGCAATATGATAAGACCGTGCTGGTTCAATTATACCCTTATGGACTGCGAGGCGACCGAGAGCGCGAATATTTTCAGAGTGCTTACGGCTTATAGATTCAAGTATAATATTGAAACGCGGGAAATGAGCAACAACAACGCTCCGAATATTATGAATAACTTTACACGTTATCCGAAAATTCAGATCGCTCCGCAAAACTACAAGTCCAGCACCTTAACAGGACTTATCGGGGCGGTATCATATTCAGAAGGCGCTCCGCAATACTACGATTCTATCGAGATGAGAGAAGCGCTGTACGCATTATCGCTGAGCGCAAGACCGCTGTTTCTGAAAACGAGAAAGGGCGACCTCCTGCGAATAAAGGTTTCAGCGCCGATCTCGATAAAAACAGACGATAAAACGGCGGAACAGATCGAGGCGATAAGCCTCTCGTGGGCAGAGGTCGCAAGCGCCCAGGGTATAAGCGCGTATTCAACGCAATACGCCGGAGCCGAACCCGGCGGGCAGGTCATACCGAGCTATATCGTTGATACTTCAAACGCTACCGCGACAGAGGATGATATAGCATATCCCGAAACCGCTTACGCAAGAGGCGAACTGCTGACGGGTACAATAATCGACGGAGACGAGGTGGCATTTTAATGAGCGAAAAGGTTTTGATAAGCAGAAGCACTATGGAAAGCATCGGCGACGCCATCAGATATGCTTCGGGCGGCACGGCGCAGTATCTGCCGGGGCAAATGCCTGCGGCAATACGCGCTCTGGGAGAGGGAGGGAGCGTAAACTCGAATATTATCGCCCCGTTTTTTGATCAAAGCGCGCAATACTATACCGGCGACTTAGTGGTCTACAATGAAACGCTTTATAAATTTACAGCACCTCATTTGGGATTGTGGAACGGGACGGACGCTGTTGTAACAAGCGTTTCAAAAGAGCTTTCCGAAAAGCAGGACGAGCTGACCTTCGACGCCGAGCCGACGGAGGGAAGTACAAATCCGGTGGAGTCCGGGGGCATTAAAAACTACGTTGATGGGACTGTGCCGTATGCCGTGCCCGTTACTCTTACGGCGGGAGGCTGGACAGGCAATGCTCAGACTGTTACCGTAAGCGGCATCAGTGCCGACGAAAGCGCACAGCTTATTCAGCCGGTGCCTTATTTATCCTCGAGGGCGGCATATAACGCTGCCGGAATCGAAGCAACGGCGCAAGGCGCGAACAGCCTCACTTTTACATGCACAACAGTACCGAGTGTTAGTCTTAGCGTGTACGTGGTTATTACACCGCTTGCGGGGTGAGTAAATGACAGAACAGGAAAAGTACCTCGATTACTTGAAAATGCTCAAAAAGCCGTTTCAAAAGCTATGCCGGCTGCGCTTTCTTCAGCCCGACGGGTCAACGGCTTTCAGCCTTGATAACAACGTAAACGCAAAGGAATCCGGCACTTTCATCGCGGGAGGAAGCATAAGCCATAACTGGCAGAACGGCAGGAGGACAAACGTAACCGTTACGCTTGACAACATTGACGGCGAATTTGACTATAACTTCAATAACGTCTGGTTCGGGAAGGAGATAGCGCTTGACGAAGGACTTGTTCTTTCTGACGGAGAAACTGAATTTTACATTCAGCAGGGCGTATTTCTCATAGAAGAACCTGACGAAAAGGTAGAGCCGGCTGAAAGAACGGCGACCTATCATCTTGCGGATAAGGTTGCGGCGCTGGATGGCGCGCTGGGCGGAAACCTCGAGGGATCATATCAGGTGGAATACGGCACAAATATCTATGCGCCGATAGCTGCGCTGCTCAGCGAGGACAAAGGAAACGGTTACCCGGTTGACAGAATCAAGCCGGTATTTACCGAATACTACAACGGGAAAACTCAGCTTCTTCCGGATGGCACAACGGCGGAAATGACCGACGCCCCCTACACTCTTACGGTAGAGGGAGGGCAGACAAAATGGGACGTTATTTCAGGGCTCGCGGCTATGGTAAACGGATGGATAGGCTACGACGAGACCGGTGCGCTTCGCCTCGACCCTTCGCAGGATGATATCCTCGATGAATCAAAGCCGGTAGCGTGGGAGTTTTCTATGGACGAAGCCGAGCTTCTCGGCTTGACTTACAAGGTAAAAAACAGCGAAGTCTACAATGATTTTATTGTAGTGGGAGAGCAGCTATCAAATAACGTTCAGCCAAAGGGCAGAGCGCAAATATTAGATTCCCGTTCTCCCGTGGCAATAAGTGCAATAGGGCGAAAGACAAAATGGGTGAGTAAGTCCGGGTACGGTACAGATACGCAATGCCAGGATTACGCGGAATGGATGATAAAAAGATCCAGCATTCTGCAAAGAGCAGTAACGATATCGTGCTCACAGCTTATGCACATAAGAGGTAACGAGCTTGTAACGATAGTACGGACAGATAAGCCGGGGTCTCCCACGGAGAGGCATCTTGTGCATGGCTTTTCACGCCCACTGTCATACCAAGGGGCTATGACGATAAACGCGACGAGCACTCAGGACTTTCCCACTGCAACGATCAATTAAGAAAGGAATCGCAATTATGGCAAAGAAAAAAGCAACCCAAAAGGAAAAAATGTTTGTGATTTTTGACAACGGCACAGAGCTCCCCGTTATTCGTGAGGACGGCAAATACTGGTACACCGCGACAAGCCAATTCAGAAAGGGCGCGTTTACCGTTATCGAAAGAGAAGCGCTCAGAGGCGCCGAAAGCGGCGCCGATACAGAAAAAGAAAAGAACGGTGAGCAGCAGTGAACGATGATTTCAATACCTTTGTGGACAAAATCTGCGACTACGTTATGAAAAAATACGTTATGCCGTGGATGAGGGAACACGGAGTAATTCAGACTTACAGAGCGACCGTTATTTCAAAGGACATCGCGGCAAAAACTATGGATATCCAAAGACCCTATGACAGCACTATAACAGTTCCTTACGCAAGCAGCGCTGCGAGCATAGAGGCTGGTGACTTCTGCACGGTATTTATTCTCGGCGAGGCTTCAAACGCCGTTGTGGTCGCGGACGGGCAAATGAACATGACATGATAAAAGGCAGGGCCGAAAAACGTGCCCTGCCTTGAATTTTTAGGAAGCGCTGATTAAATTGGCAAGAGCGAAGAGCGAGATATTTTTTGTCGCAATGACGGCAAAAAAACGAAGGAATACTTTGTGTATTTCAAGATTTTTTGACTAAATTGCGGCGGAAAAGAGCCGCTATGCGCCGAAGCCGCATTTAGTCAGCGTTTCCTTATGTTCCTGCAATATGATGCCGGCGGCTTCCGCGAATGGAAACCGCCGACAAAAAATTTTTCAGATTTCTACAAATTTTCTTATGTACATTCTGCTTTTCAGCTCGCTTTCATCCTCGCCTCCGATCTGCCAGACGTCCGAAAGATACGCGCCGACCTTGAATATGACGCACTTATTATGCTCGGCGCTGTATGTTTCGGGAAACGTTGCGGTTATCCAAATGTCAAGGCACCCGGTCCCTGCGCCGTACTGTTCATAAACCCTGCAATTTTTTGCGATCTCCGCTGTGTGCTTGTCCGGCGCCTCTGAGCCGAAAAAATGAGCCAAGGTCTCAAGGTCAGGCTTTACGTCGTATTCCTTCAACTGCTTTTGAATATTCTTGGCTGCGCTGTACTCGTTGTAGGTCAGAATGTCCTTCATATTCTCGGGGATTTTAACGTTCACTGTTCAGCCCTCCTTTGCTGTCAGAATTGCCGCGCCGAAGACGGCGACAGCTCCGAACGCCCAGCCCATGAGCGCAACGTCCGCGCCGTTCTCGACCGCTCCGACCACTCCAAGCGCGACCATGAACGCCGCGCCGCATATTAACGCCTTTATATTTTCCATTGTGTTCTGTTCCTCCTTGGCTTTTTGCCTGTAAAGTATGATGCCGAAGATTTCCGGCTATGGAAACCTTCGGCGCGATTTTTTATCAGCTTTCAAAAATGCCGGGAAAGCGCTTTTCGATCTCGACGCTGTTCCGGCTTGAATAATCGCCGATCGCTTTTCCCTCGGCGTTGTAAAGATTGCCGCGATATATGCCCTCGTTCGGGTAAAAAAAGCAATCCGCGCTTGTGACGTGCTCGCCTATGTACCAGATATCGACCTTCATTTTTGCCTCCTCAATAAATACTGAGCGCGCCGACAAAATCCGGCGCGCTTATGTATTTTCCCTCTACGGGGATATTTGTTTCTGCCCACTCGTCCGTCCACGCTTCAAGCGCGCCGTGAGAGGCGTAAAACTCTCTGATTGCCTCGCTGCTCGGCTTCAGCTCGCCGGTGAGCTTGTTTTCAAGATAAACATCGTACATTTTGCTTGCCTCCGTATTTTTATTTTTCTTGCACTGTATGATGCCGGGCTTTTCTGAATATGGAAACCTTAAAATAAAAAAATCAGCGGCTCCTTTTCCTCAGCTATTGCCAAGGCGTGAGCCGCTGATTATCTGTTCATACCGCTTCGACCTGCGACGACGCGAAAAATGCGCTTGTCTTTATAAACATCACGCTTTTAGCGCTCTCGCCCTCCTCGCTCTTTTTTATGCCCTGCTTCCAGATCGGCAGCTTTACCACCGCCTTCTCGCCCTTGCGCACGACGTAGCCAAGGGATTTCCAATGCTGAAAAGTGTGGATAACCTCGCCGTCGCTTATAGTGCCGTTCTTTATTAAGTCTATCGTTGTTCTGTAAATTATTTCTGCGTTTGTCATGGTGTTGACCTCCGTTTTGTTTTATAAAATATGATGCCAAGGAAAAACGGGGATGGAAACCGGAAAGCAAAAAAATTTAAAATAAAAAAATCGGGGGAACGGGCGCAATTTGCCCATTCCCCCGGCTCTGAAATTTTTATTTTTTGCTGTTCTTCAGCTCTCCGTCAAGCGTCAGCTTCAGACCGCTGCGCTGTTCTATCGCCTCCAAAATGTATCTGTTCAGGCTCTCGCCCTCAGCCTCGGCAAGCTTCTTCAGCTCGTCAAGTGCGCCCTTCGGAAGCGTCAGCACCTTGCTGTCGTAGCTTTTTACCTGATACCTCCGGTTTGCGTCAACCTTTGCCCTGCTCGCTTTTGCCATGCTGTTCACCTCCCGCAATATGATGCCGGACTTTTTCAGATTCGGAAACCATTCTATAAAATTTTTTCTGTTCTGTCAAATTTTTCTGTTCAGCCCTCCACATATATTTTTCTGCTGTTCAGATGTATGATGCCGCCGGTTTTCAAAAACGGAAACTTCTAATTAAATTTTGATACATAATCAATAACTTGTTCTCTTGCGTAAAGGGAAGCCGGGAAAGTTTTCGTTCCTTTGGCATGCTCTACAACGAAATTTTCAGCTAAGCCGCTGTTCCAGAAGTAAACCCTGCAGCCGTTCGGCGTTTTGTAATGATTACCGCATTTTTCCCAGTCAGACGGGAAACGGGGCTTCGCGTATTCCGGGAGATCAACGTCGATAGTCCTTTTTGCTGCGTTGTAATTTGACCCTTTAAACATTGTGTAGCCCGTCTTGTATAGGCTATAAGGGATTGTTTTTATCATTGTTTGCCCTCCTTGATTAACTGTTCTGTTCTGATATATGATGCCGGGGAAAAATCCTTTTGGAAACCGGAGCGGCAAAAATTTTTTGCCGCTGTTCGGCTTCCGCTGTTCTTCAGATTAAATATAGATTGCTGTTGATCTCTACGCTGACGGCCTCCTGCGACATCTCAGACTTGACCCTCTCGGCGATCTCACGAACGCGCTGCGCGTACTGGAGGAGCTGTTCCGGCGTGCAGTAGCTGTAAACGATCTGCACCTGCTCACGGATCAGCCCGACCGCTTCGGACATCCAGGCGCCGGCGGCAACGCTGATCGTTGCGCCGCCGAAAAGCTCGGACAGCTCTCCGGCAACTTCCGCCGTCATTTCGTCGCCCAGCGCCGCGCCGTCGTCGTTTGCGTTCACGGTGGAAGGGACATAGATCGCGACCCGCTCAGAAAGCGCCGCGCCGAAGATTGATTTAATATTAGTGTTTGTCATAGCTGAAAACCTCCGTTTTTTATTGATGATATATGATGCCGAAGATTTGCGGCTATGGAAACCGGAAAGCAAATTTTTTTTGAAAAAGTGCGAAAAACTGCTTGACTATATAATTATATAGTGGTAAAATAAGAGTGTAATCAAGGCGACCCCGTCGCCGGGGCTGCCGCCTAATTTCTATTTTATATTAAAGGAGATCAAGACCATGAAAAAGACTGTTACTGAACTTAAGGCTATCATGAGCCGCGCTCACGCTATGACCCGCGACACCCTCCGCGCATTCCCGGATGCGGACTACCGCGCGACCTTCAGCGCAGCCCTCCGCGCTGCCTGGAACGAGGAGACGACCGCCACCGAAGCATGGCAGAAGATGACCGACGAAGAGAGAGTCAACGCTCTCCAGACTATGACCTACGGGATCGCGCGCCGCAGCAAGGCGGAATGCGACAGGCGCGGCAACTACCGCGAGGACCACTTCAGATGGCTGCGCGGTGAAGACGATCTGCAGGCAGTCATTGACGACAGCTATATAAGAGTTATGCAGTATTTGACCGTCGACCGCTACGCCGTAAAGCCGCTCGGCGTTGTGCTATGGTGGAGCGTAACGAACGCCGCCCGGAAGATCGCAAGGAATGAGAAGAAGCACGCGAACGCGATCCGCTTCAGCGACATAGCCAAGGACAACAGCAAAGACGACCGCCGGAACGAAGATGCATACATCATAGCGAACGCCGCGCCCGTCGCCGAGCCCATCGCGCCCAGCCCCGAAGCCGCCGCGATCCTCCGCGATACGCTTGAGAGCATTTGCCGCGACAATACAGACCGCCAGATCATAAGAGACCGCGCCGAAGGTTACAGCAACCGCGAAATCGCCGACCGGCTGAACGTATCGCATACCGCCGTTAATAAGCGCCTCGAGAAGCTGTTAGCGCGCTACAAGGCGGACAGCTACAGCGACAATTACGCCGCCGGACTCAATGTTGCAAACTGAGCCCGTAACGAAAAAGAGAAGATCGCGCCGAAGGTGTAAAGCCTCCGGCGCTTTTCTTATACCTATATTATTCGCGCGCGTGCGCGTGCGCGTTGTGTGTTTCGTTCTTGTATAGTACAGTAAAGCAGAACAGAACACCGAAGAGCGGAAACCGCCGGAGAACGCCAGAATGGGACAAGGAAAAGCAGAACGGAAAGAAAGGGAAAGGAAGCGAAAAGGAGCGATGAAGGCGGGAAAAGGCAAGGAAAAACTGTTGCGCGGTTCGGTGTGTTCGATATAGACCGACGGCGCAACGGAACGAGGAGCGGAACGAGGAACGGAACGAGGAGCGGAACGAGGTGACCACGGGCGACACGGCGGAGCGGAAGCCGCGACCGCTCGCGCTGCCGGTTCTGCTGGCGTTGTGTTTATATGCAATAAACGCAACACAAGGACAGACAGAAAGCACCCCCGCCCCCGGTTAGCAGTTGAAAATCGCAAAACAACTCGCTACCGCTCGTTAGCTGTTTTCCCGTCACCGCTATTCACCAAAACTCACTTGACACGTATCGTATAATCCAGAGGGGTGATAATCGTGAACGTCGAATATAAAGAAACAGAAATTTTTGAGCTATTTCCGAAAATTTTATACAGTCCATTGCAGCGCAAGCGTGTGCTGACTTTTCACGGCTATTTCAGGAACGCGAGGAAGATGATACGTTATGCTTCGCATTTTGACAGCCCGGACAAGGTGTGCCTCGTTTATCTTGTGGGTGAAATTAAACCGGAGCTTATAAATAAAATGCTGGCGGAGTCGGGGTGCAGCGACAGAGTGTGCGTTATCACGGCACAGTTCCCGAAAGAGGCTATGGAAGTCTGGGAGAGGTACGACCATCTGAGAAAGCAGCTTATTTGTATAGGCGCTTGGGATAAGGAAAAGGACAGACCTTCGCGGTCGTATCTTACAGACAGAAAAAAGCTGAGAGATTATTACGCTTCGTTTCTCGATGGGGGTGCGGAGGGGCAGACCGTCCTTTTTGGCGCGGCGGAGGATTATGCTGACTGTCAAAGGGCGATATCGGAATACGACGAACTTATTGAGACAGTCGGGGAGTATGAGCGAATCGAGGAGAAGTCACGAAAAAGTTACTTCAAGAATTTCAGGCTTCACCGGCGCGGGCATTTAGAAAAGCCTTACACACTTGACCGGCTCGATAAGCTTATACAGAGCATATTCCCTTACGGCGCGGAGGCTATGGGTGCAAACGACTATGTGGCTCGCTCTCCGGCGGCAATCAAGCCGTGTGCAGAGTGGGCACTTAACGGCGCAGAGAATAAGAAGCTCAATATAACGGAAGAAATGATAGCTCCCGCAGTCAAGGCGCTTCGTGGGTTTATACACCGGAGCATTGAGGATAAGGGATATTGCTCTCTTGCTGAGATACGCGGGGTTATGAGCGCACCGCCCTTCGGTCTTGGCACTGACGGCTACAGTGCCGCTTGCGTGACGGCAGCGCTGAAAAGCTTTGCTAACAGAACTATGCTTTATTTTGACGGTGCGGGCCATTTTGAGCTAAAGGGAATAGAGGGCGCTATTTTTTTGGCGCTTTTCGGGATCGCGTCGGGCAGATATAAAAGCCGGCACGCCGAAGCCTGCCTATATCTCGAATCTCAGCCGCACAAGAAGGTCAAGCAGTTTATGGCGAAGCTCTGGGGCGCCAAGGTAGAAATGCCCGGCGCCGCTATGGGTCTGCACTTAGCGCGCGACTTATGCAGGGAGCACAGAGTTCCGCTGGCTTACGTTGACGAGAGGCTTCTGCAACTTACCTTATGGAACATCGACTTTTGGGACAAGCGGCAGGTATCGGCGCTTGCGGACGAGGTTCAACGCAACGGAGAGGAGATAATTTCGGCTTATGATAGGTATAAGCTCGCAAACGGTTCCGTGCCTCATTATGCCGCTTCGCTTCTGAAGGCGGATTACTCCTGGGCTTGGGATGCGGAGGAATATCGGAGAATACTATTCACAACAAAGAAATACGGCGCATGGCCGTGGTCGAATGATATTCAGAATCAAGCCCGGAGAGAATGGGCGCAGCAGGAGAGGGGAACATAAAAATTTTTGCGCGGGGCTTCGCCCGATAATCTTATATTAAAAAGACAGCACCTTGCCGGTTCAGGCAGGGTGCTTTTACGTTATACGCAGGTATAGGGCAGGGTGGGGGTAGGTTAAAAGTTGGTATATATGAGGTTCGGGTCAGGCGGGTATCAGATCATAATTTATAAAAAATGCTTTTGGGGGGTGAGTCAAAACCTATTTGACAGCCTATGTATAATGCACTCACGGCAGACGGGAAACCGATTTGTCAAGTACCGAAAACCTACCCTTCGGGCAAATGAAGGGGCGCTGCCGTGTGTTTGGGTACGCTTAAAATCGGCAGCAGAGTAAAGCGCCGGAGATCCATAACTCCTGAATTGGTGGCAGCGGAAAAGACGTGCGCCCGTGAAAATCGGGCGATATACGGGGATTGTAGCTAATCTGGTGAAGCGGTGGGTAAAATCCACGCATGTCGGTTCGATTCCGACCGTCCCCGATTGCTGGCAGACGTGCCATCCGTGAAAGCCGGACGGAGGCAAAACCCGATAGACCAACCTGAACGCTGTAAGCAAAGCGGCAAGCCGATCAGGAGCGCGGCGGGGGTGCAGCCCAACGGGACTACGAGAGCCTGAGAAACTGCACAATATGCCCTCGGAGGTTTGAGGACTGTCCGTGAAAGCTTATCTCTGCGGAGATGTGAGAAAGGCAGCTTAATTATGTCGAAGTGGTGCAACAGGCAGACACAGGCGACTTAAAATCGCCCTTCTGAGGGTTCGATTCCCTCCTTCGATACCAGCCTCACAAGCCTCTACGCAGCACAGCAAGCGCAACCTGTGAGTCTTGGGAAAGCGTAAAATCCTGCGCTTAAAGGAACTGAAACTGCGGAGACGGACGCCGCACAACGGTTCCGGTTTGGGGGTTGATGTGCAGGGGAGCCGCAGAAAGAGCTTTGTCCACTTGATCTGCGGTTTCCCCGACCGAAAAAGGGATGTCGCCAAGCGGTAAGGCGCAGGACTTTGACTCCTGCATTCGCGGGTTCAAATCCCGCCATCCCTGCCAAAACAAAAAACGGGAGATATGAGAGAAATGGGAAAATATTTGGAGGCTGAAAAAATTAAGGAGGTAGTTGAATGAAAGAGTTTAAGACGGGAGACGTTATCAGCTTCACGCTCGGAGAATTAGATATGGCAAACGACACTTTTGAAATCAAAGGAACGGATTTAACGATCTCATTCTTTACGCTCGATAGGATAACCGGAGCGGAAAAAGCTCCTGCTGCTGAAGACGAAAAGGTTATGTGCAAGCCGTACCGAACCGCTTCAGCGCTTCTTGAGGAGCCGGACGATATGGACGAGAAGGAAAAGGAGCAGCTTAAAAGAATCAAGGCTATTCCTGAATATGTTCGCCACGCCTGCGCTCTGAGGGTCGAGGCGCTGGACTGCGCCATCTCAGCTCTTGAAAAGGAGCACGACGCGCTCAGCGATTATCTCAATGGAGAAGAGGTTGAGTAATTATGGTGAGCGTTATACCGAAAACGACGACTGAGACTTATGAGAGGCTGAAATCTTACCGCAAGCCGGCGAAGGTTAAGCCATATAAACCGTATAGCGGTCAATGCCCGAATTGCGGTGCGGTCTTTTTAGACAGCTCTACAAAGTTCTGCGGAAACTGCGGTCAGGCGTTAGATTGGAGCGATGCAAGTGGCTCTTGTTGAAGATACTTTGTTTGGGCACACAGACAAGGTACAGAAGGCTATACAGCGTATAAGGACCTTTGCGCCGAGAGACGGGAGCAAGGTATGGTGCGCTTTCAGCGGAGGCAAGGACAGCCAATGCGTTTATGAGCTTTGCAAAATGAGCGGAGTTCCCTTTGAGGCGCATTACAGCGTTACGAGCATTGACCCGCCGGAGCTTATGCGGTTTATCCGAAAGCACTATCCCGACGTTATCTGGGACTATCACTTTTATGACGACGGAAAGCCCGAGCACTATTATCCAAGTGGAAACCCTCGCTACAAGACAATGTGGGGCGTGATCGCAGACAGAATCGTGCCGCCGACGAGAAAGATCAGATATTGCTGCGCTGAGCTTAAAGAGCAGGGCGGCGTCGGGCACATAGTTGTCACCGGAGTGCGCTGGGCTGAAAGCAATAACAGAAGAATGCTTCACGGAGTTGCGGATATTCAGACAGAAAGCAAGAAGCTTCACGCTCAGGCTGAGCAGAACCCGCTTTATCGGAAGAACAAGTCCGGCGGCATAAACTTCATGGACGATAACGACGAGGGACGTCAAATGGTCGAACAGTGCTACGCAAAACGCAAGACCACCATAAACCCCATTGTCGATTGGACGGACGAGGACGTCTGGGAATTTCTGAACGAAGTCGCCAAGGTTCCGCACTGTGAGCTGTACGATCAGGGCTTTGCACGGCTCGGCTGTATCGGCTGCCCGCTTCAGGGGCGGGACGGAATGCTGAGAGATTTCGAGAAATGGCCGAAATACAAGGAACTGTACATAAGGGCGTTCGATAAGATGATAAGCAATCACCCCGGTGAAATCAAAGCGGCAAACGGCACTATTG
>JAZNPB010000018.1:0-3285 GCA_045589435.1 Eubacteriales bacterium | reverse complement strand
CTTGTTATCGTCAGATCAAAATCTGAATCTGTTTTGATTACGAGTTCGTAAACGGGGCGATTGTTATGTTTACCGATATAATTGATTTCGCAACAATTATCCGCAAAAGAGAATGTAGCACAGTCTCCCTCGTATTCTGCGGACTTACTTCCTATAAAGCTCGGTCTTAAACCTATTGTGTAAGAGTTTCCTTTTGAAAGCTCGATTTCTTTTGCTTGTGAATCCTCAGAATTAAATGTTTTAACGGCAGCTTCTTCGTTACCGTAAAAATATGCGATGCTTCCTGTAATCTTAGAATCTCCACCACCGGCAGGGGTTTCATCATTATTGCATCCGAATAAGCATAAAAGAAGCGCAAGGGATAATATTATCAGTAATGTTTTTTTCATCCAGCATCTCCTCATTCAGCGTAGAAATACATCGAATAACCATCAAGACTAATAGGCAAAGTCGGTTCTTCCGTTCCGTCTGCGTATTTTGTCATAGCGTCGGTTGCATATCCTTCCTTTCTGTCAATTGTAACCTTATAATCGGTTCCGGCAGGTGTTTTCTGCTCGACCTTATAAGTTCCCTCATAGGTCTTATTGTTAGTATGATCTGTTATTGTGATTTTTCCGTCTTTGGCGGTAAGTGTCATATCTATTATTTTAGCTTCGGGATGTGCAGGATCATCCTCACCGACGGCATCAACGACCACTTGATTATCCTCTCCGTGCATAATCGTCCGCATCTTCCACTCGTAGTCCTCAATCTTTACTTTGCCCATACCACAAGAAGAAAGAGCTATTGTTAGAGTAGCTATAATTATGATAATGGATATTGTTCTTTTCATTTTATCTTCTCCGAGTTTTGTAAATACCTATACCCGACGCAACTGCAAGTATAACGGTAATTATTATTCCGCTGATCTTTAAGCTACTGTTTGTTACGTATATATCCGTTGGAGCGTCAAAGCCACCTATATTGGAAACGCTTGAATTGATTTCATCCATAGCGTTAAGAAAATATATGTATCTTTCCAATTAGTTTTCATAATCAAAGCTCCAATCTGAACTTGGTAGGCTTATCCTCACGGTAAACCACCGTCACTTGCTCATTCACGCTCGGTGGAGTGACAAAGGATTTAAGCCATTTTTTCTTGACGATCTCGTTTCCGTCCACGGTATATTTCACCGTAACAATATGAGGAAAGGTTGCACCGTCAATAGCGTGCTTTCTTATGGGCTTGGTATTGACCTTCAGCCACCATTGTTTTTTTACGGAAATAATTGTTCCAATCGTTTTGTTTTCCATATCGTTCTCCTTTCAGATCGGATCAGCCGCAAGCTGTTGCTCGTTTGATCAAAGCTCTGTCATTCATGACTGCCTGATAAAAGCGGAAGCCTCCAGCAAAGTTGTATGCTGTATAGCCCTTACCTTCGAGAATGCGGCAGGAAATATAGCTTCTGAGCCCACTCTGGCAGATCACGTAAACGGGCTTACCGGGATCCACTTCGTCAAGACGTTCTCTCAGCTCGTCAACAGGAATGTTGTAAAAGCCCTCGATATGACCTCTCTGATATTCTCCGACTGTACGGGTATCAAGCAAGGTTACGCTGCCGTCTCGCGGAAGCTTATCCGCGTCTTCAATATGCCACTGCTTCATAACACCGCTTGCGACGTTGTCGATCATAAATCCAGCCATATTCACGGGATCCTTTGCGGATGAGTACGGAGGCGCATAGGCGAGATCAAGCTCACCCAGCTCTGTCGCCTTCATACCCGCACGAATTGCGGTTGCAAGCACGTCAATGCGTTTGTCTACGCCATCATAACCTATGATCTGAGCACCGAGGAGCTTATACGTGTTCTTTTCAAAGACGACCTTCATCGTCATTACCATCCCACCGGGATAATAGCTTGCATGACTCATGGGAGAAAGAACAACGGAATCGGTCTCATAGCCCAAGCTCCGCGCTTTCTTCTCACTAATACCGGTTGTGGCAGCGGTCAAGTCAAAGATCTTGAGAACACTGCTTCCCTGCGAGCCACCGTAGCAACTGTCAATCCCGCAAATATTATCTGCGGCGATTCTTCCTTGCTTATTGGCAGGACCGGCAAGAGGGAACAGATCATCCTCACCCGTTACAAAGTTTTTCACCTGAATGGCATCTCCGACTGCATAGATATCTGGTACTGAGGTTTCCATTCTGTCATTGACAACAATGCTTCCCTTCAAACCGAGTTGAAGACCTGCATTCTTTGCAAGTGCCGTATCGGGTGTGACACCGATTGCCAATGCCGCCATATCCGCGTGGAGTATACATTCTCCGCTCAGTGCGACATCAACGCCATTTTCGGATCCATTGATTTCTTCCACTGCGTGCCCGAAAACAATGTTCACTCCCTGCCTTCTCAGCTCATTATGGATAAAAGCTGCCATTTCGGGATCAAATGGGTTCATAAGCTGATTTGCACTCTGAACAACAGTTACGTTGATTCCCTGCTCTCTAAGGTTTTCAGCAAGCTCCAAGCTGATAAATCCACCGCCTGCAAGGACAGCAGTTTTGGGCTTCTTTTGATCGATATAGTTCTTAATGCGAAGAGTATCCTCTACGGTGCGAAGCGTAAAAACTCTATCCTCACAACCAACGATACTTGGCTTGATAGCCTTTGCTCCGGGAGAGAGGATCACCTTATCATAGCTTTCCTCAAAAACCTCTCCTGTCTCAAGATTTCTAACCGATACAGCCTTTCGTTCGGGGTGAATCTGTGTCACCTCATGCTTTACTCTTACATCGATGCGAAACCGTCTGAATAAGCTCTCGGGCGATTGAAGAGTTAACTCCTCCGGATCTGTAATTACGTCACCAACGAAATAAGGCAATCCGCAATTTGCATAGGATACGAATCCCGATCGCTCAAATATGATGATTTCAGCCTGCTCATTCAAACGGCGAAGACGAGTTGCCGCAGAAGCACCTCCTGCAACTCCTCCAACAATTATTACCTTCATTTCATCAATTCTCCTGAAATAATTATCTTTCCCACTTATCCATCAGTGCTCTGATCTGTGCTGCGAACTTAGCGTTTTCCTTATTCGGACGGCTCTCACAACGCTTTGCAAGAGCGAGAAGCGCTTCTGCCTGCGAGACGAGATCACGGTGAATATTATTCTTTCTGGAGCGTGCTTTGGCAACGTCTGCCGCTGTCACGCGCTTCTTTTCGGTATAGGCGGTCATAATCCCTTTGACAAGGTCATACTCAGTTCCGCTATACGGGGCTTCTACCGCATACCCGCGCTCC
>JAZNPB010000017.1:0-1627 GCA_045589435.1 Eubacteriales bacterium | reverse complement strand
TTAACTTCAATATTAACTTCGTGAACATCGCCACTGCCTGAGCCACCTTTTACGGTTTTTCTGCTACCGGGACCGTAAAGGGCTATTTTCCCGGCATCAAGAGGTAGTACACCGTCATTTTTAAGCAAGACAATGCCTTCTGCTGCTACCTCGCGAGCAAGCTTTTTATGCTCGGTCTCTCTTTTTGATATCTCGGGCAACGATGCGCCAAAAATTCTAATCTTTGCCATAATAGGCCTCCGTTTTACGTAAGTGTTATCAGAAGAATGTCGTTTGTATGAAGTGTGACAGACATCTTGGTTACGCCTTTTTCTGTTATAAATGGCTGTTCCTCGGCTATAAGTCTTGTCTTTTCCTTGATTTCCTTTACCTGTTTCGGTGTTAGGTTATCGGGGCTGCCAAGCTTTATCCACTCTGCCTTGGGATTGCAATGAATGTCATCAATGCGTTGAGCAGTAGCGGATCTTGCTTCGCAGTTAACTTCAATATTAACTTCGTGAACATCATTTTTGAAGTAATCCTGATTCTGTGCGAATATCAAAATTTGAGTTTTATCTCCGTCGACAAACGCTGCATACTCTACTGCTTCATTTGTTCTCATAGGTAAATTCAAGCGTTTTTCGTAAAGCTGCGACAAAATTTTAAATCCCCAGAAATTAGGCTTTGGAATGCCGTCGTTGGAAACTATGCCGAAGCTTCCCACAAAGGGCTTTGGTAGCATAAATTGCTCTTCAAACAGATCGGAGCAGCACCAGAACATATAACCGGATAGTGTATTATTCAAATCCATACAGCTTTTTACCGCAAATGCTGCTGAATATTTTTCGTCATGGACGGGAGAGCCGAATACCGCCATAGAGTTCCATTCGGTGATAAAGAGAGGTCTATCCCCAACCTTGGCTTTTGCCTCGTCATCCATACGCGCAAGTGTTCCCTTATCCCAACGGAGAAAATCTTCGGGAAGGAAAAACATATTCGTCATCGTATCGCTGAGGGACTTGCGATTTTTCACAGCATCCATAGCAGATGTAAACATTTGTTTGATATTTTCAAGGTTTATGAAGTTTCCGAAGGCATCTCCGGGATAATGATGCGTGGAAATAAAGTCGCAAGGGACGTTGTTTTTCTCGCAAAAATTAATGAACTCGGAGAGCCAAAGACAAGCGCTTGTGGAAGGGCCGCCCACAGGTAAATTGGACAAAACCTCTTTGATCGCTCGGGCGGTTGCTTCGTATAATTTGAAGTAATCCTCTTTTGTTCCCGCGAAGAAGCAGCTAAGATCCGGCTCGTTCCAGACCTCAAAATACCAGCTCTCAACCTCCTCTATACCGTATCGATCAATCAAAAAGCGAATGAATTTTTTAATATACTCACTCCACGCCTTAAGTGATTTAGGCATAGTGATATTAGGATTATATCTCAGTCCTAACTTTTTTCCTTTTGCAAGAGCGGAAGGCATGAATGAAATCTCGACAAAGGGTTTAACGCCGCACGCTAGCAGGTTATCGTAAACGTGTCCAACTTGACGGAAGTTTATTTCTTCGATTTTGTTATTGAATGGCACAGATCTGAACATACGACAGTCTCCCATGCGCTGATATGTGAGCATATCATCATCAAGAATTCC
>JAZNPB010000016.1:0-4838 GCA_045589435.1 Eubacteriales bacterium | reverse complement strand
GGGCATATTCCTGAAAATCTGGAGGAGAGTATCATCTCGGTTCGCGTCCGTGAAGAGATGCCGATAAAAAGTGTAACCGTGCGAGGCGACAGCACCGTTATTGATTTTGGTCAAAATTTTGCAGGTATTATTTCTATTGATCCGTCAAAAATGGCAGGAAGTGAGCTTAGGCTGCACCACGGTGAGATGCTTAATTCCGACGGCAGCCTTTATACCGCGAATCTCCGTAAGGCAAAGGCGGAAATCGTCTACCGAAAGGGAAAAAGCGACGAGATTTATCGCCCCAGATTTACCTATATGGGCTTTCGCTATGCAGAGCTTTCGGGCGTTCCGTACGAGGAGGGGTTGATTACCGCTCACGCCATCTATTCCGATATGGATAGAACTGGTGACTTTACCTGCGAGAACCCTCTGGTTGACAGACTATATAAAAATCAAGTCTGGGGACAGAAATCCAACTACGTTGAGGTTCCCACAGACTGCCCCCAACGCGATGAACGTATGGGCTACACCGGCGACGGTCAGGTCTTTGCAAAAACTGGTGCCTACAACTTCGATACAGAAAAATTCTGGGCAAAATTCCTTCGTGATATCAAGTATTCTCAAAATAGAAATAAGCTTGGCTACGTAGCACCCACCATTCCTGCACCACCCGGTGATCAGGGGGTTGGTTTTATGTCCATGCTTGGCTGGGGAAACTGCATTTGCATCATTCCCGAGCTGCTTTATCACCACTATGGCACGGACTCTTACGTCAGGGAATACTACGACTGTATGAAAAGCTTCGTTGAGCTGGAAATAAGCAAAATGGGCGGCATTTTCGGCAAGAAAGATCTTTGGATCGCTCCCAGCCTTGGCGACTGGCTGGCAATGGGCAGAGACGTGAAATACATGGCAATGCACAACGGCCCTGTTTCAAATGCTTTTATAGCAAACGATCTTAGAATAATGATCTGGGCATCCCGGCTTCTTGGCAAAAATGAGGACACTATCAGATATCAAGAACAGCTTGAGAGAACCCGAGGAGCTTATATCAAAGCTTATATTAAAAAGGACGGCACGATGCGTGACGACTATCAGGGTGCGTATATTATGGCGCTGAAAATGGTAGTTCCAAGGGGGGAGCTATGGGATAAGATCTACCATAAGCTTACCGAGAAGCTTCGTCTCGACGGTATGCAGACCGGCTTCTTTGCCACCGAATATATTCTGCCTCTCCTTGCAGACAACGGCGATACGAGCCTTGCGTTCGACCTGCTCCTCAGCACAAGACTTGGCGGATGGATGTACCAGGTTGAGCGTGGTGCGACTACCACATGGGAGCGTTGGGACGCTCTACTTCCCGACGGAAGCGTAAATGAGAGCAAAATGTCAAGCGATAATATGGTGTCGTTCAATCACTATTCCTTTGGCAGCGTTGGCGAGTTTTACTATGAATATATACTTGGCATAAAGCCGCTTGATCCCGGTTTTGCGAAAGCACAAATAAAGCCTTATATTGATTCCCGCATCGGTGCTTTCAAGGGCAAATATAAGGGGATTTGTGTGGAATATGATAATAATAGCTTGCACATTGTCACAAACAGAGATGCAAAAATTGTGCTCCCCGACGGAAGAGAATTTGAAAAATGTGCGGGAGAATATACATTTTTGATAGGAGAAAAAAATGAAAAGATTTCCTGAAGGCTTTCTTATCGGTGCATCAACCGCCGCCCATCAGGTAGAGGGCAATAACGTACATAGCGACTACTGGACGATGGAGCAGATGCGCTCCACAAGCTTCCTCGAGCCCAGCCTTGATGCAGTTGACCATTACAACAGATACGAAGAAGACATAAGGCTTCTTGCTGAGGCGGGACTTAATGCCTACCGCTTCTCTATCGAGTGGGCAAGAATTGAGCCCAGCGAGGGTGAGTTTAACGAAGCAGAGATTTTGCATTACGAAAAAATGCTTGATTTTTGCTATTCTCTTGGAGTTGAGCCCATCGTAACGCTACATCACTTTACAAGCCCAAAGTGGCTTATCGAAAAGGGTGGCTGGGAGAGCGAGGAAACTGTTAAGTATTTTGCAAGATACTGTGGCGTCGTAACCGAAAGGCTCGGCAACAAACTGAACTATATCTGCACTATAAACGAGGCAAATATGGGTCTTCAGCTTGCGGCAATCGCAAAGAGATATATGAAAGACCTGATCTTCGGCAAAAAGAAGCAGACGGACGGCAAGGCACAGGTTGGCGTAAATCTTCAGCATATGATAGATAATATGAAAATAGCCAAAGCCGAAAACCTTGAGGTATTTGGCACTGAAAAGCTGAACTCCTTTGTTTCCTCAAGAAGCGAGGAGGGCGACCTGCTTATTGCCAGAGCACATGTAGCGGCAAAGGAGGCTATAAAAAAACACGCCCCCCACGCAAAGGTTGGACTTACCCTCAGCTTCCACGATATGCAGCCGGGCAAATGGGGTAAATATCATGCTAAGAAGGAATGGTACAGAGAGTTCGGCCACTATCTCCCCTTTATCAAGGATGACGATTTTATCGGTGTTCAGAACTACACTCGCTATCAGTTCGGCTTCTTCGGTCAGAAGGATCCTGCAAAGGTCGCCCCCCTAACTCAAATGAAATATGAGTATTACCCCGAGGCTATTGCCAACGTGGTAAGGGCTGTTGCGAAGGAATTTGAAGGCGAAATTTTGGTTACTGAAAACGGCATTGCCACCAGCGATGATAAGGAAAGGTGCCGATTTATAGAAACCGCTATGGCTGGTATTCAAAAATGCGTAGAGGACGGAATAAAGCTCCGTGGATATTGTCATTGGAGCCTGCTTGATAACTTCGAGTGGCAGAAGGGCTATGCTATCACCTTCGGTCTTGTTGCAGTTGATAGAAGCAGCCAAACAAGACACCCTAAAGAGAGTCTGTATCTGCTCGGAAGCTATGCTAAATAAAAAGAAAAATGACAAGACACAGTGCTTGTCATTTTTCTTTTATTCGCTTATATTGGTTCTGTATTTTCTAGGACTTGTGCCATATCTTGCAGTAAAGATTCTATGAAAATAGCTTTTGTTTTCATAGCCGACGGCAAGGGCAATTTCTTCCACGGAAAGCCCCGTGTTTTTAAGGAGAAACGCTGCCTGGGAAAGCCTCTTTTCTTGCAGATGCTCGGTGTAGGTCTTGCCTGTTCTGTTCTTTATCTCGTGACTGAGCCAATAGAAATCGTAATGTAAAAGCTCTGCCGCTTCGGTGAGCGAGCCATTTTGGTAGTTGCCTTCAATGTATCTGAAAATATCCATTATTGCTCTATCCTCGCGGGTTTCGTAAACCAGCTTGTCGGTGTGATTTAAGAGCTGCATAAACAGGAGTCCCATCGTCGTCTGATTGATGTTTCTTTTGTTAGACGTATTATTTATTAAAGTCCAGATAAGATTTTCAATCAGGTTCTGCACAGGAAGTACTCCCGACACCTTAAAATACAGATATCCTTGATTATTGCCGTCAAAAAGAGAGCGGAGGAGGAAGCTTTTAATAGGCGTTTCCTCAGCACCAAGCATCTCAAGAGTCTTGTCGAAAAAGGATGGCTGAATGATAAAATTAACAGCTATGTCTGCTTCGGATGCAGGCAAAATCTCTTGTTTCGCATTTTGACCGAGAAATAGAAGCTCGCCTTCATTAAGCTCAATTTTTTTACCGTTAATGATATGCGTGGTTTTGCCCGAACACATATACACCGCCTCAATAAAGTCGTGGGTATGCTCGGGAAAATGCACAAATCTGGTATGCACTCTCGCACGGATCAGTCTGCCTCCGGACAGAAGCTTTTTTGATCGAATAACACTGCCGCCGTGAGTTGTATAAATGCTTTTGTCCACGCTCTCTCCGTTTAATATTGCCTTCTCCTCTTCGGTTATAGGAAGGAGTTTCGCTAGAATTTCTTGTTTAATCATAAGATCACCTCGGCTTATTCTACCATAAAAATGTAGAAATTGCAATACAAATAAGGACACTTTTTTAGACAAATGGTGTTCTTTTATTTTTTGTCATAATGTGATATCATTACAATAGATAATTATGCGAGGAGCTAAAAATGAAATATTATTTAGCAATTGATATTGGCGCATCCTCAGGCAGACACATAATCGGCTGGAGAGATAAGGGCGAAATTCACACAAAAGAGGTATACCGTTTTCCAAACGGAGTGACACATCATGATGGACATCTTGTGTGGGACATTGAGTGCCTTGTAAACAGCGTGTTGGCAGGAATTCGCGTAGCATTTAAGAATTATCCCGAGATTGAGAGTTTGTCGATTGACACCTGGGGTGTTGACTACGTTTTGCTTGACGGTGACAAGGAGCTTTATCCCGTCTATGCATATCGCGACGGCAGAACAGAGGCGGTTATTCCTAAGGTTCACGAAATTATACCATTCTCGGAGCTTTACTCAAGAGTTGGCTGCCAGTTCCAGCCATTCAACAGCATCTATCAGCTTTATGACGATAAGTTAAACGGCCGCCTTGACCATGCGACAGATATGCTCATGATTCCCGAGTATCTTATGTGGCGCCTTTCGGGAGTCAAGGCGAGAGAATACACAAACGCCACGACAACGGGTATGGTAAACGGTGAATTTGACATGGAGATCGTGAGAGCATTGGGATATCCCGAGCATCTTTTTCCAAAACTTTCACAACCAAAAACTGTTCTTGGTAACTTACTTTCCGAAATTGCCGAAAAGGTTGGTGGAAATTGCAAGCTGATACTCTGTGCAACCCACGATACCGGCTCTGCCGTTGAGGGTATTCCTATGGTGGGAAACGAGCCATATATTTCATCGGGCAC
>JAZNPB010000015.1:0-11985 GCA_045589435.1 Eubacteriales bacterium | reverse complement strand
ATATTAAAAACCTTTGCATTGAAATCATCAAAGGATTTTTTCGCATTGTATGAGTCTATCCCCAATAGGAGTGCTACTGCGTCACCTGAGCGTAAAACTTTTTACGGCAATGTACCGCGTTCTGCTGAGGAAATGTACGAGCATACTAAAAATGTAAACGGATATTATTTCGCCGAAATAGGTGTTGATGCCGATAACAACGGCAATATTTATGAATGCAGGAAACGAGGTTTTGAACTTCTTGAAGCAAAAGCCGATTTTCTTAACAATGCAGTTATAGAAGGTAGCTATGGCGAATATTGGTCGCTTCGCAAGGTGCTTCGCCGATTTATTTGGCACGACCGAATTCACGCCAAAGCTATGTATCGAATGGCTGTAAAAGTGTTTGGTGCAGAAAATGTGAAAAATCCCTTTTTCTTTATAAATTATAAGGAGTAATTGTGGACAGAAAAGAGATAAATCGATTTTAAATCCAGATAACATAAAAGATTTTCCATAAAGAAAAGGCTCGTTTCAAAACGAGCCTTTTTTGTGCTTGATTATCAATCTATGTTAAATAGGTTCTTGAACCAAATCACGATTTTTTTGATGATTCCTCTAATAATATCAAGCAGATTTTTATTTTCTTTATTATCGCTTGGCTTATGGGTGATTTCGCCATCGTCGGGAGTTGCCTCATCATCAGGTGATTTAGGTGCTTCGTCAGTGTCGGAATATCCCTTAAAGGATAATCTTGTTTTCCTAACCTCCAGATGTTCGATGAGCAGGTCAAGCGCAGCCTCGGCATCGGAGAGAGATGCGCCACTGCAAAGATCTGGAAGTCTATTATTTCTCAAATCCTTGATCGCTTCGATGGTAGCGTCCATCTTTGACGCACTGTCTTCACCTATCAGTGCAATGCGCTCCATTTCTCCTACGAATGCTGCGATCTCGTCTTGAGTTTTTCCACGCTTTATCAAACTGTCTGCTATTATATCAGTGGATGCGTCGATAAGGACTTCGGAGCTGCGATGGGGAAGTGCTGTGAGCTTTGCTCCTTGTCCGAAGGTATCAAATAAGAAGCCTGAATAGTCATATTTTGGGGTGAAGAACGTTTTGACAGACTCAAACAAAACGAATCCGTCAGCACCGGCGTTGTCACTCGCATTAATGTGGGCCTCAAGCTCGTCCGTGCTTTGATTATGATAGGTAGTATATAGTCCGCTATAACAGTAAACTCCATCAAACTTTGGCAGCATTTCCGAAAGTGCCGAGGAGATCTGGGAGGCGCTGTAGTAATACACCATGGGAGTCACAACGTCGATATATCCCTTTTCCACCCAGGTGATAAAGTCCTGCTTTTTCTGGTTGTAAGCGTTGTTTATATCGGGATGAACTGCAACCGAAATTATGCTGTCACGGTGTTTTTTATTTACCATTTCTGAAACTTCGCTCACAAATGCCGTAACCTGCGCCGCTCTGTAGTCAGTCCACTCACCTACAAGTGATCTTTCTCTTATCTGCGCCTTGAAGTCTTGATATTTATTGCTTTCGTTAATAGTAAGACCGTGCTTTTTGGCAAATCCGGACATCGATACGTCGGTATATCCGGTGTCTGTGCCGGAATAAAAATCAGAAACGGGGTAGCGTATATAGTCGAGATTCAATCCGCAAACGTCAGGAACCTTAGTCAGAAGCTCATCGTAAAACTTCAAAAGGTATTCTCTTGCATCAGCGTTTGCAGGATCTAGGAATATATATCCGCCAAGATCGGCTCCCTCTGTGGTGTGCCTGATCTTTCCCGACTCATTGATGAGCAGCCAGTCAGGAAAATACTTGACCAAAGGCGTATCTTCCTTTACACCGATGTAGAAGCTTTCAACCCAGGCATGAACCTCGATGCCTCTTTTTTTAGCCTCTGCAGCAAATGCAGTCAGATAGTCCGGGTACTCGCCATAGTCATATTTTTCAAATCCGGTATAGTAAGGAACGAGATTTGTCTTAAACACGGTCATTCCGTGATAAAAGGTTTCAAGGAACACCATGTTTATCCCTGCCATTGCCATCTGATCTAAAACGGAGCAGAGTCCTGCAAGATTGGTTTCCCGCCCGCTTGAATTTGGTCTGTGCCAAACTCCTCTTGCGGTGATAGCGGAATACTGTTTGGTTGTATCCTCTTTTGCGCTTGCTTTAAGGGGCCCATGTGAAATACTACCTGCCAATACACTAATGCAAACGGAAAATGTGATAACCTTAAAGAAAAACTTTTTCATTGTAAGCTCCTCCTCGTTGATAATGGAGATTTTAGTTAATTATAGCACAAAACTTCACTCATGTCAATTACATATTAAAAGTTCTATAAGTAATTTGTAAAAATGATTTTTATAGTTATTTTCAAAACAATTGTTGACATTTTCGCGATATTATGATACAATTACTACAAAATAATTTCTAAGGAGGACACGGTCAAAATTACTTTTCATATTATTGATTTTCAATCCGTATTATAACTGCAAACCATGCTTAAAAAGGAGGATGAGTATGAAATTTAATTCGAAGGACTGGGACTTCATATGCACGAGAGCATCGGGCAAGGGAAAGTACAAATTAATGGTATACAACCCCAAGAGAAAGGAGCTTTACTGCGAGGGAGTTGTTGATGAAAAATATGTCAGAGGAGAAGACAGCTACGGAAACCCCTATTCTGCGGCAGAGCTCAGCCGTGATACCTTTGACGTTATATTCGAAAAGCTGTTTAGGTACAACGGTTGTGCTACGGGATTTTTTGAGATCTTCGACGGTGATGACAAAAGTGCAGGGAACGATTCGCACGAGAGCAAAATAATACCCAAAGAAACAGTTTTCAGTGCAATACGCGGTGAGCTGACTGAAAAAGAGATGGACGACATCGTTCAAAAGAATATCGAACCTGCGGATTACTATGATTTCGATGCCTTTATTTCGGTGATACATAAGTTTCTTCGAGGCGAGGTGTCAAGAAACTATTTTACTGATTGGATGATCATTGTTTCGTGGGCTCTCGGTAGCAATAAATTTAAGGAAGACACAGAAAAATATCTGCTATATGAGGAGCTGTCAGACTGTTTTGACGGTCATTCGTTCGATGCCTTGGAGGAAACAAAAGAGGTGGAATGTCGCGAACTGATCGCATCTATAAAATTCAAGGATCACCTGATAAAAAACGTAAGCAAAGGTGTGATCCCACCATTTTATAATGATGGCAAGGTAGTTGTTTACCTATGCTTCGATTTTTGTAACGGTCATAACACCCATTACAAAATGTGTGTTGCAGATAAGAAGCGAAAGACTTTTAAGACCACTGTGGTAAGCAACCCCGATTACCTTGAAAGTGTGAATTACACCTTTGTGGACGGGGATGAATTTGACGACCTGACAAATGAGTACTATGATTTTTATCACGATAAGTTCATGGATGTGAGCAGATATATTTCTGAGGGTGTATATCTTGACGCGAACGGCAATCCAATAAAGTCTGCCAAGATATAAAGCTGAAAAAACCGTTTTTTACATGGTTTATCAATGCAGTAAATTACTTTTTAGGATAGAGGGGTGATTTTTTAGTATGTATGATTGTGGATTTACAAGAGAGAAAAATTGGTTCAGATATCGGGCGGCAGCAATTATAGTTGAGGACGGCTGCGTGCTGTTTGCCTGCAATGAAAACGACGAGTATTTTTATTCCATAGGCGGCGGAGTACATATGGGCGAGAGGGCAGAGGATGCCGTTGTCAGGGAGGTCTTTGAAGAAACGGGTGTGCATTATGAGATCGACCGCCTGGCGATCATCCATGAAAACTTCTTTGACGAAAATACGGGAACTCTTAAGGGGCTTAACTGCCATGAGATATGCTTCTATTTTTTGATGAAACCCCGCGGAACAAAGGAGCTTGATAGCCACAGCGTATCATCCTCAGGAATCAGAGAGGAGATGCATTGGTTGCCTATAAAGGATCTTGATAAGTATAAAGCATATCCGACGTTTATGAAAGAATTCCTCAGCCGCGAGCATACCGAAATCGAGCATATAGTAACCGATGATAGAAGACACAATAGCCAGTCTTAATAATAGGTATCAACCATAATTAAACAAATAAACCCCAAGGTGAGCGCAATGCAAACCTTGGGGTTGTTTATTACCGACAGATCAATTGAATGCATCATTCCACTCCGGCTCGCGAAAACCTACAAGCACGGTGTCGTCGCTTACGATAATCGGTCTTTTTACTAACATTCCGTCACCGGAAAGAAGCTTTAACATATCCTCATCTGTCATGTGGGGTAGCTTGTTTTTTAGATCAAGGGATTTATATAGCAAACCGCTTGTGTTAAAAAATTTTTTTAAGGGCAGATTGCTCTTTTTATACCACAGCTCAAGTTCTTCCATAGTGGGATTGTCAGTTTTTATGTCGCGAAGCTCATATTGAATCCCCTTATCGTCAAGCCATTTTTTTGCCTTTTGACAGGTAGTGCATTTTGGATAGCAGATAAATTTTATCACGGTTTTGCTCCTTTTCATTTAATCAAATATTTCATATCATTCAATTATGTATTTCATAGGGGTAAATCTTATGCCGTTTATCTCTTGCTCATCCGCAAGCGGAATGAACCCAAGCTTCAAATAAAATGGCAAACCATAGGGAGAGGAGTTCAGGGTGATCTCCGAGATGTCGGGCATAAGGCTTTGAATATCGGAAAGCAGATATTTGAATATAGCAGAGGCAATGCCTTTTCTATGGTATTCTTTTTTAGTGAAAACCAGATTGATATGGGTCTTTGAGCTTCTCATGCCCATAAGTGCCACCAGCTTTTCTTCGTGAAAGGCGCCGTAGATAGGACATATCCCGCGTTTGGCATTTTCAATAAACTCCGGGTTTTCCACAATATCGCGCTTAAATGTTTCAACTCCCGAGGGGTGATAATCCGGCGCTTCAAATTCCATAAACACCTCAAGCGCAAGGCTCATAGCATCCAAAACTTCGCTTTCGGTGATTTTTCTTATAATGATGTTTTCCATACGGACTCTCCTGAAATTTTCTGAATCTTATTAAGTTATTATATCACATACTGTTACGTTTTTCAATATTTTAGCCTCCGCAACTTTCAGATTTTTTAAGTTTTTAAAATGCGAAAAATATTGAACTATTCATACTTTTGTGTTATAATACAAAAAAGTAACGATACAAAAAACGTGTCATGGTAGTGCGTTTTGCGCGATGTAAACTATGAGTTTGCAAATCTGCACCATTGCCATTATTAAATTTAATGTGGCACGAATTGCGAAAGGAGATAGAATGGAAAATTATATCATAAGACGGGAAACGGAAAAGGATTACAGAGCAGTAGAGGAGCTTACCAGGGAGGCATTCTGGAACGTGTATAAGCCCGGGGCGGACGAGCATTATTTCGTGCATACTATGCGTACCCATCCGGACTTTTTGCCGGAGCTAGCCACCGTTATTGAGATCGACGGTAAGATAGTTGCCAACGTAATGTATACCAGAGCATGGCTGGAGGACGCGGATGGCGCTCGCCGGGAGATAGTTTCCTTCGGTCCCATTTCCGTCGCCCCTGAGTATCAGAGAAAAAAGCTTGGCAAGATGCTTATCGAGCATTCATTTAACGTCGCTCGCAGCATGGGATACGATGCCTGCGTAATATTCGGCAATCCGGGCAATTACGTCAGCCGCGGCTTTTGCAGCTGCAAAAAGAAAAACGTGTCCCTAGGCTCGGAGGGATGCTATCCGACAGCGCTCCTTGTTTGTGAGCTTAAGCCCGGCGCGCTTGATGGGCATAGATGGCTGTACGTTCGCTCTACTGCCGAGGAAGCTTGTCAGGATATCGAAGCATTAGAAAAATTCGATGCCACCTTCCCGAAAAAGGAAAAGGAGTGGCGACCAAGCCAAGAGGAGTTCTACATATACAGCCGTTCATCCGTGGTAAGATAAATAAACTAAACAAAAGCCGCCGAGGTTGATGATTTTCCTCGACGGTTTTTTTCATTATCTTTTTTTATACACTATAAGCTCGGGATTCTCTCCGTTTTCTTCATATGTGCAAACGAGAAGAAAGTCCATATTACCCGCAATTCCGAAGCATCTGCCCGTGCCGAACTCACACTCAAGCTGATATCCGAGATAGGTGGCATCATCATCAAGGAATTTTACCTTTTTCCCGTTAGGAAGCGAATATTCCATATTGATATACCCACCAACGAGGAAATTCAAGGTCTTGACCTCTGGCATTCCCTCAATGCGTAAATCGTTAAATTCGCGTATGAGCTGTTCTTTGAACTTTTTGAAGTTTTCATCGCCGCCCACCTCTGTGTAACGCTTCCAGTAATTCAGCTTTGGAAGCTGCTCGTCAAAATAAGCTCTTGCCTGATCAGCAGGCCAGTTTTCATTTGACATATGTGAAACCAAAAAGTCGGTCAACTCTTCAAGACTTGTGTAACAGAAATTTCCGTCCGCATAGCACCATTTGCAATACTCCTCGTTGAATATTCCGTCGGGCTCCTTGCTTATATTAGAATCCTCAAGTGGCATTCCGCAGCATTGGCAAATCAGCTGCCTTGGCGAGCCTAAAAGTGTATTGATAGACACGTCAAATTCCTTTGATAAAAGCTTCAGCGTTTCCGTGTTTGGAACGGTTTCTCCGTTTTCCCAACGCGATACTGCCTGCCTCGTAACGAATACTTTTTCCGCCAAGGCCTCTTGAGAAAGTCCTTTTTTGGTTCTGAGATCAAAAATTATGTTCTTTGTTTCCATAAAATCACCACCTGAAAGATTTGTGATTATATTTTATCATACGTACTTAAAATATGCAAGCAACTGTCTGTTGCCTCCTCAGCCTTCCATGCTGTAATATTTATCTATTCCGCCATACCCCACGATAAGCTTTCCCTCGCGGGTTTTCTTTATAAAGCTTTCCAGTCGTTTTTGGAATTCCTCCGGGCGTCGCCTTGCCGCGTCAATATATGCTATGCGTATGCGCTTATAGGGCTCGGAGAGCTTCACGTAATTTTCCCATGCACAACCGTCTGCCCTCACAGCCTCAAGTATATCCTCGGGAAAAACGTAAGGTGCTCCTATTATCGGCAAAACACTCTCTCTGACACAGGGATGAATAAGTCCCTGGCTGTCAAGCCAGATGAGCCTTTCAATATTCGGTCTGGAATAAGGACTGCCACTTTTTCTGGGGGAAAAACGTCTTATGCAATGTGTGGGATCCAGATGTCTGTTAGTGCTGTCTATCCAGCCAAAGCATAGAGCTTCTTCCACGGCGTCATTATAGGAGAGGGAAGCCTCGCTCGACTCCTTCATAGGAAAGACGAACCATATCTCATCCTCTTTAGAAAAATTCTCTGAGAGCCATTCTCGCCACTCCGACCGCTCACTTGTGTAAAAAACTTTCATGATTATGTATCCCTGCGACCGTTAAAGTAAGCTGCTATCTTTTCCATACGATCCTCTTGTTTCACGGAGAATGGACAACGGCTCTCGCAATGACCGCAATGTAGGCAAGCCTCAGCGTTAACGGAAAGCTTGGTGTAGTGATTTGCAGCAATATCGTCACCTGCCAGGGCAAGATCGTAATACTTATTAACAAGACCTATATCGATGCCGGCAGGGCAGGGCTGACAGTGATTGCAATATACGCAAGTTCCGGTAATAGTATCAGCAGTAAAGGTGCCTATTACGGAATAATCCTTTTCTTCCTCTGTGGCGGTAAGAAAGTGAAGAAGCGTATCCAGATGCTCCATAGTCTGAACGCCGGGAACCACCGTAAGAACACCCGGTCTGTCCAGTGCATACTGTAAGCACTGATCATGTGTAAGCGCAACTCCAAAGGGAGATTGCTCACCGGAAAGAAGCTGTCCTGCGAAAAAGGGTTTCATTACGGAGATTCCGACTCCCTGACGCTGACAACGTCGGAAAAGCTCAAACCGTTCATTGACGGATCCGATGCCGTACTCATCGCCACATTCAAAGTCATAGGCAGGATTGAGAGAGAACATCATCATATCCACAAGTCCGGTATCCAAAATTCTGTTTGCAACGCTTGGAGTATGAGAAGAAAAACCGATATGTCGAACCACGCCGCGAGATTTCAGATCTTTAAGATAATCAAGAACTCCGATTTCGCAAAGCTTGTCAAAGTCCTCGTCATCGTCAACACAGTGTAAAAAACCAAAATCAACGTAATCCGTTCCAAGAGCCTCAAGCTCCCAAAGAAAAGTTTTTTTGATGGTATCAAAATCGCGGCACCAGCCGTACTCCCCATTCTCGTCGTATACAGCGCCGAAATGCACTTGTAAAAACACCTTTTCGCGAAAATCCTTTATAGCTCTGCCGACCGGAGCATAGGTTACCCCCGCGGTGCAAAGGTCAAAAAAGTTTATGCCGTTATCTATCGCTTTGCGTACTATTGCCTCTATCTCATGGGCAGGAGTTTTTCCAATGCCACCCATTCCAAGACCAAGTACGCTGAATTTTTCGTTTTCGCCTCCGTGAGGCAGTTTTCTGTATTCCATGTTTCACCTCTGATTGTGTATCGGGATTCGAGTCTTCTCGAGTAATTTGATTATATCACAAATGAGTAGCTTTTTCAATGATATTTTAATGAAACTAAAAAAAGGCAAAAAAACCGCAGGTGTATCACCTGCGGCAAGTCTGATAATATTTATTTTGGCAAGCAGTCAGCTATTCATCAGCCAGATAGAAGCCGTAAGGTAGGTTGCAAAGCAGCACCAAGCGATATAAGGTATCTGCAGATATGCAGCCAGAGGCTTGATCTTATAGAATGCGCTCATCATTTTCATAATAACGAAGATCAGAAGTAAGAGCCAAATGAATGCGCCGAAGAACGCACCGAGATTAAAGAAAATAATACTCCAGAAGAAGTTTACAATAAGGCTGATCACATAGAAAAGAAATGCACGCTTGCGATCCTCATCCGCGGCCCCCTTCATCTCGTAAATCATTCCCGAGCTGATACCCATGAGAATGTAAAGTACAGTCCAAGCCACAGGGAACAGCCAGGAGGGGGGCGCAAGAAACGGCTGATTTATTCTGTCGTAAATATCCATTGAGCCGGAGGTGATAAGCGCACTGAGTCCACCTACAGCCAATGGTATGGCAATGGATATGCCATAGATTTTTATTTTCTGCCACATAATAATTCTCCTTATCAGAATTAATTTTGATTTATCTTATGTAACAGAAAGTGAATTTATACCAACTATTTTCGTCTTCCAAGCTGCCAGAATGCCACAGCACCGGCACAAGCCACGTTCAGGGAATCAACTCCGTGGGACATAGGTATCTTTGCAGTATAGTCGCAGCCTGCGATGGTTGCCGCCTTAAGTCCGGTCCCCTCTGTTCCGAGAATAATTGCCAACTTTTCTTCATTAGCGAGGGTGGGATCGTCAATGCATACCGAGTCGTCCGTCAGCGCCATTGCCACTGTCTTAAAACCTAGCTTGGAGAGCAGAGCAAGTCCACGCACCGGCCAGTCTTCGGCACATTCGCCGATCTGGGTCCAAGGTACCTGAAACACCGTTCCCATACTGACTCTGACGGCCCTGCGGCAAAGAGGATCGCAGCAGGTAGGGGTGATCAGCACTGCGTCAATATTCAGCGCCGCTGCCGAGCGAAAAAGAGCACCGATATTAGTAGAGTCTGCCACCTCCTCGAGAACGGCAACTCTCCGTGCGCCCGATAATATCTCAGGAACACTTTTCAAGGTAGGACGTCTCATAGCAGCCAGCGCTCCTCGCGTCAGCGCAAATCCCGTCAGGGAGGACAGCACCTCTTTTGTAGCGGTGTAGATAGGCTTGTCGCCCATTTTATCGATAATATTAGCCACAGCAGAATTGATCAGTCGCTCATCTGTCAGAAGGGACAGCGGCTCAATACCTGCCCCCATTGCCACCCTTATAACCTCGGGGCTCTCCGCAATAAAAACTGCGCGCTCGGGCTCAAGTTTTGATCGTAGCTGCGCCCCCGTAAGTCTTGCGTAAACGTCAAGCTCCGGTGCCTCAAAATTATCTATTTTATAAAAATTCGCCATAATGAACTCCAAAACAGTAATATACACATATTTTATCACAAATGAAGAAAAAAGTCCATCTATTTTTATTAATTTCCAAAAAACAAAAAAACTTTCAAAAAAACAAGAAAAACTTTTTAAAAACCTATTGATTTTTTGTGCCACATATGATATAATACATCGGTACAAAAAGTAATCGGGAATGCAAAGCGAGATTTACGGACCCTCTCAGCTGTATTTTTGTGTAGCATTGATTACGGAAAAATTAAAGGAGAACAAAAATGGCTAATATTAAGTCAGCAAAGAAGCGTATTCTTGTAAACCAGAAAAAGGCACTTCAGAACCAGATGGTAAAGAGCCAGCTTAAAACCGCTATCAAAAAGTTCAATGCAGCAGTTGAAGCAGGTAACAAGGAAGAGGCTTCCGAGCTTTACAGACTTGCTGTTAAGAAGGTAGACCAGGCAGTTGCTCACGGCATCCTTCACAAGAACAACGCGGCTCACAAGAAGTCCGAGTTCACCAAGAAGTTCAACGCAATGGCATAATATAAAAAGTCCGCCTTAACCCAGCGGACTTTTTGTTATTTATGGGAAATTTGTCTTGATTTGTGACTCCGTCACATTCACAAAAAATATACTTGACTATTAATTTTTCTTATGATAAAATAAAATCAGAAAACAAACTATGAAAGGGGTAAAACTATGAGTAACCGTAATTACGAGCACTTAAGCCGGGAAATGTCCGAGCGCATTAGATACGATAAAGAGCACGGCACTCGCCCCAATTTTGCAGCTGACGGCAGTAAAGCTTTAAGGCGAGATATGTCGTCGGATAAGGAGTCGGCTTGGAGACCTGCGTACTTAAGAGACGTTGACAAAATTCTACACAGTCCTTATTACAACAGATACACCGACAAGACTCAGGTGTTCTCATTCTATAAGAACGACGATATAACAAGGCGCGCCCTTCACGTTCAGCTTGTTTCCCGTACTGCACGTACACTCGGCGCGGTGCTTGGTCTTAACCTTGATCTTATTGAGGCGATCTCCCTCGGTCACGATATCGGTCATACACCCTTCGGTCACGCAGGTGAAAGGTTTATCAGCGAAGTATATCGCGCTGAGACCGGACGTTTCTTTAATCACAACGTTCACAGCGTAAGAGTTCTTGATGGCATCTTCGAGCATAATATCACTCTTGATACCCTTGACGGCATCATAACGCACAATGGCGAGTTCGAGATGGACGAATATCGCCCTGCATTCCTCGATGGCTTTAGGGCCTTTGACGAGATGGTTGAGAGCTGCTACGTCGACGAGTCTAATATTATCAAGATCATTCCCTCAACTCTTGAGGGCTGCGTTGTACGTGTTTCTGATATCATCGCATATCTCGGCAAGGACCGTCAGGATGCAGAGAAGGCGGGTCTTATCGACTCATCCTTTGAGATCGGTGATGCAGGAATAGGAACGATCAACTCTGATATAATGAACAACCTTATGGTTAACATTATCGAAAATAGCTATGGCAAGCCTTATATCAAGCTTGATGAGGAGCATTATCAGTCTATGCGCGCCGCGAAGCGGGATAACTACGAGCAGATCTATAAGCGTGACCACGTTTCGCGGGTGCTTGACGAAACGGTTCGTCCTATGATGCATAGAATGTACTACCAGCTTCTTAACGATCTGAAAGCAGGGAAGAAGTCCTCTCCTATCTATAAGCATCACGTCGATTTTGTTCTTGCAAATCACTACGCACACAGCAAACCTTATATGGAGACCGAGCCTAATCAGATCGTCGTTGACTACATCGCATCCATGACCGACGATTACTGCACCGAGCTCTATAAATTTCTGTTTCCAAGCAGTAATGTGGACATCAAATATCACGGCTACTTTGAGGAGCTTGATGCTC
>JAZNPB010000014.1:0-8127 GCA_045589435.1 Eubacteriales bacterium | reverse complement strand
AGACGTTTGCATTATGTACGACTTAAATATCCCACCCCACGGCGGCATCCGAGAGGAATGGACAACCAGGGGAATGAAGAACGGTACGTCCAAGATTTTATTTGTGGAGTATCGCAAGGAGGACGACGATCCCGACGGTGTATGGGAAGCCTACGGCATGAAGGCAGAATCGGTATATACCTTTACGGTAAATGCGAAAGAGGCAGATCCCGAGAAGCTGTTTGTCTACACCCTTTATAAGGATGGCAAGCTTGGTGTCGGATTTGACATCGATACCAACACCGCTCGTGCTATTTTAGTATTTCCCATCCCTCAGAATATAACTGCAGAGCAATTGCTTGCCGTTGCGAAAAAAGCAGAGGATGCTCCGCGAGACTTGGGAGCAGTGGAGCAGATTGTCATTGATGATCTGTTGTGTGGTGCGAAAGACGTGACGTGCCTGGCATTCTTTAACTTATAAGCCTGTATAACGAGGAAGGACAAATAAAAAATGTTTGAAAACTTACTTGAAAATAACAAGGAATACTTCGTCGGATCATATAAGGAGTTTGAGCATCCCGACGTTTGGGGGTACACAACGGATAAGGTGATAAAGCTCTTTGAAAAAGCAATCACACACGATGATCCCCGAGCTATATATAAGGCTGCCAGACTGCTTTTGCTCGGTGAAAGCAAGGATGCCGAGCGTGGAGAGGAGTTGCTCAATCAAGCGGTAGAGCGCGATTATGCTTTGGCAAAGAGCTTTCGAAGCTTCTATGATTCTCTCACAACGCCAATTACCGAGGCACTGCTTTGCGAGGTGACTCTTGATACGGAGGATCCCGGTCTCCTTCTTCTTGCCGGGCAGATGCATTTGCGTTTTACATATCCCGTATTCAATCAGCATGAATACAAGGCGGTGGATCTCGGCCTTTCTCTTATAGAAAAGTCCGCCGATATGGGAAATATAGAAGCCGTTCATTTCCTTTATGAATGCTATATGGGTTATTTGTGGCAGGTCGAGTGGGATGATGAAAAGGCGAAGGGGTATTTGGAAAAATATCTCAATATGACAAGTGACGGAATAGAAGAGGCGATCTTAAAGGATTTCGATAGGCTTCAAAAAGAAATAATCAAGTTGAGAAGGGATCGTCGCTTCTATACTGTAGGCAGAGCGATATCAAAGGGTCTTCCCGAAAACAGAGGATCACTCGATGATTCCTATTACGATAAATACAGAAACTAAAGGCAACTAACCAAAAAAGGAGTGGTGCTTATGGCAAAGAAGCTCTATTTACATATTAAATGGGACGAAACAAGAGAAAAAAACGGTTCAAGAGCAGGCGATGACGGCATTTATGACGTGGAAATCACCGAAGGCTGCGAGGTGAAGCTGTGGGGTTATGGCGAAAAAGCAATCGTTAAAAGGCTTGCCGACGACGAGATAACTCTGTTTGTCCCGAAGGACGGCGAGTATATCTTTAAGTTAAATGAAACGGCAGAGCTGTCATATAGCGACGGACATCAGTCTTGCGGTGACTGGGTCGACGAGAGATTGACCTACGAGATCAAGCTGTCGGATATGAGCCTTGACGAGTACGAGGAATCCTTGCCCGAATTTGATATTAAGGACGGAGTGCTCATAAATGCTCGTCCTAAAGGAGAGGTAGCGGTTGTACCCGAAGGGGTTGTTGAAATCGGGCACAAGGCCTTCTGCAAGACAAAGATCAAAGAGGTGGTTTTGCCGTCAACTCTTAAAAAAATCAGCTCGTTTGCCTTTTCGGATTGTCACTATTTAAAACAGGTTACGCTCCCCGAAGGACTGGAAGAATTAGGATTCTACGCCCTTTCTGATACAGCAATCGAGGAGATCAATTTCCCGAGGAGCCTTCGATATATCGACGATAGCGTCTTTCGCGGAACTCCCTTCCTTAAAAGGATAAAGGACGATAGATTTGTCATACTGGGAGAGCGTTTCCTCTACGGCTACAATGGCTATGACGACACGGTGGAGATTCCCGACGGTGTTGAGGTTATATGCTCCTGCGCCTTTGACTCAAGAGAGAAAGACAAGGACTATTATTACATTACACCGAAAAAAATCATTCTGCCAGATAGCGTAAAACAAATTGATGGATGCGCATTCAGATATCAGTATGGTCTTAGGGAAATTAATTTGCGTGCAGATATAGACATCTCTGCCACAGCCTTTGACAAATCGGGATATGAGGAAAGCTTTAAGGCGTTCCTCGCCGCTAAAGGTGAGAAAAAATGAAGGATTTAGTTATACAATGTAAAGAATACATTGCAAAAGGCGGCGAATCCACAATAAAAGGAGCATTCGGAGGTCGAATGCTTCGTATGGCAGAAATCAATTTGAGCGAGGTGGAGCTGTATATGCTCGAAAACAAAAACGCCTCATTCAACGAGCTGCTTTTTATGATGATAGACCGAACGGGACAGAAAGACAGCGACGTATATAAGAGGGCACGAATAGACCGCAGGCTCTTTTCAAAAATCCGTTCAAGTAAAAAATACGTTCCGTCAAAGAAAACGGTCATTGCGTTGTGCCTTGCTCTTGAGCTTTCGAGAGATGATGCAAATATACTCCTTGCCTCGGCAGGATACAGCCTGTCAAGGTCGGATGATTACGATCTCGCTATTGCCTTTTGCATATCAAGAGGAATATTTGATTTTAACGATATTAACGAGCTATTATATGAATTAGGCTTTGAAGTTTTTTAAAAAGAGGTTAACTATGAAATCAGGAAACAGAACAATTATTTATAGCGGTATAGCTTTGCTCTTTATGGGTTTATTTGCTTTTTGCTGTATTCATAATGGAGCAATATTGCCCGAAGGGTTAGCCCAATATATCGGTCAAGGACCGGTCGAAGTAACAGACGCAAAAATGCTATTTGAAATATTAGGGATGATTTATCCTTTCTTTGCAATTTTATTATTTGCTCCTCTGACCTGTATGCTGCTCAGAAGGGGGTGCAATGCAATCGGACTATTATTTGCCGTTTTGTGGTCTGTATTAGTATTCGTAATGGAGATTTTCTACGCTTCGGATATTAACGGAAAAACCATAGGACTATTCAATATGGATTTTACTGTTGAAACGGGTAATATCGGATGGCTATATTTAGCACTGATCGTGATTTGCCTATTTTCCTCTGTTATTTCAGCAGTAGGATTTGGAGAAAGATTTGATAATTTACTCTCTGAAGATTATGAAGTTAAGGATAGAGTAAAAGGGATTTTGTTATCAATTTTATTCAGTAACATTATTATGACGGTAGTTGCCTTTATTACGTTTATTCCTCCGGTTATAATGGCATTTATCAATTACGGTATTACCGGAGAGGATATACCTACAATTTTACACGCATTTATTGCTGAAAATGCAATTATAGCTTTAATTGGTGTTGGTTCTGTATTGATGATTATTGCTTCGATTTACATTTGGAAGTATATAATAATGGGTTCTGTTTACATAGCAAGGAATTTTGGAAGAGGTTCAGGTGGATCTGGTAGTTCATCTTCCATTCCAAGCCCGACATATACAGATTTGGATGGTACAGAACATAAGTCGGAAAGCGAACGAGCAGTTGCAAATGCGTGGATTATAAAGCAGAGAGAAGAATACAAAGACTATTTAGAAGGGCGTAAATAATGCCGACGCATTAAAAAACAGGACAGATCGTAAATGTCGCCATAAAAGCGACCAAGTAAAAGACAAGGTGTGAGATAATATAGGCGTAAAGGAGAGTACAATTATGAATAGTATAAGACTTAAAACAAAATACGCAGAAAACGAATTGCCAATAGGCGCATCAAAGCTTTTCGGCAATCCCGACCTCCCTCGGGGCTTTGAGTGGCCGTACATTGAGGTGGATGGTGAGGAGTATGACCTTTCCTTCATCGGGCAGATAAATCTTTCCGAGGTTGCAAAGTACGATAAAGACGGACTGCTTCCGGGGAAAGGTATGCTGTATTTCTTCTACGACCTTGACGAAATGCCTTTTAGCCCCGATAATCTTAACGCTTGCAGAGTTATCTATCACGAGAGCGATGAAAACCTTGAGCCTATGCGCTTTGTTGACGAGGATGGAGAGGATCTTTCCTTCAGAGAAATGCAGGTAGAATTCGAGTGTGTAGAAGCAGGATTTTTGGACGATGAAGGAGAAACCCACCTGCTTCTCGGTGAACCCTCTATGGATAACGGATTCTTTTATGAGTGCATTGACGGCTGGCAGATGCTATTCCAGCTTGACTCGCTTGAAACCGACGATATTTGCATCAACTTCACCGACGAGGGCTTCCTGTGCTTCTATATTGACAAGGAAAAGCTGTTGGCAAAGGACTTCTCCGACGTAAGAATTATGCAGATATACTCTTAAAGGAGGCTTATTATGGCTGAAAAATTAAAATGCCCATACTGCGGTAGTGAAAATCTAACCCGTATGGATGGTAGCGGTACTGTAAAAAAATACGGCAATGACGTTATGATTGATATCGCTCCCGATATCGTTTACTGTAACGATTGCAAAAAGGATTTCAGAGCGCCGTTCTTTGACGATCTGATGCTTGATGAGGCAATTTTAGATCAAGAGTGAGGTGATTACGATGAAATTAAAAATCATTGATTATTTCTGGGCAGTCGGGCACAGGACGAAAAGAAAGGGCTCTCACAAGATCCCCCTTGCCGAAGGCGAGTTGCGTGAAATTAACTATGTGCAGTTCAGAATTGACAAGGTGGAAAAGGATAAGGCACAGATTTCGGTTATCCGTCGTGACGGAACGGTCATAAAGGAAATTACCGTAGAAAAAGGTAAATCCGCCTACTATCGCCCCATGTCTATGGACGCTGGTCACGAATACGTACTGAAACTCACAAAATTTTTCTAAACATAAAAGGAGAAAAATCATGGATAAGAAGGAATTTAAGAATTTACTTGCAAAAGCCGAGAGCGGCGACAAGGAGGCAATGTATCTTGTAGGTCTTGAGTATGAGGCAGGCGAGGTTGTTACCGCCGACGGAGACGAGGCGATAGCTTGGATGAACAAAGCGGCAGACCTTGGACATAAGGAGGCGCTTGATTGGCTCAAACAGTATTACTTTGATGATGATGCCGGCACACAGGCTTATTCTTAACAGGAGGTGAATGCCATGGAGAGAGAAAAATCTCGCTGTACAAAATGCGGTGCCTTTGAAGTGGTATTCGTGGATCGAAGCGCCAATCCCTTCAATACCAAGCCCCCAAGATTCGTTTGTCAGAAATGCGGTCGCGAATACGAGCCTGATTCGGGCATCAGCGTAATGAATCGCAAAACGATAAATCCTTTCCCATGCCCCGAGCGTGACCTTGACATTGACGATCCGTTTACAGCAGAGATGAAAGAAAGGATCAAGTCAATGAGAAAAACCGATTAAGCATAGGAGGAAGAAGAAATGTCAAGAGAATTTGATTATGCAATGGAACTGAAAAAGAACGGCAACGTCGAAGAAGCAAAGGCTTATTTTGAAAAAGCTGCGCAGGGTGGCGAGCCCGAGGCATATATGGAGCTTGCAAGGCTTGCAGTCCCCGAGGCGGGTGAGCATTATTACAACTATTCAAAGCTTGACGTAACCCTGCTGCCTCAGGGCTATCACAAAACCGAATTTGAATATTATCTCAAGGCAAGTGAGCTCGGGCACACAAGAGCCATGGTTTACGTCGGAATTGCCTATAAGCAAGGATATCTTGTAAACCGTGACTACGATATGGCATTTAATTATTTTGCAAAGGCGACTGAATTAGGTGACGATTATCTCGCTCCCTACTATCTTGCCGAATGCTACGAAAATGCACTTGGCACCGAGATGGACGAGAACGCAGCGGTGCTTTACTACACAATGTGTGCCGAGCACGGTAACATCCCTGCAATGCTTGCTCTTGCAAGAATTTATAAAGAGGGTCTTGGTAGTATTGAAAAGGATGAACAAAAATCTACGAGATATCTCTTTATGAGCGGTATCGGAAGGAATTAAGAGAATATAGGAGAGTCGGCTATGAAATATCCCATAGTATTAAAATACAATTATTCTTACGTAAGCTCGGGAAACTATTACAAGAAAGCAGAGTGGGAGTATTATCAGCTTTTTAAAGAAGATCTCAGCTTTGAGATGTTTGCGTTTGGATTTACCTCAACCGATGAGCAGGTGAAAATTAAAAGCATTTCCGAGAACGAGATCGCCTGCGAGCATACCTTCTGTATATATGCAAAGCCAAATACCTTCTCTCACGACCACGAGGTTATAACGAATTCTTTCGTTCTGAAAAAGGGCGAAATGATTGAGAGCAAATGCTATGAAATGTATTGGAGATACGCGAGCGGAGGCGAAAACGGTCCCGCAACGCTTCGCGTCGAATGGATAACTTATGATCAATTCTACGATGAGTGCCTCAAGAATGCGAAGATGGACTCGGGAAACGCAATTCGCTTCGCTTCTCATCTCATAAAGGCTGAGGAGTATGATACCGCATTCGGGCTTTTGGAAGCGACCGGAGAAGACTCAAACGAGCTCGCGCTATGCTATGAGATGGGATACGGCACAAAGATCGATCTTCACCGTGCGCTTAATATGTATCTTAAGAGAAACAATCCGATGTCGGCGGAAGGCATTGAACGCATTATCCTGAAGCTTGAGGGCAAGAAGATCGTATTTGACGACGTTGAAAGAGCGGCATTGCTTGAAAAGCTCGGTAAATATAAGGAAGCTTATTACTGCGCCGAGATCCCGAGAAAGCTCGAAGGGCATGAGCCTGAAACTCTTCGCAGAAACGTCGAGCTTACGATCATTCGGTTTTTAACGCTCGGACGGCCGTACAATGATCCTATGCGGTATCCTGCTGCCGAAACCTCGCATACCACTCGCTATCTTGCGGAATATTACGACCTTATAAACGGCGTTCCCGAAAATGAGCGAAAGACTTATTATAAAACGTGGGAGGAGCGCGATGAGTATGAAGGCGGTACAAACACGAAAGAGCGTTTCTTAGTTGATGCCATTATTGATACGCTGCGCGCCGAGGCTGAAAAGGGAGACGTTATCGCGCAGGCGGTTCTCGCTGTGCAGAAACACAAATACATTTCCGATCACGCGCACTTTGCGGATCTCCTTTATGAAAAGGCAGAGAAAAGAGATGCGGCACAGAGCGCTATGGCGTACTACTTCCTCGGCCTTTACCACCGCGAGATTGCAAAGAATGCGGAGGATACCTATAAATACGACTACCGCACCAATTATGACGAGCAGAGCAGGATCTGCAAAGAGCATAGCGAAAAATCCATCGCCTGCTTCAAGGCGGCGCTTTCGCTTGGCTTCCATCTGGCAGCAGCTCCGATTGCCAAGGTGATCGCAGAAGAAGAGCCAACGCGCGCATATGAGATTCTCAAGGGGCATGAGCCGTATATTCCGTCGATCGGCAATAGCTTTACCGATGCTTACTACAAGCTTTTAGGGTCTTTAGAGGAGAATAAGCGATGAAAACGGAAATTAAAAATCAAATCCTCGGTTTATCCGTCTATAATCAACGCACCGAAAAAGAGGACATCGTATGGATTGCAAAAGAGCTTTGCGAAAGGTACGATTGGAGCACCAACAATATGATATATACTGTATCTCACTTTGATCCCGTTGAGCACTGTCAATACAATGAGGTCGTCCGTGATAAACGTAAGGCGTGGGATTACACCGTTAAGGCGGCACTTCAGGAAAAAGATGTTTACGCTATCGCGACTGTATTGTTTTTCAAGGAATACGGTACTATTGAGCAGACCGACTTCCATACAAATAACGAGTCGCTTTTGAGGGATCTCGTAGAAATACTTGAAGGCATCGAGGAAAAGGATGCATTCGTTTATTTCCTCATCGGCAGAGCCAATTTCACTGCACGCGGAGTGGAATATAACTTTGACAGAGCGCGAGAGTGCTTCCTTTTGGCGGCTGAAGGCGGTATTGAGATTGCAAAACTGTTTGCCCTTGAGATCGAAGACAATTTTGAGGGGATCTTCAAGGAAGCGAGCAAGCTTATCGAGAAGTATCCCGATAGTCACATTATTAAGTTCTACCTCGCATTCTGCTATTATTACGGTTAC
>JAZNPB010000013.1:0-1552 GCA_045589435.1 Eubacteriales bacterium | reverse complement strand
GGTAGGGGTGGTATGTTTACCCTCGGAACTGGTTTGTACCGCTGAAACAGGGGGTTGAACCCCTGTTTTAGAACCCTGTGAGCGATGTTTGAGCCATAGGTTTACAGGGCTTTTGAGGCGAAATATCGATGCGGTATATTTATACTTCGAGGCAATCTTTACCTCAAAATCTCAATACCTTTACAGGGATAGCAGGTGTCAAATTTTGCCTTGCAATAGACAAAGAAAAAGAGCAACAGCGAGTTGCTTGTCAAGTCCTCGGAATTATGGTATAATATGATCACAACGAGCAAAGGCGGTGATTTTATGGAAACAAAGGATATTATTCTTGAACTCAGAACGAAAAAAGGGCTCTCGCAGGAGGCTCTTGCCGAAAAGGTGTTCGTAACAAGACAGGCGGTTTCCCGGTGGGAGAATGGCGAAACAATACCGAATATAGATACGCTCAAGCTCCTTTCCAAATTGTTTGACGTGTCGATCAACACGCTTCTCGGCTCTCCGAGAGAGCTCGTGTGCCAATGTTGCGGTATGCCGCTTGAGGACTGTACCACAAGCCGCGAAACCGATGGAAATTTCAATGAGGAATACTGCAAATGGTGCTATGCCGACGGTGAATATACGCTTGATGTCTGGCAGAGATACGTCGATCTTGGTGGAAAAGAAATGTTTGAGGAATTCAAAATGAAGTTGGTAAGCGAACTTAATCAGCTTTTGCAGATCGAGGGCCTGCCTAAGGTGGAAAATCTCAACGTACTGCCCGGTGAATTCGTTAATCTGGAATACACTCTGCCCAGTGGACAGAAGGCAAAGTTCCTCGATGATCACGCCACCTATCTTGGCACTCAACTTGAGGGCGAGGCAGGGATTTGCTACGGCATTGCCGCAGGTCTTGATTTTCTGCTTGTCTGCTCCTACGAGGAAAACGGCGAGAATCCCGAACTTCTGATTTATAAGAAAAGATAAGAAAAAGCCTCTGAGAAATCTCTCGACTTCTCAGAGGCTAATTTTACGTTCAACGAACTACCGAAGAATGTCTATAGATATAGAACTCCTCCTGGCTCGGCATCCACTTCTTTTCCTTGGGCGGAAAAGTCGCGTCAAAGGCTTCGACAGCGGCTGTGTCCTCACAGCAGTCGGCGGCGGTAGATGGAATGTACATCCACTTTTTGCCGTCAAGCGCGCCCGGCACAAGCTCTGCGACAAGCAGGGCGGTAGGGAAGTTGCCGTCAACCACGAAGCTAACGTTCTTCTTTTTGCAGCTCACGAAACCACGGCTGACATAGTTGCCCGGATTGCCGAAATTGATGTTCACATCGTAGCCCATCTTCCGTGCTACCTCAAATGAATGCTCAATCAGCATCTTGCCAAGCTTCTGCCTTTGATATTCGGGAGCAACGCAAAGCGGCCCGAAGGAAAGTATCTCCTTGCGCTCACCGTTTTCGTCCTCAAGCCAAGCCTTCGTGTACATGATATTGCCGACAATTTTTCCGTCAAGCTCAAGCACGAACGCAAGCTCGGGGATAAAGTCGGGATGATTTCGCATCATATGCAC
>JAZNPB010000012.1:0-2269 GCA_045589435.1 Eubacteriales bacterium | reverse complement strand
GTTCGGAGTACGCCAAAGAGCCAACCGGAGGGGAGCAGTCGTGAAGAAACTTCTGATTTGCCTTGGCATATTCCTCTTGGCTATTGTCCTCTGTCCGCTTGGATTCGTCCTGCTGTCTCAGATAGGCGCCTGGGAAGGAATCGGCTTTATATTTATTCTTAATCTCCTCCTATATCCAATCGCTTTTGTAGGTATGGGGATAGTGTCCGGTACAGATATCAAAAAGCTGTGGTTTGTACCTGTTGCAGCTTCGATTTTATATCTCCCCGCAATGTGGCTCATCCTTCGTAGCCTTGTTATCGAATTTACGGTATACGCTGTCATATATTTGATTATTTCGGTTGTCGCAATGCTGATAACCTATAGCGTGATAAGGATGGTACGGAAAGGAGCAAGCCATGAAGAAAAGTGTTAAGATATCTCTATTCGCTCTCGTAACAGTTGTGGCTCTCGCCGTGATTGCACTTTGTGTATTGCTTGCGATGGATTTCCGATTTAGTGCAGAAGGAGCGATCCACTCCTATTGGCACAAGGGAACGCACATCGAAGCTGATGAATACGACTTTTGGCTGAATGACGTGAATGATGAAAATGAAAAGTTCGTTTACGGAGCAGGTCATACAGCAGTCAAACAATATGGCTTCCTGTATAAAGAAGTTGAAGAAGACAGCCGCAAAGAGCTGATCGACCAATACGGATCCTATGTTGGCAGTCTTGCCCGTTATAAGGGCAAAGAAACAGACTATTACTTCATCCATTGGATGCAAAGTGTAACCGGAATCGTAGATGGCGAGTATACGCAATCGATGCGTTACTTCACAGATACCATCACGGTGAATGACAAGGATATTAAACTCCTTGCTCATTGCTTCTTTGAACTGGACGAGGAAATGAAAAACCTTGTAGTTAAAGGCGAAAAAATCACGATTGTCGATGAGTATGAAAAGCCTTCCGTATCGATTTTTGCACCCGAGCCGGAGGATACATCTCTCGAATTTTGGATCACCGAAAACGTCGAGAACGTCGACTTTTCTCAGCATAACGAGATCTACGGTTGGATGGGCGCAAGAGAGTTCTATGGAAAAGGTTGTTCTTCCGTCAAGGATGAGGACGGCAATGATGTGAAGCCCGAGCATTACGTTACCTATCTGATTACCGCATATCCCGATTATGCAGACGGTGGACAGTTTGTTACGCGAATCGATATCACAGATCCGAACGTATCTGTGTACGGCTTAACCGTCAATTCTTCCATCGAGGAATATGATGCTGTGTTCAGAAAAATGGGTTATGTGATCTCTGTGGAAGAGCGTGGCGTGAATACCGTCTTTACAGCAACTCGTGCAGGTATAACCTTTGAGTTGTGTATAAGACCTGATGGACTCACTCCGAGCCTTGCTATTAAAGCAGAAGTAACCAACCGCGAAGGAATCGTATTCTAAAACGAAAGGAGCCACGAGATGAAGAGAATATCTGCATTAGCTATTTGCTTGGTGCTTGTTATGCTATGCTTTGCAGGTTGCCAAGAGAAAAATGAATATACGCCCACCGGTGAGTTCTATATCAAAACATCTCCTTCTCGCGGTGATGGCGGTGTTGCAGAGGTTATCAGCCTTGAAGCTGAGCACAAGACATATGAAGACGATGGTGATATTACCATTCCTATGACGGTAGGCCTCGGCCATCTGCCCGGTCATGATTTATACGGTGATGATGTTCAGGACACCTTCTATGTGCTTTATAAAATCATCGAATCTCCCTGGACTGCCGATAAGGAATCTGCTTGGGAGAAGAAGATGGAATATACAGACTCTTGGCACGACTCCAAGTATGATTCTACCGAACAGGAAAATCGCTCATTTCTGATTTTTCCTCATTATGGTGAGTTCTACCCGCTGTATAAGGAAACGGTTGACATTGTCTTTCCGGCAGACGTAGAAAAAGGTACTTTCTACGTAGAGCTGTATACCGTGATTGAAGGACAAGAGGATCAGCAGTTTGCAGAACTCAGTTTTTACTTCAAACGAGAAAACGGAGTCTTGACCTTGGATCCGAATGATCGATAGGATTGAGGTGGAAATGGTTAGGAAAATAAACTACGATATTCCTTCCGATTTAGAACACAAAATCATGAGTGAGATTAATAAGAAAGTGTAAAATAATTCTGGGAGAAATAAAAAAAATAAACGAGGATGCCACCAATCGTGATATAATTTAATAGTCACAAAAAACCACAAGAAGAAAGGTGAATCCTCGTGGAAAGAATTAT
>JAZNPB010000011.1:0-2117 GCA_045589435.1 Eubacteriales bacterium | reverse complement strand
GAAACCAAACCGCAGATCAATCAAGATGCGGTGCGTTTGATGAAGGAGCTTTATGGCATCGATATGGAGCTGACACAGTTCAGCAAAACCATCGACAAGATACCATCGCCCGACATTGCTATCTCAATGGGATGTGACGTTGGATGTCCCTTCATCGGCAGAGCATTTGACGATGATTGGGGATTGCCCGATCCTACGGGAAAGAGCGATACGGAATTTATAGATATCATAAAACGGATAGAGTCGAATATAAAAAGCATACGATAAACAAATTCCAATTTATTAAGCAGATAGCAACAGACAGTTGCTTGCAGACTGCGGCAATCTGTGGTAAAATAAAACCACAAAATATAGGTTGGTGAAATTATGGAAACTAAGGATATTATTTTAGAACTCAGAACTAAAAAAGGTCTTTCGCAAGAGGAACTTGCGGAAAAAATATTTGTAACAAGGCAAGCTGTGTCTCGGTGGGAGACCGGTGAAACAATACCGAACACGGAAACACTTAAACTGTTGTCGCAATTGTTTGATGTGTCCATCAATACGCTTCTCGGCTCGCCCCGTCAGCTTATCTGTCAATGCTGCGGAATGCCGCTTGAAGATTCTAACATCAGCAAGGAAGTCGATGGCTTTTTCAACGAGGAATATTGTAAGTGGTGCTATGCCGACGGCGAATACACTTACGACAATATGGATGATCTTATTGACTTCTGTGCCGATCATATGGCAAACGAGCATTTCACGCCCGAGCAAGTACGCGCTTATATGAGGGATATGCTTCCGAAGCTGAATTATTGGAAGAAATATACCGAGCTTGGCGGTGAAGAAAAGTTTGACGAGTTCAAAAAGCAGCTCATTAAAGAATTTAATGATTTACATATCGAGGGAATGCCCGAGGTCACAGAGCTTTCCGCACTCATAGGCGGCTACGTGAATCTCGAATATGCTCTCCCAAATGGGAAGAAGGTAAAATACCTTGATGACGGCGCAACCTATCTCGGCTATCAGCTTGAAAGTGAATTTGGTGGTAGCAGATGCTTCGGTCTTGTAGCGAATATGGATTTCCTTCTGGTATGTACCTATGAGGAAAACGGAGAAAATCCCGAACTGGTGATATATAAGAAAAGATAAGAATAAGCCGATGAGGAATCGAGAGAAACCTCATCGGCTATTTCTATTCGAACTCAGGAAGGTCTACTTTGGTAGTTTTCAAGAGTGCCTTCGCTGAATTGTGCGTGGGTTCGAATTAAAGTGTTCAAAATAGCCCCCACCTGTCATGGTGACAGGTGCCTTGACAAACTGGAAAAGTTATGGTATAATCATGCTCCAAACATAAATGGCAGCACTATCCCATAATAGTATTTGCCAAAAACATATTATTCATACAACTAAATATTATCTTTAAAAAGTGCACGCACTTTGGCGAAAGCCGTTACATAGCGAGCACACAAAAATTATCTGACAGTATCTTATCGGATATCTATTTTTGTGGTGTTCTGAATGTAGCGGCTTTTTATTTTTCCTCAAACCTTATAAAAACGCGGTTCTCGTTATCTATCACTTGAGGTGAAATGAAAATAATCTGTGAATTTTTGCGGAGAGGGGTGTAAAAAACGCCATTCTCATTCTCTCCCTATTGAGGGGATATTTTAATCAACCGCGAAAAGTGTGTGTTACATGTCAATAAGGAGGTGATCAATTATGATTACGAAGCTTACAAGTCAGAAGAAAAAGAAAGGAGAAAAACAAATGAAATCAAAATCGCAATTTAAAAAACAACCACGAAAAATAAAAATGAAAAACAAGAAAGTAGAGGAAACAACAATATGAAAAATTCGAATTATCAAAGTTATGAAGATCTCCCGTTGTTCTTGAACGCGGAGTTACTCGCCAAGGTTCTTGGCGTTGGCGTATCAAGTGCTTACGAGCTGATGCACGAAAAAGGATTTCCTTCCGTCAGGATCGGAAAGCGGTTTATTGTTCCGCGCGATGATCTGAAGCGATGGATGGAAGAGCAGGTAGCAAAGAGAGGTAGCCGATGAGAAAAGAGTGTAGAGATTTTTTCTTTCTGCTGTCCGCGTGCTACTTCCACCCAGAACGAAAATATTCAAGCGAGG
>JAZNPB010000010.1:0-2330 GCA_045589435.1 Eubacteriales bacterium | reverse complement strand
TATTTACCGAGCAGGTTCTTAATAGTTTGTATGGTCTCAGGCACATCGGTAGGATCACCGGGGCCGTTGGAAATAAAGATGCCGTCGGGATCAAGTGCCATAATAGCTTCTGCCGGAGTATTCCACGGTACAATCGTTACTTTGCAGTCGCGCTTATTCAATGACCGCACAATGTTCATTTTCATTCCACAATCAATAGCTACCACATGGTACTTTTGTGTTTCTGCGTAAGAAATCATAATCTTATCACAGCTTACACGGGATACCGCATCGGTGGGGATGTCAGTAGATTTCAGCTTCGCAATTCCTTCTTCCAAGGGGGTAAAAATATCGGTTATCAGTACCTTACGAGAGCCAAAGTCCCGGATAGAACGGTTCAGCTTTCTTGTATCAATGCCGTATATACCGGGGATGCCGAATTTATCCATAACCTCCGACAAGGTGGCGGTGCTTCTGAAATTGGAAGGTTCATCGTTATATTCACGGACAACAAGTGCACCAAGAGTAGGCGTATCCCGTTCGTAGTCATCATCCGCCATGCCGTAGTTGCCAATCAGCGGATAGGTCATAACGACAGCCTGGTAGGTATAGGAAGGATCGGACAGTATCTCCTGATACCCGACCATAGAGGTATTGAAGACGATTTCGCACACCTTTTCATTATGTGCGCCAAAGCCATAGCCGTAATACTCCTGTCCGTCCTCCAAAATAATTTTTCTGTCAAATTCTTTTACCATCTTTATACCTCTTTCTGCCTGTCTGATAACCGCTGCTCAAATCGATCCTTTCGAGTATCTGTCGGAATCTTGGTGGGATAATCACCGTTAAAGCAAGCACTGCAAAAACCGTGGGTTCCTGTAAGAGCGCATAAACTTTCTACCGGAAGGTATCCTAAAGAATCCGCACCAATAAGGGTACAAATTTCAGGGATGCTGTATTTGCAGGCAATCAAATGTTCTTCGGAATCAATATCCGTTCCGTAGTAACACGGATGCAGAAACGGTGGTGAGGATATGCGAACATGGACTTCCTTTGCACTGGCATCACGAAGCAGTCTTACGACACGTCCCATCGTGTTGCCGCGAACGATAGAGTCATCCACTAAAACCACACGTTTGTCTTTTACACTTTCCTCAACGGCAGCAAGCTTGATTTTTACTCCGTCAAGTCTTGCCCCCTGTCCGGGCGAGATAAAAGTTCTGCCGATATACTTATTTTTGATAAGACCGATGCCGTAAGAGATACCGGATTCCTGGCTGAAACCGAGTGCCGCATCCAGTCCCGAATCGGGAGCTCCGATAACAACATCCGCCTCTACAGGATGGGCTTTTGCAAGTATTTTTCCCGCTCTCACGCGAGATGCGTGTACCGAAATGCCGTCAATGACAGAATCGGGACGGGCAAAATAGATATACTCAAAAACACAGAGCTTTTTATCTTTTTTGCCACAGTGCTCACGGCGTGACACCACACCGTTTTTACTGAACACTAAAATTTCACCCGGCTCTACATCACGGACTACCTCGGCACCGACCGCCTTGATGGCACAGCTTTCGGAGGCTACCACATATATACCGTCAGCGGTCTTGCCATAGCATAAAGGGCGGAAGCCGTAAGGGTCTCTTGCGCAGATCAGCTTTTGCGGCGACATCAGCACTAAGGAATAAGCTCCGTCAAGGGTGTTCATTGCCTGACTGACAGCTTCTTCGATCGACGGTGCTTTCAGCCTTTCTTTTGTAATGATATAGGCGATGGTTTCGGTGTCGCTGGTGGTATGGAAGATCGCCCCGGAAAGCTCCAACTCATTACGAAGCTCAACGGCATTGCTGAGATTACCGTTGTGAGCCAATGCCATTCTGCCTTTCTGATGGTTCACTTCAATTGGTTGGCAGTTATTTCGATTGGTACCGCCTGTCGTACCGTACCGCGCGTGAGCAACCGCCATCGTACCCTTCGGTAATCGGGATAAAATATCCTGCGAAAAAACCTCGCTGGCAAGCCCCATATCCTTATGGGAAACAAATACACCGTCGTCATTGACGACTATACCGCAGCTTTCCTGACCTCTGTGTTGGAGCGCATAAAGTCCGTAGTAGGAAATGCTCGCTACATCACAGGCTTCAGGTGCGATAACTCCGAATACGCCACATTCCTCGTGAAGACTCATGATTTACCTCCGGTTGTTCGTTCAAATGCTGCGCCGATAAAGCCTATGAACAAGGGATGCGCTTTATTGGGTCTGCTCTTAAATTCAGGGTGATACTGAACACCTACATGGAAGGGTCTCTCGGTAAGCTCTACTGTTTCAATTAGTCTTCCGTCAGGAGAAG
>JAZNPB010000009.1:0-4467 GCA_045589435.1 Eubacteriales bacterium | reverse complement strand
CCATCCGTTGCATTGTAGGTCATAATCGTGATACCGGAGCACAGAACCAAAGAGGAGCCGAGGGACAAATCGATTTGACCTGTGATAATCACCAACGCCATACCGATTGCCATCGTACCGACAACAACCGAGTTTTGACTGGATAAAATTGCGGAAATATGACCGGGATTGAATTGGTTTCCGTTCGCATTGATGGTTATAGCATAAACGATCAGAATCAATCCAAACACGAATGCGTAGCTATATTTGCCACAGCAGGTCGTTGCTTTTTTCAATACTGAATTGAACGTTAATTTCTTTGTATTATTCATATCACACCTCGCAGGTTTCTTTCGTAGCAGCGCCGGTCGAATACATCATCACGTCACGCTCGTTGATTTCATTATGAGAAAAGATTTTCGCTATGCCTCCGTCGTAAAACACCACGCAGCGATCCGAAACCTTTTGTATTTCCGGTATCTCCAAGGAATTTAGTATAACGGTTTTTCCTTCCTTGGCAAATCCGAGAATCAACTGATATATTTCCGCTTTTGCTCCAACGTCAACACCTTGCGTCGGATTGTCGAAAATCAAAATATCAGCCTCCGTGTTAAGCCATCTTGCAAGGAATACCTTTTGCTGATTGCCTCCGCTTAACGAGGTTATGGATGCTTCGGGTGAATCGGATTTTATACGAAGCATTTTCTTTAATATATCAAACTTATTTCTTTCACGCTTGGTATTGATAATGTTTTTGGGGAAAGAGAGAGTATGCTCGGCGATCTGACAGTTCTCAAGAATCGTCATATCGGCAATCACAGAGTTTTCCTTTCGGTCTGAGGGGAGCATAGCGACTTTGTTTTTCATAAACCGCTTAATGCTGCCGCTTACCGCTTTTCCGTGAATCTCGACCGTACCACTATGAATCGGAATTGCTCCGAACATTGTTTGCAACACTTCACTTGCTCCGCTGCCTGCAAGTCCGGTCAGCGCAACGATCTCGCCCCTACGAATCGACAAATCCACGTTTTGAAATCCGTTTCCCGTAAGCTTGCTTATTTTTACAACAACGTCTCCCAGTGGGCGAGGCTGATAAACGTCCTCATCTGCATACTCGCGACCTATCATATCCGATGTAATGGATCTCGCATCGGTATCACGAATATTACCGCATGAAACGAACTCTCCGTTTCTGAATACGGTATATCGATCTGCAATTTCAAAGATTTCGGGCATTTTATGAGAAATGAAAATAAAAGATATTCCTTCGTTTCTTTTCTTTTTCAAAATTTCAAACAGTCGTTTGATTTCCTCATTATTCAAGGTCGTGGTCGGCTCGTCCAATATTAACAGCTTGGCATTTTGGTGAAGTGCTCGGCAAATCTCCAAAAGCTGTTTTTCTCCCGGCTTCAGTGAGGATACCAATTCAACAGGATCGATATCAATACCGAGACTTGAAAACAGTTCTTTGGTTTCCTCAATCATTTGCGTCTTTTTTAACACGCCAAAGCAATTCTTTATTTCACGGTTGAGAAAAACGTTTTCATATACCAGAAGATCATTGATTACACTGAGCTCCTGATGAACGAAGGCAATCCCTGCCGCCTGCATTTGCCGTATAGACGGAAGAACGTAGCTTTTTTCGTCAAATTCAATTTTGCCTTTGTCGGCATGAATAACTCCCGTTAAGATATTCATCAAGGTTGATTTTCCCGCGCCGTTTTCACCGAGCAGGGCGTGAATTTCTCCACGTTCAACATCAAGATGTGCATCTGTCAGAGCATTGACTCCGCCGAAAGACTTATATATACCTTGCATATGTAACAGATTACTCATGCAACAATCTCCTAACATCAGTTTTTACGCTTTTGTCCTCTTACTTAGCGTGTCCCGTAAATCCTTCGTATTGGCTCACGTTGTTCTTATCTACGATCCATACGGGCTCATACTTGCCGCTACCGACCTCATAAGTCCAGTTGCCGTCAAGATAATCCACCATATATCCAACGACGTTCATCATCATCTTCGGAGAGAAATAGACGGACATCATATCATCAAAATATGTGGTGGCAATAGCGGATTGCGAGGATGCTCCGCTTATCACGTCGTATAATTCCTGCATACCTCCGATTGCGGAGATATAAACGTCCATATTGGCAAGATCGTTCTTCGTAGCATCGGACAGCGAATTACCTTCAAGCAACCGCATAACGCCAAACGTCATTTCATCATCCATCGAATAGATAAACAGCTTACCGCCGTTACTTTTCGCATCAGCCGTAATATCAGTCAGCTTTTGCTCCAAATAGTCGTAGGCACCGTCCGCGCTCCAATTACAAACGACCTTGTAATCGGCGCACAATGCGTCTATTTCCGCTTGAGACCAAATCTTATTCGTCTGATAAGTCTGCTTCGTATGCTCATCATAATATGACAGCTCGCCCTTTAAGAATTGTTCAAAGCCTTCCTGACGGCGCGTGCAGACCGTACCGTTATCACCGATCAGCGTAATCATCGTATCTCCGGGGAGCATTCCTTTTTGCTGGAGCCAATATGCAATTCCGGCTCCGCACTGCCAATTGTCACCCGAGGCATTCAAAATAGCATATTTGTCGGGACCTTCAATGATTCGGTCAAACGATATAAACGGAATGTTATTTACAATCAAGGCTTCCTGTCCGGCTTTGGCAGAGTCCTCCAACGCGAAGAAGACGACACCGGCAGCGTCGCCATTCGCTATGATCATTTGAACCAGATCGACCTGCTCCTCGCCCGTAGACGCGGGCATATAAACTGCCTTATACTTTCCCGCAGCGTTGATCTCGGTTGCTTTTTGTTCGGCATACGCTCCCGCCTGAGCAGTCCAACCGTGATCGGGCGTAGGTCCTAAAATGTATATGGTTTTGGCGTCTTGATTTACACCGCAGCCCGTTAGGACGGATAATCCCATAACGGCGATCAATACAAGAGCTAATATCTTTTTCATACGGCTCTCTCCCCGATATCAATCATAAAATTCTATCCATATTGTTTCGCATAAAAGCCAGTGCTTTTGCGTGAACAATCTTTGCATTTATGTAAGACATACCCATCATTTCGGCAATCCGCTTGAGCGTAAAGCCCTTGTAGTAATGCAGGATGATCAAATCCCTCTCCCGTTCAGAGAGCAATTCAAGAGTATCCGCAAGACAATCAAGAAGCTCGTCGTTTACAAGCGAATCATCGGGAAGCATATCTATCCCGATTTCGTCCGAAAATTCGATATGTATTTTTCTCTTCTTAAAATAATCAATAACCGTGTTTCTCGTAATCGTGTAGATCCACGTAGATAACGACGCTTTTGAAGGATCGAAACTGTCGATCCTTTGATAGACATCAAAAATACCGTGGAAACGATATCCTCTACGTCGTGCTCGTTTGCGAGCTTACCTCTTACGTAGGCGGTTACTTTGTCCTTATAATCAAGATATACTTTATCTTGGTCTATATTCGTAACACTACTCATCGTCCGTGTCACCGTCTTTTTTGAGCTTGCTTTGGTCGTCGGCTTCTCCCGCCGCGCTGACAAGCTCCAGCATATCATCCGAAAGCGGAGCGGCGTTATAACGGCTTTCCGTATCCACGATCATATCCGCTATTCTTTTGTTGTTTGCAAAGCGCTGATAATCAAAAAGCCGTTTTAACGTTTTTTCCATAGTTATTTCTCCATCGGGCTTCTGTTCGTCCACCCATTCATAAGTGTTTCGATTTTTTCGTAATATCCCTTGCCGAAAAACAGACATTTCGCAAGGTCAACGCCCATCTTGTCTCCCGTGAGCGTTAATGCGATCGCGCGGCATCCTCCAGCACAATGCTTGAAGTACGGGCAATTTCCGCACTTTGGATTGACTGCGGCAAGCTCACCTACCGTCGTGCAAACCTCGGAAAGATACCGTCCGCACTGCAAAAGACTCTGTAAGCCGTCGCTCTTTACGTTACCGAGGATATCACCGTGCGCCTCGTAATATCCCGACATTTGCATACAGGGATATACGTTGCCGCTTGCCGCAACTGCGATCATACCGCGATTGCCGCGACACACGGGAATTGAGTCTCGGTACTCACCGATACCGCATTCTATCGGGCGCATTCGGTAGGAGCGGCTGTTCGGGAATATCGACATAAACTGCCAGATGTCGATGTTCATTTGGTGCTTGTCCGCAATATACGCCTCTGCAAATGCAAGCATACGGTCGTAGTATTCGTCAAGCTCCAGAGTCGAGCCTTTGGCATTCTCATTCCATCTCGGAACCTCGGTCGTGCGGATAATTCGCATTTCATACACACCCATTTCGTCAAGCAGCTTGGCGGTGGGGAGCATAGAATCGATATTTCGTCTGTGTACGTTGGTCTGTACCTTCACGCGAAAACCGTTGTCAACGCAGAGCTTGATAGCACGAAGCGCGTCTTTCTCCGCACCCTCGCGGTTGCGCAGCCAATCGTGGTGTC
>JAZNPB010000008.1:0-123778 GCA_045589435.1 Eubacteriales bacterium | reverse complement strand
TCAAAACCTTTTTCAGAGCTATTTATCTTAGCTTCTTCTTACTTTTTTGAGTTTCTCAATGTGTTTTTCATTAACGAGAATTGCACAATTTAGTGCTTAATTCAAATTTCTTCGTTGTTCAATTTTCAATGATCAAATGCCAAACCGTCTTCCCGACAGTTGACTTGCTTATTATACTATATATTTTTAGAATTGTCAAGAGGTTTTTTAAAATTTTTTTTGTTTTTTTGCATTTTCTTTTATTTTTCTCAAAATACTATATTTCAGAGGTGATTTTATGGGCGTTATTCTTATTCGATGCGTGATAATTTATATTTTGCTCACTTTTTCAATACGTATTATGGGAAAAAGGCAGATTGGAGAGCTTGACGTTGGCGACTTGGTTTCTACTCTGCTGATTTCCGAGCTTGCTGCTATTCCTATCAGCGATCCAGATATACCGATGCTTTATGCAATTGTTCCTATACTGTTTATTATATCTGTTGAAATACTTGTATCGGCACTCAAAAACAAGGTTAGCTCCCTTAAAAAGGTAGTAGAGGGATCGCCTGTATATATAATATATAAAGGAAGACTTCTGCAGAATGCTCTAATAGAAAACAGAATATCGATAAACGAGCTTATGGCAGAGATAAGGGAGCAAGGAGTATTTGATATTTCCGAAATCAACTATGCTATTATTGAGCAGAACGGAAAATTATCAATTCACAAGGGTAATGGCGTATTTGCTCACACACTTATTCTTGACGGAGAGATCTATAACAATGCGATAAATATTTGCGGAGCGGTCGACAGGGTGCGATCTTTACTGAAAAAGGAAAACGTAAAGGATATTATGCTCTTAACCGTGGATGACAATGGCAAAATGAATATTATCAGGAGGGAGAAGAATGGGGGCTAAAATATTTGCCGTGGTAGCAATGATCGGTATTATTTTTGGAGTTGTTATTAACGATATTTCTGTAGGACAAATGATCGATGGATTGATCGAGGAAGTAGACCAATGTGATAGCTTTGAATGTGCAAGGGCCACAAGAGAGACATTTAACAGAAAGATAAAATTCATCAGCGCCAGCGTCAGCCATAAGGATCTGACTGATATAGAAAGCTTGTTTTGCGAGTTTGAGGCAAGGTGGGATGCGGGAGATTGCGAGGTAGAAATAATAAAAAGCCGCCTCGTTTCTGCACTATGGCATTTAAGGCGGCTATCATCTATTAGTATAGAATCGATTATTTGACTACTATCTGAACAGGCTCATATCTGCTTTATGGGCGCTTTCTCTCATCACGGTATAATACTCGGTGGCGATAGTGCTTTCGGTGAGAACGCCAATATTCGCCCTGATCACCTCTGCGATATACTCAGGATTGAGGAAGCATGACGGGTCTGAAGAAAGGGTGAGTGCGAGGCGTACGAGATCACCGTCAACTTCAGCAGATGCCTCGCGAATAAGAGGTTTAATATCAACCATGCGCTCTCCACTCTTGGTCTTTTTGAGAACGAAAATCTCGTTTTTTGCAAACAGTTCGTTGCATTTTTCCACCAGATCGGCTGCGTTCATATCGCTCTTGATTTTCATGGTATATTTAAGCCATTTAAGCTCGGTGAATTTTTCGGTAGGATAGTATGCCTCGATAACCTGCATCTCCTCGGTCATATTCTCATTGAGAATTTTCATAACGAGGCTTGTTGGCAGCTTTTTTGTTAGGCGAACATCGAGAAATTCGCACATACTCTCTACTCCGATGGATAAGGGAGCGGCAAATACCATCTTTGGTTTAGGGTTGAAGCCCTCTGTATACCACATGGGGAGCTTTGCTCTCACAAGAATCTTCTGCATCGTGCGAACGAGATCAAGATGGGAAATATATTGAAGTCTGCCTAGCTTTTTGAAACGAATTCTCAAAGTTACATAAGGAACGTTACTTACTTGCACCATCTATTCTTACCTCCAAGCTTGTTTGCTCCGCAGCCAGAGCATTGCTCCGCGCAGGAGGGGGTAGTCTTTTCTTCATAAGCTTTTGCACGCTCGCGAAGAAGGAACGCCTTGGTCACACCACAGTCTATCATATCCCATGGAAGAATTTCGTCAATGCCGAATCCACGGGTGGTATAGAACGCCGTATCTATTCCGGAACACTTGAATACGTCCATCCACATATCGTAGTTGAAGTATTCATCCCAAGCGTCAAACATTGCTCCCTCTTCTACGGCAAGGGCAATAGCCTTTGAAAGGCGACGGTCACCACGGGCAAATACTGCCTCAATAAAGGACACCTTAGCATCGTGATAAGTGTATCTTATGCGCTTATCGGTGATACACTTTTTCAGGTATTCCTGCTTTTCAATCAGGGTTTCAAAGGAGTCCTGTTTTTCCCACTGGAATGGAGTGAAGGGTTTTGGAACGAAGCAGGAAACACTGATTGTTACACCAAGGCCACGAGGACGCTCCGGCTTTGGAAGCTTAAAGTACTCCTCCACTACCTTCTTCGATAGTGTGGCAATTCCCTCGATGTCCTCAAGAGTTTCCGTAGGAAGTCCGTTCATGTAATAAAGCTTCACACTGCTCTTTCCGCAACGGAATGCAATTCCAACAGAGCGCATAAGGTCTTCTTCCGTAACGTTCTTATTTATTACGTCGCGAAGACGCTGTGTTCCTGCCTCGGGAGCAAAGGTGATACCACCCGTTCTTACGGAGGATACCTTTTTCATTAGCTCCTCAGAAAAGCTGTCTATGCGGAGAGATGGGAGAGATAGACTGACGTGTGCATCATCCGTCCATTCAAGGAGTCCGTCTGTCAGCTCGCGGATTTTAGAATAGTCACTGATTGAAAGAGAAATTAGAGAGATTTCCTCATATCCCGTGCTGTCATACAGACATTTTGCCTGTCGGCAAAGGGTTTCGGGTGTTTTTTCTCTTATAGGTCTGTATACCATTCCTGCCTGACAGAAACGGCATCCACGGATACATCCACGGTAGGTTTCAAGTACTATTCTGTCGTGTACGGTTTCGATGTAAGGCATAACGAGCTTTTCGGGATATGAAACCTTATCAAGATCCTCAATTATGCGCTTTCTGATCTTTGTGGGAGTATCCTCATACTTCGGCTTGTATTCCTTTATGGTTCCGTCTTCATTATATGACACCTCATAAAGGGATGGGATATACACACCCTCAATATGTGATGCCTCGCGAAGGAAGCCTGAACGGGTATAGGTTCCCTTTTCTTTCATATCTATGTAAAGATGTGCGATCTCAAGGAGAACCTCCTCTCCCTCGCCTATATTGATAAGGTCAAAGAACTCTGCAATGGGCTCGGAATTATATACACAAGGGCCGCCGCCGATAATGATAGGGCAGCTCTCTTCCCTCTCGTGCGCCCAAATTGGAATTTTCGCAAGTTTCAGCATCTGAAGTGCTGTGGTGTAGCAAAGCTCATACTGAAGTGACATACCTATAAGGTCGAAATCAAGGAGAGGGTCGCCACTTTCTATGGCAGTAAGGGGAATATCGTATTCCTCCATCTTTGCTTTCATATCAGTCCATGGAGCGTAAGCGCGCTCACACCAGACGTCTTTGTCTTTGTTAAGAACGTCATAAAGGATGCGGACACCAAGGTTTGACATTCCTATCTCATAGGTATCCGGGAAACAAAATGCAAAACGGCATTTTACTTCATCCTTATTTTTCATTATACTGTTATATTCTCCACCTATGTATCGCCCGGGCTTTTCTACGGACTTTAGGATGGAAGACATATTTTCTTTCTGCATGATATTTTTCCTTCTGTTCTGATTTCAAAGGAGAAGGGCTGACGGTTACAGATATTACTGCTCCGAAGCCCTCTTTTCTTTTTTAGTTTTCGCTATCCTTTTCAGATGCTCTTGGGAAAGCACTCTTACTTGCAATACGAAGTGCAATACACCAAGCGATCTGCCAAAGGGAATATACTATAACAGGAATTGCCGTTACGTTTGCAAGGGACAAAACTGCTGCAACCACTGCTGCGAATCCAGAAGCATAAAGCTCTGTGGTTTCGATCTTCTGGCTGAACTTTTTGTACCTTTTTGTAAGTAGAATCGTATTGATAGCGTTGATATTGTCACCGTAGGTAACAAGCTCGGCGCTGACTCTCCTGTATATCTTTTCATCCTCACCGTCGAGAGGCTGGTATTTTTTCATAACTCTCATAGAGTCGGAGCCTGCGCTGAGGGTTTTTAAGAGCTCGTTTGATATGTTAGGGTCGCGGGTGTAAATAAGAGGAACGATTCCCTCTGCCTTGATGGATGGGAGAAGCATTGTAAATTCCTCGGAGAAGGAATATCTCACGTAGAACTTAACGTATATCTCACCGTTCTCTGCGGCATACATTATTTTCGTTGTATCAACGCCCATATCGCGGTTTGATCCAATCTCGGGAATCGCAATATTGTGGCGAAGCATATACTCCTCTGTTCCGGCATAGATGCGAGAGCCGTCTACTATTCCTGATATACCGTCTGCCTCAATGGCAACGTCGGATGCAGGATGACACTTACGATCGATGGTCTTCTTGAAAATAAGATCAAGAGGTCCGCCAACGGCTGCAAAGAGTGAGTTCATCTGCTTCATGGTTTTTTCCATGTCGTTTTTCTCGCCGTAAAGCATTATAGTACGAAGACTTACGTCATCAATACCGAATATATCGGTATCCTCGAATGCCATTACGTCAACTCCGGAGAAGGAGCTGTATGAGGTTTCTCCTACCAAAGTGCTTTCCTCGTCCAGAGCTGCAAGCTGCGCATCGTAATATGGGATCTTACGTGTGAGAATGGAGAATGCGGGGAGAGAGAGGAGAGATATAAGGGTAAATCCTGAGATCGCAGGAATTGTTCCACCATTAACACCGCCCTTGAGGAAGAAGATAACAAGGCCGAAAACAATAGCTACGCCAAAGGATACGAAAATCGGTATAAGAGTTGCTAAAGTATTCTCTGAAACCTTACCGATCCTCTTAAAGAAATCGCTTATAAACGCGGCACGGAAGATACGAGAGGTTCTTGATTTGTATTCATCTACAACACCGTCAAGCGCCAGGTTTTCATCGGTAAGAGTTCTTGTAAGCTTTTTATCAATGATCTGCTTTTCTGTATTTCTAGATATTACCTTGAAGGCTGTGAAATCTGCATTTACGCGATAGTGCGCAGAAGCTACAGCAGAAATAGCAAATATACCGAAGATCAAACCGTAGAGAGGATGCTCTCCAACGTCGGTAGTAATAGCCACAGCGTAGATCGCCTCAACAATCAATGCGGGTATAAGATAAAGCTCCGGAATAACGCGACCGAAGGTAAGATACTTAATTGCTCTTCCAACTTCAGGGCTTGCTATTGAGAACATTACGCCTACGAAAATAAGATCGATCACAGCATACATCCCAGGGTTTATGCCAAAATTGCCAAGGCGGGAAGCAAAGTAGTTTTCGTAAGCGAGAGTTGCAATGGCCAAAACTGTCATTATCACAAGTCTTATCTTAATGGAAAGAGTGGAATCAAGGAATGCATCCTTAAATTCATCTCTTTCTGCCTGGGAGTTAAATTCCGCTGCGCCAAGCTTTCTCTTTTTAGTCTTGGGAGGCTCGTTCGTTACACCGTCAGGCTCTACTCTCTTATATTTGCGTGTATCGCGTCCTGCTTTTTCATAGTCCACTACCTTAATATCCTCCGTAGGATCGGGGATAGTGTAGCTTCTTGGATCTTTTTTATCCTCAACTGGCTGGGGCTCGGGCTCTGCCACAGGCACCGGCTCTGCCACAGGCACCGGCTCGGGCATGGGATTCTTATCAGAGGATATAAGCTTGTCTATCTCTCTGCGCTCGTCCTCAACGGTTCTCTCGCGAGGCCCTGCATCAATTTTTGCATCGGGATCAGGGAACTTGAAAACGTTAAGACTTTCGGGATCGCGCTCTTCTTTGCCCTTTACCTTTACGGTAACTGCCTCGTCGTGTGGGATCTCAAGCTCGGAGAGGGGATCTATTTTTTCACCGTCGGATACTTCCTTTTTGCTGTCCTCTGCCTTTGGCTCAACCTTTGGGCGAGGGCGAGGATCGTTTATCATACGGTAAGTTTCGCTGACGTCTGTAAACTTCGGAACGTAGGTTCTGAATATAGTGGTGGGGGTATCGGGAGTTTCGGGAGTATTGTACTTCTCGTCGATCTTAAACGTATCGGGAAGCGTGAACTCATCGTCCTCCTCTTCATCTGTGGCTTCCTCTGCCACCTCATCCTCGGAGGGGTCTTCATCTTTATTCTCGGGAATGGCCATGTTCTCGAATATCAATCCGCCCTTGAAGTTGAACTCTACGGACTCGTCGTTATTCTCGGTTACCGAAGCAACGTCATCGGCCTTCTCGAATATTTCATCTAACATTTCGTCCTTGGACACTTTCTCTACCTCCTTAATTTCTCTGTTTGGCGATCTCCGCCATTATAACTGCCGCAGCACAGGAAACATTCATGGAATTGACGCTTCCGTAAAGCGGAATAGATACAACAAAGTCGCATTTTTCCTTCACCAATCTGGATACACCGAAGCCCTCGCTGCCAAGAACAAGACCGACGGCACCTTTCATGTCGGTGGCATAATAGGCTTCACCACCCATGTCGGCACAGTAGAACCAGAGTCCGCGCTCCTTAAGCTCGTCTATGGTAGAAGAAAGGTTAGTAACCTTTGCAACTCTCATATGCTCAATAGCTCCTGCTGATGCTTTGCCAACCGTTGTAGTGAGTCCTACGGCTCTGCGCTTTGGAATAATAACACCGTGCGCACCGCAACATTCAGCGCTTCTTATAATGGCGCCGAGATTGTGGGGATCTTCTACACCGTCCAGAAGAATGATGAAAGGCTTCTCTCCTCTTGACTCTGCATATTCAAGTATCTCTTCAATCGAGGAATAATTTCTCTCGGTGGCGATCGCAACGATCCCCTGATGACGGGCACCGCCGGAAATGGAGTCAAGCTTCGTTCTGTCTGCTTCGACAATATTGATCTTTCTCTCCCTTGCCATACCGATAAGAAGGTTCACAGATCCCTCTCGCTCTCCTGATTGGATATATATTTTTTCTATGTCGCGTCCGGATGCTAAAAGCTCCTTCACAGCATTTCTTCCGGAGATAACATTCTCATCAACTTCCATCTCTCGTGGCTCGTAGCTTCTCTGCTCTGCCGGACGACTTCTTCTTCCGCTATCGCGGTTTTTTCTCTCATTTTTTGTGTTTTTTGCGTTTTTCACTATTAAACCTGCCGAATAATTATAATCATACACAGTAATTATACCATAAATCTTAAATATTGTAAAGTATATTTTATAAATTTTTATATAAAAAGAATTTCAACAGCTTTCGTTAGCTTTTAACCTCGTTTTTTGGCAAAAAGAAAAGCCGCTCCTGCGAGCGACTTTTCTTATGTAACTTTCAGATATTAATATCTGTGTCTGTTCTTAACCTGCTTGATGAAACCAACAAGGCAAACAATGAGAGCTACAACAAGGATTGCTACTGTCTCGAATGTAAGAGTTGAGAGAACAGGAACCTCGTAGTTAAGTCTGATGCCGCTTGTACCTTCAACGCCAAGTCCGAATGCTGCTGTGATAGCTACTACTGTGGAGTAAAGACCAAGTGAGAAGCCTGCACCACCTGCTACAGCTGTGAGAACTGTTTCAAGAAGACCACGGAAGATGAGTGCAACTACGCCAACTGCAACTGCTGCTACGATTGTATAAACAAGGTTGCCGTTGAGAACTGCCACATAACCGGGAAGGTAAAGATATGCAACGTAACCAAATGCTGCTGCAAATACTACAGCATAAGCGAGCTTGCTAAGAAGCGCGAAGATTACTGCCAAAACAATACCTACGATAAGAGATGTTACACCGTAAGGAGCAACGAATGCTTCAATGTAGCCCCAAAGAATGGAGGAACCAAGATAGTAACCTGCGCCAGCGCAGATAACAAACTTGAGAACGTTAAGAAGCTTCTTACCATGGTTAGCGATAACGAGAGAGAGAACGAAAACAACTGCGGGGAGAACGATTGCAGCGTAAGGAACCATCTCTGCATAGGGTATCTTACCAAGATACTGATTAAAGAGTTCAAAGAGGTTATTCATTTTTTCTACCTTTCTTTCAAAATGGGTGTTCCCATTGTAATACAGAATAATTATAGCATACAAGTAATAAAAAATCAAGGGGTTTTAGAAAAAAATAATCGTTTTTTTCTTGAGCTTTTTTCCTAAAATGTAAAAAAACACCTTTAATTTTCCAGAAACTTCCAAGTCGAATACAAAAGTTGATATAAGAGTTTTAAAAAGTGTTGATTTTTTCCATTTATTGTGCTATAATAACGTAGACCAAAATATATCATATTTTCCAAGCAGTGATGTGCTTCGAAGATATGTCAAACGAAAGGAAAAAAATAAAATGAGCTTTTTATCTGGAAAAGTAGCCATCATTACAGGTGGCGGCAAAGCAACTCCCCTTGAGGACGGTTCCGCAGGTTCTATCGGCTACGGTATCGCTATCGCATACGCAAAAGAAGGCGCAAACCTTGTTCTTACCGGAAGAAACGTAAAGAAACTTGAGGATGCAAAAGCAGAGCTTGAGAGTCTTTACGGTATCAAGGTTCTGGCTGTTGGCGCTGATATTAACGAGCACGTTGACGGTGAGGCTGTTGCTAACTCAGTAGTTGAAGCTGCTATGAAGGAATTCGGCAGAATCGACGTTCTTATCAATAACGCGCAGGCATCTGCTTCCGGCGTTACTCTCGCAAACCATACTATCGATCAGTTCAATCTCGCTATGTACTCCGGTCTTTACTCTGCATTCTTCTACATGAAGGCTTGCTATCCTTACCTCAAGGAAACCAAGGGTACAGTTATCAACTTCGCTTCTGGCGCAGGTCTTTTCGGCAACTACGGTCAGTGCGCATACGCCGCTGCAAAAGAGGGTATCAGAGGTCTTACAAGAGTTGCTGCAACAGAGTGGGGTCCTGACGGAATTAACGTTAACGTAGTATGCCCTCTTGCTTGGACATCCCAGCTTGAGATGTGGGCAAAATACAATCCCGAAGCATTCAAGGCTAACGTTAAGATGCCTCCTATGGGTCACTACGGCGATTCTGAAAAGGAAATCGGCAGAGTTTGCGTTCAGCTTGCTTCTCCCGACTTCAAATATATGTCCGGTGAAACTCTCACACTTGAAGGTGGTATGGGTCTTCGCCCCTAATTTTGTAAATGCAATTTTACATTTTAGCAAAAAAGAGCGATTTTTTCGCTCTTTTTGTTTTTTATTGATTATCTAAAACTGGATAAATATTGAGTATTTCCTTTCCCATCATATCAGCCATTCTCACAGTTTGAGATGACCCGCTGTGAGTTCTTCCCGAGTATGCTATCAGAATGTCGCACTTGTTGGCAAGGAGAAAATTACGTTCCTTCATGCAGTTTTCACGGTACTCGTCGCTGACGTATATCACCTCGTCTGCCGAGGAGAGAGTGTGAGCGTATGCCGCCTTTTCTGATGGGAGCCAACGGCTATCCTGATCAACACATGGAAGGCACAAGATGAGCCTGACGTCCGGATGGGTCAAGCGGAATTTTATTATTTCCCGGGCGGCAATGGTATCAAAGCCGACTGCTCCGCCGGTGTAAAAATCGCGGCACCCCTCGTTATAGGCGTAGTTTATAGTTCGCAAAAGCAAGGGGATAAGATTTTTCTCGTGCTCAGGCTTTATCTGTCTGTGTCCTGTAAATGAGCAGCCTTTTGCCATTATTTATCTCCCTCCTTTGGATTTCTAATTTATTACCTATTTAAATTTTAGCACCCGCGCTAATATTTGTCAATATTTTTCGGCAAAAATCCTGATAAAAGCAGCATTTTTCAGTTTTTTTATTAAAAGGTCTTGACATTTTATCCCGATTATGCTATCATACATAGTAATAACGCTTTCAGTAATTGGCTGAATTGTTGATTTTTTTTGGAGGACGCATGGACGACGGGACAGACGGGGATACTTGTCAGATAAGTACCGTAATTTCATAGTTTTTGAGGCGTAGCCGTACCTTTTCAGGTGGGGTTATGCTTTTTTGCGTTTTTTCTATTTTTGAAAATTACATTTTTACTATATCTATCATAATATTTGAAAGGTTTATTTTATTATGGATCCTCATAGTATTCCATGGTGGCAATTAGTCGTCACCTTAGTTTGCTTGGTTATTTACGCTTACTTTTCTGCTACGGAAACGGCATTTACTTCTTTCAACAAGGCTAAAATGCGAGTGCTTGCTGAAAAGGGCAACAAAAGAGCGCAGCTAGCTCTCGATCTTGCAGAAAACTTCGATACACTTATTTCCACCATACTTATCGGAAATACTCTTGTTAATACCCTCTCCGCTTCTATGGCGACGGTATTCTTTGTTACAATTCTTAAAAATGACGATTTAGGTGCATTCGTATCATCCGCAGTGATGACTGTTATAGTACTTGTATTCAGCGAGCTTTCTCCTAAAACCATGGCGAAGAATTCTCCTGACAAATTCGCTCTGTTCTCTGCACCTATTATCAAGATTATCAAAAATATATTCTTCCCACTGACTTTCCTTCTTGAAAAATGGCAGGGACTGCTTGCGAAGTTTTTCAAGCCTCAGGAAGATGGTGGCATGACGGAAGAAGAGCTCATCTCTATTATTGAGGAAGCGGAGGAAGACGGCGGCATCGACGAGGAAGAAGGCACGCTTATCAAGAGTGCTATTGAGTTTGGCGACCTTGAGGTTGGCGATATTCTCACGCCTCGAATTGACATTACCGCACTTCCACACACCGCTGATAACGAAACCGTGGCGCGTACTTTCTCCGAATCCGGTTACTCAAGAATTCCCGTTTACGAGGGCGACCTGGATAACGTTATCGGTATTCTTTATTACAAGGACTTCTATTCTTTGGTCAACGGAAAGAACGTTACCATTGAGGAGATCATTAAGCCTGTTATTTACGTTGCAAAGACACAGAACGTAAATGACCTTATGAAAGAACTGCAGGAAAAGCAGTTACATATGGCGGTCGTTACAGACGAGTACGGCTCTACTGCCGGCATCATCACTCTCGAAGATATTCTTGAGGAGATCGTTGGTGATATTTGGGATGAGCATGACGAGATCATCGAGGAGATCAAGGAGGTTGCCGACGGCGAGTACGAGGTTTCCGGTATGACAAACATTGAAAAACTCTTTGACGAGCTTGATATTCCTTTTGACGACGAGCTTGATGCTTCTACCGCAAACGGCTGGGCTATGACCGTTCTTGAAAAGATCCCTGAGGAGGGTGACTCTTTTGAGCATATGGGTCTTAAGGTTGACGTTATCAAGATGGACGGACGCCGAATTGAAACTCTCAGGATCATTGATGAAAGGCCATCCGATGATGAGGACGAGGAAGATCATGACGAGGACGACGATTGATAAATCGGTGTATTTGTAAAACTTGATTTACATTTTATCATATTTAAAGGCTGATTGAGAAAAAACTCAATCAGCCTCATTTTTTATTTTATTCAAATTTTATCTTCTTGTTGTGGGAATAACCTTCTCGGTTTCACCATCAAAGATATATACGGATTCAAGCGGAATTCCAAACTTGATATCAGCATCTATTGCAGGAGTATCATGTGGATCAATCTTAAGAATAGACTTGATCCCCTTGATGTCAACATATACGTTTGTATTATCACCGAGAAGCTCGGTAAGCTCAACCTTTGCAGGAATTACGTAAGCGTTCTTCAAGTTATGAAGCTCAATTGCCTCAGGACGGAAACCAAACACGATCTCCTTGCCCTCGTAGTTTGAAATAGTACGAGCATCGAGAACGTAGTGGAGATCATACTTGTAATCACCAATAACGATCATACCGCCACTGAGTTTAGAACGGATGAAGTTCATAGGAGGCTCACCAATAAATCCTGCTACGAATACGTTTGTGGGATTGAAGTAAAGCTCCTTTGGTGTACCTACCTGCTGGATGTAACCGTCCTTCATAACTACGATTCTGTCCGCCATTGTCATAGCCTCTGTCTGATCGTGAGTTACGTAAATTGTGGTAGAGCCAACGTTTTTGTGGATCTGGGTGATCTCGGAACGCATGGTTACACGCTGCTTTGCATCAAGGTTAGAAAGAGGTTCGTCCATGAGGAAGATACCAACCTTACGAATGATAGCACGACCTACCGCAACTCTCTGACGCTGACCACCGGAAAGTGCTCTCGGCTTTCTGTCAAGATATTCGGTAAGGCCAAGGATCTTGGCAGTTTCGTTAACCTTCTTTTCGATAACATCCTCGTCTACGCCCTTGAGAGTAAGACCGAATGCAAGGTTCTCATAAACGGACATATGAGGATAGAGAGCATAGCTCTGGAATACCATGGCAACCTCTCTCTCACGGGGGCCAACTTCGTTGACACGCTTGCCGTTGATGAGGAAATCACCCTTACTGATATTTTCAAGACCTGCAATCATACGAAGGGTAGTAGATTTTCCACAACCTGATGGGCCAACGAAAACGATAAACTCTCCGCGCTCAATATCAAGATTAAAATCATGAACCGCATGGAAGCCGTTAGGGTAAATTTTGTTAATTTGTCTGAGTGATAAGTATGCCATATGCAACTCTCCTTATAACTAGCTCTTTATAGCTTTTATTTTCTTAATTTTTTCTTTTATGAAGTTGATGGATCCGGGAAGTCCATCACCCACAGTTCCCTCAAAAACTAAAATTGCATCGGGATTGTGGCTATATATAGTGTTTAGAATTCTGTCAAAATCCAATATTCCCTGCCCTACGGAAACTTGCTTCAAGCTGCCGTCATCTGCCACCTTAAAGTCCTTGATATGGAACAGAAGGATCTTTTCGCCAAAAATGGCAATGCCTTCTTCCAAAATCTCGTAGGCGCGGTGGTAATTTTCAGGAGCGAGGTAATTGTAGAGATCGAAGATGATCCTGATGTTTTCGCGATCTATGCGCTTAACAATCATATCAAGCACCTCTGGGGTGTAGGCTACGTGACCAAATGCGCCCTCCATTGCGATGGACACACCGCAGGATGTAGCGTAATCTGCAAGAGATCGGAAGGTTTCCACAACGGTTTGATACGAAGCTTCGGTTCTATTGTCGGGGTGATATGCCCACGGCTCTCCAAGGCAGGAGCCCGTTTCGGATCCGACGAAGGACGAACCAAGAGTTTTCGCATAATCGAGATATTCCTTAAAAAGTGCTATTCCTGCTGCTCTCTTTTCAAGATTGGGATGAACGGGATTAAAGTAAGCACCTATTAAAGGTATAGTTTTGTTTGCATTTTCAAGGGTTTTTGCTACTTTTTCAGCATGTGCATCGGTAAATGATCCTACGGTTTGTTTAACGTCGCTCAAGCATTTATAACCCACGAATTGAACACCGTCCAGCTCATATTCCAAAAGCTTCTCGGTTATCGGCTGAATGTCCTTTACTCCAAGATCGTGTGCTCGAATGTATATTTTCATTTTGCACCTCTCAAAATCTCGGTATATGCAAGAACGAATGGAGCAACGCCCTTCGCATCATTTTCTACAACAGGCTCTGATATGTAATACTCAAAGCTTCCGTCGCGGCGCGGATTATTCTCCGGACCAAGCCCCGCTACAAGGCAGATGCCTGAAAGATTGAGTTTTCCATCGGATGTGGTGGTAAGGCGAGTAGATACAATACCGTCAAAGGTTTCTCTGCCAAGGGCATGATAACTCTCGGGCAATGCTCCTATTCTCGCACCCTTCATTATAGCGTAGGCGATCATGGAGCTACCGCTTGTTTCGAGATAATTGCCCTCGCGATCACCCATGTTAACTACCTGATAGTACATTTTGCTCTCGGGATCGCGGTACTGCAAAATTCCGTCAATGGTTTCGCGGAAGATCTTGGTAATTTCTCTTTTGGCGGGATCATCGTCAACGATAGAAATAATGTCTACCATGCTTACAGTAAACCAACCGATAGCGCGAAGCCAGAAGTTTTTAGAAAGTCCTGTTTCCTTATCCGCCCAGAAAATAGATTTTGAGCAATCAAGTCCATGATAGAACAGACGATGCTCCTCAGAGAACATATACTTTCTTACATTTTTTATCTGCATGAGAACATCCGAATAATCTCCGTCCTCATATTCTTTCGAATACATTGCGCTGAACACCTGCGCCATATAAAGACCGTCAAGCCAGATCTGATTCGGGTAGATAAGCTTGTGCCAGAAGTTTCCCGTGCAGGTTCTTGGTTGATCACGAAGCTGGGATTTTTGAAGTTCTATTGCAAGGCGATATTTTTCCTTGCCTGTTTTTTTGTATAGAGGAAACAGTACTCTACCCTCGTTTACATCGTCAAGGTTGTACTTTTCTTTATCGTATCCACGGATAGTACCGTCGTCATTAACATAGTAATCGACAAAGCTCTCCACAAAATCCGAATACTTTTTATTTCCCGTGATCTCTGCTATTTCCATGAATGCACATACCATGCATCCGTCAATATAGTTCCAATGCGGAGCCTTTCCCATACGGATGTTTTCTATGTTCCACATAGGGGCAGAGGGGGTAGAATCATCTACCAAACGATCTATATATTCAAATATCTTTGAGTACATTTATCTTCTCCTTTCACGGAAAAAGTCGAAAAATTGATATTATTGTAAAATGCATTTTACATTTTTGTAAGTTTTTTAACGTTTTTAGCAATCAAGTCTTTTCCAACGTTTCCGGCAAGTTTAACATTTTTCACAGTCAGCTCGCCAACATTATCAAAGTACATACCTACGCGACAGAAGGGTTCAGCAAAGTTTCTCATTGCGGGAACACCGGGCTTTGCATCCTCTTTATAGGTAAAGGTTATATCCTCAAGAGCAATGCTCTCTATGGGGGCTTCCGGAAGGCCGTCGCAATAGCAAGCGGCAACGGAGCAATCTTCACAAGTCATGTTTCTAAAAACGAATGATCCAAGTCGGGGCGTTCTCTCATCAACAAGGAAGCTCTCTCTCGACCAAACGTATTCAGTATATCTATCAGGGTCACAGCAGTTGTACCACATATTGATAACAATAGGAGTAAGAACGCCGCTCATTTTGATATTTTCGAACAGTACACCGTCTATCACAGCATCCTTACCTCTGCCTCGCCTTGTCTTAATTCGAAGACCGCGGTCAGTATTATCAAAAACGCATTGATTTACGGTAAGATTTGTTACACCGCCTGCCATTTCACTACCAAGAGTTATTGCTCCGTGGCCGAACTGCATAAGGCAATTTCGAATGGTGTGGCGATTTGCAGGAGTTTTAAGTTTTCTGCCGAGCTCAATTTTTGCAGATTTTATAGCAATGCAGTCATCGCCAACGCTGAATTTACAGCCAATGATGTCTACAACGTCGCAAGCCTCAGGATCAAGGGCGTCGGTATTTGGACTATCCTTTGGTGCGTAAACCTCAAGGTCGATGAACTGAAGATTTTTCGAATAGTAGGGGTGAAGCTGCCATGATGCCGCATTTTGTGCAATTACTCCATGGAGCGCCACGTTTTTGCAGCGATTGGCAAACACAAGTCTTGGTCTGCCGTGTGGCTGTTTTTTTACGTCTATCCACCAAGTGGAGTTTTGTGCATTTCCGTCGATCACACCGCGGCCAACGATCTTAATATTCTCTGCATATTCAGCGCAAATGAGTGCCTGACGCATGGAAACTGCATTTCCCTCCCAAGTACCAAAATAATGCTCCTCACCAGTCACCAAGTCATGTGTTCTACCGGGAATTACAGGATAACGGTCAACGTCTGTTGTACCTATGATGGTTGCACCCTTTGCAAGGTGGATCGTGGTGTGGCTTTTCAGATTCAAGGGAGCTGTGAGATAGGTACCCTCGGGGAAATAAAGTCTGCCTCGTCTTGGAGTACAGTTAATAGCTGTCTGGATAGCTACGGTGTCGTCCGTCTTGCCGTCTCCCACAGCGCCAAAATCGCGAACGCTTATGGCAGCAGTCTCGGACATAGTCTTGAAGTTGAGAGCAACGTCCTCGCCGTCAACCGTCAGAGTATATTTAGTATTTGGAAGAAGATCAAAAATAGAAAATACGTTGGTATTTCCCTCGTAAACTATCTCGCCGTTAAGCCTTGCAACGTAATTCTTGCCACAGTAGTACGGAGAGGTGTTATTCCATTCAAATGCCGCAGATACAGAACTGCAAAAAATGTTTTTGATCATCTTTACCACCTGAAAATTATTTTTTGTTTTGTTCCATAGCATCCTGAACGATACTAAGGATCATATTTTTGATGCTGACAAAGAACATATCAACTGCCATGTAGAGGAATCCGAATGCCAGAGGCTCAACACCTACGATGGACTCTACACCGTCAATTCCAAGTATGAGTCTGTTAAACAGATTGTATAGGTAGAATACGCAGAATAAAATGAGCATTGCGTATGGGATATTTGCGAATATTGTCCAGTTGCTTTTTTTAGTGAACATCATCCACTGATTGTTCTGACCGGGATAAGTTTCAACAAAACGTAAAACATTGTTTACTAAAATGTCGGTTACAAGGCCTAAAATGATGCCAAAGACTACAAGCAAATCAATGTAATCTGTGATGATCAAGCCGAGTCCCCACATAACAAAATAGCATACTGCTCCGTTGAACCAGAACTTAATGAAAAGAGATTTCGCCCACGATGGGATCTTATCAAGGAAGCCTTTGGAACGGAATTCTTTACCGGGGTCGCCCTTGATAGGCGCTTTTGACGCAGAGTCCGCATTCACAAGGCGATTTACCGCATCGGTTTTCAGCTCATAGTAATTCTCTGCTTTTGTTTCTTTTGATTGTTTGGATTGGTTGTTTTTATTATTTTTTGACATTTCAAACTCTTAAAAGGGCGAGCTGATCGAGCACTTGCTCGCAGCTCGCCTCGAATCTTTAATTAATCTTCAGTAAGCTCGATATTAGCGATCTCACCGTTATCCTCTACTTCAATAGACGTATTGATCATCCTAAGAAGCTTTGCAAAGAGGGGCTCAAGAACAACACATACGATAGTCAAAGCTATAAGGGCCATGTGAGCAAGTAATACGTATGCTGTTGTGCTTATATATGCTGTATCTACTGTAATCGCAATTGGATTGTTGGGTCTGTAAACCGCTTCCATGATTCTTGTGTAATATGTGTAATCTGCGAAGATAACTACTGCATACATAGCGATCATGAGAAGGATAAGGAGTATATTTGGTTTCTTACGCTTTGGGAAAGCGCTGAGCATACATACGAAGGATAAGAGAGAGAAAAGCATTGCAGCGAATGCACAGATTCCCATATGAGGAAGATTGATCTTCGCTGTGGTGTTAGAAATTGAAGTAAGATTCAGTGAATAAACGAGGAATGATACCAAGAGAGCACCAATGGGAATAATCTGTGGGTTGCGCTTGAAGGAAACCATGATCTTACGCCATGACTCACTGATTGTCGCTAAAAATTTACGCATTATGACATCCCTTTCCTTTCTTACTTATTTTCTGCATGAGCTACCTGGGGGATAGCTTTCGTTGTCTGCTTATCGAAGAAGTGCTTTCTGACGAAGGATATTGCAATGTTTTCGCCGGGCTTATATTCACACCAATCGCGGAACTTACAAGTGATCTTGTGGCTGCCTACGTGACCGTGTACCAAGGTATTATGGCCGAGGTTTTCATTTGCAGAAACCTTCATTACAATATTTCCACCCTGACCAATGTTCTCGGGGCGCATACCAAGGGTAATAACCTTGCCCTCGTAGGAGCGGAGTGTGCGCTGCTCATCAGGTGTGAGGTCTACTACCATATCAGGTGAAACAAGCTTACCGCCTGTAACCTTCATATCGAAGAAATTCATGGGAGGAAGACCGATGAAGGAAGCTACGAAAACGTTTGCTGGGTTATCGTAGAGCTCAAGGGGAGTTCCAATCTGCTGAACGTAGCCCATGGACATACAAACGATTCTATCCGCAAGGGTAAGCGCCTCTGTCTGGTCGTGTGTTACGTAAAGCATAGTTGCGCCAAGGCGCTTGTGAAGGAGAAGGATCTCACGACGGGTCGCACCGCGGAGCTTAGCATCAAGGTTAGAGAGTGGCTCGTCAAAGAGGAACACCTTAGGAGTTCTAACGATCGCTCTACCCATGGCAACACGCTGGCGCTGACCACCTGAAAGCTGCTTTGGCTTTTTATTGAGCTGGTCTGTAAGGCCGAGGATCTCTGCTGCAGCCATTACCTTTTCATGAATTACGTTTGGATGCTCCTTGCGGAGGGTGAGGGAGAACGCCATATTCTCATAAACAGTCATGTGACCATAGAGGGCATAGTTCTGGAATACCATAGCGATATCCCTGTCCTTTGCAGGCATATTGGTAACGTCCTTGCCGTCGATAATAAGTCTACCGGAGGTAATATCCTCAAGACCTGCTACCATACGGAGTGTGGTGGACTTGCCGCAGCCGGAAGGACCTACGAGAACGATAAGCTCTCCATCCTTAACGTCAAGGTCAAAGTTATAAACCGCCTGAACCTTGTTATCGTATATCTTGTTTAGATTTTTCAAACTTAAAGAAGCCATACGGAAAAATCCTTTCTATAATTTAGCTGTTTTTTACTTACCGATAGATCTATTATACGCACGGAGAACGGTAGTCTTGTAAATACCGATAACACCGGATGCTACTGCCGACAAGCAGGAGAGCGAAAGCAGAGTAACAACGTAGATAAACTGTCCGTCATCCATAACAAGACGTTCTACGCCCTCTACTACTTCAACTGCGCTGTGTGCTTCCATGGGAATATAGAATATTCTTGCGATCTGGATAGCACCAAGTACAATAATACCTAAAGCATAGGAATTCTTATAGTTCTTAATACCCTCGGAGCAAAGGAATGCAAAGAGGAGGAAAAGAAGATTTATAATTACAGAAAGTCCTATTTTGTAGTTATAGAAGTACTTATTTACGTCGGAGGAGTAAATAGAAATAAAGTAAAGCGCGTCAAACACGATAGCAAAGATCGCGAGAGTGGAAGATATGGTATTCTTCGTATAGCGCATTCTATCTTTTTTTATTGTTTTTGCGTCACGCATGGTATTTCCTCCTTATGCTCTTCTTTTTCTGCTTTTTCTGAGAGCTTTCTTCTCTGCTCCCATAACCGCTATCTTGTAAATAGTTACGAAAAGAAGGAAGATCACTGCCACCATAAGAACTGTGAAAACAACGTTGGCTGCGTCAAACCAGAAGGTAGAGTCAGTCCACTCGTGCTTCAAAATTTTTGCCATAAAAGCAAGCTGCTCAAAGTCTACCTGTAAGAACTTTTCTTTATAGTAAGCGACAAATGGAAGCGCCCACATAGTAACGTAAACACTAGCTACAACGTTTGCACCAACTGCCACATAATTTGCTATGTAATATTTTCTTCTCTTATGATTCTGGAAAATGAGAAGAGATACTGATAAAAGAATGAGAACCAGACCTGCTACTGTGAGCTGGCGGTTAAAGGGCTGGATATCATAATAAACCTGTGCCCCCTCAACGATTGGGTTTTCATAATCCTCTGCATAGTATGCAAAGTTATTTCCGTAAAGATCGGTAGCTAAACCGAGTGAATAAATAAACACTAGCGCACTTGCGAAAATCATAACGAAGCATGCGATGCGCTGGAGAAGCATTTGATTTTTATACATAGTTATCTCCATTTCTTGCAAAAGTGCAAGTTAATACCGTTGTCCTGAGTACTCGACAACAGAGCTTTTGTGGTTTTATTTTTGGTGGAAGAGCCGATTGCTCGGCTCTTCCGTTTTTGTAATATCGCTATTACAATTCAGAAATTTGCTGTGAATTAATTATTTTGTGAGTTCTGCGTAGTAAGCAAGAAGTCTCTCATATGCGCCCTGCTTGAGGTAGAGGTAAGCAGAACCGTTCCAAGTTTCAACTACTGTGTTAACGATAGCGTCACGGGCGGGAACATTGCCCTTGCCGTAACCAGCAACGATAATATCTGTGAAGATGTTAACCTGCTGAGCTGTATCTGTATCCTTAGAGGATGAGAATACGCCGGAGGAAGAAAGCTCGGAATATGTCTTAATGATATCGTTTTCCGCCTTGGTTGTAGGAAGAACGGTAGGAACGGATGTGTACCAAGGATTCTCTGCTACTGCAAGAAGAGGATGGTTGATAACACCGAGAGCGATAGCGTTAGAGATCTTAGCTGCGCCTTCTCTACCTACTTCGTGTGTGCACTGATACTCGAATGCCTGGCTCTTTACGAAGGAAAGAGTGGAACCGAGATACTGACGAGCATAGTTGGTGTAGTTACCGCCAGCCTTTGCCCAGAGCTCTTCGTATGTATGATCAGCGATAACGGGCATTTCCTTACCGTTGAAGTTGAATGTTACGTAAGAACCGTCTGCATTTGTCTTGATGAATGCATCAGGACCGTAGGACATAAGGATCTGTCCTTCAGGAGAGTAAGCGTAGTCGATAATAGCAAGAGCTGCATGGAGCTTATCCTTGTTAGTACCGATACCAGCAACGGAGAGACCCCAACCATCGGTCTTAACGGATCTCCAGGACTCTGTAAATCTCATGAAGATTTCGCCTGTGCCATCGTTCCAACGAGCAACAGGAACCATAACTGCCATGTACTTTTCACCTTCACCAAGAACAGGTGTGCCGTCCTTGTTGTTAGCGCCGTTGTAGAGAGTCTGTGTCTGGTTGTAGTCGTAGTGCATGAAGCCAAGGTCACCAGCGAGCATCTTTTCTGTCTTAAGGGAAGTATCGTCTTCCATGTAGGACTTGGAGATGAGGCCTTCCTGTGCCATAGCGTTCATTCTGTCAAGAGCAACGTAGGTAGCTTCTTCCTGACGAGCGTCATGAAGCTTACCGTCTGCACCAACGTAGAGATAATCCTGTCTGGACTCAAGGCCACGAACGCCGAAGAGAGTACCAGCGAATCTGAACATATCAACTCTTCTCTGGTTGTTACCATCTTCTCTGGAGAAGAGGCCCTGAACTGTGTCAGTACCATTGAGAGTCCATGGGTTAGCAACTACGCAACGAAGAAGAGCAACAAGCTCGTCTGCGTCCCAAGCAGCGTTCTGACCGATGAAGAGGTCAGCTCTGTTTGTGCCATAGTAGCCACCGTATGTAGCGTCGATGTAATCACGAAGCATATTAACTGCTTCAACGCCTGTAAGGCCAGAAACTGCGTTCATTCTAGCAACGATGTTGCCATATGCATCGTAGTCCTTTGTAAGGTCGATAACGGACTTGCCGTCAGCGCTTACTGCATCAACAACAACCTTACCGCTTGTGGGCATGTAAGGAGTATAGATACCAACTGTAACTTCCTTGGACTGTTCAGCTGTGAAGTCGCCCTCACCGTTGAGAAGCTTTTCAACCCAGTCAGTTCTCATAAGAGGCATACGCTCGATATCATCTACACCGTCGAAGTAAGGAGAGAAGTAGATAGCACCGGTCTTTGTATCACCTGTGATGGAAAGACGAACGATGGGGTTAGCCTCAAGGTAAGCCTTGAAGTTAGGCATATAGTCGAGGTATTCAGCAAGGTTTACGATCTTGCCTGCAACGCCTGCCTCGGAAAGCTGAGAAGCTGTAGCGGAGAGAACGTCGATCTCGTCAAGCATTTCCTGCCAGTACTTGTACTCGTTAGAAGCACTGTTGCCCTGGTAGTAGTCATCAATCTTAATGTCAAGCTCGTCCATAAGAGTTACCCAAGTGGGCTTGAAGTCACCTGTGTTGTAGGTGTTGCCGTCTGCAAGGGTGATGCCGGAGCCAGCGATTTTAGCGGAGAAACGCATACCTGTTTCTTTGCTGTTGTAACCGCAAGCCATACGGAGTGTTGTACCTGCAGCATACTCGAGCTTAAGCTCGGGATCTGGTGTTGGATCAGGATCTGGTGTGGGATCAGGATCTGGTGTTACACCGGGATCTGGATCAGGATCTGGTGTGGGGGGCGTTGGTAAGAGCCAGCAAGAAGACATGGAAACCATCATAGCCAACGCAAGAAGAAGCGCGATAATTCTGAACTTTTTCATTGAAAGTTCCTCCTATAATTTTTTATTATCACCACACGATGAGAAATTGCTTCTATCAAAGTCAAGCAGTCAACAGCAAGCCTGACAAAAGTTCTTTTCAATCAATGTGAAAATAACCAAAGTGAATTGAAATAAACGGTAGTAAGCTCGGGTAGAAATTATTCCTTAACACCACCCATATTTACGCCCTTTGCGAAATACTTCTGAATGAAGGGGTAAATGATGAGGATTGGAATAATGGAGCATACGATAAGAGAGTAGATAACCGAATCGGAAGCGTAAGGCTCACTCCAGCCGATCATTGCCTCGGAATCCTGGAACTCCTCAAGTTTCAAACGAATGAATACCTGAAGGGGATGCTCATTGCTGTTTGATACCATCTGACGTGCCCAGAAGTAACCATTCCAACGGGAGATAGCGAAGAAGAGCGCTACCGTAGCAATGGTGGATTTGCTCATAGGCAAGTAAACCTGTGAAAGGATCTGCATTTCCGTAGCTCCGTCAACAATTGCAGCCTCCTCGATCTCGGAGGGAATGCCCTCAAAGGCATTACGGAGAAGGATAATGTTCATAGCTGCCATACCCATGGCAATTACGATAAGCCATTTATCATCCTTAACACCGAAGGACTCAAATACCTTCTGTGTATTGATGTAGTTTATGTACTGTGGAACGATACCTGCGGAGAACCACATTGTGAATACAAGGAAGAAGTTAAATACCTTACGGAAAAGGAGTCTCTGCTTTGAAAGAGCGTATGCACCGAGAATTGCTACGAACATAGCCCAGATCGTACCGTAGAAGGTGATGAAGAGGGTGTTTGTATAAGCATTCCAGAACATATTATCAGAGAACATATCCTTAAAGGCAAGGAACTGAACGTCCTTTGGTAACAAAATAATAGCACCGGACTCAACTGCATCTGCTCCACTGATGGCAGAGGATACTGCATAAAGGAATGGATACAGACAGCAGATGGAGAATACTGTAAGGAAGAGATAGCTTATTACTTTGAATATAAGTTCTGATATTTCAAGTTTTCTTTTCATAACAAAATTCCTTCCTTAAATATTAATAAAGCGATACGTCTGATGCCTTCTTCGAAATGGTGTTAGCACCGACAACGAGAAGCATACCTACAACGTTATTCAGCATTTCCGCGGCGGCGGCTATACCCGTTCTGCCGTCCTGCATACCGTAACGCTGTGCAAGGGTGGATACAACGTCTGCTGTAATGTGAGTTTCAGTTCTGTAAAGAAGCATTACCTTTTCGTAACCGACGTTAAGAAGTGATCCTATACGTGTGATAAGCATGATTACGATGGTGGAAAGGATGGAAGGGAGAACAACATATCTCATCTGTGCCATCTTTCCTGCTCCGTCGATCTGCGCTGCCTCGTAGCTTGTGGGCGAGATAGCAATGATCGCTGCGAAGAATACGATAGAGTCATAACCCGCGGTTTCCCAGATACCGGTTATCTGGTACATTGCACGGAAGTATTGGGGATACATATAAAGTCCCTTATATGCCATTTCTTCAGAAATGAGATCAAGATTTACAAGAAGCTGGGAGATAACGCCGTACTGAAGACCGGAGGTTGTAGAGCCTGCACGAACAAGCATGAGCACCAAGGAGGTCATTACAACGGTGGACATAAACTTTGGAAGATACGTCATAACCTGGAATACGCTTCTTGCGATATTGGAGCGTACCTCGTTGAAGAACAAGGCAATGATAATTGGAGTTGGGAAGCCGAAGAGCAATCCGTAGAAGGAGAGAAGGAACGTATTACGTAATGCGCGCCAAAAATCGAGAGAGATCTGGGTCTCACCTGCGAAAAGCTCCTTAAAGTAGGCAAATCCTGAATAGAGCTGCTGTGCTACGGGGATGTTTGCGTCATTTACCTTGAAGCATCCGAGAAGCTCGTACATCGGGAAGTATCTCCAGAAAAGGAATACCAAGAGCATAGGAACAAGCATCAGGTAAAGACGCCAGTCCTTGATAATAGTTCTTACAACGTTCAGCCAATAATGCTTTTCAACGTCGTCGCGAACGGCCTGCTCCGGATCCTCGCTGTATTTTTTTGTAGCTTCATCATACACTAAATAATCAGTAGCTAATCTTTTCATATCTTGTCCTCCGAAATATTTTCTTCGTTGTTTTCATTTTCAGGTTGGGGCGTGTCTTCCCCACCAAGGTCATCGATCAGATAATCGTCGTCAAGATCATCGTCAAAATCATCATCGATCTCATCGTCGTCCTCCTCACCGTATATTCCCTGATAAGGAGTGGTGGCTTTTCTCTCTGCTTCTTCTTGCCTCTCGCGCTCAATACGCAGAAGATAAGATTTCTGATCCTCCAGCATACCGTCGCTTGTGCGTAGGGCAATAAGTCCTACCACCATAACCACAAGAGAGATTATATCAGTGGTAATAAACGCAATAAACGTGTCGAACGTAAAATCAAATACCAAGGATACAAGCCATCTTCCCACCGTCATTGCAAGGTAGGTCGCAGTTGACACGATCAGAATATTTGATATTTTTTTACGAACAGCGTCTTTACCAATTTTTTTGATTATAAGAATCGAGATAAGTCCTAAAAGATTCCCAAGGCTGTAAATTATGTACTGCTTCCAATTGCCGCCATATCCAATGCAGTATGCTACGCCACCGATTATGGCAGGAACAAATGCAAATTCGCTCCAGCGAAGCATGGTAATCACCATCACAAGCGGTGTCAGGGATATGAGGGGAACCAAGGCTACGTCATTGTGGCTGAACCAATCGTTCGAGCCTCGCACTGCCAGCGCCTCAAAGACAATTAACAAGACAGATAATATCGATATGTCAATCGCCTTGTATTGTTTGAACGTTATTTGTTTCATTTAGTTTTACCATATTAATTTATTTATCACTATATTTATCCATTATACAATTCAATTTTACATTATTTTTTTCTATTTTTCCTTGATTATTTTGACAAGTATAAAGTATTTCTTGGTTTTTTTGATGTCTTTTTGTACAACCTTAATTAATATTTTTTTGCCATTTTTTTATTTTTGTGAAAGTTGCACAAAAATACGACGCAAAATCTGTGTAAAAAGACGAAAACGCAAATTGCGAAAATAATTTTGCAAACAAGCCAAGGCGAGGCTGATGCAGCCCCGTTAAAGACAAACATCTCACCGGTCACAAGACAAGAGATCAGTGAAAATATAGCAGGCAAAAATAACGAGGCGAGAAGATTTGCGCGAATTTTCACCCTTGATAGAAGACGAAACAGCGACATCAAAAAGTTAAATGCTTCCATAATTATAATAACCAAGGCATAGCCGAGCACTCCAAGCTTCGGTAGAAGAAAATACACCAAAACGAGAGATAAGCAGGAGTCAGCAATATTCACCCACATGGAGTACACCTGCTCTCCGATCCCTTTTAATATCTGATCTGTAACGTGGTCAAGATACATGATCGGGATCACCGGAGCAAGTATGCGCAGGTATCTGCCCGCGTCAAAGGAGCTATATAGTGCAAATCCCAACTCCTCTGCAAAGAAAAATATGAAAACTGCCACGGTGGCGGCGTAGGTTAGGGTTACGTTTATTGACTCGGAAGTCAGGCGCGACATTCTTTCGCGATTCCCCTTAGCCTCATCCTCGGCAAATTCCGGCACGAGAAGTCCTGAAAACGATGACAGCGGCGACATTGGAAAAAGCACTGTCGGAAGTGACATTCCATGTAAAACTCCATAACCTGAAAGCGCCTCTGCACTGGTGAGTCCACCTTTTACCAGCCTTTTGGGAATGAGAATATGCTCGAATGACAAAAGAAGCGAGCGAACGTATTGAGATAATGCCAAAGGCATGGCGACGCTAGACACAGTACCTAGCTTTACCCTATCACCTTCTTCGGTTTTATATTTTTTCGCATCAAAAAAGTACTGGATCAGGATCAAAATGAAGGAAAATAGCTCCGTTGCCAATATTCCAAGGCATATCAGAGTAAGGGATGATATAATATCGCTTTTTCCAAAAATAGTGATAAAGGCAAAGCATACTGCGATTCTTGCCAGTTGGCTGAATATTTGTACCGTAGCATTGGCGCGAACTCGCTTAACACCCACAAAATAACCGTTAAAGGTGGCGGTCAGAGCAACCAGAAGCAGAGTTGGAGCCAAAATTTCTAATAAAATTCCAGCTTCGGGGCGAGAAAGCAGACGAACTGATATGAATCCGGAAAGCAAAAACATGAGCATCGATGAGGCGACGCCAAATATCGATGAATAAGCTAGGGATGCCTTGAGTGTTGCTGCACGCTTTTCATAATTAGCGGCAACGAGCCTCGTTACAGTCAGTCCTATACCGGAGGTAGCAATGGTAATTCCAAACGAGTAAACGGTCATAATTAAGGTGAACAGACCAACTCCTTCACTGCCGACCCAGGCCGCAAGTAGAGATGAAAATATGATAGAAACGCTGCGAGATGAGAGAGCTACTACGGTCAACATTGCTCCATCACGGAAAAAACGCTTTTTATTAGACATGGGTTACTCCAAAAATAGAAAATTTTGGTAAAATATATGTTGGATTTTTATGCAAAATACTGACTTCGGGGGTAAAAAACATCAAAATTTATACAAAATTCACCTGAAAAAACCAAAAATGCAACTTCAGGGAGATTTTTTTCGATTTTTTTAAAAAAACTCTTGCATTTTTGGTTTTGATATGATATAATATCCCATGCTGATTTGTTTACAACACAAAAAATATAACGACTCATACATTTGTATGGAATTTTGGGAGGTAGAAAAATGGCTAAATGTAGCATGTGCGGTAAGGGCGTTACTTTCGGACACAACGTGTCTCACTCTAACCGTAAGACAAACAGAACCTGGAAGCCCAACATCCGCAAGGTTAAGACGGTAGTTAACGGTAGTAGCACTACTGTTTCAGTTTGCTCCCGTTGCCTTCGTTCCATAAAGAACGGTCGCGCATAAGGTTCCAAAAAAACTCTGTCGGACGGACAGAGTTTTTTATTTTTTTATTTTTAGGAGGTCGCTATGAAAGCAGTTATTTGCGATGGACGCATAAGTGAAAAAATCGAACGCAGTCTATTAAAGCACGGATATTTTCCGATAAAGCTACCTCCCTGCCCCACTCTCCCTCAGGCAATTTCTTCTCACCCTGATAGTCTGATTTGCAGGGTTGGAGATAACATTATCACCACTTGTGAATATGGCGAGATAGCATCATACGTGTTCTCGGATATCAGAGAGTTTGCTCCTCATGTTAAGATTCATTTTATCGACGAGGACCTTGGGTCGTCCTATCCTGCAGACGCAAGATTAAACGCTGTTACGGTGTCAAACAACATCATAACAAACACAAAAAGCATTTCAGATAAAATTTTGAAATTTTCTAAAAATCTAGGGTTTTATGCACAAAATGTAAACCAAGGTTATCCTAATTGCAGCATTTTGAAATTAAATGAGGAAAATGTAATTACCGCAGATAAAGGAATTTGCAAAAAGCTTTCAACTCTTGGTATCAACGTTTTGCTTATTGAACCGGGACACATTTTGCTTCCACCGTATGAATTTGGGTTCATTGGCGGTGCATCAGGGGTTGATGAAAACCATGTTTTCTTCCTTGGAAATTTAGATCTTCATCCGGCAGCAGAGCAAATAAGAAAACATATTGAGCGCCTTGAAATGGTGGCAATTTCACTTTCAGACGAGCCGCTATGCGACCTTGGTGGATTGATATTTATTTAATACTTTCTTTCGCGTTGAACGTACCTGCTAGAGCAACGAAAATCGGAATAAGGAGTATGCCCTTTATACCGAAAAGCGAGATGGTAGCATAGATAAGAATGAGGGTAATTAGCGGATGCATATTCAGGCTTTTTCCAACGATCTTTGGCTCGGCAAATTGGCGGATAAACTCATTGACGACGAATAGAATGATAAGCCCTATTCCTCTGCCCGTTTTACCGAGGACAAGTTCGATTATTGCCCATGGTATTACCGCGGTTCCCACTCCGATTATTGGAAAAAGATCGAAAAATGCAATCAAGAATGCCAGGAGGAACGGGTGCTTTATCCTGAGTATGAAGAAACCCGCAAGCATAACGGAAAAGGTTATGCCCATAAGAAGGAGATACGAGGTTACGTAGCGAACGCCAACCGAAAGTATCTTTTCTCTGGCAAAGGAAAGCTTACTTCCCCACTTTTCCGGTAAAATACTCTTAATCTTTTTATTAATTTCTTCAAGATCCAGGGAAAAATATATAAGCGATATTATTGTTACCACTAAAAAAAGAAACATTTTAGGCAAAAAGTTGGCTACAGAGCCAAAAATCGCGCCAAGCGATGATACGATACCGGTGAAAAATCCGGTCGCCGATTCGATAAGCTGTTTTCCTAACCCCTCCGACAGCGAATCTCCAAAAATAGATTCAAGAGGCGCTAGTATTCCGTTTATTACGTTGCTGATCTTATCTCCCTCAAGGTAATTTTTCGCTATTTCCCAAAGTGTAAACGCCGCATATCTGGCAAGTAAAAACAATGCAAGAGATATCACCAAAAGTGCGAATAAAGAAATAAATAGCCTGATCTTTCCCCTATTAGCACCGATTTTCTTTTCAAAGATCATTGCAGGGGCGGTAGCAAGGCAAGCTATAGCATAAGATATCATAAACGGCAGGAATACGGGAAACAATTTCCCAAAAAATATCATCAAAAGCAGTCCTGCAGCAATGACTGTTAACAAAACATAGTAGGTGTTTTTGATTTTTTCAGTAGTCATGACTCCTCCAACAAGCAATGTAATTTGCATTATTTTATATACAACGAGATAGATTATTATAAGCAAATAAACAAATAAATATACGAAAAGGAGAAATCAAAATGGTTGTAATTGAAATGGAAAACGGCGGTATTATTGAGATCGAGCTTTATCCCGAGCACGCTCCAAAAACCGTTCAAAACTTTGAAAAGCTTGTTAGCGAGGGCTTTTATGACGGTCTGATCTTCCACAGAGTTATCAGAGGATTCATGATTCAGGGCGGCGATCCTCAGGGTACAGGCATGGGTGGCGCAAAGAACAAAATCGTTGGTGAGTTTAGAGCTAACGGTCACAACAACACCTTGAAGCATACTCGCGGCGTTATCTCAATGGCAAGAGCATTTGATCCCAATTCAGCATCATCACAGTTCTTTATTATGCACGCTGATGCACCTCATCTTGACGGTCAGTATGCAGCATTCGGCAAGGTAATCTCCGGCATGGACGTTGTGGATGAGATCGCTTCAATCCCCGTTGGTCCCAGCGATCGTCCAAGAATTGCTATGAGAATGAAAAAGGTATATATCAAATAATTTTTCCGCGACTTAAAGAAAAAGAAAAACGGCAGTTTTCACAAAAACCGCCATAAATGTAAATAAAAGATAGCAAATCTATATATATTTTCGGAGATCTGCTATCTTTTTTATTTTTGATAAATATTATTTCGCTCTTTTCTTGAAGAGATTTTTTACCTTCTCACCAAAGGCATCAAGCTTCCCGATCTTCATTTTAGAATACCACTTAAAGGTGATAGGATAAAGCACGCCTGCAAAGATCACGATGAGGAAGTAGCGAACTATTCTTGCTGCATATGAGTTACCTGCAAAGAGAGCTGTGAGGGGAGATGAGAGCCCTGATTTAATAGCGAGGACCACCACAAGACCGACAACTACTTTAATTATCTGCGCGTACCATGGAGCTTTAGTTTCAAACTTTGTCCACTTGCGGTCAACTATGTATGCCGGAATAAGACCGATGGTGCATCCCATGAGGGTACAAGCGTTTTTAAGCCCGCTTTCATAGTTATGAGGATCGAGGGTTTCGTCACCACCGATGCTTACAACAAATGCAAGAAGACCAACGGAGAATACTACACCAAGGGCAACTACCCAAGGCATGAATTTATGGAACTTTTCATCGTCTACGAACACGGGACGAAGAACAAGTATGAGAATCAACGCAAATATGAGAGAAACTACAACGTCAAGAAGGGTGTGAACACCGAGATACATTCTGGAGAATGCTACAAGAAGAATAAGCACGGTGCAGAGCAAGGTCTTTTTGAAGGTAGGCTTATATGCGCTGACAGCGCCCAGCGTTCCTGCTACGTTCTGTGTATGTCCAGAGGGGAATGAATAGCCCGTTGCTGCGACCTTTGCATCGCCCACTACCTCGAAGGTAGGATCGTACACCCAAGGGCGTGGAATACGGAACAAGAGCTTTGCCCCCTGATTAAGCACGGTTCCAAAGAGACCTGTGATAAGAACGAAATACCCCTCTCTTTTGTTTACGCACCAGAAAAAGATTATTGCCACGGCAAGGAAGAATATCTCCTCACCCATTCTGGTGATTACAGAGAAGAAAAGATCAAATACGGGATTTCTGATCTCCGCAATGGCGCGGAGTATGTCCATTAAAAATTCCATTGTTTTTTCGTATGAAATTCATACTCTCCTTTTTGTTTTTTTACTGATTTCGGTATAAGCCGCATCACCTCAGCATAAGTATAAAAACGGCATAAATTACACTTTATTTTGACATATTGAGAGAAAAATGTCAATAGTTTTTAGTAAAATAGTTATTTATTATGTAATAAAAGCGATTTTTTTGTCGTTTTTTCTCTTTTTGACAGCACAGGGTTGACTAAATGAGAAAAATATTTTATAATTAAAGGTAGGGTATATGAAAAATCCCTTTTTTGATATGGTTAAGCTCGGTACTGTGGGCTTTTTGGGAATCGGAAAATCGAGCCTCGCGCTGCTCAAATTGCTTTCCGGCACAGGTGTAGGAGTGATTTTGCGCGACCGAAAGAAGATTGACGTAACTACACTTCCCACAGGACTTAACGTTCTTAAAATCTACGAGGAAGATGAGGAGTTTTCCAACATTTCCGAGGATTTTTTGATTTTTTCTCCATCGGTAAGACGGGATAGACCAGAGCTTTTAGAAGCTACAGGACATGGGTGCATATTTTCTTCGGATTTTGAGATTTTTTCACGTATTAACAACAAGCCTACATTTTTAGTAACCGGATCTGATGGAAAAACTACTACGACTACTCTCGTTTCTAAAATTCTCGGACATGACTTCCCTGCCATTGGCAATATAGGTGAGCCTATGACACCACATCTGACGGATTCTTCCCGAGGTTACGTCTTCGAGGCATCAAGCTTTATGCTGAACTATTACGCTCCGAAGGCAAAAAGAGCAGCTATCACCTCGCTATCCCCCAACCATCTGGATTGGCACGGTACGTTTTCAGAATACAAAAACGCAAAAATCAAGGCAATAGAAAATGCAGACGAGGCAGTGATCTCGGCAGATTCTTCCCCAATTTTTGAACATTTTCGCAACGGAAAGAAGCTTTTTTCCGTCACCAGTGTTGAGCTTTCTGAAACCCGACTGAAAAGCGATTTTAATGCTGAGCTTTTTTACACGATAAAGGACGGATATATTATAGAAAACAGGCGGAAGATACTTTGTCTCTCCGACCTGAAAAAGAAGGAAAAATACAACGTAAAAAACTATCTTACAGCACTTGCGCTGACCTATGGATGGGCAAACCAAGATTCAGCAATCAAGGCGATCTCCGAGTTCTCGGGACTGCCACACAGATGCGAAAAATTTGCAAATATTCGTGGCGTTGAATTTATTAATTCATCTATTGACACCTCACCAGATCGAACTATGGCAACTATCGATGAGATGAAAAATCCGCTTATAATACTTCTCGGTGGACGTGATAAGGGGTTATCATTTGATGAGCTTTCGGAGAAGATCATTGCCAGAGGCGATAGGGCCATAGTCTACGGTGAGTCAGGAGAAAAGATCAAAAGATCGCTTTGTATGGGACATTGCATTTTCAAGAATACTTTCCGTGATGCAGTGGATCACGCCATGAATATAGCCCACAAGGGCGATACAGTTTTGCTGTCCCCTGCTTGTGCAAGCTATGATGAGTTTTCAAGCTTTGAAGAACGAGGAAATCTATTTAAGAAGTTAGTTTTATCTCGTTTTTGTTAATTATAGTTTACTTTTAGTGCAATTTTAACAGGATAATTAAAAAACAAGGATATATAAAGATGCAAAAAAAGATTTATCTTGACAACAGCGCAACCACCAGAATATGTGATGAAGCACTGGAAAAATACATATCTACATCAAGGGAGATATGGGGAAATCCCTCGTCGCTCCACGGTATGGGATTGGCTGCAGAGGCAGAGCTAAAGGCTGCAAGAGATGCGCTTTCAAAATCTCTTGGAACTACAGATTCCACCATTGTTTTCTGCGCTTCCGGTAGCGAGGCAAATAACCTTGCAATTATCGGTCGTGCAACCGCAAAGGAGAGATATAAAAAAGGGGCAAAGATCATCACAACCATGGGTGAGCACGCCTCGGTATCCTCCCCTCTCTCCTATCTTGAGAGTCAGGGCTACAAGGTTGCCTACATTCCTACCACGGGCGGCGAGATCGATATGAAGGCACTTGATGCCGAGCTTACTCCGGACGTAATTCTCGTAACCATGATGATGGTAAATAATGAAACAGGTGCGCTTTACGATACAGCGGCAGTTAGTAAGCTGATGAAGCGTAAATGCCCTGATGCTGCACTCCACGTCGACGCTACTCAAAGCTATATGAAGTTTCCTTTTACAAAGGCTTCTTGCGGTGCGGATATGATCACCGTTTCTTCGCACAAGATCGAGGGTCCCAAGGGCGTTGGTGCTCTTGTTATTGACAAGGAGATCATCAAAAAGCGTGACATCGTTGCGCAAGTGCTTGGTGGCGGTCAGGAGGGCGGACTTCGTTCCGGCACAGAAAACGTACCTGCAGTCGCTGCCTTTGGCGAGGCTATTCGGATTGCTATGAGAGATCTGCGAGGTAATTATGCTACCGTCAGTGCGCTGCGAGAATATCTTGTGGCTTCTCTTAAAGAAAATCTGCCCGAGATTGGTCTTATAGAGCCGAAAAAACACGCCCCTCACATTCTTAATATAACTCTGCCGCAGATAAAGAGCGAGACCATGCTGCATTTTCTCTCATCTTACGGAATTTACGTTTCATCGGGATCTGCTTGCTCGTCTAATTCAAATCACAAGTCATCAGCTCTCGTAGCATACGGAAAAACCGAGGAAGAGGCAGATTACTCCATTCGCATAAGCCTGTCTCACAGAAATGATAGGTCTGATGTTGATACTCTTATCGAAGCCTTAAAAATCGGGCTTGAAAAGCTATCAAGAGTAAAATAAGCGAGGTTTATATGACTAGCTTGACTATAATCAGCGTTGGCACCCTTAAGGAGGATTATCTGCGCGAGGCTGTCAGCGAATATAAAAAAAGACTCTCGCAATATGCAAGAGTCGAGGAAATAAATATTAAAGAAGAAAAAATCAATAACGAGGATGATCGAGTCGAGATAGAAAGGGCTCTTGATGCAGAGGCGCAGAAGATCATTTCCGCTATTCCAAAGGATTCTATGAAGATCGCCCTTTGCGTTGAGGGAAAGGCGTACGATTCCCCCGCTCTGGCAAGGCTCATAGGCAAGATGGTTGATGAAAAGGGGAAGATCACTCTTATTATCGGCTCATCTCACGGACTCTCCGAAAAAGTAAAGAGGGAGTGCCAAACGCGACTTTCTGTTTCTGCGCTGACCTTCCCTCATCAATTAATGCGAGTTATACTAATGGAGGCACTTTATCGCTCCTTTACCATTCTCGCAGGTAAGAAATATCATAAATAATTATTTGTGCTACGTTAAAGCAGATCATCATCCTTGCGGCTCCGGTGGAAATTCTTTTGCCATGCCGGCATTTGAGTATTTTCTGTCGCCCGTCACCTCATAGAGAATCCTGATGATCTTTGGAAGCTCGACATCCTCATCAGCACGCTCAAGCTCAACCTCCATAATGCAGAAGCTTGTCCACTGGGGATAAACGTCTATCTCGATGGTGTGACCGATGTATTCGAAGGTATGTCTTGTCTTGTGGATGGGGCTGGAGTCGTCCCTTGAAAGAGAAAGCAGAGATTCGTATTCATCTGCAGTGATCTCGCGCTCGATTTCATTTACAGAGGATACGTCAATGCGTATCTTTCGAGTTTCGGTGTACTGCACTCTGTCGGCATATTTGCGCGCCCTTACGCGAAGCGTTGAACCGTCATCGGTTTTAAGATACGTTTGAGTTATTTCGCTGACAGTGTATCCCCGAAAGGCGGAAATCAGCTCTATGTCAGGCATATGTATCACAAATTTTCTCTCTATCTCAATTCCCTTTGGCATAAAGTCCTCCTGATGTTCTTTCTACCTATATAATAACATATTTTCGCTACAAATTCAAGTTTTTTGAGCATATTTCCATTTTTGGCATTTTTTAGTCGATTTAATCAAAAATTTAGAAATAATTCTTAAAAATTATTAATTTTTCTTTATTTTTCCTATTGACTTATCAAACTTTTTGTGCTACAATATAACATGAATTTGTGTGTTATGACAAAATTCCAATTCATAATTAAGAAAGGAAACAAGAAAATGGCTAAGTTCACTGAAACAGTTAAGGGCGTATGGGGCAAAGTAGTTAACTTCTTCAAGAAGGTTGGTTCTGCAATCGCTAACTTCTTCAAGACCGTTTGGGGCAAGATCGTTGCTCTCTTCCAGAAGAAGAAATAATTCCTACATAAAGAGAATCCCATAGTTAAATTAAATAAAATCGCACCCGTATCTCTTCTCTATCTCAAGAGAAGTCATTTGATGCAAGGTGCGGTTTTATTTTTTGTTTATATTTAGACGATATTTATAAGAAATTAAATAAAGATAACAAAAACGAGGGCTGGAGAAATCCAGCCCTTTAAATATTAAATGCAAATTTTGGTAGTAAAATTAATACGTTTTGGTATTTAAGCGATTTTTGATAGGGGCTCAAAGGAGCTCTGCAAAAAGTTTAAGATTATCAGGGCTTGGGGTGAGTGTGCCGTTTTGACAAGCGGTTACGATCTCTACGATCTTATCGTTTATAGGTGTCGCGATGCTGTGCTTTCTGCCAAAATCACAAACTACACCGTTTATAGCATCAATCTCGCAGGGTTTACCGTGCTTAAGATCCTGGAGCATTGATGGCTCGATGTCGCGATGCTTTTTCATAGCGATTGGAATAAGAAGCTGTGCAACAAATCTCTTTACCGGATTGGTATAATAGAAGAGAGCAGTAATATTTTTGCCCTGAACGGGCGCGAAGGTTACACCGGTTGCGCGACCTACGTCGATACACTCCTTCATACATCTAATAGCAACCTTACGCGCTTCTGCATTCTCGGAAACTGCTCCAAAAGTGCCGCCTACCACGGTTCCAAGTCCGGAGAATGTGGCATTAATAAGAAGCTTTGACCATCTTGCGCCAAGGAGATTATCCTCAGTATGTACGGGACACATAAGCTCAAGGAGGGATTTAACCTTATTGAACTGCTCATCAGTGATGCCATCCATTTTTCCCATATGGTATGAGAGGCTGTCGGGAGAGCTGGTAAGGGTCGCTTCACCTGGTGCAGAAAGGGTTGCTCCCCATTCAACCGTGCATCCGATAGTATGCTCTGCTCCAACGATCTCGGCAATGAGAGGCTCGGGAATACCGTTCTGCAGAGTTACTATAACACCATCTTCGGTTAGAAAATCTTTAAGATTCGTTACAACTTCCTTATTGTGAAGCTGCTTTGTCATAAGGAAAATAACTTCGTATTTTCCACTCATTTCCTCTGGGAAAATTGCATTAACGGGAACTGTCATTTCAACCGTTCCGGTAATCTTTGCGCCGTTTTCTTTCATGGCTGTTGTATGAGCGCGATTTCTGTTTACAAGCTCAACGCAAGAGCCTGCACGGCTCATATACGCACCGAGTACTGTTCCGAGAGAGCCTGCTCCGTATATTGCACATCTGATGTTTTTCATATTAGTTACCTCACAAATTTATTTCTTTATTTTTGAAAAAGTCCGCGCCTTTTGCATAAGTTTTTAGGAAACTCGAAAATAACGCGGACTGTTTTTATGTCAAAATGTGGTCAAAATGTCAACCTTTATTTGTATTCATGCCCTTTCTGGTGAGAGCGATGCGGTGTTTTTTAACATCAACGTCTTTGATTTTTACTTCAATTACGTCGCCTGTTTTAAAGAGCTCCGATGGATGCTTGATATATTTATCGCTCATCTCGGAGATGTGAAGAAGACCGTCGTGATGTACGCCGATGTCTACGAAGCAACCGAAGTCAACTACGTTACGAACCGTGCCCTTAAGCTGCATATCAGGCTTAAGATCGTTGATGTCGAGAATATCGCTCGAGAGAACTGGTGCGGGTGCATCGTCACGAATATCTCTGCCGGGTTTTTCAAGCTCGTTGATAATATCCTCAAGGGTAGGCTCGCCGCAGCCAAGCTCGCGAGCAAGCTTTGCGATACCGTACTGGGTTGCCTTGAACTTAAGAAGCTTAAGATTGTTTTTAGCTACGTCCTCTGTTGTAAATCCGAACTGCTTAAGAAGCATTTCTGCAATGGGATAAGACTCGGGATGAACGCCTGTGGAATCAAACACGTTTTTACCACCGGGGATGCGAAGGAAGCCTGCGCACTGGAGGAATGCCTTCTCACCGATCTTTGGAACTTTAAGAATCTGTGCTCTGGTCTTGAACTCGCCGTACTCTTCTCTATATTTAACAATGTTCTTTGCCGCTGTAGTATTGATACCTGCAACGTAGGAAAGGAGCGAGTAGGATGCTGTGTTAATATCTACGCCAACACCGTTTACACAGTCCTCAACAACACCGCCAAGTGCCTCGGTAAGTCTTGCTTGCTTCATGTCGTGCTGATACTGACCTACACCGATCGCCTTAGGTTCGATCTTAACAAGCTCTGCAAGTGGATCCTGAAGTCGTCTTGCAATAGAGATAGCGCTTCTCTGCATAACGTCATAGTTTGGAAACTCCTCTGTTGCAACCTTTGATGCAGAATAAACCGATGCGCCAGCCTCGGAAACGATGGTGTACTTTGTAGTCTTGGGGCAGGATGGATCGTGGAGAACGTGCTCAACGATGAACTGCTCGGACTCACGTGATGCAGTACCGTTACCGATTGCGATAACGTCTACGCCGTACTTTCTTACAAGATTAAGAACGATGGGCTTTGCTCTTGCTATGTCTTTTCTTGGCTCAACGGGATAAATTACCGCAGTGTCAAGAACCTTACCCGTCTTATCAACAACTGCAAGCTTGCAGCCGTGTGCATAACCGGGGTCGTAGCCAAGCACGGTCTTTCCCTTAATGGGAGAAACGAGGAGGAGGTTACGAAGATTTTCGGAGAATACCTTGAGTGCGCCTTCGCAAGCATCGTCGAACAAAGTGGTGCGCACTTCCCTCTCGATTGCAGGGAACAAAAGACGCTGATAAGAATCTGTGATAGTTGCAACAAGATATGAGAGTGCGGGAGATTTCTTATTTGTGATGACCTTGGACATGATCTGTGCGATACCGTCATCCTGGTTGAGTGTTACTGCTACCTTAAGGAAGTCCTCTTTTTCACCTCTGTTAATTGCAAGAACTCTGTGACCCTTGAGCTTTTTGATAGGCTCGGAAAAATCGTAGTAATTCTCATAAACAGAGCTTTCCTCGGTCGTTGCCTTGGTTGTGAGAGAACCGTTGTTCACTGTGAACTCACGGAGAAGCTTTCTGATTTCTGCATTGTTGGATATATCCTCTGCAATAATGTCGGACGCCCCCTGAAGCGCTGCCTTAACGTCAGGAACTTCTTTGCCCTCCTCAGCAGAGATAAACTCTTCTGCATAAACCTCGATCGCAGGATCGTATACATCTCTCTGCTCGAGAATGTAATTTGCAAGAGGCTCAAGTCCCTTGTCACGAGCAACGGAAGCACGAGTTTTACGCTTTGGTCTATAGGGAAGATAAATATCTTCAAGCTCTACAAGAGTTGTAGCATTGTTTAAGGCGAAGGTAATCTCGGGGGTAAGCTTTCCCTGTCCTTCGATAAGTGCAGAAATCTCCTCGCGGCGCTCGTCCATCTTGCGAAGATAGTTGAGCCTGTCATTGAGATCACGGAGAGTTGCATCATCAAGACCACCAGTCACTTCCTTACGGTATCTTGAAATAAATGGGATGGTATTACCCTCGTCGATAAGAGCTACGGTTTCCTTAACCTGCTCCTCCTTGATGCCAAACTCCTTGGCTAGTGTCTTTAATATATCCATTTGTTACTCCAATCTGCGCCAAAGCGCAACATAAATATTACTGCTTTTGTGCCTTTGACTCCAGAAGAGCGATCTCATCCTTCGTAAGATAGCGCCACTCTCCCCTGTTAAGGCTTTCGTCAAGTTTGATCCCACCGAATGAGATCCTCTCAAGACTCATAACTCTGTTGTCAGATGCCGCAACCATTCGCTTGATCTGATGATACTTCCCCTCGGTCAGGGTTATTACTCCACCCATACGGTCGGGATCAAGCCGGATTATTGCGCTCTTGCATTCGTACCCGTCTGCAAGGGTCACTCCGTCGCGAAATTCTTCTTCAACGCCATATCTCATTGGGACTTTTGCAGTGAAACGATATTCCTTTTCCACATGGCGCTTTGGAGAAAGCAACGCGTGCGCCAACTGCCCGTTGTTGGTGAGTATCATGAGCCCTACCGTATCTCGGTCAAGTCTTCCTACCGGGAAAAGCTCTCTTTTCTGAAGTTCCTCAGGGAGAAGCTCCGTTACGTACGGCAAACTTTTATCGTCGGTTGCACTGACGTATCCCTCGGGTTTATTCAGCATAACGTAAATGAACTGCTGGTATTCTATTTTTCGCCCAAGATATACAACAGAATCCAGAGAGGGGTCAATATGAACCGAAAGGTCCTTGATGGTGATGCCGTTTACCAGAACTCCGCCGCTTTTAGCAACTTTTGCAGCTTCCTTACGACTAGCTACCGCTTGCTCTGAAAGAAATTTATCTATTCTCACCTTTGGGCTCTCCTCTCCGTTTTTTGTGTTTTTAGCTTTTCGCGAAAAAACACAGCATATATTATATCACAACGTGACTTTTTTGTAAATAGAATTTTGAAAACTTTAACATTTTTATTTGCATTTTATTTTTTCGAAATTCCAAAATCCGTTTCTTCATTTATTTTAATGCGCAAATTACATAAATATTTAGTTTTTTCTTGACAAGTGTTGCGGAATGTAGTATAATATTCTTGTTATTCGTTAAATAAATATCAAGGAAAGGAATTTTTATTATGTCTAACATGGACCAAAAGTACGAAGCCCTGTTTACCCCTTGGAAAATAGGTAACGTAGAAATTAAGAACCGCATAGTTCTCTGTCCCACAGGCGGAACCTCCCTCTTTGGTTGGTTTGAGCTTACAGGATGTCACTTTGACAAGGAGGCGGCTAATCACTTCCTCAAGAGAGCACAGAACAACGTAGGTCTTATCATTCCCGGTATTGCGCCCGTTCGCGATACATTCTGGGGTAAGTGGCTCTGGCAGAATCCCAAAATGTTTGAGGAGCTTAAGGTATATATGGACGAGATCCATAAGACCGGTGCAAAGCTCTTTGTTCAGCTTACTGCAGGTATGGGACGTTCCTGGGCTATTACAGAGCTTGTTGCTCCTCTCCATAAGAATAAGTTTACCCGCGCACTGATCAAACCAATTCTCGATACTTCTCACGAACTTGCATCTCCCAGCCCTCAAAAGTCCAGATGGGCTCACGATATTGAGTGCCCCGAGCTTTCCAAGCATCACATCCACGAGATAATCGAGGCATTTGCAAAGACTGCGAAGCTTTGTAAGGAAGCCGGTGTTGACGGAGTTGAGGTTCACGCTGTTCACGAGGGTTATCTTCTTGACCAGTTTGCTATTGAATTCTTCAATAAGCGTACAGACGAATACGGCGGAAGCTTCGAGAACCGTTACAGATTCGCTGCCGAGATCGTTAAGGCTATCAAGGAAGCTTGTGGCTCTGATTATCCAGTTTCTCTCCGTTACTCCGTTGAATCCAAACTCAAAGACTTCTGCTACGGCGCTATGCCCGGCGAGGACTACGTTGAGGTTGGACGTAACATGGAAGAATCCGAGAGAGCTGCCAAGTATCTTCAGGATGCCGGCTATGATATGCTCAATGCGGATAACGGTACATACGACTCCTGGTATTGGGCTCATCCACCAATGTATATGCCCGAAAACTGCAACCTTGAAGACGTTGCACACATAAAGAAATTCGTTGACATTCCCGTGGTTTGCGCAGGTAGAATGGATCCCGAAATTGGCGCAAAGGCTGTTGAGGACGGAAGAATCGACGCTGTCGGTATTGCACGTCAGTTCCTCGTTGACCCTGAATGGGTTACAAAGCTTATCGAGGACAGACTTGAGGACATCAAGCCCTGTATTTGCTGCCATAGCGGATGCTTCAACTTCTCCTCCTCCAAGGGTCATGCTAACACCCAAGATCTCACAGATACAATGGGACTTTCCCGCTGCGCTCTCAACCCCGAGACCATGCAGACAAAGAAATATAATCTCAAGCCCGCAAAGAAGGCAAAGACCGTTGCAGTTATCGGTGGCGGTATAGGCGGTATGGAAGCTGCTATCGTTTGCGCGAAGCGTGGACATAAGGTAACTCTTTACGAAAAGAGCGACAAGCTTGGCGGCGTATTTATTGCTGCTGCAACTCCTTCCTTCAAAGAAAAGGACAGAGATCTTATCGCTTGGTACAGACGCGAGATCACAAGATACCCAATCGAAGTGAAGATGAATACAGAGGTTACCGATATTAAGGCTCTCGGTGCTGACGAGGTTATCGTTGCTACCGGTGCAACTGCAAAGAGAATTCCTATTCCCGGCGTTGAAAAATCCATCGAGGCAGTTGACTTCCTTCTTGGAAATGCTACCGTTGGTGAAAACGTTGTTGTGGTTGGCGGCGGTCTTACAGGCTGCGAGATCGCATACGAGCTTTACCTCCAGGGCAAGAAGCCACAGATCGTTGAGATGATGGACGACCTCATCGTAACTAAGGGCATTTGCCTTGCTAACACAAGCTACCTTCGTGACTTCTTCAAAACAAACAAGGTTCCCGTTCACCTCGAGCATAAGACTGCCGAGATCCGTGACGGAGAGGTTGTTATCGTTGATAAGGAAGGCAACTCCAAGACCATCGCAGCAGACAGCGCAATCATGTCCGTAGGTTATAACCCTGCTCCCGTAGCAAAGAAGGCTGCACACGTTCATGTTATCGGTGATGCAAAGGCAGTTGGTAACCTTAGAACCGTTATCTGGGGCGCTTGGGACGTTGCTATGAAGATCTGATCCTGATAGGATAATTCCTTCGGATCCCAAAACAAATTTGATTATTAAATGGAACATTTCAAAAACTGTTAAAAATAGAACAAACGCATTTTAGCGGCAAAAACCGCTAAAATGCTAACCAATATTTACAAAAATCCTATAAAGGAGAAAATAAAATGCAACTTACAGAATTGCAACAGCAGATACTTGACGGTGCGCAGGGCGAAACCATGGCCAAGGTTATGAAGACTATGGTTATGTATGGTGAAGCCTTTGGCGCAGAAAAGCTCGTACCTATCACATCCAAGTACAACCACCTTGTAACTTCATTTGGTCTTAAGGTTATGGCTCCTGTATACGACCTTATGCAGCAGCTTCTCGACGCCGGTGTAGCTTCCGGTCAGAAATTCTCTGTTGACCCGAGACCTCTTGATAAAAACGTTCCTGCAAACTTCCTTCAGAACTTCGTTTTCGAGAAGTTCATGTATACAAAGCAGGACTTCTATGAAAAGCAGCTCCACGAGCTTGGTCTTCTTGATGACAACGCTTTCACCTGTGCGTGCTACCTTGATCAGGTTGGCAACAAGCCACAGAAGGGCGACATTCTTTCCTGGGCAGAGTCCTCGGCAGTTGTTTATGCTAACTCCGTTCTCGGCGCAAGATGCAACCGTAACTCCGGTATTCTCGATATTATGGGATCCATCGTTGGTTACGTTCCTTACTTCGGTCTTCTCACTGATGAGGGCAGAAAGGCTACTTGGGTTGTAAGAATCAACACCACAAAGAAACCTGAAGCGCAGCTTCTCGGTTCTGCTATCGGCATGAAGGTTATGGAAGACGTTCCCTACGTTGTAGGTCTTGACAAGTGGCTCGGTACAGAGCTTGACGAATCTGCTTGCACATACCTTAAGGATTTCGGCGCTGCTACAGCTTCTAACGGCGCAGTTGGTCTTTACCACATTGCAAATCTCACTCCCGAGGCAGTAGAGCTTGGTGAATCTCTCATAGCAGAGGGCGCACGTGAGTACGTTATCGACGATGCAGAGCTTGAAAGAGTTAAGAATGATTATCCCGTTATTTGGAAAAATCCTGATGCTAAACCCAAGCTTTGCTTCATGGGTTGCCCTCACATGAGCCTCCAGCAGCTTAAGGACTGGACCGACAAGGTTGAGGCTTCTCTCAAGGAAAGCGGAAACGCAAAGGTTCTCATTCCTACAGTCTTCACTGCTCCAAAGGCAGTTCTCGCAGAGTTTGAAAAGACCGATTACGCTCCTCGCCTTAAGGCTACCGGCGTTATCACATCTTACATCTGCCCACTCATGTACATGAATAATCCACTTTGCAAGACTATGCCCGTTATTACATCTTCCAACAAGCTTCGTACATATACAAGCGCAAGATATTACACGGACGATGAGATCCTGCACGCAATCACAAAGGGAGGTAAGTAATTATGAAACAGTTCAAAGGTAGAGTTGTAACTCCCGGCACTTGCACTGCTGAGGCAGTTGTTACCACACAGGGATTTAACACCCTCGCTTCTCTCCAGATGGCGCTTCAGTTTGGCGACAAGAAGGTAAAATGCGGCGACCAAAACAATGCAGAGCTTAACGGCAAGCCCCTTATCAACAAGGCTCTCTGTCTTCCACAAACTATCGGTTCTACAACCGGCGGTCTTGTTCTCTACTGCGCTTGCGCACTCCATAAGAACCCTGCTTGTATGCTTTTCGCTAACCATATCGACTCTCTTGCTGCTGCAGGTGCTGTTCTTGCAGACGTTTGGGTTGACGGCGTCACCATGCCCGTTGTAGATTGCCTCGGTGATGAGTTCCTAAATTACGTTAAAGACGGCATGATCATCCACGTTCGCGAGGATGGCGTTGTTGAGATTGAAGAATAATCAGCTCTCGCATTCTCCTTCCACCGTCAAAGGTGATCCCCTTTCTCCCTGAAAAAGACTAAAAATGATGATTAATATTTTTCAAGAGCGATCTTTGCGGTCGCTCTTGTTTTTTGTAAAACCAAGCCAAAACGCTAAAATCCAGTATGCTTTTTTACAATTCATGTCAGTATTTGAAAAATCAGAAAACTTTTCTTGAATTTGTCACATTTGCAACAAAAAATACGTATTAACATATATAAGATATTCAACTAAATGGAAATTTTAACTTTCAAACCGTATTTTTTTGCCAATTTGTGGCAAGCTTTTTCGAGAATCTTTTTATGTAAAATTTGAACAAATTTGTCAAGAAAAGGGTATTACTTTATAAGAAAATATTTGTTTGATGCTTTTATCTTATTTGAAGGAGCTCCGCGCCAATGTCCTACAGAATTTACGCTTGATCAAGATCCCCCCACCCAACAGTATTGACATTGCATATAATGTATGGTTTTTGTCAGCCTGCTTCAAGGATATAAATTTGTCACTACGAAAGATTCTGAATGACTATTATGCTCATAACTAAAAAGCACTTGCCTCATCTATTTTAGGGCGAGTGCTTGCTTTTTTTCGATTATTGAATTATTTTTACATTACCACTTTACTTTTCTTCTATTTTTTGGTATAATATTGGCGGTCAATTAAATTTTAGGGGTTATTATATGATTTCGGGTAATTTTTTTGCTAATATTATTGATAGAGATGCTATCGACGTTGCATTTCTTGGCGACATGGTAGCTGATATAGATCAAATCCGCGTTTTCCATGGAGAGCGCGAGATCGCAATTAAATCCAGAGAAGAAAGATGGGCTACTGACGGATTGACTGACGGTTGGTTCAGAGTTTTCCGCGTAAAGCTCTGCGAGGTTTTGGATATTTCCGGTTGCTATCGAGTTGATATCGGTGATACCGGAGAGGCTTTCGCTATTCCTTGCGGAATTTTCGATACTGAATACTTTAAGGAAAAATATGTATACGACGGCGATGATCTCGGTGCTGTAATTTGCGATGATGGAACTGCTTTTAAGCTTTGGGCGCCTACCGCTTTCAAGGTTGTACTCAATCTCTTTAGCGAAGGTGAAGGATGCGACGCCTTTCAGAAGATCGAAATGGTGCGTGGCGATAGAGGCGTTTGGTACGCTTTTGCCAACGTAGGACACGGGGTTTACTACACATACGAGGTAAGCACTGTTGTTGGTAAACAGGAGGCTGTTGATCCTTATGCCAAGGCAGTTGGCGTTAACGGTGCGCGCGGAATGGTTGTTGATCTGGGTCGCACTAATCCCAATGGCTGGGATGAGGACTCTGTAAAAGAGGACATTAAGAGCTACTCCGATGCGATCATTTGGGAGGTACACGTTCGCGACTTCTCCAATATGATCGAAAAATCCAACTACAAAGGTAAATATCTCGCTTTTACCGAAAAAGGGCTGAAAAACGAGAATGGTATGCCCGTAGGTATTGATTACCTTAAGGAACTTGGCATTACTCACATTCATCTTTTACCTGTTTATGATTACGCTTCTGTTGATGAGCATAAGTGCTGTAACTTTAACTGGGGATACGATCCACAAAACTATAATGCTCCCGAGGGTAGCTATTCCACAGATCCCTACACTGGTGATGTCAGAATCAAGGAATACAAAGAAATGGTTGCAGCTCTCCATGAGGCAGGAATCGGCGTTGTTATGGATATGGTTTATAATCATACATACGATGCGAACAGCAACTTAAACAAGACTGTTCCCTACTACTATTATAGATATACCATAGGCGGAAAAAACACCAATGCTTCAGGCTGTGGAAACGATACCGCGTCCGAGAGAGCTATGTTTAGTAAATACATGGTTGATTCATGCGCTTATTGGGTTCGCGAATACCATCTTGACGGACTGAGATTTGACCTTATGGGACTTCATGACCTTGCAACTATGCAAAAGGTTGAGGCTATTACTCATACAATCAATCCACACGCCATCATTTATGGTGAAGGCTGGAATATGGGCGCTACTATCGGTGGTGTTAAGCAAGCAAATCAGAAAATGATCGGAGAGATCCTTCCTACCGGCGATGCAATTGGTGGTATTGCCGTATTTAACGACGTTATTCGTGACGGACTTAAGGGTAGTGTTTTCGAGGAAGGTGCTCCCGGATACGTAAACGGCGGTGCTGATCACAAGAGCTGGGCTTCTGTTTGGTTTGGTATCAACGGTGGTGCTATTGCAGGGGAAAATGGCTGGAGTGTCCCCTCCTCAATGGTAGTCAACTACATGAGCGCGCACGATAACTATTCTCTTTGGGATAAGCTAGCTCTTTCTAATCCAAAGGACTCGGATGAGGCAAAGGCAGAGATGAACAAGCTTGGCGCTGCTATCATGATGATCTCAAAAGGCTCTGTTTTTTGGCAGGCGGGCGAGGAGATGCTTCGCACAAAGTATGGCGATGAAAATAGCTATAACGCTAGCGATAAGATCAATAACATGGACTGGTCTTGTCTGAAAAAAGGCACACTTCCCTATCGCACAATGCTCTACTATAAGGGGCTTATAAATATGCGCCGCGGACTAGGCATTTTCACTGACAAAGACACAAATATCAGATACGAGTGGCTTGCAAACGGTGCTGTAATTCTCACTTATGAGAAAGGCGGCACAGAGGAAGTAAAGGTCATTATCAATCCAAAACACAAGGATTTCAATATCAGTTTTGGCGAAGAATGGGGTCTTATAGCAGATGAAAATCATGCGGGGGCTGATGTTATAAGAAAAGAAGCTTCTGCAACTGTCAGAGCTATAAGCATCAGAGTTTACGTTAAATAGCCTTAAAATGTAAATCATATTTTACATTTATTGCATATTTTCTATAAATGAACAAATTATTGATATTTTACTTTTTAGTTTTTATAAAAGGCTCCCTATATGTTTTGGGGAGCTTTTCTTATGGCTGCGGCTTTTTAGAAAATATTATTGAAAAACATTGACTTTAATTTAACATACGATATAATACATCTGTCTTTTTAGACAAAATACTTTTTTATTTGGGAGAAAAAATCATGTTCAATTACAAAGGTAGAGTTGTAGTAGTTTCCGGCGCGTCCTCCGGCCTTGGCGCACAGATGGCACGTGGCTATGCTGCACAGGGTGCAGACCTGGTTATTACAGCTCGCAGACTTGAAAAGCTTGAGGCTCTTGCAGAGGAGCTTCGCGCAATGGGTGTTCGTGTTCTTCCTTTGAAGTGCGACGTTACCGATTCTGCTATGGTAGATGAGGTGCTGCTACTGTTGAAAAGGAATTTGGCATGGTTTACGTTCTTGTTAACTGCGCAGGTTCCGCAAAGAACGCAGGTGTTCTCGGTATGACAAACGAAGAATGGGACTTCACTATCAGCACCGATATGACAAGCGTATTCTACGTAACACGTGCTTTCGCTAACATTATGAAGAAGCACAACTACGGTAGAATTATCAATATCGCTTCTATGTACGGTCTTGTAGGTAACCCTGCAATCGACACTGTTGCTTACCACGCATCCAAGGGTGGTGTTGTTAACATGACAAGAGCCGTTGCAGCTGAACTTGCAAAGTACAACATTACTTGCAACGCTATCTGCCCCGGTTACTTCGCTACCGAGCTTACTGTTGACACTCTTAACACAGAGATGTTCACAAACTACATGAAGGCTACAGTTCCACTTGGAAGATACGGTCATGAGGGTGAGCTTAACTCCGCTGCAATCTTACTTGGCGCAGAGGAATCCTCCTACGTTACAGGCGTTATTCTTCCTGTTGACGGTGGTTACACTGCTATCTAATTTCAGCTTTCAAAATTAGATCAATAAAAAATCCCGAAATTTCGGATCTGCACAGAGCGTAGATCTGATTTTCGGGATTTTTTAGTTATATAAAACGCAAAATTACTTGAGAAGCTCTCTTACGCAGTTTGCAATTCTTTCATCCTTGCAATTTGCGAAGAAGTAGTCAGAAAATCCTCTTGTTGAGATAGCTCCGCGAACAAGATCGCGATCAAGATTCTCTAGAATGTATACGATATCGGTGTGAGTAACCTTTTTAACCTCGTCAAGGATCTTCTTGTTTCTCTGCTCCGGAACTGCTCTCTCACGAGGATAACCGAGTCCCCATTCGGAAACGAACAGCTTTTCAAATACGTACTGAAGATTAAGCTCACATCCCCAACCCCAGCCCTTTGCAAAAGGCATTGAAATGGCGTTTCCGTTATTTACCTGAGTAAACTGATAAGCGTCTGTGGGGTCTACAACGTGGCCGCAGAGTACGCCAGGGAATGCATTACAAGCGAGCATTGCGCCCTCGCCCGTGCCACAACCTGTGATAACGAGATCACACGCGCCTGAGTTAAGAAGAATGGCAGAAAGGATACCTACCTGAACGTAAGTCAGCTGTTCCTTATCCTCTGCAGAATACATACCGTAATTAAAAACTTCGTGACCGAGAGGCTCAACTACTGAACGGAGAGTTGTTTCAATAAGGGAGTTTTTTGCCGCCTGGCTATTTTCATTTATAAGTGCAATTTTCATTTTGTTATATCCTTATTAGTTTTCTTTTTTGTCGAAAAATCGGGGATAATATAAATTATAGTTTACTTTTTGGCTCTTTTTAGAGTGATTTGTGAGGAGAATTTCAGGCGCAGATGAAGGGATCCCAGCGAAAGAGATAAAGCTGCAGAAGGCTACAGCGATTCGACCTGGTAGACAGGTTTCTGAAATATCCGCCAAAATTATTCCACAAATTTATGGGGTAAGACGATTAGGTCCTCTGAACAAGAACTCTGCTTCCTTGATAGAAAGACCAAGGAAGAGCATGGTAAGACGGTCAATACCAAGACCGAAGCCACCGTGAGGAGGACAGCCGTACTTGAAGAACTCAAGATAGAACTTAACGTCTTCCGCAAGTCCCTTTTCCTCTGCCTGTGCCTTAAGAACGTCGTATCTATGTTCACGCTGCGCACCTGTTGTGATCTCTACACCACGCCAGATAAGGTCGTAACCCTGAGGAACGCCTGCTTCATCTCTCATGTGGTAGAAGGCTCTTTCCTTTGCATCATAATCTGTGATGAAGAGGAATTCGTGATCGAACATATCCTTTGCAAGCTGACGAGTCATACGCTCTGCCTCTGTAGTAAGGTCGCCCTTAAGCTCGTCCGGAACCTTGAAACCGTATCTTGCCTCAAGCTCGCTGTAAACGTCTGCAAGTTTCATTCTTGGGAAAGGAAGCTTTGGAACGATAACCTCAAGACCGTACTGCGCCTTGATTTCTTCACCATGCTTTTCAGCTACCTTTTCAAGAGCATATGCAAGAAGTTCTTCTTCCATTTTCATAACGTCATCAAAGGACTCGATATAAGAAAATTCAAGGTCGAAGCCTGTGAACTCGGTAGCGTGCTTGTTAGTATAAGACTTCTCTGCTCTGAAAACAGGACCTGTTTCAAAAATTCTCTCAAGACCTGCTGCCATTGCCATCTGCTTATAGAACTGTGGGGACTGTGCAAGATATGCCTTGCCGTCAAAGTATTTAACCTCAAATACGTCGGAGCCGGACTCACTAGCTGCAGCAATAAGCTTTGGTGTATGGATCTCAACAAAGTTTCTCTGAACGAGGAACTCTCGCATTGCGTTTGTAAGCGTGGTCTGCATTTCCAGCATAAGGTGGTTAGCATCACGGCGAAGGTCGATCCAACGGAAGTCCATTTTGTGATCGATATCAGAGTCATCCTTAATGGGGAGAGCATCTGCAATAGATTCAACTCTCATCTTATCGGGATACATTTCCTTTCCACCCATTTTAACGTACTCGCTGGCAACAACCTCACCCTCAAAGGTAACAACGGAGTGAATGGTAAGGCTATCAAGCATCTCAAGCATTTCGGGGTGCTTCTCTTTTTCGATAGTAACCTGGAGCTTTCCGGTAATATCCTTTACTACGATGAAAGCCATAGTTCTCTTATTACGGAAGTTTTCAACGAAACCCTGCACCTTGTGGTAACCGGGGATTATGTCTTTAATATAAGTTCTTTCCATTTTATATCGTCCTTTTCTTTAGTTAGGATTATTTTTATCAAAAAGCCACCAATTTGCAAACTTAAATTCGCATTTTGGTGGCATTTATTCTAATTAGTCAGCATCCTTCATAGAAAGATTTTCTCTACCGCGCTCGTCCTTGCCGAGATATTTAACGCGAACTGTGTCACCAACGGTTACAGCGTCCTCAACCTTCTCGGTTCTGGTTTTCTGGAGCTTGGAGATGTGTACCATACCCTCCTTACCGGGAGCATACTCAACGAATGCACCGATAGGAATAATTCTGGTTACAATACCCTCATAGGTTTCACCTACAACGGGCTCAAATACGATAGCATCAATAATAGCCTTTGCCATATCTGCGCCTGCTCTGTCAACTGCGGCAATGAAGATTGTTCCGTCATCATTGATATCAACCTTTGCACCGGTGTCAGCAACGATCTTCTGGATAACCTTTCCACCGGAGCCGATAACCTCACGGATCTTATCGGGATTGATGTGCATTGTGATCATCTTTGGAGCGTTGGGAGAAACCTCTGCTCTAGGTGCAGGAATTGCAGCAAGAATGATCTTGTCAATGATCTCATCTCTACCCTGATGTGTAGATTCAAGTGCCTTTTTGATGATCTCGGGAGTAAGACCGTCTACCTTAAGGTCCATCTGAATGGATGTAATACCCTTATGTGTACCTGCTACCTTGAAATCCATATCTCCGTAGAAGTCCTCAAGTCCCTGAATGTCGATCATAGTATCCCAAGAGCCATCCTCTGCTGTGATAAGACCGCAGGAGATACCTGCTACGGGAGCCTTGATTGGAACACCTGCATCCATAAGTGCAAGAGTGGAACCACAAACTGAACCCTGAGATGTAGAACCGTTAGAGCTTACAACCTCGGATACAAGTCTGATAGCGTAGGGGAATTCCTCCTCGGAGGGAAGAACGGGAACGAGAGATCTCTCTGCAAGCGCACCGTGACCGATCTCACGACGGCCGGGGCTACGAATAGACTTTGCTTCACCTGTGGAGTAGCCGGGCATATTGTAGTGGTGCATATATCTCTTTGATGTTTCGGAATCAAGTCCCTCAAGCTTCTGTGCCTCGGAAAGTGTACCAAGGGTTGCAATTGTAAGAACCTGTGTCTGTCCTCTTGTGAAAAGACCGGAACCATGTACTCTTGGAATCACGCCAACTTCACTTGCAAGGGGACGGATCTCGTCCATGCGTCTGCCGTCAACTCTCTTTTTGTCAACGAGAAGCCAACGACGAACGATCTTCTTCTGTATCTTGTAGATAAGCTCGGGAAGTATGGTCTTGATGTCCTCGTATTTTTCTTCAAATGCTGCAACGATGTCTTCCATGATAGGCTGCATCTTTGCATCACGAACTGTCTTATCGTCTGTATCGAGAGCTTCCATTACTCTCTCTTCGCAATATGCGAAGATCTCGTCGAACATATCGTGGTCAAGCTCGCAAGAGGGGTACTCAAACTTAGTTTTGCCTATCTCAGCTACGATACCGTTAATAAACTCAACGATCTTCTTACATTCCTCATGTGCCTGCATGATCGCATCGTACATAAGGTCGTCTGCAACCTCGTTTGCGCCTGCCTCGATCATTACTACCTTGCCTGCAGATGCTGCAACCGTAAGCTCAAGGTCGCTAACTGCTCTCTCTGCAGCTGTGGGGTTAACAACGAGCTTGCCATCAACAAGACCCATGAACACGCCTGCGATAGGGCCGTTCCACGGAATGTCGGAAATAGAAAGGGCGATGGACGCACCGATCATTGCTGTAATTTCAGGTGAGCAGTCGGGATCAACGGACATAACTGTAAGAATGAGAGAAATGTCGTTACGAAGATCCTTTGGGAAGAGGGGACGGATAGGACGATCGATTACACGGCCTGCAAGAACTGCCTTTTCAGAGGGCTTACCCTCTCTCTTAAGGAATCCACCGGGGATCTTACCAACTGCATAAAGCTTTTCATCATAATCTACGGAAAGAGGAAGGAAATCGATTCCATCTCTGGGAGCAGCAGATGCTGTTGCTGTACAAAGAACTGTTGTTTCGCCGTACTGGCAAAGGGCTGCACCGTTTGCAAGGCCTGCAATCTTGCCTGTTTTAACTGTGAAGGGGCGGCCTGCGATTTCTGTAGTAAATACCTTGTAATTATCAAAGGTCTTAAAATTTTCTACCATTTTGTTTTCTCCTTATGTTTTTGGGAGCTTTGAGAATAGCACTTAAATATATGCTTGATATCAGAGTTTCGGACTGCCACAAAGTATCAAGCCCATAATTAACTGCTACTTTCTCCGCTCACTTGTTTTTTACACGTAATTTTGCCGCGAGATCCGCGGCTATAAAAACGGGAACGGATGAAATTTTCACCGTTCCCGTTAATATGAATCCCGGGAAAGTAAAATTACTTTCTGAGACCGAGCTGCTTAATGATTGCTCTGTATCTTTCGATATCCTTCTTAGCAAGGTAATTAAGGAGCTGCTTTCTGTGACCAACCATCTTGGAAAGACCTCTCTGAGAGTGGAAGTCCTTTGGGTTCTTCTTCATGTGAACTGTAAGCTCATTGATTCTGGCTGTAAGAATAGCAACCTGAACCTCGGGAGAACCTGTGTCTCTCTCATTAATCTTGTAAGTCTCGATGAGGGCTGTCTTTTTTTCCTTTGCGATCATTTTTCTTCACCTTTCATAAATTTATTTCCATAAAGCTTTGTTTTTGTGCGGGTGAAAAGCGCGGGCCACGCAAGGGTCAACACCCAAACGGAGCAGGGCCATACACAAGACAAAGCAATAGGCCGTTTGATATTATAACACAAAGATTCGTGTTTGTAAAGAGGTTTTTAAAAAATATTTAAGAAATATTTCATTCTGTATATAATGTAGAGTTTTGTTCGGACGTATGCCACGGTTTCTGAATTATTTCGTTTCAATTTCAGAAAATACTATAGCCTTTGGCAGCTGCCACTTAAAGTACGTTGCGCACATACGGATAACGAATATTACGGAAAGGCACGCTATGGTAGACACTACCTCGCGAGAGTTCATATCTTGCATAAGATAGCTGATAAGGCAATAAACTCCACTACCTGCCATTGCTGCCACCGCATACACGCGCTTGCGAAGAATAAAGGGAATGTCGCGAAGAATGATATCACGAAGCATTCCTCCCCCAACTGCTGAGAGCATCCCCATGATAATAGCTACGAATGGACCGTATCCAAGTGAAAGGCATATCTCCGTTCCACCGGATGCAAATATACCAAGGCCTATGGCATCAAGCACGTTGTTCGCACTATTTACCGTTTCTTCGTTCTCCACGTACTTCTTTTTTAACACCTTTGCGGCAATGAATACGGCAAATGCCGTAGCAAGACATATGACGATGTCCACTCTCATATTTGGTAAAAAGAACCTTGGAAGTCCTTGGCTGATCATTGTGTCACGAAGAACACCGCCACCAAAACAAGTGGTAAGCGAGAGAAACAGAACACCGAATATATCAGTTTCTTTATCTATTGCGACCATTGCACCCGCAGCGGCAAAAGATATTACACCTATGATGTTGAGTATATCAATTAAAACGCTCATAATTACTCCAAAATGTAAATTCTAGTTATCAAATTCTTGGATTTATAGTTTTTCAAGAAGATTTTTCAGTGCATTGCCTCTATGGCTGATAGCGTTTTTCTCCTCATCGCTCATTTCAGCGAGAGTGCGCTCATCCCCCTTAACGAGAAACAGTGGATCATAGCCAAAACCATGCTCACCGCGGTAAGAATCGATTATCTCACCATCTACTCTCCCCTCTGCTACAATTACCCTACCATCGGGATAAACCAGCGTAATGACGCAGAGAAAGCATGCAGATCTATCGGATGCTCCCGAAAGATTATTGAGAAGCAAACGGTTGTTACTATCAGCATTTGCCCCCTCACCGCTATATCTTGCAGAATAAACTCCGGGGGCGCCACCAAGGGCGTTAACGCAAAGTCCGCTATCATCTGCAAGAGCTACTGAGCCGGATATCTCACATATCTCACGGGCTTTTTTCAGTGAGTTCTCATAAAACGTTTCACCGTCTTCAACAGTTTCATGATAAATGCCTGCCTCGGAGAGCGATAGTATTTCCTCGAATTTCCCGGAAAGTATGGATTTGATCTCCTGAATTTTATGCTTGTTATTTGATGCGATTATAAGTTTCATATCTACCTACCGATCAGAACAATCCTACGATCTTGCCATCTTCGTTAACGTCGATCTTTTCTGCGGCAGGCACCTTTGGCAGACCCGGCATGGTCATTATAGCGCCTGTAAGAACCACTACAAAGCCTGCTCCGGCAGATACCTTGACTTTTCTTATAGTCACGGTAAATCCTTCGGGCGCGCCAAGCTTTTTGGGATCGTCGGAGAAGGAATACTGTGTTTTTGCAACACAGATCGGAAGATTTCCAAAGCCGAGAGCCGTAAGTCGATCAATTTCTGATTTAGCATCGGGAGTAAGCTCTACTGCTGCTCCACCGTAAACTTTCATTGTTAATTTTTTGATTTTTTCTTCAATGCTGTCTTCTGAATCATATGCAAAGGTAAAGTTTCCCTGCTCATTTTCGCAAAGTCTTACCACCTCGCGAGCCAAGGCCTCTCCTCCCTTGCCTCCCTCTGCCCAAACCGTAGAAAGAACAACGTTGACACCGAGTGCGCGACACTTTTCAATGATGAAATCGATCTCACGATCGGTATCTGTTGGGAAACGGTTAATTGCTACGACGGAGGGGAGCTTATATACGTTTTTAATGTTGGAAAGATGGCGCAAAAGATTGGGGATTCCCTCACAAAGCGCCTCAATGTTTTCTTCTCCAAGATCGGTTTTAGGAAGACCACCGTGCATTTTCAATGCTCTGACCGTCGCTACGAGGACTACGGCATCAGGCGTAAGATTCGCCTCGCGGCATTTAATGTCAAGGAACTTCTCTGCTCCAAGATCCGCACCAAATCCCGCCTCAGTTACAGTATATTCACCCATTTTCAAGGCTGTTTTCGTTGCTATTACGGAATTACAGCCGTGAGCGATATTTGCAAATGGACCACCGTGAACAAAAGCAGGTGTTCCTTCAAGTGTCTGCACAAGGTTGGGTTTGAGAGCATCCTTTAGCAAGGCTGTCATTGCGCCCTCAGCTTTAAGGTCATGAGCTGTGATGGGTTTGCCGTTTTTATCATAGGCAACGATGATGCGAGCAAGTCTTGCCTTCAGGTCAGAAAGCGAATTTGCAAGGCAAAGCACTGCCATAATTTCAGATGCTACAGTGATATCATATCCGTCATCACGAGGAACACCGTTTGGACCTCCTCCAAGGCCGTCACGAACGAAACGAAGCTGACGGTCGTTCATATCAACGCATCTGCGCCAAGTAATGTTTTCCGTGTCGATATTCAGCTCGTTGCCCTGATAGATGTGGTTATCAAGCATGGCAGCCAAAAGATTATTCGCAGCTCCTATTGCATGGAAGTCACCCGTAAAGTGGAGATTGATGTCTTCCATAGGAATGACCTGCGCATATCCACCGCCTGCCGCACCGCCCTTAATACCAAAAACAGGACCAAGAGAGGGCTCGCGAAGTGCTACGGTAACGTCTTTTCCAATTCTTTTAAGTCCGTCAGCAAGACCGATAGTTGTGGTAGTTTTTCCCTCTCCTGCTGGGGTGGGGGTGATGGCAGTGACCAATATGAGCTTGCCCGACTTTTTGTCCTTCGTGTCTTCAAGAAATGACAGATCGATCTTTGCCTTGTCTTTTCCGTGAAGCTCTATATATTTTTCATCTATGCCAATGCTCCTCGCCACGTCCAAAATGTGCTTAGGTGTGACGGACTGAGCAATTTCTATATCTGTCATCATAATTTATATTCTCCTTTTAATGAAAAATATAGGTGGTTTGCAAATCATTGTTTGCAAAATCAGCGTTTAACAATAGTTATATACTTTGTTTGTGCATTATATACGATCGTATATTGACCTCTGGAGAGGATGATATTTCCATGACCGTCTGTTTCGAATGGAACGGTACACTCCGGATCAACCGACTCCTCGCCAAGCCAATCCTCACCATCGAGATAGTATACTTTAAGTCTGTTAGTATTGGTAACGTTAACGTCGAAGGTATATACGATACCGTCGGTGCTTTTCATTTTATAGCCGTCCTTGATCTCCCAGTTAGTGAAATCTGCACGGATGTAATAATCCTCGATCTCATAAACTTCACTGCCACCGTTCTCGCCGTTGCCCGTGCTTGGCTGCATATAGGGCGCAAGAGCATTGTGGAGAGTTTCAAGCTTCAGCTTCATGTAATCGCTATAAGAAATATTTCCGCCTCCGTCAGATGGATCAGCTGTTATAGTGATATCAAAATAGGTGTGGTGACCACCGTCGTTGTGGAAATCCTTTGACGGCTCGGTATAGCCGGTATAGAGTTTTTTCGCTCTGTTATAGCGATCCTCAAATTTTGCATTTGAGAAGATAGTACTGCTGGCGATCTGGCTTAAGCGATCAAGATATTCTGCGGTATAGTATCCACCCTTTACAACGGTCAAAAGATAAACTGCACAGTTCTGCTTTCCGCCTGCTGCCATATCTTTTGTCAGTGGGTCATCCTTTGTCATTCCGTGACCCGTTGGATTCCAGTCATGGCTGATGCCCATGGAGCGATCGTAGTCATAGGGGATAAAAATAGCTTTTCCCTCGGGAGTGAAATACACGTAATAATTATTTCCGTTGTTACGAAGATCGTCAGGGTTTCCAAGGAACCAGGATATAGCTGCAAAGGATATAAAGTTTTCAATATCCATAAGCTCTGCTACGCGCTCTTTCGTAACGCCTTTTTTGTTAATTTCCTCAATGAAATATTTAAGAGCCTCGTGCTGCGAAGTCTTTTTGTTAGTTTTTAAATCGTAGGCGTAGAACAGCGCATTGTCCTCATCCTCGATACCTATGGAGCTGGAGCTTAAGAATGATGCACTGCCGTTAATGCCCCAACCGCACTTGTAAAGGTCGCCGCCAAGAAGGTTCTCAGGTAGATTCTTTTCAAGGAATATATCGTCGATAGGCTCGTTTACGGTAAACAGACCCAGATGCTCACCTCCCATATCAAGGGATGCAAGGTTTACGTGGGGCGCAAGAACTCCCGCCTCGCGATATGCGTCGTAGGAATATATCTCGCGAATATAGGTTGCGTCGTCTTCTTTATTCCAGCGAAGATCGATCTTTTCAAGAGTTGCAAATGTACGGTTCTTTCTTGCCTTTCTTGCAGCGGAATCGGTCCAAACCTTGGCAGATTCACCGTAGTATTCCTCATCGTCAAAGGTTTCGCCGAAATCAAGCTTCAGGTGGATGAGGTTATATATTCCCTCTTGCGCGTTGTAGAAAGACGTACGGCTGGTGTTACCCTTCATACGTACGCCTACCTCCTCAAGGAAGCGCTCCTTAACCATACCGTTTGGCAAGGTCATCTTGAACGTAACATTAGCCTTACGGTAGATAGGAGATTTAGATCCAAAAGAGGAATAATGCTCGTAGTCGGACTGCAAAAGCTGGAGCTGTTCCGGGGAGATGTCGATCTTGATCTCAACGCGAACGTCGGGAGAGAAAAGATTTATAAAATCGTCCTCTTGGGTAGCTCCTGCGGAGAATACGACTCCCTTGGGAGTGTAATTTTCATCAGGTGTGTTCGTTCTATCGGCGATAGTTTCCTCGCCGGGCACTTCATCTACATTTCCATCACCCGGTTCTTCATCAGTCTTCGGTGGATCGGGAATAGGGTCATTTCCAAAAAAGTCGCAGGATATAAAAGTGGATAACATAAGTATCAAAGCAAGAAATAGTGATATGGCTTTTTTCATGGCTCCTCCAAAAAATATTTTTTTATATTTTAACATAGACTTAAATTGTAGTCAAGAGATTTAGAATTTATTTTTACATTTTTACTTGTTAATTAAGGTTTTTTTCAAAACTTACTTGACGGGGAGGGGTTTTTATTGTAAAATATAAGCAGAAAACACAGGCGGTTATTTTATGGAATATAAGGACAAAATAAAATTTGATAGGCTTTGCGAGGTCTTTTCCGACAATTTCAGACTAACAAGGCTGTACGCAAATTACCTAGAGCATTACCCGGAAATAATCAATGGAGAGATGGTTGAGGCGCTTACCGACAGCGGCCTTACGAAGGAAGAGGCTCTCGTTGCTCTGTTATCGGAGATCTTCGGCCTTGATTTTGACCGAGCCGAGGATAGACGCATTATTATGAATTATCTGACACCATCCGTCAGAGTTATGGACACGAAAAAATATATAGATAACCCATACTACAAGCGAGTTAAGATCTCCAACGTCAAGGACGGAGAATGGGAACTGCGCCATGAGAGCTACAAGCCTTATCGCGGTGTTATCGTTGGTGATGTGGTAGAGCTTTCCGATATGAAAGAATATCCCCCGCTTGGATTTTTTACTGAAGAATTTCACTTCCCTGCCGTGCTTGAAGGTGGAAATGAGTGGATGACCTTAACTCCCGTGGATCTTGACACCTGCGAGGAGGCAATAGATGCAGCATACGGAAAAGTGGTCACGTTTGGACTGGGACTTGGATATTATGCCTTTATGGTATCCGAGAAGCCGGAGGTGGAATCTATAACCGTGGTGGAAAAGAGCACCGACGTAATACGGCTGTTTGAGCGATATATTCTTCCCTATTTCAGATGCAAGGACAAAGTAAAGATCGTTTGCTGTGATGCCTTCGAATATGCAGAAAATGTGATGCCGGATGAGGGGTTTGATCTTGCATTCGTTGACACGTGGAGAGATGCCGGTGACGGCGCACCTATGTATAGGAGGATGAAGGCTCTCGAGCATCTTTCAAATGGTACAAAATTTCTCTATTGGATCGAAGGATTCTTAAAATCTCGGGTGAGGGCAGAAAAATTTGCACAGATACGCGATAGGATCGACGAGGGCGAAAACTTCAGCTTTGAGGAAATCGAAAAAGCACTGACAACAAAGCTTTTATCCTGACTATGTGACCTCATCACAGAAAACGAAATATAAACATGATATAATTTAATCACAAAAGAAAATTGCGCAAATCGCGCTGACAGAAAGGAAATTATTATGGGATACATTAAGGTAACAAAAGAAAACTTTGCAGAAATTAAAGCTAGTGAAAAGAACGTTCTTATAGATTTCTACGCAGACTGGTGCGGCCCATGCCGTATGGTAGCTCCCATCGTTGAAAAGATCGCAGAGGAGCATCCCGAATACGTTATCGGAAAGGTTAACGTTGATGAGGAGGGCGACCTTGCAAGAATGTTCGGAATCATGAGCATTCCTACCCTCATCGTTCTCAAAAACGGAGAGATCGCAAGCAAGGCAATCGGCGCAAAAAACGAAGCACAGATTCTCGATATGCTTGATGTTTAATCGATAAATAACGCTTTTTGAGAAGAATTATTTACATTATAGGCAGTTTTAAAGGCTATTGCAAATTTTGCAATAGCCTTTTGTTTTTTACATTTTATTTTTTATATCCCGGAATATCTACCAGAGAAAGAGGGGTGATCGGCATTCCGGATGCGATGGATTTATTTGCGCTTATTCCTGTGAGAATACTCATTGCACCGTCTACGTAAGATGCTGCGCGATGGAATCTATCAGGTGCGGGAGTACCAAAAATGTCGTTAAGAAGCACGGTATCTCCACCACCGTGACCTCCAACACCCTTTTCTATCTCCACCTCGTATGGCTTTCCAAACAGGGGATAAACGGTGATCTTTTCGCAGTCAGTAACGCCCTCGGTAGCGCTATCACCACCGGCATTGACGTAAACTCCCTCGTTTACAAGAAGCTCCATTCTGCCCTTTGTTCCCGTAAAGGAAACGCGGAATCCCTCAAAGGGAGAGTAAGCATTGAGTGAGTAGGAAAGCTGAGCGCCGGATTTGTACTGAACGAGAACGTTCATGGTATCCTCAATGGAGATATTATCTCCAAACACGCTCTGGTCGCGGATGTAGCCATCATCAGCCTCGGCATCAAGATATAGGCGACGAAGACTTTCGTTATTATCCATTACAAGAGCGAAAGGATCGCCCTCTGCATTTTTCTGTCCGTGAACGCGGGAATAGAACTTTGTAACTCCTCTTTCCTCTGCGTTTTCTCTGCCATAGAATTTAAGATCGCCAAGCGCAAACACGCGGGTAGGATAGCTTCCGAGCCAGAAGTTTACAAGGTCAAAATGATGGGTAGATTTATGTACGAGAAGTCCACCGCTGTTTCTTTTATCTCTATGCCAGCGACGGAAGTAATCTGCGCCGTGAGAAGTATTAAGGATCCATTCAAAATGAACCTGAGTTATCTTGCCGATAACCTCGTCCATAATAAGCTCGCGAACCTTTGTATTATGAGGAGCGTAACGGTAGTTGAAGGTAACTCTGAGGCTCTTTCCTGTGCGTTCTATGCAGTCGATTATTTCCTGACACTTCACCTCATCCACAGTCATGGGCTTTTCAGACACAACGTCACATCCCATTTCCATAGCCTTGATAATATATCTATGATGAGTGCGGTCAATTGAGGTTACTATAACAACGTCAGGCTTGGTTTCGAGTATCATCTTCTCAAACTCGTCTGCACCGTAGGTTGGGAGCTTCTTATATCCAAGCTCTCCTTCGAGAATTTCGTTTGCATAATTAAGTCGCGTTTGGTTTATATCACAGAGTGCTACAAGCTCTGATGTTTCGGAAAACGTCTTTGCTATTGCGTTATAATACATTCTTGCTCTGCCGCCTAGGCCTACTTGAGCATATCTCTTTTTTGCCATTTTACTTTCCTCACAATTTAGTCGAAATTTGGTAGTTTTCAAAGATTATTGCGGTATTTTCGTAAGTTCTGTTGCGATTTTTGCTCCAAGCCGAGCATTGTTATAAACCAAGTTGATGTTACTCTCAAGAGAATCTCCACCGGTAAGCTCCTTTACCTTCGCAAGTAAGAACGGAGTAGTTTCCTTTCCCTTGATTCCGGCTTCTGTTGCTTCGCTGATCGCTCTGTCTATAGCAGCGTTTATTACCTCGGGAGCCATAGAATACTCCTCGGGGATCGGGTTAGTTACAAGCATTCCGCCGCGAAGACCAAGCTCCACCTTAACGTTAAACGCTTCTGCAATTTCCTTCGGTGTATCAAGGCGATAATCAACGCTGTGACCGGAGGTTCTGGTATAGAATGCAGGAAGCTCCTTTGTGCCGTATCCGATAACGGTAACGCCGTTAGTTTCAAGATATTCAAGAGTCAGACCAAGGTCAAGAATGGATTTTGCACCTGCACAGATTACCATAACCTGTGTATTGGCAAGCTCTAGGAGGTCTGCAGATATATCCATCGTGGTTTCTGCTCCTCTGTGAACGCCGCCTATTCCACCTGTGGCAAACACACGAATACCCGCCATGTCTGCTATCATCATAGTAGTAGTTACAGTGGTCGCGCCGTCCTCGCCTTTCGCCAAAAGCACGGGAAGATCGCGTCTGGATGCCTTAATAACTCCAGTTCCCTTTTTTCCAAGATGAGTGATCTCCTCTACGGAGAGTCCTGCCTTAAGTCTTCCGCCGATGATGGCAATAGTTGCGGGAACAGCACCGTTATCACGGATGATCTGCTCTACTGCCAAGGCTGTTTTCACGTTTTCAGGATATGGCATACCGTGTGAAATTATAGTAGATTCCAAAGCTACCACAGGGCGCCCCTCTGCAAGGGCAGCAGCAACCTCGGGAGCTATATCAAGATATCTATTCATATCGTTACCTCTGTTAATGTTCTAACATTTATATTGTACCATACTAAAACCTAAAATGCAATATTAAAACGACTTTTTCTTTAATTTTGTATATGAAAGAAAACTCGGAATGATCAGAGTCATCCCGAGCTTAAAATAATTATTTTTTCTCTTTAAGTGCAGCACGCTTCTGCGCCTGAATACGCTTTCTCGTAGGAGTATCGAGAATTACCTTACGGAGTCTGATGCTCTTGGGAGTTACCTCAATAAGCTCGTCCTCTGTGATAAACTCAATAGCTTCCTCAAGAGAGAGCTGAACGGGTGTAATAAGAGTGAGCTTTTCATCTGCTCCGGAGGAACGAATAGCAGTAAGGTGCTTTTCCTTACAAACGTTTACTTCAATATCATCAGGCTTGGGGTTCTCGCCTACGATCATACCCTCATAAACAGGAGTTGCAGGGCCGATGAAGAGAGGACCTCTATCCTGGGACTGATAAAGTCCGTAGGTAGTTGATACACCCTTTTCGGATGCAACGAGAGATGAGGTGAATCTAGTCTTGATCTCGCCGCGGAAGGGCTCGTATCCTGCAAAGAGTGTGGAAATAAGACCCTCACCTCTGGTGTCGGTAAGAAGCTCGCTTCTGTACCCGAAAAGACATCTTGTGGGAATTGTATAGAACAGCTTCTGGCGAGATCCGTGGAGCTGCATATCGTTTAAGATACCCTTTCTTGCACCAAGTTTTTCCATTACTGCGCCAACATACATTTCTGGAACGTCAACGATGACGTCCTCAATAGGCTCACACTTCTCACCATCGATCTCCTTATAAAGCACTCTTGGGTTGGAGCAGCAAAGCTCATATCCCTCGCGGCGCATATTTTCGATAAGGATCGAAAGATGCATCTCGCCTCTACCCGCTACGCGGAAGGAATCAGTGGTATCACCGTCTGTTACACGGAGAGATACGTCGCGAAGCAGCTCTTTATAGAGTCTTGCACGAAGATGACGGGAAGTTACGAACTTACCTTCTTTACCCGCGAAGGGAGAATCGTTTACAGAGAAGGTCATCTCCATTGTAGGCTCGCCAACCTTAACGAACTCAAGAGGCTCTACCTTTGCAGGAGAGCAAACTGTATCACCGATAGCAATATCCTCGCATCCGGAGAAGCAAACGATGTCACCAACCTTTGCCTCAGTTACCGGAACACGCTTCAATCCGTCAAACTGATAAATAGAAACTATCTTTGATGGGCGAGATTTTCCGTCGCCATGGTAGTTGCATATAGAAACGCCCTGTCCCTGCTTGATAACTCCGCGCTCAATGCGGCCAATACCGATTCTACCAACGAACTCATTGTAATCGATGGAAGAAACGAGAAGCTGGAGAGGATCTTCTTCCTCCCCCTCGGGAGCAGGCATATATTCAAGAATGGTGTCAAGCAAGGGTTTGAGATCTGTGCCAGGAGTATATGGATCAAAGGATGCAGTACCTGCTCTACCGGAGCAGAAGAGCATGGGAGAATCAAGCTGCTCGTTCGTAGCGTTAAGCTCGAGAAGAAGCTCCAAAACCTCGTCACCGATCTCATCAAGACGAGCATCGGGTCTATCTACCTTGTTTACTACAACGATAACTCTGTGATCCATTGCAAGCGCCTTTTCAAGAACGAATCTTGTCTGTGGCATGGGGCCCTCTGCAGCATCAACCAAAAGGATAACTCCGTTTACCATTTTGAGAATACGTTCAACCTCGCCGCCAAAGTCTGCGTGGCCGGGAGTGTCGATAACGTTGATTTTTACGTCTTTATAATGAATTGCCGTGTTTTTTGCCAAAATTGTAATTCCACGCTCACGCTCAAGGTCACCGGAGTCCATAACACGGTCTGCCATGTCCTGATTATCACGGTAAATACCACCTTGGCGAAGCATTTCGTCAACCAAGGTCGTTTTGCCGTGGTCAACGTGTGCAATGATAGCAATATTTCTTAAATCGGTACGCTTCATTTTCTATATTCCTCTATTAATCAAAATTTCATACCCTTATATTTTACTACAAGGAAGTGCAAAATGCAAGAACTTTTTTGTAGAAATTACATAATTTTACAAATTATTTTTTGTGGAAGCTGACGAAGATGCAGCCCTTTTCTCTATGGAGAAGCCAAGTCCACCGATTTCATGAGCTCTATGTACTGTTACGAAGCACTGGGAATCAATGCGATCAAGAATACTCATAAGCTGCGCATACTGACTCATAGTAAAGGATACCATGACCATTTTCTTATTCTCTCCGGAGTATCCGCCAATACAGTCAAAGATGGTTGACGTTCTGTCAAGCTCGTCACGAATTGCCGTACGTACGTCCTCATGTTTTTCTGACACGATCTGCGCAATGAATGCTCTCGAGCCACCGAGAAATACCTTATCGATCATAAACGAGGTCACTGCGGCAGAAATGATACCGAGCAGAGATTTAACAAAATCCTGTGTTGCAAACATACCTGCTACAACGATTGAAGCGTCGATGATCAGGGTAACGTGAGAGAGCTTAATCTTCGGGAAGAATTTACAGATTGCAAGAGAGATAATATCAACACCGCCGGTGGAGCTATCTGCCATAAATGAAATAGCTATTGCAAGGCCGACCAATGCGCCTCCAACTACCGCGGCAAGAACAAGTCCGACCTGATAGGTTTCATTGGTAGGTTCTGAAATTTTGCTAAAATAATCACCAAAAAATTCCCACTCCAAAAACAGTTTGACAATATGAAGACAAACGGGATAAACTATGGTAAAGAGCAAGGTTTTCAGAGCAAACTTTTTGCCAACGAAAATAAATCCAAGGAAGAAGAACACCCACGTCAAAAGGGTTATCCAGAACTCAGCATTCAAAGCATTATTAGTTTTCTCAAACAGCTCTGCAAGAACGATGGCAATGCCGGTAACTCCGCCCGAAACCAATTTGAATTTAGCTATGAACAGCTCTACTGCCAAGGCAAGAACAAAGGCACTTGCCAATATCATAATCCCCTGCCTGATCATCTTTTTATAATCTTGTTTTTTCAAAAAATTCACTATATCATCCCTGGTTATTTTTCTTTTCATCTAGTGTCATTCCTTTCTTAAAAATTACCAACCTTCGCCGGAAACCTCGTGAGCCTTGCTCACCGTAATGAAGGCTTTTTTGTCATATTTGCTAACTATACTTAGAATTTCGCGGTATTCTCGCATGGTAAATGACACCATGACGATATTTTTGTGTTCGCCGGAATACGCACCTTTGCAATCCATTATGGTGGTCGTTCTATCGAGAATTTCGATAACATCACGGCTGATCTCATCGGGGGTGGTAGTCACAATATTTGCAACGTACGCCGTCTTTCCACCCAAGAATATCTTGTCGATAACAAGGGATGAAACGTACGCCGAAAGAACGCCGATACCGGATACAATAATATTTTTAACAGCAAAGATTCCAAGAAGAATTATAGTGAAATCTATGAAAAACGTTACCTGCGAGATCTTTAATTTCGGGAAGAATTTGCATATGAGGAACGACAGGATATCCGTGCCTCCGGTAGTGCCTCCTCCTAGGAACGCAATTGCGCTTCCCGCACCTAAAAGCATGCCACCCATTACACCGGAAAAGATGAGAGCAAGCTCGCTATATTCATTTCCCTCAAGGTAGAAAAATCCGCCAAGCACATCCTCCGAAACCAACATCAGAAGCAACGGGAAAACCAAAGGGTAAACTATAGTCGAAAGCAACGTTTTTGCGGCAAATTCTCTGCCAAGGAAAATAAGGCCAATAAAAAACAAAGTCCAAGTGATTATAGCAATAACAATTTCGATATAAAGATTTGCTTCTTCGGGAGAGGCATTATCAAAGAAAAATTCCTTGATAGCTATTGCAATTCCCGACGTGCCGCCCATTACCAAATCAAATGGTACCAAGAATACTGCACTGCCGAAAGCAAGAATTACCGTACCTAAGATCACAAGGCCATTGCTATATAAAAACGCTTTTGTTTTTTCGTTTTTCATTATTCCTCCAAAAAATTACACATAATACATCATTCTATTATAACATATAATTATTGTTTTTTCAAGAGGATTTTTTATGCGATGAAAAGAGAATAAAAATGCAAAAAAACGGGAAGCCTAAGCTTCCCGTAAAATTAGGAGAGAGAAATATGAAATGAAAACTAAAACGATTAGGTTTTAAGTATTTACTGAATTATTTTACGGAGTAGTATCTTGTACCAGCGATTTCGATGTAAGAGCCACCGTCATCCTTGCCGGAGTTGAAGCTATACTCTGTTGTCTTGGAACCGTCATCTGTTTCAACTGTGAAAGCGATAACCTTTTCGCCTTCATCGTTTTCGCCAACCTTGTACTTCATGGTCTCGGTTGTTGTGTTCTTGCCGTCGCCGATAAGGTTTTCAGTTGTAACGGTCTTTGTTACTTCTGTGAGTGAGAACTCGTATGTTGTTGTTACGTCAACAATAATTTTGTCTGTTCTGGAATAAGTTCCGAATACGAAACCTGCTACTTCGCAAGAAGCGAGAGAAAGAAGCGAACCTACGAGAAGAACGCATACGAGGATTGTAGAAATTGTCTTTTTCATTGTGTGTGTCTCCTTTTGTTTATTTATTTTTTTGTTTTTATTTCAAAGAGTTTTTCCTCTTGTGATATTATTTTAACATAATTCATAGTTTTTGTCAACATCTTTTTCCAATATTTAATAAAAGTTAATATATTTCGAATTTTTATATAAACTATGTAGGTTTTGTTGAGATTTTTTTAGAGTTTTGTGGCGAAAATGTGATTATTTTGTTACATTGCGCAGATTTTTTAACAAACTCCTAAAAAACCGCAAATCCAAAGCACCTTTCAAGCATTTTCAGTATATTCACAAAAGAAAAATCAGTTTCCCGCTCATTTTTGCTTGAAGGCATCGTCAACGCTTCCCTACTCCGTAACCCGCCCTCCTTTTTTCCACATCATCACCCACTTTTTCCACTTCTCTACCGCAAAAATCCTAAAAAAATTGTCAACTTCCCATAATGGCAATTATGCCTACTCCGGAACTAGTGTAACTATCCAGATTACACAGGATACACCTACAGTAACGACATGGCCTACTTACACAGGTAAGACCTATAAGAATCTTATCGATTTGAGTAAGATTTCAACTACAGGCGTTGCAAGTGTTGACGGTGCGTTTGAGTTTACTGGCGTTTCGATAGACGCGGGTGTTGCAACATTTACAATTGTATTCACTCCTACAAGTTCAAATTATAAATCTGTATCAAAAACAGATTATACTGTCAACCTTACGGCAGTAGCCACCTATAATAGCACCAATTATTACACAATATTTGATGCTGTTACAGCAGCGAATGACAGTACCGGTGGTGGAACCGTTTGGGTAATTCCTAACACCTCAGGCGATGTAATTATCGATACTGATCTTACTATTGATTCTGATGTAACTCTTATTCTTCCTTACGGAACTACAGATGATGCTAATGGTAGAAACACCAGCACCACCGCAACGATAGTAGGTGGTTACTCACTTTCAGAATTGAAAGAAAGAATGACATTAGTTAAGTTGTCGGCTGGCAAGACTATCACGCTGAATGGTATCCTTGAGATATCAGGCCAGTTGGCTGGTGGTTCCGGCGGTACACCTTATGCAGGTCACACGGAAGGTTTGTATGCAGAATTAGTATTGGGCAGCAATTCAAAAATAGAAATACCTACAGGTTCTAAAGACGCTGTTATTAATTGTTATGGCTTTATTACAGAAGAGTCTAAAAACAACGGAAGCCAAGTAATACTCAACGCAGGAAGCATTTATCAGCCATTTGTATTCCTTGACTTTGGCGGCGGTACCTATATGAAGACTGTGTACGATAAGAAAAACACTTTGTCACAGGCTCCATTTAGTGAGTTTGTTCTAATGAACGTTCGACCCGAAATGACAATATATCATGCTGCTAGTTTGTATGGATGGGCCAACCTTTATGCCGGTGGAAAACACAATCCTGCAACCTTGTCAGTAATTGGAAATGGATCTGCTGCGCTTCTTGAACTTACAGATTCAACTTACAGTAAAGTTGTAGCGAAATATGATCATGATAAATTGTTGGCACAAAGCGGCAATCCATGTAAGTTAGATATATATGGTGGTGCAAGGTTGAATGAGATTAAAATGACATTAATATTGGGAGAAGTACTGGGCGTGGATCTTGGCTCGATTGACGTAAACACATCGGAGTATTACTTCCCAATAAGCTGGGTATTTGATATATCATTGAATCAAGCTAACGATCAAACTGCTATTGCTAAATATCAAATCAACTATCCAACAAAGTTAATGCATGGTGCAAGATTGACTGTAAATGAAAATACTGAATTTACCGCTGGAAACTTCGCCGTTTATGACAGTATTCACAATCTTCCAACCGGCGATCCCAATCCGTGTCCAATAACGAGCGAAGCAGTATTTGTAGTCAATGGATCATTAGTTGCAACCAACTTCGCAGGTAAGATTTACTCTAATAATCATGGCGCAACTGTTAGTATTTCAGAAAGTCCAACCCTGACATTGTTTGAATGTGTTTACTATACAACAACTTCAACAATATTAGGCAAAACAACCACCACTGGACACATAGATACATGGCATAGTAACATTATTAACACTTCACTTTGTTACTTCGAATCATATGATGCGGACGGTAATATGGTTAGTGTAAGTGCGCCCGTTGGCATAACTACGTCAGGAAGATCTGCAAAAGTATACAATGGAAAATGGATACTAGATCAAGTTACACTTGAATTTGTTACTAACGGCGGCAATGCATGTGATGATATTGTAGTGAAATATGACGAGGTCAAAGAAGCATATGTAGTTTCAAAGCTTCCCACACCTACACATGAAAGAAGTGATAAGATATTTGATGGTTGGTATCTTGATAATACAACATTTAGTGTTGGATTTGGATCTATCACAAGTGCTACGAATTATGATGTGCTATCTTCTGATGTAATTAAAATTTATGCAAAGTGGATCACAGAAATTAAACCTGTATCTAGTTATGTAGCGGTAACGCTTCCAGATCTCCCTGATGGAGCATATATCACATGTGAAGCGTACTATGCTGATGCGAACGGAAATGCTATTCTTTACGAAGGCGGATTTGACACTAGAAACTATAGCGGTGTTAAAGTAATTTACGTAGAATCAGGAACGACGTTGGTATATCACATGAAGTCCTATCATATTTTAGGTACTGATACGCTTCCTAAATTCACCACAGGTTATGTTGAGGGCGTTAATAACATTACTAACGGTAGTGATAAAACACAAAACGTAACAATAAATGGTAGTGAAGGTTCGTCTTGCACAGCAACTTCAATTGTTGTGTTAGCAAGAATAACATTTGATACAACGTCCTTGGCCGCAGGTGATTATCATAGTGTAACTGTTCAATATAATGCGAATGGTACGGTGACTATAACATCCAAAGTATCCGGAGGAACTTACGGATTGGGAACCTATGGTTATTATAAAAATAGCGTTAGATTAACAGAAAATGGTACAACACTAACAGAACAAGGATATAGTGGTCGCATATCGACAAGTGCTCAAATAACTTGGACTTCCACTGCCGGAACAGTTTATACAAAGCTTAAACTGTTAAATTACTAATAAACATTTATTAGTAAAACCTATTATGTTTCAACGAAGTTATTTCAACGAAAAAACCTAGGGGTTTGCGAAAACCCCTAGGGAATGAAAACCATTATTTACAAAATTCAATGAAAAAGCACGGGATTGTGCTTTGAAATTAAAAAGCCCACCGCGGATCTTTATGGCCTGCGGTGGGTGATTTTTTTAGCTAATTTAGTAATATTTGACGCTGCTTTTTTAAACTCATAAAAAGCAAATTAAAAAGCAAAAAAAGCAGTGTTTTTATCTATACACCCCACAAAATAACTAAAAACTCCCAAACCTCTTGATTTTTCCTTGAAAAAATAGTATAATATAAGAAAAAGTCCTACCAAGGAGAAAATTACGTAAAATGTCAAAAAGAGTATATAATTTCGCCTCCGGGCCTGCTATGCTACCCGCGGAGGTCATTGAGCAAGTTCAGAAAGATCTTTTATCATACAACGATTCCGGAATGTCGATCCTTGAGATCAGCCCGAAATCCCCTGCATTCAAAGAGATTTTGCACGATGCAGAAAGACTCCTGCGCGAGCTGATGCACATTCCCGCAAACTACAAGGTAATGTTCCTTCCGGGCGATGCAACACAGCAGTTTTCCATGGTGCCTATGAATTTGCTCTCGGCTCACAAGTGCGCGGACTACATTCTCTCCGGACAGCGCTCACGTCAGGCTATGCTGGAGGCAAAGAGGTACGGTGACATTGCCGTTGCGGCTTCTTCCGGTGGCGCGACACCTATTTTTTCAACTATTCCGGAGGCAACTCGCTCCAGCTTCCGCCCCGACGCGGACTATGTTCATATTTGCTATAACAACTCGGTTTACGGAACAAAATTCCCGGCAGTTCCGGACACGGGTAACATCCCATTGGTTGCTGATATGTCCTCTTGCATCCTCTCCGAGCCTATTGATATTTCGAAATTTGCAATGATCTATGCTAGCTCCGAGATGAACGTTGCTCCCGCGGCTATGACGGTTGTTATCATTCGTTCCGACCTGATTGGCAACCCTCTTCCCGAAACACCATCCATGTTTAACTACGAGATCCTCTCCGAGCAGGGCGCATCAGATTACGTTCCCCCTGTGTTTAATATCTACGTGGCAAAGCTGGTATTCCAATGGATAAAATCCATCGGTGGACTTGAGGAAATGAAGCGCCGAAACGAGAAAAAAGCCAGCTGCCTTTATGATTTTATCGACGGTCAGTTCTACTATATTTCAACTATCGATAAAAAATGCCGTTCCATGACGAACGTGGTGTTCAATACCGGTAGCTCTGCCCTTGATGAGCGATTCTGTATCGAGGCTTCGCTGGCAGGCTTCACCAACCTGAAAGGTCATGAAAGCATCGGCGGAATCTGCGCATCTATCTATAATTCCATGCCCCTTGAGGCGGTTGAAAGCCTTGTGGAATTTATGAAAGACTTCGCAAAAAACAACTCAAAATTCAATGAATAATTAGCCTTAAAAAAGAATATTATTAACTAAAATTAATACGAAAATACCCACCGCAGACCATAAAGATCTGCGGTGGGCTTTTCTTATTTCAAAATACGAAACCGTATTTTGCGCTTAAATTGTAAATTCTTGTGGTCATTCCTAGGGGATTTTCACCCCTAGGAATTTTGTTGTTTAGTTTCTCAAGTTCGGTTTGTCAGTTGAGATTTTGCCGTTATTGATTATTCAATAACTCCGTTTTTAACAAGGTATCTATCAATCATTTCGATGATTTCTTCAAATGTGATCATACCCTTGCCAACTGCAACCTTGAAGTACTGTGCCTGGAATGCATAGAATACTTCTTCCGGAACATACTCTGCGAAATCTTCGTAAGTGTAAAGTCCGTAAGTTTCAATATCCTTCTGCATCTGTTCAGAATCATACTTAAGGTCCTCTCCGTACTCGAAGATGTTGAATATGCCTTCAATACCACCTGGGATCGAGAACATTCCATCAATGAAGTAATTGAGATGAACTGCTGTTACCAAGCTGAAGCAGCCTGTGTACTCATTCTTAACGTATGCGTTTTCAAGAGTCACACTTTCAATAGATTCACCGTTGAAGTATGCGAACTCGTGACCTACGTAATCAAGGTAATTTGCCTCTGTGATATATACGTAAGTATTAAGAGTGAGGTCGAACATAGCGTGCTCGTAAATAAGCTTATTAGTAACACCGTTTGAATATTCAAGATAGATTACGTTGTAGTAATTCCAACCGTCTCTCTCGATGAATACAATAGGTGAAGCAACGTATTCTCCTCTCTCGTGATCGTAAACGAGAAGAATATCAGTGTCAAGGAGATCTTCAACCTTCTTCTGTGTTCCATCTGCGAGGGTGATGAGTGTTCCGGCTGCGATACAGCTTGAGCTACTAGCACTAATTGTAACCGCTTGGCTAGGCATATCGAATGGAGAAGTATAAGTAGTCTTATCTGCGCCTGTTATGGTAGTAGTTTGTTTTTCAGTCTGAGTGTAACTAACACTTACTGTAACTTTGTCACCGGGCTTAAAATATACACTTCCGTTATTGCTTACTGAATTTCCATTAACCGTTACATTAGCATTGCTTGACGAAACTTTTACTTCATATTTGCCAGTCCATTCAACTGTTATGGAGTTAACCTTTTCTACATACTCCATATTGGAATAAGGATTATCAGAATCGTATTCACTATAAGTCTTGCCATTATAAGATAAACCATAGAAATACTGATTTACATCAGGATCACTATCCTTTATATTAGCCTGATCTTTGATCTTATCTGCCAACATTTTTTGTATATCTGCAACAAAGTTATCATTGGTATTAGTTCTTACATAACCTTCAACGTCAACACTAACATTACTCTCACCGGTAAGACCGTTGTTTCCACTGAACTTGATATTTTCTTTTTCTCCCCACTTTGCTGTGATAATAACGTTATCTACAGTGTCTGTCAGGCTGCCACCAAGTGTGATGTTTCTGCCATTGATAGTAATTGTTATACCTGTGTCGGTTGTGTAAGTATAAGTACCATCTGCATTAAGAGCAAATCCAACCCAAGTGTCAAAGTACTTAATTACGGTAACATTAGCATCATTTGCATTTACGTTATCGATAACACAAGAATTAGTATCAGGATTAATATAGATTATCTTAGATAAGGGAAGACCTAAGTTGTTATTGCCGTATTCAACTGTTACACAATCCTTAACTCCCCATGTATTGGCAAGAATAGAAGCTTCTGTTGCTCCGGAAGTTACATTGATTATATCTCCGGCAGCATTAACTGTACAGTTGCTCATCTCCTTCCAACCATTGAAGAATGTTTCCTTGGTAGAGTCAGTCTTAGCGGCAAGAACACTGGTCTTATAAGACGTCTGATTTTGGCTTGTATTTAGATAAATAGTAGTTACAGGGGACAAGCCAAGACTATTTTCACCATAATAGATAGTGAGAACAACCTTATTGAGCCATTTAGCCTTGATCTCTACGTTTGCAGTTGACGTAATAGTTACAGTCGTTCCGGAAACGGTTACACCATCGGGAGTTTCCCATCCGTTAGAGTAAAGGCTCTTATCGTATTCAGTATCTCCCATTGTAAGATCCGCGAGATCGTCGTAACTACTCTGACCAAATGCATGGTTGAGATAGATTACAGTATTTTCAAGATCAATAACATTTTCACCGTAATTTACAGTAACAGCCGTCTTGTCTGTCCATACTGCAACAAGCTTGAAGGTGTAGTTATTATCAACACACTCTATAGAAGAAAGATATGCTGTTACTATATCTTCAAGATCAGGTACGCTCCATGTGATAACATCTGTTCTGGTGAATGTTGCAATTTCGTTTCCGTTAGCATCAACAAGCTTCCAGCCAGTATGATATTTTGAAACCGTTGTATCAAAGTCATACTGATCGAGAGTTACAAGAGATGCATAAGGAAGCTGAGTTGCAGAATATTTTGCCGTGCTATCATCTGCTGTAGAATCAGTTCCATCATCATACTCAAATGTGTAAGATGGGTTAGCCATTACGCAGTAGATAGTAACGTTGTTATAACCGTCAGCAGCAAGCTTTGTATAAAGCTCTTCAAGACTAATTCTATCGGTAATTATTCTGTATTCATCAGTGAATCCGTTATTGCCTTTACATAAGTACCAACCGATGAACTTATAGTTACCATCATCAGCATCGGAAAGATCAATAAACGTGTTTGCAAAGATCGTACTAAGCGTGGATATATCATAGGTATGGTGATAATCACTCTTGATTTCCGTTTCCGTTCCATCGGAATTGATACCAACGTACTTGATAACAACATCAAAGCCGGTATCTGTAGATCCGGATACCCAATCGTTTCCGTTATACCAAGCAATCACACCTGCAGCTGCAGATACATCAGACTGAGTATAGGTGATAGTTTCATCACTCTTGCTATGCTTCCAGAGTGAGAGATTATAAGTAAGAGCTTCTGTTGCAGCTTTATTACTAGTCACTTTATACCAAACGCAGGAAACGCTAGCTGCGATAATCTTTGCACCGGGAGTGTCAGCACGAACTTTGCCGCCGATTGCGTCTGTTACAAAAAGCTCGCCTCTAAGAATGAACATCGCATCTTGTCTACTTGTCACTTTATCAGGGCTGGCTTTTGCATATTCCTGAAGACCTATATTGTGATTAGTTTCATAGTTATCATGGATAACCAAATCTTTTACCGTAAATTTGGCGCCCTTCTCAACTGTGAATTTGCCTCCCCAAGCAAGCTGCATCATATAAGGAGCGTTATATTGCGCTATTCTATTTTGGGACTTTTGCTCTTCAGTAGGATTAAGAGAAATATCCATGGTCCATGATAATGGGAAGAATACGCTTTCAGTTGACAATGGAATATCCGTTCCAAACGTAATCGTCATAACCATGCTGTTAAGCTTTGCTCCACCAAAGAGATCAAGGTCCAGAATTCCAGTTGTCTTATCAAATTTAGCGTTAAGGTACGACTCTGAACTTGTAAGCTGAAGCATTGGCATTTTATCAGTTTCGGTATCTTTTTCGTGGCCAACCATACATACCAGTGTACCATTATGTTGAAGAGTATTTACTAACGGTAAAGTTGCATCCATGTTTGCATAAACTGTTAGCTTGCCGCCATAGTGAATTGAAACATCGGTCTGAACGTTTCTGAACTGATACTCATAGAATGGTGCAATATGGTTGCTATTCATTTTGTTTTTGATAGAGGAAAGAGCAGTACCACCTTGGTGGTCAAGGAGAGTGAATGGCTGATAAAGTGTACCGCCTCTAATTTCAACCTTACTACCGTTATTTTCTCCAAGCGGTGTTATGAAGCCGTAGCACTCAATCTTTCCGTTCACATCCTTAGGAATAATAAGAGTTGAATCAGTACCAAGTCTGAGTTCTCCATAATTACCCTTGGTATGACTTGAATAATGAGCTCCGCCGTTACCACCGGAAAGTTCACCTGCTATATGGAGAGTTCCCTTTACTTCAAGTGTTACGCCGTTACCAAGAATTACAAGTGTCTTAAGATTGGTATCCTTGGGAAGTCCGTCACCTGTAAGTGTTGCAACATAGCTATTATTTCTGTATGTGCCATTCGCATCGTTTCCACCGTTATACTTAGCGTAAGGAAGAATCAAGGTTGTTCCTGCATTAACAGTAACAGTCTTACTTACATCAGTTGTATCAATAACAATGTTACCGCTTGTATCAGGAATTACCCAAACCTTATCACCGCTAGTTGTAGCAGCTGCCAACGCTTTTGCAATACTACCGTATTTAGTAAGTTCGGTTCCTCTTTGAAGAGTTGCAACTGTAATGAGAGAAACTGGAACTTCAAAATTAGTGGAACACTTATAGTTAGCGTTGTTAGGATTATAGGACAGCATGTAATAGCTATTATTTGGGTTTTCTGAATTGAAGTGCAAGCTTACACAACTGAATGTTCCGCCTACAAGCTCAACTCCAGTAACAGCGTCATATGCTTTAGGTTGATCATTCTTATCATCAAGGAAGTTAAACGTATCCTCGTAGAAGGAACCCTTATGTTTAGGAGTTTCAACCCTTACTTCCGCTGGTGTAATTTGAATTTTTACCTCACCAGAGAAGTATGCATAATTGCCATTACCGGTATATGTGTAAGTAATCTTGTAATATCCTACATCGCCGATGGTAAGAGTTGTGCTTTCATCACCATAAGTGGAACCGTCTGTTGAGTAAGCGATTGTTACACTAGGTGTGAAGGTCTTTGTACCATGTGTGAGAGTTGCCAATCCTTCAAAGTAGCTTGCGCCCTTATCATGGTAAGTACCACCATAAGTGCAATCTGCATTTTCGGGTAATCCATTGGTGAGTGTTAACGTTGCCTTCTCAATCTCGAATACGAACGTTTGGGTTACAATAGGTGTAGGTGTTCCTTCGACATTTTTTACACCGAAGTTGTAATTATAACTGCCGTCTGCATTTTGAATGAGAGTTACTATTACTGTGTAAACGCCTGCATTTGTGTACTGAGTTGCAGTTCCGCCAGCGTAAGTTACAGTCACAATGTAATCACCGCTTTCGCCCTTAACAAGAGTTACTTCTTCGTTGTTCCACTTGAATGTAACTGTTGTAAAGTTTGCCTCTACGTATCCGCTTTCCTTGAATTCAAGGTCAAGATAATCATCGGTATCCTTATCTTCAGCAGGGCTGCTGTTTGTTACGGTGATAGTCTTGGGAACTACTGTAATCTGTACGTCTTCTACTGTGAGAGGAGCGTAGTTGTCATCACTAGGTGTGAAGATTGCAGTGCGTGTGTAGTTTCCTACTGCGCCGAGTTCTTCGCTATCGGAATCCCATGACCATGTACCGGAGATTTCTTTGTACTCTTCTCCGTCGTAGTAGTAAACCTTATTAGAAACGCTTACACTTTCAAGAGCTGTGCCGTATTCTACACCACCAATAGTGATTCCGGTAACATCTGCTCCAAGGGTAAGAGGAGCCTGAGCGATTTCGAACTGATAGAAGTCACTTTCAGTTGTATCGTATCCTGCGCCTGCTGCCACTACTATCTTGAAGTAGTATGTTCCGTGGTCTTGAGGAACATCTGTCGAACCAACAGCATTAGCATCATTGCTTGTGTAGTACTTAAGTGACATTGCAAAGTCTTGAACTTCTTCACCCTTGAAGTAAACCTTTGTGAGAGCCTTAATAACCGCTGCATAATCAGCAGGTTCCTCTCCAAAGGTCCAACCGTCCACGATCTTGTCATTGCCATCGTCAACCACAATATTTGCAGGTGTACCTGTAAGTCTATAGGAGAGAGTTTTAGGTTCAGTAGTACCATCACTCCACTTAGTATTTACAGTATCCTTAAGAGTTACATATACGTAATAGGTTGTTCCAACTTTTGTACCAATACCTTCTACATATTCTACAGTATAATCACCGTGATCGCCCTCTGCAAATATGTCGTTGGTACCCTTAATAGTTGGGTAATTATCTCCGTCTTCTACATATTCCTGTGTTGCGTTAATTTCGGGAATTGTAACTGTCTTTACGGTAATTTCAAATTCAACTTCATCTGAATAGAACTTATCGTAGTTGTTGTTACCTTCCATATATGCACGAACTGCATATGTTCCAAAAGGACTGTCATTCTCTGGACGGAATTCACTTTCGGCATACCACTCACCGTCTAAATCACGATACTCATACTTTACTTTAGATGCATCGTAATCCCACTTAGCACCAGTAATGCCAGAAGGTGTAGTTGCAGTAGAGTCGTGTTCCCAGCCCTCCATAGTAAGAGTTCCAGTGAATGCGTTCGTACCCTTACCTACTACGAAGTCATATACAAGAGAAGCTGTACTTCCATCATCCCACTTTGTGTTATTGCCATCTGCGAGAGTAATGGTAATCTCATAAGTGCCACCCGCCATTGCAGAAAGTGTTCCTTCAATCTTGTAGAATTCATCATTCTTCACGATCTTATACTCGTGGGTGGTTACTCCATCGTAGGTGTATACTGTAGTATCCTTTGCAGGTCTATTTACTGGAGCTCTGTCAATCTTCCATTCGAGATCATCTATTTCTCCAGGAGCGTAATAGTTGCTAGCATCGTACTCGAAGCTTACTGTAGCGGTGTAATGATCATCTGTTGCTGCAGATGCGCTGCATACACCACCGTATTTAGGCGTTAAGCCTTCGGGAAGACCTACGAGTTTTACCGTATAAGTTGTATTCTTTGCATAAACGAATGGTGTACCGGAGTAATCCCACTTAACGCCATCCATATTGAAGGTTGCCTTGTCTACAATTACAGTTACTGGAACATTAGTTTTCACTGCGTAGTTTGGATCTGTAGGTTCGAAGGTTGCGTAGAATGTGTTTGTGCCGAAATCACCAACAGTTGTTTCAGCATTAGCACTAGTCCAGCTCCATGTACCGGCAATAGATGCGCTACCGGTAGGAATTTCCTTCTTGCTTAAGAGAAGATCTCTATAAACTGCATCTGTAATTGCATCTGCAGTTGCTGTGTAAACTGTAGACGGTGCTACGTCGAAGGTAGTTTCTTTGTCTGCTACAGCATTCCAGTTAGCAGATGTTTCGTAGGTTACCTTTACTTTATAGCCTGTACCTGCACCGAGACCAATGGATACTGTTGCAGTTCCGTTTGTTCCTGTGAAGGTTTCAAGAAGCGTTCCTTCAGAGTCATAGAGCTTAATTGTAGGTGTTCCATACGTAGATGTTGCTGTATAGGTAACTGTATCTCCGTATGTCCAAGAGGTTGTACCAGGTGTGAATGTTCCCACATTGTCTTCTGCAGGATTGATCTTCCATTCACAATCTGCAACGGTAGGTTTTTCATAGTTTACAGTATCGTAAGTGAACGTTACTTTTGCAGTGTAAGTGCCAAACTCGCTTGCGCTATATACGCCACTGTATACAGGTGTTAAGCCTACGGGAAGACCTACGAGTTCTACCGTATGAGTTGTATTCTTTGCATAAACGAACGGAGTACCGGAGTAATTCCAATGAACACCAGTCATATCAAAGGTATCCTTTGCAACGTTGAAGTCACAAGTTACAAAACCTGTGAAGTTACTGTTGTTTGCAGTTACAGTCAATGGATGAATACCTGCTGTTTCTGCTACGTTGCCGCTTATTAAGAAGTTAACTACTTCTCCGTCCTTAACTAAGAATGTTTTACCATCCTTTGTAATGCTGATAACATTCTGAGTCATGTTACCACCATAAACAAGAGGTGTACTTGTATCAAGATTTACTGTTGCGTTTGTAATATCAAGAGGAGAAATTGTGTACTCATATGTGAGTGCTGCAGTTTCTTTTCCTGTTTCTGCATTTTTCCACTGACAGCTACCAATATCTGCTGCATTGAAGGTAATTGTTACAACATACTTTCTTGTACTTGCATCAGTTGCCTTAAGAGTTCCTGTTGCAGTCCAATAAGTGCTGGTCTGGCTGAAGAACGTCTTTTCGGTTCCATCATAAGTGAAGCTTGTTGTTCCCTTTGTAGGCATTTCGATATATGCTGTTGTGATACTCCAATTATGAGTTGCGCTAGGAGCATGGTAGTTCTGCTCATCATAGGAAAGAATTGCTGTTGCTGTGTAATCACCCTTTACAGTTCCCTTATTCTTTTCGTAACCAGTTACAGTTACACCTGTGGGAAGACCGCTTACGATAGTTACTTCTCTTTCTGTCTGATTGTACTCGAACGTAGATGCGCTCCATTGAACATTGCTCATATCGTAGTTATCCTTTGCAACGCTGAAGGTCGTTATCGCAGTACCTGTGAAGTTATCATCGTTTGCTTCCACACGCAATGTGTGAGAGCCTGCTATTTTTACTTCATTTGTCTTTTCAAGTACATTACAAGGTACAATAAGCACCTTTTCACCCTCGGTTGTTACAACTTTTACTCTTACAGTAAACTGCTGAATAAGAGTTGTTCCGTTGTTGTAGGTTAGACTGTTGTCAAGAGATATTTCAACGTTTTCGTTCTCTGTAATATCAAGAGGTGTAACGTTGAACTCTTTAGTTACTACACCGTCAAAGTTATCAGTACCGGTTACTGTTACTGAATACAAGCGTCCTTCAGGTCTTACATCCTTAACAGTAGCATCGCTCCAGGTCACGTCATAAGTAATGCTGCCTATAATACCATCGATTTCTACTGTTACAGAAGGAGTCTGTTCTTCGCCATTATAGATGATTTCACTAACTGTTATATCATCAGCTGTAATGGTCTTTTCTTTGATTTCGAAGATCTTAGTTACTTCGCCATCAAAGTTACCTGTACCAGCAATGGTGATGGTATGTGTACCTGCGTTGGTAGCCACGTTAGTGTTATCATCATCGTAAGTGAAGGTAGCAAATCCATCAAGCTCTACTGTGTAGTTCTGGGTCTGCGCTGCTCCTGTATATGTGAGAGCGGGACCTGTAAGTGTTATTGTTGCGCCGGAAATATCTTTCTTTGCAACTACTACAGTTACTGGATATTCATCAATACTGTTGAAGTTACTATCAGTAGATGTGAACTTAGCCTTAAACGTATTTCGTCCGTGATCACCAACAGATGTTGTATCTGCATCTACCCATGTCCAGTTTCCGTTTGCGTTATCATAGTTTGAAAGCTGGGACTTAATATCTGCAAGGGTGTCACCGTAAGTTGCATTAACTGTGATATTAGGTTTAACAATATCTGCCTTTGCTACGTTTACAGTAACCGCGATATTGGTTGTTGCTGCGTAGTTCGCATCATCGGGTGTGAAGGTTGCGTAGAATTTGTTTGTGCCGAAATCACCAACAGTTGTTTCAGCATTAGCACTATTCCAGCTCCATGTACCGGCAATAGATGCGCTACCGGTAGGAATTTCCTTCTTGCTTAAGAGAAGATCTCCATAAACTGCGTTTATAGAATCTGCAGTTGCTGTGTATGCCGTAGACTGTGCTACGTCGAAGGTAGTTTCTTTGTCTGCTACAGCATTCCAGTTAGCAGATGTTTCGTAGGTTACCTTTACTTTATAGCCTGTACCTGCACCGAGACCAATGGATACTGTTGCAGTTCCGTTTGCTCCTGTGAAGGTTTCAAGAAGCGTTCCTTCAGAGTCATAGAGCTTAATTGTAGGTGTTCCATACTTAGATGTTGCTGTATAGGTAACTGTATCTCCGTATGTCCAAGAGGTTGCACCAGCTGTGAACGTTCCCTCGTTGTCGGTTGCGGCTGTGATGTTATAGGTAAGCTCGTAGACAAGCTTGTTGTCCTCGTTACCATGACCATCGGCCCATTCGTAATTTTTGTTAGGAAGAGTGAACGTGATCTTGTAGCCTGTTCCAACGTTCACGTTACCGGTGTTGATAGTTTCATAAAGCGTTTCATCATCGTTATGTGTAACGACAGGAGTTATAACTATATCGTTACCTTGCGCATCCTTACCCTGGTAAGTGAAGGAGTTAGTTGCAAGAGTGGGAAGCTCTACCACGCGAGTCTTGATAACGAGCTTAACAGTTTTCTCCATATCAGCATAGTTCGGATGAGTTACTACGAACTTAACATCGTACGTACCTGCTGGAGTTTCTGCAGAAATAGTTGACCAATCGTTCCAGTTTTCAGGAATATCTGCATCAGACTGAAGCTTATAAGTGATCTTTTTCTCACTACCTATGCCACTTACAGGATTTGCGGTAGGTTCATCGACTACTTCACCATCCTCACCGTATGTCCATTCCATGTCGGTAGGTTCACCGTCCACTTCCCAGCTGTTTTTATCCACAACTACTATATACGTTGTGGTAGCCACGGTTTCATCTGCATTATAACTGATCCAGTAATAATTGCCCTTGAACTCGTCTTTGATTGTAAGAGTTAAGGTTACAACGTCACCTACTGCTGAACCGCCGTTGTCCACTACGTCAATAATATCAGTGTCAAGTATACCGTCGCTACTCAATTTATCATTGAAGTAAGAAGAAGCAACGCCGGAGTAAACTGTATGACCATCGTTATACTCAACCTGTATACCATTGGGAACTGCAAGACCGTATTTTGCTACGTTTACAGTAACCGCGATATTGGTTGTTGCTGCGTAGTTCGCATCATCGGGTGTGAAGGTTGCGTAGAATGTGTTTGTGCCGGCAGAGCCAACTTTTGTTTCGCTGGTAACATTCTGCCATTTCCATGTACCGGCAAGAGTTGTTCCATTAACGGTTACAGTACCGGTAGGAATTGCTCTCTTTGCTAAGAGAAGATCTCCATAAACTGCATCGTCAATCGAATTTGCTTTTGCTGTGTAAGCCGTAGACTGTGCTACGCCGAAGGTAGCTTCTACGTTTTCTACAGTATTCCAGTTAGCAGATGTTTCGTAGGTTACTGTTACCTTATAATTTGTATCTGCATTGAGTTTGATGGATACTGTTGCAGTTCCGTTTGCTCCTGTGGAGGTTGCAAGAAGCGTTCCTTCAGAGTCATAGATCTTAATTGTAGGTGTTCCATACGTAGATGTTGCTGTATAGGAAACTGTATCTCCGTATGTCCAAGAGGTTGCACCAGCTGTGAATGTTACCACATTGTCTTCTGCAGGATCGATCTTCCATTCACAATCTGCTACTGTGCCAACGAACTCGTAGTTACTGCTGTTGTTACCGAGGAATGCAAATGCTGCACTAGCTGTGTAATCGCCCTCGTCAGTTTCAGAGTTATTGGTGTAATTTACAGTGTAAATAGTACCGAATCCGCCAGGAAGGCTAGCAGTCTTAAGAGCTACAGATTTTGCTTCACCGTTGTAAGCGAATGCATCACTGTAATTCCACTCTACATCCTTAAGATCGATCTTTGCCTTTGCAATAGACCATTCCACATGACCGTCGGAATTTTCTGCCCACTTGTGGTTGTTATCAAGAGTGATTATTACTGTGTGAGTGCCTGCTGTGGATTCCTTGTTTGTTCCAAGAGTTATAGTCATGTAGGAAGAATCGTAACCTACAAGAGTTACTTCGTGAACGATCGCCTCATTGTCAACAACCGTATAAGTATATGTTCCGGTTGCTGTAGGCTCGTTTACTGCAAGCTGTTCAACTGTAAATTCATTAGAAATTAATTCTTCAGCTGCCCAGTTTTCATTAGCATCAGTTCCAACTACTACCTTGAACTGATAGGTATCTGCATCGGTAGGAACTATTTCAGACCATGTAGAACCAGCCTTTGTGGACTTGTACCATACCTTGATGTAAGACTCGGGAATTACAAATCCGCTATCGGTGGTTACTGTGTAATTTGCCTTATTTGTTACTGCATTATACTGGTCGTATGTCCAACCGGTGATCGAAAGACCCGTGATGGATGTCGTTGCCTGTGCTATAGTCCAATCTACTTTACCGTCATGGCCGAATTTCCATACGTAGTTATCGTCGAGCTTGATCTCTACGCAGTAGTTGCCTGCTGCAGTTCCCTTGTCTGTTCCGAGAACGATATCCATGTAGGAATCGTAGAATTTATCAAGGGTTACTGTATGCTCAACACTTGTATATGTGTGAGTGCTGGATACGGTAGGTTCTTCTACTGCAAGTTTATAGATTCTGAATGTAAATCCAATATTTTCCTGAGTACCGCCTACCCATTCGTAGTTTGCAGTATCGGAAATGCTTACAACAACGCTGTAACCTGTTTCGTTTGCATTGGACTGAACGTTATTTGTGATGCTCATTGTCTTTGCATCGAAGTTTACAGGTGTATAAGTCTGGCTTTCTGTGTTGTAGGTAAATGTGGTTGTATTCGCAGTAGGCTTTGTAAGCTTCGCCTTTGCGATAGACCACTCTACGTCACCGTCAGAGCCAGATGCCCACTTATGGTTTTCATCGAGTGTAATCTTTGCAGTGTAGTTACCTGCTGCACTCTTCACGTCGGTTCCCTCAACTACAGTCATGTATGAAGGAAGTACACCGAGGTTGACCTGCTGAGCAATAGCTACGTTTTCGGAGTCAACCATATAGGTGAGTGTACCGATTGCCTGAGGTTCAACTACTTCAAGCTTGTTGATTACGAATGTAAATCCGATGTTTTCCTGAGTGCCGCCTACCCATTCGTAGTTTGCAGTATCGGAAATGCTTACAACAACGCTGTAACCTGTTTCGTTTGCATTGGACTGAACGTTATTTGTGATGCTCATTGTCTTTGCATCGAAGTTTACAGGTGTGTAAGTCTGGCTTTCTGTGTTGTAGGTAAATGTGGCTGTATTCGCAGTAGGCTTTGTAAGCTTTGCCTTTGCGATAGACCATTCCACACGACCGTCAGAGTTTTCTGCCCACTTGTGGTTTTTATCAAGGGTGATCTCTACGGTGTATCCACCTGCCAAGGTTCCCTTGTTTGTGCCTTCCTTAATAGTCATATAGGAAGGAAGTACACCAAGGTTGACCTGCTGCTCAATAGCAACGCCACTAGCGTTGGTCAGATAAGTAAGTGTACCAATTACGGTAGGCTCGTCTACTGCAAGCTCACCGATAATTACCTTAACAGTTTCTGTATCACCGTTGTAGTTTGTGTTTCCTACTACTGTATAAGTTACGTAATAAGTTCCAACGTTTACAAGATCTGCAACGGTCTTATCTACATTTACAGAACCGAGATTTGTTGTAGCGATAGGAAGTGCGAAAGTATCACCATAGGTTACAACTATGTCACTTGTATCAACTGTGATATTAGCGCTTGCCTTTGTGATATTGATTTCAATGAAGTCTGTAGAAGCTGCGCTCCAGTTCTTGCCTGATCCTACGGATGCCTTAACATAGTAAGTACCGAAGTTTGTAGGTGCAGGAATAACTGCGGCGTCATCCTTCGCGCTATAGTATGTGATGGTTGCGGAAAGGGTGCTTCCTGGGATAGATGCTGTTGTGGAAAGGTTCATCGCATGGGTATCATAAGGTTTGCTTGTACTTGCAAATCCTGCGATTGTAGGTGTTGCAGGAGTAATGCTGTAAGTACGAGATCTCTCTGTACCGGAATATGCGTCATTCCACTTGTAGTTGCTGTTCGTAAGAGTGAATTTTACAGTGTAAGTACCAACATCTTCGCTATTTTCAGTTACAAACTGTACGCTGTAGATGTTGTCGTCCTTTGCAACGGTAGGTTTAAGAATTTCATCATTATAAACCTTGCTGGTCCAGCTGAGGGCGGGAACATCGAAAGGTCTTTCTGTAATCTGGAATCTTACGGGAAGTGTTTCTTCATAGCCCCAGTTGATGTCGCCATCCACGTATGCCTTTACATAGTAGAATCCAACGTCATCGGGAGTTACGGTCACCGCAAAGTCTGCGGTCTTGGAATAAATGTATCTTACAACACCGAAGTCAGTCTTATTATCAACGTTATATGACTTTTGGGAGGTGAAAGAAATTGTATCAAGATACTTGAACGTCTTTGTTGTAAGTTCAGAAAGAGTAATGGTTGCTGGCTTGATATTGTAAACTACAGTTGTCTTTTCAGCCTCATCCGTAGCATCATCAGACCACTTGTAGTTTGCAGAGTTTTTAAGTCTAAGCACTACGTTATATGCTGCTGCGTTAGTTCCGCCTACGTTTTCAAATACCTCGTAGAGATCTGAATCATCAACGTCCGGAGCCTGTGCTGCGCCGTTATAGATAAGGTCGGAAATAGATGGAGCATAAACGAGCTGCTTTTTGATAGTAACGGTAATCGTCTTATTCTCTGCCGCATTGTAGTTATGGCTGGCAGGGAGAGAAACTATTACTGTATATGTGTTTGCATCGCCGAAGCTTTCAATGCTGTAAGAAAGCTCGGATTCCTCATGGCTTCTGCCAACGCCTGTGATAACGTCTGCACGAGTATAACCCTGAATGCGATAATATTTCTCAAATGCGTTGCTTGTGAGAGTGATCTCAGCATTCGCCTTTGTGATATTGTAGGTGAGAACGTTTGCAAACGTTGCATCGTCCCATCTGTAGTTTTCATTGTTAAGAGTGAAGTTTACGCTGTACGTACCAACGATAGTACTATCAGGAGTTGAATACTCGTAGGTGTAGTACTTGTTGTGCGCATCAGTCTTAACTGCGGGTTTGTATATACCCTTGTTATACATACGGCTATTGGATACAAGCTCGGGTGTATGAACGTCGAACTTGTCAATAAATACTTCAACCTCAATAGATTCTGCTGCATTGTAGTTTGCAGTAGAAGCAAGGGAGATAATAACTGTGTAGGTATCCGCATTTACCATCTCTCCAACGGTCACGCCTGCACTGTTCTTAATTGTATAAACAGGAGTTGTTTCTGTGTGAGATGATGTTACGCCTGCAATGCTGAATTTGCTTCCACTGTAAACAGTTGTGTACTTTTTATCAGCATTTACGCCGTTAATTGTAGCATCTGCCTTTGCAATGGTGAAGTCAAATGTAGCAAAATCACCGTCAAAGTTACCGGTACCGTTAACGGTCGCTCTTACTGTGTAATTGCCTGCATTTTTAGGAGCAGCTGTCTGCCATGCACCATTTACGTAGTAATCATAACTGATAGTACCGAAGGTTGTGCTTGCTGAAGGAGAATTTGCATCGTCTCCAAATGTCCAGCCGGTGATGGTAAGACCGGAGATCTTTGCCTCCGCCTTATTGATCACGTATGTGAGTGACTTAATATTGCTTGTATCTCCGTCTGCCCACTTGTAGTTGTTATTCTTGAGCTGGAGAGTTACTGCATAAGTTGGAGTTGTGGAGTTGTTCACCGCTACCTTACCGTCGTTTGTTACCCAGTAAGGAGCATTTTCGGGGATAGCTGTCTTGAACTCGGGCTTGATGAGAGATCCTGTATAGATGAAGGTGTTCTCCTTAAGCTCGGGAACTGCTACGGGAAGCTGTCCAACTGTAAAGTTAACGCTGAGAACTGCGCCCTCATAGTTGGAGGTTCCCTCTACTTCTGCTCTTGCAACATATTCACCGGCATCAAAGCTTGTTACCTTATTGTTCTGCTTATCGTAGTAAGTGATCTTAACTACTTCGCCAAAGGTTGCTGTTGTAGAGTGAGAAATTTCGTCACCGTAAACCCATGTGCCTGCCTCGAAGGGAGCAATGGCGTTAGGTGCCTTTCCGATGCTGAAGGTTGCTGTATATTCAGCTGCATCGGTCTTTTCCCACTTATAGTTTGCACTGTCGGTGAGGGCGAGAACTACGTTGTAGTTACCTGCGTTTGTTCCGCCAAGGTTTTCTTTGATCGTATAAAGATCAGTTGGTTCAACGTCTGCTTTTTGAGATGAGCCTGTGTAGATCTTGCTCGTAATAGTAGGAGCTGTAACAACTGCTTTTGCGATCGTGAAGTTTACGTACTTTGGTTCTGCGCTATTCCAGTTATAGCCTTCGCCACCTACGATGCTGAAGCGAGCTACGTATGCGCCTGCAAGAGTAGGAACGGTTGTTGTATACGCGCTGTCTGCTGCTGAAGCGAGCTTATATTCAACAACGATGTCGCCTACGTATGACAAATTCTTGTAAGCGTAAGGAGTCTTTGCATCATGGCCGTAGGTCCAGCCATTATCGGGAATACCGTAGTTATTGATCTCCGCTGTCGCTCTCTTGATGATTACGATTGTATCAGCAGAAACCTCTTTATACTGTCCGCTCTCAAGCACTCTAACTGTGATGAGGTATGTGCCTGCTTCCTTAAGTGTGGTAACTTCTCTACCATTATAATAATACTTAACAACTCTGTCAGTACCTGTTACGGTAATGCCGGACAGAAGATCTGCGAGTTTGTGATCGTTATTATTGAAGGTCCAGCTGTCATAAGAAGCGTTAAGACCATCGATGGTGGAGTTTGCATGAGTTACAACTACTGTGAAATCATCGGTAACAGTAAGATAGTTAGTTGTGTCTTCAGGTGTGAAGGTGGCTGTATAAGTGTAAGTACCTGCGCCTGTGACAGCAACCTTGTTTGGAGCTGTATTTCCTACAGGTTCCCATGCGTATCCCTGGGGAAGTTCGATACTTGCAAGGGTCATACCGCTCTGCCATGTTGCTGTGATGATACGGTCAAAATCAGTTTCAGGAACAGCTTTCTTGATTATAAGCTTGAACTCATCTTCACCGGTATAGTTTGGATGATCGATTCTGATTACGATCTTGTATCCTTCTTCTTTTGCTGTAACGTAAGTAACATTGCCTGTTACGCTAAATTTATCGGTAAGATCGATCTTTTCCTCGTGATTTGCATCCCAATCCCAGATCACGTACTTGATACCGTGTTCTTTTCCGTCATATATAACAGTAACGGTCTTTTCTGCGGGATTGTTCATATCAAGGTCAACGTTAAGCTCTTTCTTTCTTACCTCGATAGCTATATCTGCATAGTATACGTTATAGCTCGTATCGTAGGGAGTGAATATTGCGCGGAAGAGCTTAGGTTCGGGATTAGCGTCACCTACTGTATCTCCGCCTGCGTAATCAAAGTCCCAAGTCCACTCACCGTTTGGATGAGGATCGAATACGACCTTGCTGAGCTTATCGCCGTAGAATATATCGGTTCCGTCAGCTGTTGAGAACTGAGGCTTGCCGGGGTTGAAATCAATACCCTCTACGGTAAATCCAGCGTTTACATATGTGATATCATACTTGTAAAGGTTATCAATATCATCGCCGTTTTCATCTTTTACGGTAGCAACGATATCATAATATCCCTTTTCAAGAGTTGCGGGTTTGATAATACCAAGCTTGATTCCATCTTCAAAGTCAAAGGCTTCGCCGTCTTTTTCTACTATGATTCTGTATCCGGGAAAATCTTCGCCGTATTTGATGGAGCTCTTATCAAGCTCAACACGAACGGTAACTGCTATCTTAACGATAGAGAATGAACCTTTACGTGCTGTGGCAGTATAATTGGCATCTGCCATCTGAATTGTATAGTCGTACGTGCCGATTACTGACTGAGGACTACTGAACTCGATAACGTTCACGAAGTAGTCAACCAGCTTATCGCCATCGTAAATTGCATATTTAACATTATGCTTTTCACCGTCGTACTCGAAGGTGTCCTCAAGGACTCTGATTTCGAGTTCTTTTTTAGCAACGCTGATATTAACGTCAAACTCGATAGCATTCTCTGTATTTACCTCAGGAATGAAAGCGAGAGTAAACGTATTAAGCTTACCTGCGTTTCCAACGGGAGTATCAAGATCATGCTTCCACTCCCAATGGCCGCCCTTTGCTTCAGGAAGCTCGAGATCGCCAAGAGTATCGCCGTAAGTCGCGCTGAACTTGGGAAGCTCAAGACCGTCCAAGAATACAGCGGTGATGGTAAGGTTATCTGTCAATTCACTAGGAATTGCTTTATCCCAGCTAAGGAAAATGGATCCGGTCTTGGAAGGCTCTTTAACGTAGAAGAGCTCATCTCTCGACATTACCATCTGGGAATCGTAAACCATACCGTCTACTATGTGCTCGACCTTGTAATATACGTCATAGCTGAGCTGCCAGCTGAAGCCACCATACTCGATGGTAAGCTCCTTTTCACCAACGGAGCTTGTATCTCCGTTTTTAATCATGCTGGCATTAACGGGAATGACCTTCACATCATCTCCCGTGGTTGCCCTGAGGTAGAGCCCCTCAAGGTCAAGCTCCGAGCCGAAAACTACTTCTCGGTCAAAGTCTTCTACCACGAGATCGTATGTGGTTAATTCCGGTTCTATGAAAATATTACACGAGGACAAACCTAATATAGCGGCGATTACTACGAGTAACACCAAAATTCTACATAAAATTTGTTTCATATAATTTTCCTTTCAAAATGCGAATAAACGTGAAGTTGAAATTTTTACGTTCAATTATTTCTTGTAAAGACAGCTGTAACCCTCCTCGGGGTCACCCTTCATTGCCGCCTGTTTTTCATATAGGAAATTAAGTGTTGTTGAGTCGTAAAGAACGAAATAGAATTCTTCATTTCCTGCTGCAAGTGTAAGCTCATATCTTCCCGCATCGGCAAGACTGATCTCATAAGGCTTTGAGAATTCATAGAAATCAAAGTTGTCATAATGAAGCACACCGTAGTTCTTACCGCCTCCGAAGAATGCGATACCTGCGTGTACTTTATCGTACTCCTGCATTTCTCTGATTCCGTCGTTGTTTGCATCTCTGTTCCAGATCTGCATCCAAGTACCCTTACCGTTGCTTACTTCTTTATTAACCTCGGGGTTATAAACAACGTTAACAAGGTTAGAGTTACTGTTTACAGCGGAACGAACGAGAGTTGGAATATCGAACGCCAATGATTCTGCAGAGAGCAGACCAAGGTTGAATCCGTTCATAGTTTCGATAAGGGATGTTGAATCTACCGTGTTAAGATCCTTCCAGCAGTACATTCTTACGTCGCCGGAAAGAGTGAGCTTTACACCGTAGCTGGTTTTAGCCATGTTCTTCCAATAGTTAAGTGCTTCACTGTTCGCTGCGTATTCCTTGAAGTTTTCACCATTTTGAAGAGCAGTTCCTGCAAAGTGTGAATCAACACCGATACCGAAGATGCCGGGTTCCTCAAGAACGGAATTCTTGAGAGTTACAAACGTTCTGATGAACTGTTCGTCATATTTAGATCTTTCACCATCAGTGTACTTATCGTCACTGTAGTGATGTCTCATGGAATAATCAACTCTATCGGTAGGATCATCATCGCGAATGTATGGGCTGAGCGCGTCCTTATCGCCTTCTCTTCCGTCAATGAATTTGTTACTTCCCACACGCATGATGAAGTCACGACCGTTGCTGAGAACAGAATTTGTTACGGAAAGATTGATGTTTCTGTCAGGACCTACATCGCCAAAGGGAGTGTCATCACCGAATGCACGGATTACGTTTCTACCGTTTCTTACACGGGAGTATTCGATATTTACGTCACCGAAAACTTCTACAACAGTTCCTGCATAGTGAAGCTGCTGAAGATTGTACGTGCCATTTTCAGAAATCATGTTACGTCCTGTAAGGACTACGTTATTGAGTGTAACGTTATCGTATGCCGCAAAGCAGATATTATCCTGCGCTGCAACTGTTACGGCACCGCCCTGACCCTTTCCGTCTGCAAGACCTACGAAGCTGAGAGGTCCGCGGAAGATAGCGTCGTTTGTAAGCTGAGGCTGACCGTTTTCAGCAAAGCTTGAATTCTGACCTACTGATACAACGTTATTTGCATTGATCTCGTGACCATTGCCGTAAACGCTTGCTCTAAAGGAGATGAGAACCTTGATCTTTGCTTCCGCCTCTCTGCCCTGATTCTTATACCAGGTTGTGTCATAGGTGGATTGCATTTCTGTGTAGAGAGGATATTCGAAGCCTGTAAGGTCTTTACCGAAATCGTCTACAATGTCATTCTGAAGGACTACTACCTTGCCCTCGTTTGTGAGCTTGAGAAGTTCCTTATAGCTTGTTGCGTTATAACCGTTAGATACGCATCTGATCTTGATAGCCTGAGACTTGGTTTCAACGCCGTTTGCAGAAAATACAACAGTAAACGTTACGAAGTCTTCGATATCTTTACCTTCAACGAATACGATCTTGCCGTTTTCATCAACGTAAACTGCATCGCTGCTGGATATCCATTTGAGGTTCTCATAGAATCCTTCGCCGACCTTGTCGGAGATCTTGTAATTGAGAACGTACTCATAGAGGGATGGGGATGATTCTGTATGATTTGCGTTGTACTTACCGATGGTGAATGAACCCTCGATACCGTCATACTTCGGAGGAGTAACGCCGATCATGCTGGGTTTTACGGTGATGGGAACAGTCTTGGTTGTTGTTTGGCCTGTTACCTTATCCGTTGCTGTAACCGTAAGCTCTGATATTCCTGCGAACTTGGAGTAAATACCAAGCTGATAGAAGGATCCGCCTACAGGAATTATTTCCTGGTCAACCAAAACGTTGCCGTTGTTGAACTCTACTTTGAATTCAAGATCCATGGATCCGTCATCGGGCCATATACGGAAGTATATATCGTCATACTGATCGTATACCATTCCGTAATTGCTATTGTCAAACTCGATACGGAATTCTCCCTGCTCGGATGGATGAAGCTTTGTAGCGCTACATCTGATAGTTGTTACCTCGCCGAGATCTGTTTTGAGTGTAACGTCGATAAACGTTGTTCCGTAATAATCTTCAACGAAGTAATATTCGATGGCCGTGTTGTTTGCATTTGGCCATACACGAACGTAATTGTATGCGTCCTTGATCTCGTTGCCTTCTCCGTCAACTACCTTTGCATCGAGAGTGTATGCAGTGGTTGCATAAATGGAGATCGGAATAGAGCCTGAGGTTTCAATTGTGGAAACGTTCTTATCAACGATAACGATGGACTGGTTCTCAGGATTCTCTACTTCGATAACGAAGCTATCGCTGATGTACTTGTTAGCTCGAGAGGTTACGGTGATGATCGATCTGCCCACACCGTTCGCCTTCAAGCGTTTACCAATAACCGATACTACCTCGGGGTTGCTGGATTTAACGTCTACACGAACGTTCTGCGCACCTGCGGGCTCACATTTGATGTCAACGACAAATTCTTCACCGGGGTTAAGAATGTATTTGTCTGCTCCGGTTTCCTCGTCGACTGTTGCACCGAGGGATGGGTGGCTTGCTTCAACGGAAACAAGCTGCTTTGTTTTTACATAAACAGTAAATCTTGCCTTAAATCCGCCGTCAACAGTTGTAATAACTACCTCTGCAGAGCCGGGTGACAAGGGCTTTAATGTGCGAGTTTCCTCATCGTAGCTGAACTGAGCAAGTCTCTGCTCTGCTCCTGTGTCATCCACAAGAGGCTCGTACGATACGGTAACTGCCTGGTTCGCAGCATTCGTAGGATAAACTGTATAGTCTATCACGTGCTGCTCTCTTGGATTATCTAAATCCATTTCAACGTATGATTCGCTGCTAAGCTCAATTCCTGATACACTGATCGGTACCGCAAGGCTAACGCCGCTGGTTGCAGTGAATAAGCATATCATCAAGAAGAGAGGAAGAGCAAGAATCAATAAAATCAGTTTCTTGGTCATAATAACCAAACTCCTTCAATTACTTAAAAATATTTTATTGTGCCGGATTATCTTACGAGCTTTCTGTACTTTCTCTCGATAAGGAAGAAGTAGTAAACAAGTGAGATGAGGAAATACGCTCCTACAATTCCGATAGGAAGATAATATGCATATTCCGGACTGAGTGTAATACCAATGTACTTCTCAATAATGCCTGTATTTGCGAATACTGTTACAAGCAAGGAGGATGCGCCGGCAAGAATAGCAAGGATAAGACCGATAAATACAGTCTTTGCGATGGTTCTGCTGCTCTCTTCTTCGATCTCCTGAGGAGAAGCCATTACCTTTGCGTGGTTAAGGTCAAGTCTTGTTGCCACGAAGATATGTGAAAGTGAGAATACGATGCCAACAACTGTGATCACCGCAAGATCTATAGGTGCTACAAGGATCTGATCCGCCGCATTGAAATGTACCTTTGCAACGTAGAGAAGCGCACAGCTGCCGAAAACGGAGAGCGAGCTTACTATGCTACAGAAGAATACCTTTGCAAAGAGGAGCTTGGAAGCTCTTACAGGGAACATCTTTACCTTGAGCGCCAACTCACCGTCACGGGAAACGTTGGTTGCACAGAAGGTGTTAGTCAAAATGCTGAAAATAAGAATTACTATAAGGGCAAGTGCAAAGCTGATGTTAAAGCCAAGTGCGTTCTGGATAAGTGACTCGAACAGTGTATAACAGGAGTAAACCATAACGGGCATCGCTGTTGCAATTGCAAAGTAGGAGAACAAGTTCTGGGGCTCGCGGAATACGGAGATGAACTCTTTACGGATGAGCGCTGCGAACTTCGTTGTTCTGAAGATCGCGTGAAGCTTTCTTCTTACCTTCTTCTGGCTTTCATTCTTATAAAGTGTGATGTAGTAGAGCTGCTTTGAAACGAAGTATACTACGAATACTGCGATAACTGCCAAAGAAACGGTAACTCCAAGGGAAACTCCAAGGAATCTACCAACTGCTATGTAAGCGAAGCAGTTTGCAGGATAAGTAATATCCATCAGAAGCTGGAGTGTCTTAATGAATTCATCGTTAAAGAGGAACTTTATAGATCCTGTTTCAAGAAGCTCCTGAATAACCTCGAGGATCTCAGCGTAGATGAGGAATGAACCTACAAGAGCGCCTGTGAAAACGAGGAACATTACGAAATATCTTGTGCTTACGAACTCTACAATTTTAATGTAAGGAACCAAAAGCACGCTGGCGATCAGGAATGATACCATTGGAAGAAGGAGCCAGATGATAATGGTGTAGAGCCAGAACATCATGCCGGGCTTCAAAGCAAAGAAGAATATCATGTTGATCGGAACGATGAGAATCAATGCTGTCAGATAGTTGGAGATAAGAAGTGTTGCAAGCTTGCTGAGGAATATAGTCTGCTGCTGCAGAGGCATTCTCAAGAACAGTACTTTATCACGCTGACGAGCGAGAGTAGATCTCATCTTTTCAAGCATCATCGCGCCAAGAGCAACTATAATGCCTGTGTAGATAACGTTCAGCAACTCAACAGCTCTTTGACTGGGGTTGCTTGTAATTGCATTAAGTCTTTCATCAAAGATCTTAATGGTAACGTAGTTTTCTGCTATAGTAGAAAGCAGATAAACGAATACGCCAAGAATCAGCAGGGTTATCAAAACCGACAGAGCCATGCCGATCACGTCCATGCGGTCCTTCTTCTTCTGAGGGAACTGCATCCTGAACTCATGTTTAAAAAGTATTAAAAATTGTCTCATACCTTTGCAACTCTCCTGGTAATAGCAAGGAAGTAACTTTCAAAGTTTCTGCCTGTACGCTTGAATTCTCTCATATTAATTTCCTTAAGGATCTTACCCTGGTCGATGATGTATACTCTGTCACAAAGCTTCTCAACGGTGTCAAGGTTGTGGGAGGAGAACAATACGAGGTTTCCGTTTGATGCGTGTTCTCTGAAGTAGTTTCTAAGTGCGTTTGCGGTATAGGGGTCAAGACCTACCATAGGCTCGTCAAGGATAAATACCTTTGGATTATGTATGAGCGCGCCCATAAGGGAGATCTTCTGCTTCATACCGTGTGAATAAGAGGAAATTGGCTTGTAGATAGAATCACCGAGCTGGAAGATGTTCTGGAACTTTTTCACGCGTTCCTTACGTGCTTTTACGGGAACGCCGTAGATGTCGCCCATAAAGTCAACGTATTCCTGACCTGTCATCTTCTCAAAGAGAATGTGCTCATCACTTACGTAACCGAAGTTCTGCTTTGCGCCGATGGGGTTCTTTGAAAGATCGTAGCCTGCAATTCTGATCGAGCCCTCCTCGTAGGGGTGCATACCCGTGATGCACTTGATGGTTGTGGACTTACCAGCACCGTTATGACCGAGGATACCGATGATCTCACCCTCGTTACCTACGATGTTGATGTCGCGAACAGCATAGTTTGCTTTCGCATGATACTTTTTGCCGAGATTTCTGATTTCAACTAACATGTTAAACTCCTGGTGCTGTGGTTATCAATTTTGATACCGCAGCAAAAATTTATTTTTATTTTTTTAGTAACTAAGTTTTCAACGCCTGTGGAAAAATAATTCCCGCTTACCGCGATAATGATTTGTAGCTTATGCGGCATGGCGATTTAATTCCTGAGGTGGCAAAGCTTCAAATAAAGCTTTTCCTTAGGATAAATTTCGGGAGGCTTCTCCACTCCCGATTGAAGGATATCGCGGTAGGGGGTTTGTGATAGCTCCTCGCTGCAATAACTGCATACTATTAGAACACCGGGTGCGATCATTGCTGCAAAGTAAGCTAGAAGGATAAACGTAATAAACGCGAATTCCAAAGGCGGTGTTTCAAGAGTACTAATAAACTGAAGTGCTCCACGCGCCAAGGTCAAGGCATCTGACGTTAGGATGTCCTCCGTATTAATTACGAAATACAGGAGGAAAGGTTCAACTGAAGAGAGTATGTATTTCACACACAACGCTGAGAATAGCAGAAGGTCTGCGATGATAGTGAACCACTTTAATTTATCCGTCGTTTGCTTTGATAAAAATTGTCGTTTGCCTTTTGAAAAAGCTGTTTGCCGAATTCGATCAAGCAAAAAGATCGAGATGGCCAAAAAAACAAGTGACATTTATACTCTCCTTTCATTAAAACTTACCACGCGATATATAATAAAATATTGCTTGGGTTGCCGAAATTATATCATATTATTTAGTGAATTGCAAGGAAATTTAATAAAGTTTAAGAAACAATTTTGTAATTTGCCATGATTTACCACTTTTTGGGTAATATTACCACAAAAATTGAATAGAGGCACAATTAAACTACAGAACGAGTCCAAAGTTAAATTCAACCACTTTTACCACATTTTTGACTAGTTATATTTACATTTCGCCACTTTTTACGGTTTTTTTAAGCAAAGTTGCAAATTTCTACGTTGATTTTTAAGTCAATTTTAAGCATGTTTAATTCAATTTTTCTTTGGAGAATTTCGGTAGTTTTTTGTACCTAAAACGAGCCTTAAAATTGCCTTTTTCGGCGTTTTCGAGGCGTGTAATCTTTTGTTTACATTTCTGCTGTTTTTTGATGAAAATTCAGATTTTTCCGTTTTCATTCTTTTTTAAAACTTGTGTATTTTTGCACATTTTACTAACTTTGTTCCAGTTGTATTTTTTACCGTTAAGTCGAGCAAAATTCTGATTTGTCATTCTTATTTTTAGGCACAATATATTCGTAATTTGTGCGAATATGTCGTATTTTATATGTTCGACCGTGAATATTATACTATGTAATTACCATACTATGTAGATTATTGACTGATCTACAAGCTTTTACTCATCTACATACCTCTTTTCATCTCTTTTCTCGCATTAGTCACCACGCTTTGATTTTCATGGTTCTCTGCTTAAAGTCTAGATTATTTGATCAGTTTGCTGAATGTTTCCCCTTGTTATTTTAACGTGTTTCTCTCCCCCATATATTGCACACACCCTTCCAAAACAACAAAAAAACAGCAGGTCGCAAAAGATCATCTTCCTCGCAAAACCTGCTATTTTGTTAACTTTTATTTACCAAATGTTGGTTTTTATAATATTTTAGGATAAATCCCCTTATCAAGCATCTGTGTAAACGCTCTCGCTACATCTGCATGATCTTCTTTGTGAGTAACGCCGTACCAGCGGTCATAGCTCTCAAGCACCTGCACTTTTGCAGCTCCCTCAGCGATCAGCGAAGCAACCACTTTTGGAAGATAGAACTCTCCCTTTTCAGGATCTTCTTTGACTGCTGTTTCGAGGAAGCTTACAAATCGACTTTCACACTCGCGGATGAATGATGGATCAAATCCCCAGAAGTTCATTGAAACAAGAGTATCGGGATCAAGCTCTTCCCTGTTATCCCCCTCATAGAACACGATTTTTTCGTCCTCCGGAATGATCCTTGTACGCTCTATTATTTCGGTAAGCTCTCCGCTTTCATTTTGCTTGCAAACACCTCTGGATACAGTCCCTTTAGGGCTTACTGTGTTCTTTATTCTATAGCCTACCATGGCATAGCTATATTCGCTATCGTCAGGCAGCTCTGAGAGGAATTTATAGATAGTTTTGAATGCGCTTTTACCGTAGTAATCGTCAGCATTGATTACAGCGAATGGACCTTCTATTACGTCTTTGCAGCACAGCACTGCGTGTGCCGTTCCCCAAGGCTTTGTTCTGTCTTTTGGTACTGAAAAACCATGCGGCAGCTTGTCAAGCTCCTGATAAACATAGTTTACCTTTATGGGCTTTCCCTTAAGATGAGGCTCCATTACTGCAAGAAAATCCTCTCTTATAGCTTCTTTAATTACAAAAGTGATCTCGTCGAAGCCTGCCTCAATCGCATCGTATATCGAATAGTCAATGATAGTATGACCAAAAGGATCTATTGAATCTATCTGTTTAAGTCCACCATAGCGCGATCCCATGCCCGCTGCCATAATTACAAGACTTGGTTTTTTCATAAAATGTCTTCTTTCTTTTGATTTTATAGATTTATTATACTACAAAACCGATTTTTTGTCAACATTGGGAGAAAAATCTCTTATTTTCAGAAAAACTATTTACAATTCTATTGAATTTTTTGCCAAAATGTGCTACAATTTAAGTAAAAAATTACACTTTTAAGGAGAAAATACGATGAGCACATTCCATCTTGTAGATCATCCTCTTATTCAGCACAAGCTGACAATTATGCGTGACAAAGACACATCATCCAAGGATTTCAGACAGCTCCTTGACGAAATTTCCATGCTCATGGGCTATGAGATCACAAGAAATCTCCCCCTCGAGGACGTTGAGATCGAAACTCCTATTACAAAATGCACAATGAAGCGCATTGCAGGTAAGAAACTTGCCGTTGTTCCAATTCTCCGTGCAGGTCTTGGCATGGTAGACGGTCTTCTCCGCCTTGTTCCGGTGGCAAGAGTTGGCCACATCGGACTTTACAGAGATCCAGAGACTCACGAGCCTGTTGAATATTACTGCAAGATGCCTCCCGATATCGACGAGCGCCTTGTTATCGTCGTAGACCCCATGCTCGCAACCGGCGGTTCTGCTTCCGATGCCATTACAATGGTAAAAAAGAGAGGCGCTACAAACGTTCTTCTCATGTGCCTCGTAGCCGCACCAGAGGGTGTTAAGAGAGTTCAGGAAGCTCATCCCGACGTTGACATCTACTGCGCTGCACTGGATGAAAAGCTTAATGATCATGCATATATCGTTCCCGGTCTTGGTGACGCAGGCGACAGAATTTTTGGCACAATCTAATTAGTTATGCGCGAACTGAAGGTTAGAAAAAATGATGCGGGACAAAGGCTTGATAAGTTTATTACAAAGACCCTTGATCTACCTATGAGCCTGCTCTACAAATCCATCAGAACAAAGAAAATAAAGCTCAATCGCAAAAGAGCGGAGATATCTGATAAACTATCCGAGGGAGATACTATCCAGTGCTTTTTGCCCGAGGAGTTTTTTGAGAAGAAGGTCACCAAAAAGACTTTCGAAAATGTTACTCACCATTTAGATATAGTTTATGAAGATGAAAATATTATGCTTCTGAACAAGCGCCCGGGCATTTCTGTGCATGAGGACGAAAAGGGATCCACGAACACTCTCATCACCCACATTCAGGCGTATCTTTTCGACAAGGGCGAGTATAATCCCGACGATGAGCAAAGCTTCGCTCCTGCCCTGTGCAACCGAATCGATAGGAACACGGGCGGAATCGTTATCGCTGCGAAGAATGCTATGGCGCTTCGCGTTATGAACGAAAAGATAAAGCTTCATGAGATCGATAAATTCTATCTTGCCGCCGTCCACGGAATTCCAAAGCCTGAGGCAGCTACCATCCGAGGATACCTGAAAAAAGACGAGAAAAACAACACTGTCCGCGTGTGGGATCATGATCCGAAAAACGGTGCCAAAGAGATCATCACAAAATATCAGGTGATAGCCAAAGCAAAGGAAACCTCCCTAATCGAGGTGGAGCTTCTGACAGGCAGAACCCATCAGATCAGAGCCCATATGGCTCATGTAGGACACCCACTTGTAGGTGACGGAAAATACGGTGTCAACCGAGAAGACAGAGCTCGTGGATATAAGTATCAGGCGCTTTGCTCATATAGGTTAAAATTCAGCTTCGATACCCAAAATCCTACCGAACTTGACTATCTTTCAGGTAAAGAATTCAAGATCCCAAAGAAAGATATCTATTTCACAAAAGATTACTTTTAATAGAAAAACCACTTAATTTGTCAATATTACTTGGCATTTTAAGTGGTTTTTGTTATTTAAATTAAAATGAATTATGTTAATCGGTCTGCTATTTTTCTCCGGTGGAACCAAAGCCACCTGCGCCGCGAACAGTATCGGAAAGTTCGTCTACCACGGAGAAATCCGCGTGGAGAAAAGGAACGATCGCAAGCTGTGCCACGCGTTCAAACGGTGATACCTCGGCGCTGATTTCGCTATGATTGTGCAATGCAACCATAACCTCGCCGCGATAGTCTGCATCGATAACGCCGACTTTATTGGCAGGGGCAAGTCCACGCTTGGTAGCAAGACCGCTTCTAGCAAAGATAAGTCCGCAATATCCTTCGGGAATCTCCAAAGCTATACCCGTATGGATAAGCACCGTTTCATGAGGAGGAATGTTCACCGTGCAGCCGAGATTATAGAGATCCGCACCGGCAGAAAACTCCGTTCCATAGGTGGGAATTTTCGCATTTTCATCAAGTTTTTTGATATTAAGTTTCATTATTATTTCCTTTTTAGTTGTACGTCTTGTCAAACTCTACGCCACTCCAAATGACGATCTCTCCCGCAGCTCGTGTTTCGTTCATATCAATGATTCTCTGATTTTCGGATCCGCGGAATCTGAGCCCAAGACGTTTTTTATCTTCTTCAAATCTACCGTCAACAAGTATATCAACAAGAGATAAAAGCTCGTCTGTCACCTCTATCCGCTTTGGGTGGTTCATATTGGAGTCTGTCAGCTCCTCGTAGAGATTACCTGTGAATATCCAGAGATCTTTGCCAGGGAATCTTGCCTTAAATTCTCGCAAAAACGGAAGCAATGCTCTTTGGTTTTCCACCTCCATAGGCTCACCTCCAAGAACAGTCAGCCCCCTGACAGATGGGATCTTCATAGAGTCAAATATTTCCCCCCACACGTCCTCAGTAAAGGGCTTGCCGTAGCAAAAATCCCATGTTTCAGGCTGAAAGCAATTTTTACATCTATTGGTGCATCCGCTGACAAATAGGCTGGTTCTGATACCCTCTCCATTTGATATATCAAATTTTTTAATATTGCCGTAATACATGTTTTTCCCTCAATATGCAAATAATTGTTATCATTTTATAAGTTATTTCATGCCTAACTTCTGACGGAGAAATTGACCTGTGTAAGACCTTTCATTCTCTGCTACCTGCTCCGGAGTACCCGACGCCACAAGTGTTCCACCTCTGTCGCCACCCTCGGGGCCAAGGTCTATAATGTAGTCGCAGGTTTTGATAAGATCAAGATTATGCTCGATAACAACCACGGTGTTTCCACCGTCACAAAGACGCTGAAGAATACTGATAAGCTTTGCCACGTCCTCGGTATGAAGACCCGTAGTAGGCTCGTCGAGAATGTATATTGTTTTACCTGTTGAACGCTTCGAAAGCTCGGTTGCTAGTTTGACTCTCTGCGCTTCTCCACCTGACAAAGTCGTGGATGACTGACCGATCTTGATGTAACCAAGTCCAACGTCAAAGAGGGTCTGCAGCTTTCGTCTTATAGATGGCAGCCCGTCGAAGAAAACAAGTCCCTCTTCAACCGACATCTCAAGAACATCATAGATATTTTTACCCTTGTATTTTATATCTAGAGTATCGCGATTGTAACGTTTCCCATCGCAGACGTCGCACTTGACGTAAACGTCAGGCAAGAAATTCATCTCGATACATTTTACACCGTCGCCCTCGCACGCCTCGCATCTGCCACCTCGGATATTAAATGAGAATCTGCCTGCATCATAGCCTTTTGCCTTGGCATCACGAGTATCTGCAAAGAGATTTCTGATGTCGGTGAAAAGGCCTGTATAGGTAGCAGGATTCGATCTTGGAGTTCTTCCGATAGGGCTCTGGTCAATGGCTATGACCTTATCGAGATGCTCAAGTCCGGTTACCACATCATGCTTTCCGGGGTAGGTTATTGCACGGTTAAGATCACGGGCAAGGGTTCTATATAATATAGAATTAATCAGCGAGGACTTACCACTTCCCGAAACCCCCGTTACTGCCGTAAACGTTCCAAGAGGAATCTCCACGTCTATATTCTTTAAGTTGTTTTCTCTTGCACCGAGGATAGTGAGCTTTGCTCCGTTACCCGGGCGTCTTTCCTTTGGAACAGCTATTACGCGACGTCCTGATAGATAGTCTGCCGTAATGGACGTACAATTTTTTGCAACCTCCTCGGGAGAGCCCTCTGCAACCACCTCACCACCGTGAATTCCGGCACCGGGTCCTATATCGATAATGTGGTCTGCCTCACGCATCGTATCCTCGTCATGCTCAACCACTATAACGCTGTTGCCAAGGTCACGAAGACGCTTGAGAGTTCCGATAAGCTTACCGTTATCTCGCTGATGAAGACCGATGCTAGGCTCATCGAGAATATAGAGCACCCCCGTAAGAGATGAACCTATCTGGGTTGCAAGACGTATTCGCTGTGCTTCACCGCCTGAAAGGGTTCCTGCAGTTCTTGCAAGATTCAGGTAATCAAGACCTACACTAATGAGAAAGTTAAGTCGCTCACGGATCTCTTTCAATACCTCTTTTGCGATCTTTTCCTCGGTTTCGTTAAGCTTAAGATCATTGACGAACTCCAGCATTTTCTCAATAGAAAGATGACAGATCTCGTCGATATTAAGTCCTTCGACCGTTACGCCAAGCACCATATCTGAAAGTCTTCTACCGCGGCAGGAAGGACAGTCGATCTCCTCAACGAACTGCTGATAGTAATCTCCACCCATCATTTTCATGCGCTTTTCTATCATGTGAACGATACCGTCAAAGGACGTTGTCTGATCTCTGCCCTCACCACCGAAATAGCGGCGAACTGTGTATTTTTTAGGGCCTGCTCCAAACATCAGCGCCTGCATAGCCTCATCGGAAAAATCCTTCAGCGGCATATCAAGGGTGAATCCAAAATCTTCGCCCACAGCTGCCACAAGAGGGCCTGTCCATGAGTCCTCTGTAAGGGTTTTAAAGCCGTTTACCGCGATTCCACCGTCGCGAAGTGAAAGATTTTTGTTTGGTATGAGCTTTGGAACGGCTATCATCTGGCTGTTTCCTATACCTGCGCACCTTGGACAAGCGCCGATGGGATTGTTAAAGGAAAACATTCTTGGCTCAAGCTCCGGAAAGCTTATTCCATGCTCCTCGCAAGCGTATTTTTCAGAAAATTCAAGAAGCTCACCGTCGCTGCCATCTCTTGGCATTGTGAGTATCTTTACTCTGCGATCTGCTATCTTCAGCGCGCTCTCCACAGAGTCGGAAAGTCTGGAGCGAATGTCATCCCTGTTAACAAGTCGGTCTATTACTATCTCAATGGTATGCTTGATGTTTTTGTCAAGCTTTATTTCCTCCGCAAGCTCGTACATATTTCCGTCGACGCGTACGCGTACGAAGCCTGAACGCTTGGCATCCGCGAACACCTTTTCGTGCATACCCTTTTCCGCAGAAACCACGGGAGCAAGAACTAAAAATCGCTCCCCCTCCGGAAGTTTCATGATTCCGGAAACTATCTGGTCAAGAGACTGCTGTCTTATTTCCTTTCCGCAGACAGGGCAATGAGGTATACCTACTCTCGCGTAAAGCAGTCTTAAGTAATCGTATATTTCAGTAACCGTTCCAACTGTGGAGCGAGGATTTTTCGAGGTTGTTTTCTGGTCGATTGAAATAGATGGGGAGAGCCCCTCAATCAAGTCGACCTCGGGCTTATCCATCTGACCGAGGAACATTCTGGCGTAGGATGAAAGGGATTCAACGAACCTTCTGTGGCCCTCTGCATAGAGAGTATCAAAGGCTAGAGATGATTTTCCACTTCCGGAAAGCCCCGTCAAAACTACCAGCTTATCTCTTGGAATAGTCAGATCGATATTCTTAAGATTATTAACTTTTGCGCCCTTAATGACAATATTTCTTGACATTTTTGTGTATTTTTTCCTTTTTTTACATACTATTTCCGCTTCAATCCTTTTTAGCACCTTGAGATTTGATCTCTTTGATCCTATCACGGATGTAGGCAGCCTTTTCAAACTCAAGCGTTCTTGCTGCCTCCCGCATTTCTGCAGTAAGTCTTTCGATCTCGCGCTGTGCTTCAAGTCTTGTGAGCTTCTTGTTTTCACCCTTGTGCTTCTTGCCGATCTCGATGATGTCGGCAACCTTTTTCTTGACACTCTCGGGGCTGATTCCATGTTCCTTATTATATCTCATTTGAATCTCGCGACGACGGTTAGTTTCATCTATTGCGCCACGCATGGAGCGAGTAATGGAATCAGCATACATAACCACTCTGCCGTTTACGTTTCTCGCGGCACGGCCTATGGTCTGAATGAGAGATGTTTCGCTTCGGAGGAATCCCTCTTTATCTGCGTCGAGAATTGCAACCAGTGAAACCTCGGGAATATCAAGTCCCTCTCGGAGAAGATTGATTCCTACGAGAACGTCAAACTCTCCAAGTCGAAGATCTCGTATGATCTCCATTCTCTCGATGGTTTCAACCTGATGGTGAATGTATTTTACTTTGATACCGTGAGTGGAAAGATATTCGGTAAGGTCCTCTGCCATGCGCTTTGTCATGGTGGTTACCAACACTTTCTCTCCCCTCTCGGTGGTAGCTCTTATCTCTCCGATAAGATCGTCTACCTGCCCTTCAATAGGCCGGACTATAACCTCGGGATCTATGAGGCCCGTAGGTCTTATGAGCTGCTCAACGATCGATGAGCTTTCTCCCTTTTCGTAGTCACCCGGTGTGGCGCTTACGTACACTATCTGCCCAAGCTTCGACTCAAATTCATCAAAGAAAAGCGGTCTGTTGTCAAAAGCAGAGGGTAAACGGAAACCGTACTCAACCAAATTTGATTTTCTTGCGTAGTCACCGCCGCTCATGCCTCTCACCTGAGGGAGGGTCACGTGGGATTCGTCTACAAAGAGGATGAAATCGCGGGGGAGGTAATCAAGTAGGGTATATGGAGTTGATCCCTTTGGTCTTCCTGACAGAACTCGGGAATAGTTCTCAACTCCCGAGCAGAATCCAACCTCGCGAAGCATCTCAAGATCGTACTTTGTTCTCTCCTCTATTCTCTGCGCCTCAATGAGCTTATTCTGACTCTTGAAAAATTCCACCCGCTCAAGCATTTCTTCTTCGATCTCGAGAAGTGCCTTTTCCCTCTTATCATCAGATACAGCATAGTGTGTCGCGGGGAAAATTGCCGCGTATGAGAGAGTTTCCAGTATATCACCTGTTACGGTGTTTATTCTTGACACACGGTCGATCTCGTCACCGAAAAATTCCACTCTTATGGCAGAGTCCTTATTCGAAGCGGGATATATCTCCACCACGTCACCGCGAACGCGGAATTTATTACGAACAAAGTTTACGTCGTTTCGCTCGTAACTGATAGAAACAAGGCGACGGATCAACTCATCGCGAGTCATCTCCTGCCCGGGTCTTACGGAAACCAGAAGACTCTGATATTCAAGCGGATCACCAAGAGAATAAATACATGAAACCGATGCAACTATAATTACGTCGCGGCGCTCAAAAAGCGATGACGTTGCGCTATGACGGAGCATATCGATCTCGTCGTTTATCATAGCGTCCTTTTCAATGTACATATCCTTGCCCGGAATATAAGCCTCAGGCTGGTAGTAATCGTAATAGGAAACAAAGTATTCTACTCTGTTATCAGGGAAGAATGAACGGAACTCTGAGCAAAGCTGTGCCGCAAGAGTTTTGTTGTGAGCTAGAACCAGGGTCGGTCTGTTAAGATTTGCAATAACGTTTGCCATAGTAAAGGTCTTACCCGAACCTGTAACGCCAAGGAGAGTCTGCGCTCGCTCACCCGCCAAAATTCCTCTGGTAAGGGCGGCTATTGCCTCAGGCTGATCACCCGTTGGCTGATATTCACTTTTCAAGATAAATTTATCGTTTTTCATAGCCGCACCTTCTTTATTATTCGAGAGCAAACAGATTTTTCGCTCCCGTTTCGAGATATTTGTAAAGTTTAGTTATCAAAATTAAGGGTTATCTTCTTCCGCGAGAGCCGCCGCTGCTACCTCCGCCGCCTCCGGAACCGCTACTTGAGCTGCTGATGCGAGTTCTGGTAACGGATTTTCCAAGGAAGATGTCAGTATGCTCGGTAAGTTCCATTTTTGCATACTTTGAAAGAGGATATATTGGAGATTTCAGTTTCTTCTTATAGCTTGCTATAACGGCTATAACAGCGATCGCTCCGGCAACGAAAGGAATGATTATCATTATAACCTTTGCGCCTCTGCGATAGGAGTTGATCGCGTCCTTTGACTGCTCAATAAAGGAAATAATGCCGCTGGTTATGTCACCATACTTTATCTCGTTATAAACGCTTTCTGAATCGAGAATATCGTTAACTTCGCTGTCACTTATCATTGTGTTGGGCTTTCCGTAGGTGAACATTTCGTAATATACGTTAACGCCTACCTCAACGATGAGCAGAACAATATCGTCTTTTTCAATATCAAGTCCAAATTTGCGAACGGTTTCCTCACCGTCAGAAACTATTTCAAAAGAGTCGTATATCGCTATCAAAAAATGCACTTCGGTTTCTACCTCTGCCAACTTGGCAGTCTGATTTATAGCCTCGATATCGGCAGACTCAAATTGACTAGGGCAACCGACGATCACATTGCTTTTATCCTCTACCTCTGCCGCTGTGGCAGTAAGAGTAAATACCGAGAGTAAAACAGCGAGGGAAAGAAAAGCTAAAATAATCTTTTTCATCATAGCAGCATACCTCCTATCAGGTAGGTAATCGCTCCTGCAAGGAGAGTAACGGCAACACCTAAAAGCGCAAGCTTCAAAGGACTGACAGGCAACTCACCGTAGATCTTACCCGTAGAGCCATTCATTGCATAAACGTAAGTCTTTCGATTTTTCGTATAGGTGAGGATCCATATGGGCATAAGAGTATATTCCCAATGGCTGGACTTAATATTCACGTTCATAGAGTCGGTAGTTACTGTGGAATATCCCCTGATAGTATCCCGAAGCATCTGCTCGGAATATAAATTCATCTTGCCCCTTACCTCGCTTGTCAGCATATCTCTGTCAACATCTCTTTTTTTCGCCATAAAGCCCTGAAGATATGGAATTGCAAAATCCTTATGCTCGTCCACGGGATACGGAAGTATGCCCTCAAGCATTTTTTTGTCTTCCTCCGAGATGGCGGAGCTTGTTATATCTTCAAAATGGATATTTCCACCGCGCTTAACGTCGTATCGGGAGGTTTCTGTGTAGCGATAGTCACCCGACGTCCAGGTGCGCACCTTATACGCCGTGGTATCAAGACGCGCATGGGTATCGGCATCGGTGACCCAGAATGGATAGTACACTCCCGTGATCTTCTCGGAATTTGCAGTGGAAAAATAATCTCCGGGGCAGAACCATTTCTTTCTTGCATATCTGAGGAACTGCTCCTTTGCCTCCTCGCGGCTGATCTTGAAGGGAACGATCTTTGAGGGTTTGAAATTGCCGGAAAGCTTATCTGACAGCACTACCGGGTTATGGCAGTAATAGCAAAAATCTGCCGCTGTGGACTTTTCAACTATTATCTCAGCACCGCAGGAGGGGCATACGTATTGATTGACTGATTCGTCAAACTCTCTTTGTTCCTCATCTATTTTTTCAGCCTTTTTATCTGCCTCGCTATCCTCGAGATCTTCTTCTTTGAACTCGGAAATGCAGAATTTACAAACAAAACTATGCTTTTCGGCATCATAAATAAGACCCGCGCCGCAGTTAGGGCATTTGTATGTTACGGTGCTTTCATTGGTTTTTGGAATATCATCACAATAGTCGTAAGCACCGTTTTCCTCATAAGAGCAATCGTCGAAGGCTGACCCATCCTTATTTTGAGAATATCTTCCCGCTCTTACGTCTTCAGCTGTATTTTTCATGTATTAAACCTTTTCACCGCACTCGGAGCAGAACTTTGCACCGAGGTTGATCTTTGATCCGCAGTTTGTGCAGAAGCTACCTTTGTTTTCAGGCTTTTTTGATCCGCATTCGGGGCAGAATTTGCCTGTATTTACGCTGCCGCAAGAGCATACCCAGCTACCTGCCTTCGGTGCTGCATTTTGCGCTGCCATCTGTTGGCGATTGGTTTCAGATGCAGCAGCCATAAATCCACCTGCACTTCCCATACCAACGCCCATTCCCATAAATGCCTGAGCTGATCCTGCGCTGTTGGAGCCTGCGGCTTCAATACCTCTTGCAACGGAGCCCTGAACGTATCCCTCGCGAACAGAGGGATCACCGAGCATTGCGCCCTTATTGCGCATATTGATAAGCTCCTTTGACTCCTCGTCATAGGAGAGGCTGGCAATGCCAACGGACTGGATCTCGAATCCGCGAATAGCATTCCAAGTGCTGTCAAGCTCGTTTGCCATGTACTGTGAAAGCTCACGGGATTTTGACGCAACGTGGGAGATACGAATACCGTCAACGCTCATCTTATTTATCGCAGCGCTCAAAGCTTCAAGGAATTCTGACAGATACTGCTCATTGATTTCCTCGATCTCAACCTTTGCGGCATTCTTTGGAATAACTTCGGTATAGAGCTTTATCGGATCAGTTACCTTAACCGAATATGTTCCATGAGCACGGAGGAAAAGCTCCGCGTTATAAAAGTTATCAAAATAATTTACGGGAGTTCTTGTACCAAAGCGGACCCCCTTGATCTCCTGCATATTAATGAAAAATGCTTTCTGTGAATAAGACGGTACGCCTCCGAACTTAACTCTCTGGAATGCATCCTTAACAGACTCGCCAAGCTGACCTGCAAAGAGGGATGGTGATGCGCTGTTATCTACCTTGTAGTACCCTGACTCTGCAGTAAAGTCAACGATCTTTCCACCGTCAACAAGCAGCATAAACTGATTTGGATAAACGTGAATTATAGACCCGTTCGAAATAGTACTGTCAGTTCCCTTTTTATTGCTGTTTCTCTTGTCGCCGGGGCGAACCTTAACACCTCTTGTAAAGAGAGTTGTATCGCTCATATTATCAGCTTCAATTACTTCTTGCCAAGTATCGGCAAATCCGCCTCCTATTGCAGATAACGTTGCCTTAATAATTCCCATGGTATTACCTTCCTTTGTGTTATTTCGCGCGATTTAATAAAAAAATACCTGCGCGATAGCATTTTCTTTTAGTATAGCATCTTTTATAGTTCAATGTCAAGTTCGGGGGCGTAAATTTTTAAAGATTTAATATATTTTCACATTTTACGGAATAAAGATCCCAACGAAAAAAGAAAGCCGCAAAGCAAGATATCTCCTGCCCCGCGGTTTTCTCATGTTTTATTTTATTTTCTCGCTGAATCAGTTGTCCCAGTTGGTGAAAACAGCGTTAACGTCTTCATCCTCATTGAACTTATCAAGCATCTTTTCCATATTTGCAATATCGTCCTCGTTTGTAAGCTCAACGTAGGTAGATGGAACCTTTGCAAGGTCAGCTGTATCTATCTTGTAGCCCATGGAAATGATGGCATCGCGAACGCCGGAAAGATCCTGTGGGTCTGTGTAGATGGTATATTCACCCTCGTCACACTTGATGTCTTCAGCACCTGCCTCAAGAGCATCCTCCATGATCTTATCCTCCTCGATCTCCTCGTCCTCATCAACGATGGTGATAACGCCCTTTTCTTCAAAGAGGTAGCTAACAGAACCGGTCTGGCCGAGGTTTCCACCATACTTATTGAACCAAGCGCGAACGTTTCCTGCAGTACGGTTACGGTTATCGGTAGAGGTTTCTACGATGATAGCAACACCGGATGGACCGTATCCCTCGTAGGTGATCTCCTCGTAGTTTACATCGTTGGAATCAGTAAACTTTTTGATAGTACGCTGAATGTTTTCGTTAGGCACGTTGTTTGCCTTTGCCTTTGCGATAAGGTCGCGAAGCTTGTTATTGTTGTTAGGATCGGGGCCGCCCGCCTTAATAGCAACAGCCATTTCTTTTCCGATCTTGGTAAAGATCTTCGCCTTTGCGGCATCGGATTTTTCCTTCTTGTGTTTGATGTTATTCCATTTGGAATGTCCTGACATATTTATATCTCCTCAAAAAATTAATTATCATCATTTAAGTCAAAAATCAGCACTTTTGACAACTTTAGTTTCCATTTTCTTATATTTTCTCGGGAGTCTGCAAGCAAATGAGATGAAGCGCTGTGCGAAGAACCTGATTTGTTGCTCTTGTAAGAGCGATACGTGAGGCCTTCAGAGCGGCATCTTCACAGTTGGCAATTGAGCACTCGTGATAGAAGTGGTTGAATGCTGCGCAAAGGTCGAGAATATATCTTGTAACGTTTGACGGCTCGTAATCTGCAATAGCCTGATTGATCTTCTCGGGGAATCTTGAAAGAGTCTTTGCAAGGCTCACCTCAGGCTCTGTGAGAGGAGCATCGGTCATCACACCATCTCTGCCAACCTTCTCGAGAACAGAGCAGGTGCGGGCGTAGGTGTACTGGGCGTATGGACCTGTGTTACCGTCAAAGGAAAGAGCATCTTCCATCATGAAGTTGATATCTCTCATACGATTGTTGGAAAGGTAGTAGAACACTACTGCGCCAACGCCGACCTTTTCTGCAATCGCCATACATTCAGCCTCGTCAGGATTCTTTTCCTTGGAGATCTCGTACACTCTTGCGATCGCCTCCTTAAAGAGGTCCTTAAGAAGAATTACGTTACCTGTTCTTGTGGCAAGCTTTGCACCGTTGATGCTTACCGTGCCGTAGGGTACGTGAACGAGTTTGTCATACCAATCGTACCCCATAAGCTCTACTACCTTGAACCACTGTGCAAAGTGAAGCGACTGGGCAGCACTTGTAACGTAAATAGCTTTCTCAAAGTTATATTCGCCCTTGCGGTAAACTGCCGCAGCAATATCACGGGTAGGATAAAGGGTAGATCCGTCGCGTTTCAGAATAAGGCAAACTGGCATATTCCATTTATCAAGATTTACGATAGATGCGCCGTCATCGATCTCCAAAAGCCCCATATCGCGAAGCTTCTGCACCTGTGCAGGCATCTTATCTGTGTAGAAAGATTCGCCCTTGTAGGAATCGAACTCAATACCGAGCTGCTTATAGGTCTTCTGATACTCCTCAAGGCTGACGTCGACAAACCAACGCCAGAGAGCGAGATTTTCCTCATCGCCATGCTCAAGCTTTGTAAATTCAGCACGGGACTTGTCGCCAAGGTCGGAATGCTTCGGTGTTCCCTCGGGCTTACCCTCAAGACTTGCATCCTCCTCTGCCTTGATCTCGTTGTTGATTCTCACGTAGAGCTTAACAAGCTCGTCAACTCCACCGTCCTCAATGGTCTTTTTGTCGCCCCAAAGCTTGTAGGCAACGATGAGCTTACCGAACTGCGTTCCCCAGTCGCCAAGATAGTTGATGCCTACGCATTTGTAGCCTGCGAACTCATGGAGAAGTTTCAAGGAATGACCTATCACAGTTGTGCCAAGGTGACCGATGTGGAATGGCTTTGCAACGTTTGGAGATGAGTAGTCGAGAACAACCACCTTACCATCACCGTTTTCGGGAGATCCGTATTTTTCTCCCTTTGCAAGAACGTCGGAAACCACACGAGATGAAAAAGCAGTTCCATCGATCTTGAAGTTTAGATATCCGTTTACAGCAGTGATCTCGGAGAACTCCTGACACTTGATGGAGCTTGCAAGGATCTCTGCGATCTGTACGGGAGAGCGACGGAGACTCTTTGAAAGACGGAAGCATGGAAGCGCAAGATCGCCCATGCTTTTATCCGGTGGATATTCAAGCATATCGAATATCTGAGATGCCTCGAGAAGCCCTTCGCCGAAGCTCTCTTTTACCACGCCCTCAATGAGAGATGCGGTTCTATTTTTAAGTGTAAGCATATTTTTTGCCTTTCTGTTTTGATCCTGTTTGTCTGAAAAAGTCTTATAATTGTTTTCATTAGTTTACAAAAATGCTGTTTTACAGTGAATTTTGCATTTTTATGTATTCTTCATTACCTCTCTTATGTGCCACAAGAGTTGCGGGAACAAAGGTGCTCATGTTGAAAGCGTATGCCAAAGCGGATTCAAGCCCATCAAGAAGATAGAATTCTCCATCCTCCTCGAAAACTCTGACGGTAGGAATGCTCTCCCCTCTCTCAAGCGCAGAGGAAAGATCTGCCACAAGTTCGTTATCCGGCTGATGGACGGGATAATATATACGCTCGGGAGCCAAGAATGCAGACTTATAGCTTCTGTCAGCGAGCCAACGCTCAAAAGCAGAGATAATACAATCGGCAACCTGATCAGGATTTGCCTCCGTGGTGTCGACGATTAGATCGTAATTCAGAAGATCCTTGATGTCAACTCCGTACTGCTCTTTATAACGCTTTTTTTCCGACTCGCGGCGAGTTCTGGTGCAGTCAATTGTTTCTTGAAGCGTTCCCTTATGCTCGTCCTTTCGGTTAGCGTGCATGATGCGAAGGGCGCTGGTCACAATGTCTGTTGAAAGATATACCTTAAACGTTCCCTCGGTGAAATGCCAGGCAAGGCGGGAGTCGATTATCATAAGCTCGTCCACGGTGGAAAGCTTAACGAGTCCGTCGTCTATTTCCCTGTCGATCTCGGGATGGGTTTCCATATAGATATTAAATTCCGCAACGCCCATTCCGTATCTCTGTCCGATAGAGCGTACTATTGCGCCAGTTGAATAGTAGGTAGCGCCAAGTTTTTCTATTAAAATGTCGGATACCGTGCTTTTACCGCTGCCAAGGTCGCCTGCAAGAGAGATCTTACCGTTCATTGTATTCATCCTTTGCTCGATATTTTATAATGTATAATTATAATATATTTTCTTGCGCTTGTCAACATGATTTTCACTTTTAATTGAAAAAATTGACTAAATTTACCTTGGATTTTTTGTATATTTAGCACAAATTTCAATTTCTGCGCATAAAACCCTCACCTTTAGCAAACAATAGCCGTAGCAAAAGGAAAGGATATGCAAAATGGATAAAAAATTCAAATTTTCAGACCAGCCCCTGGCGGCAAAGATCACCTACTCATCCGTAGTAGCGATTTTACTCATTACAGCAATAGTTGTTGGAATGATCTCATCAAGCGAGGCAAACAAGGATAAAACTCCTACAGATCAGCAGCCTCCCATCGTAAACGAAGATAAAAACGATGATGAAAACAAGGAAAACGAAACCCCTTCCGAAGATGAAAAAGAACCCGAGGAAGAAAAGCCCACAGCACTGGTATTCTATGCGCCCCTTGCAGGTAGCATCATGAAGAGCCACAACGTGGAAACACCCGTTTTTTCCGAAACTCTCGGAGATTGGCGTGTCCACACCGGTATTGATATTGCTGCCGAGGTGGGCACAGACGTTTTAGCAGTTGCAGACGGCACAGTAAGTGCAGTTAAAAACGATCATTTTCTCGGCAAAACCGTGGAGATCTCTCATACCGGTGGAATTGTTAGCGTTTATTCAAATTTATCAAATGACGGAGTCACCGTAAAGGTTGGGGACAGCGTTCGTGCGGGGGAAAAGATCGGTACAGTCGGCGACACTTCCCTTGTGGAGCTTGCAGACGAATCTCATCTTCATTTTGAGATCTTGGTTTCAGGTACTTCCGTAAATCCTCTGGACTACATCTCGGAGGAATCCCAAAAAAGCTCTCTTGGCGTCAAGTAACGTCTTGACAAAGCCACAAGTCCATGATATAATTTTAATATTATTCGGGTTGTCCTTCTTCGCGAATGACAGCCCGTTTTTTAGTCAGTCTTACGCTTTTATGTGCGACTCTTTTGGAGGTATAAATGATCAATATTGCGATTTTGGGATTTGGCGTCGTTGGATCGGGCGTTGCATACCTGATAACAAAGAATAACGCCGAGGTAACAAAACTCGGCGGCGACGAAATAAATATCAAATACATACTCGATCTGCGAGATTTTCCTGACTCGGAATTTTCGGAGAAAGTCGTTCACGATTTTTCAGTCATTGAAAAAGATGAGGAGGTGGACTGCGTAATCGAGGTTATGGGTGGCTCGCACCCAGCCTACGAATATACTATCGCGGCACTCCGCAGGGGAAAGCACGTTATCACGTCAAATAAAGAGGTCGTTGCAAACTTTGGTGACGAGTTTTTGGCAGTGGCAAAAGAAAACGGCGTTACTTACAGATTTGAAGCTGCGGTAGGCGGTGGAATTCCCGTTATTGCTCCTATGATCTCATTTATCACCCATAACAAGATACGCGAGGTCAGAGGTATTCTCAACGGTACTACAAACTACATTCTCACGAAAATGTTCTCCTTTGGCGCAGGATTTGAAGAATCTCTCGCTGACGCCCAGGAGCGCGGATATGCAGAAAGAAATCCCGATGCAGACATTCTCGGTACAGATGCAGCAAGGAAAATCACCATACTCTCTGCTCTTATCTCGGAGAAACTTTGGAACGTTTCCGACGTACACACGGAAGGAATTACAAGGATCAGAAAGGCAGACGTGCAAAATGCCGAAAAGCTTGGCATGAAAATAAAGCTCCTCGGCAGATTTGTAAGGGATGAGAATGAGGCTTTTGCCATGGTTGCCCCCTTCATGATTCCAAACGATGAACCCCTCTCCAGCGTTTCTGGCGTATACAACGCTGTAGAAGTTCTCGGAGAACCTATCGGTAGCGTAATGTTCTACGGTCCCGGCGCGGGAGCAGGTCCAACAGCCTCTGCGGTAGTTGGCGACCTTATGCAGGTGATGGTCAGCGGCACAAGCCTTAAGGCTCCTCTCATGAAAAAGGACGGCGCTCCAAAAGACTTTCTCTCCTATAGATGCAGATCTTATATAGCACTTTCAGGTGCTTCTGACGAGATGATAGAATCTGCATTTGGCAAGGTTAAATTCATATCCGATAATGGTGAGCGCGCATTCGTTAGCGGCGAGATGTGCGAAGCAGAATGTAACGAGCGTATAGATGCACTCATCTCATCAGGCACGATTGTAAACTCTAGAATAAGACTACTTTAATTTACATTTTAAAGCGTTTTTTCGTGTTTTTATCGAAAATACGCTTTTTTATTTTTTGCCTTTTTAGGTTTTTCACACAATATTAAACCTGCATTTTCCGATATTTTCCGTATTCTTTTTGCATTTTTGATAAGGGAGATAACGGTTGGTACAGACATTAAAAACAGCAGAAGATCACTTGCAAAAACAGCAAAATATCCACAAATAAACGCTGGCGAAATTATGAATACAAAGAATGTACAAACGAACGGAATAATAAGGTTTTTCACTCCGAGATATTCAAGGCAGCGAGTTCCGTAATAGTACCAACAAATGACGGTGGAATGGGCAAAAAGAAATATACAGATAAGGAGAAGAACAAGCGATAATTTTCCTGCTCCACTACTAAATGCAGAGAAAATCAGATCCATGGGAGCTAGATATTTTCCGGGAGAATCCACCTCCAAAAGGATCACTGCTGCAGTCAGCATACAGAGCAGATCTGTATCGAAAAACACCTCCAAAATACCAAAAAGTCCTGCATCAGACGCAGATCTTTTTACTTCCGAATGTGCCATTGCCGATGTGCCTGCACCCGCCTCGTTCGAAAGAAGTCCTCGGCAAAATCCTTGACTAATTGCAACTCCCGATAAAAGAGCTCTCGGCTCAAACGCAGATCTCATTACGTACACCACGACTCCCGGTATCATATCAGCGCGTTTTATTATAATGATTAGGCAAAGAGCAATGTAGAACGCCGAGGCAACGGGGATCGCCATCTCTGCAACGTTTTTTATACCTTCCCCACCCCGAAAGGTTGCGACAAATATAGATATTAGAAATATAGAGGCAATCAGAATCTTCGAGGGCGGTAAAAAAGAAGATGCAGAGGTGATGATGCTATCCGACTGAATAAATGCCCCCATAAAAAGCGATAAGAGCAGCATGAGGAGGCAGTATATTTTGGCAATGAGTTTTCCCGCTTTGCCGAAGGTATCTTCAATAGGCACCATCATTCCTTTTCCTGAAAAATTGCCGTCCGCAGCAAGAACACATTCCGAATATTTAACCACCATGGCAAAAATGGAAGATATGAACAGCCAAAACACGCTCCCCGCACCGCCGACCATAATTCCAAGTGCGACTCCGTAGATGTTTCCCACTCCGAGAGTTCCGGCAAGAGCCAACGTAAGAGCGCGACGTTCATCTCTGCTACGAAGACCCGCTAACGTTTTTCTAACACAAATATGCGGTCGCCTGATAAAGAAAAATCCAAAATAAACTAAAAGAAAAAGCCCTGCACAAAGGGACGTGACAGCTGAAATCAAATTAATTTTCGACATGTTACCCCCGATAAAATTTTATTAAATCTTACGGGAATAATATAAATTATATGACTAAAAAAGAAAACGAGCATACACCTTTTCCGGCATTTTACAGCCGAGGGGAATATGCTCGTTTTTTATTTCTTGAACGTTAGTTCTTGGGGTTAAGTTATGTCAGGTGAAAAGGTTGATAAGCATGAAAACGGCAGTAATGCCAAGGCAAATGCCGATAAGCCAGTTCATAACCTTATCGAACTTTTCCTGATTCTCTGCATCCTTCTTGTCGAGAGCCTTATCTTCCTCTGTTTCCTGAAGCTCCTCGGGAATCTCGTCAAATCCCTCCTCCTCAAGCTTCTCCTGGAATTTTTCATCTACCGCAAAATCATACTCGCCTGCCTTGATCTTTGTGAGTCTTGATCCTGCCATTTGAATAAAGCTATACAGGGCAGCTTTAGCGGCATCATCCTTCGCCTTATTCATTTTTTCACCAAGGGTAGATATAGCAACCTCGATCTCGTCTACATCCTTTGAAGAAATGGCTATGTCCATCTCGCCGGAGCATTCGTCACAGAGGTATCTCGCGTTTCCAAACCCACTGATAGTGAGAACGGGGGCGTCCTCGTTTTCTGTTGTTTTTCCACAAATGCTACAAACTTTCATTTCATTATCCTTTACAAAATATGTGATATTTGAGAATATTTATTTACATTTTTAATCCTTTTTCGGGATTTCCGCTCTGATCTGCGAACGGAAGAATTTGATATACTCTGCGCGCAGCTCTTCTCTCTCGCGTTTTTCCTCAACCGTCAGCTCGCGCTGCTTTGCAAGCCTGCCAAGCTCGTTGATGCGGTCTATTTTCTCTTTTTCCATGAGTTTAATCCTCGCCTTTCGTGTGCTTCATATACAGCTTCGCAAGGCCACCGGTAGACGTCTCGCGATAGTGATGTGACAGATCCTTGCCCGTTTCATACATTGTTTTTATAACCAGATCGAGTGAGATCTTTCTTGAACCCGAAAGGAAATTCGCAAGGTTAACAGCATTGATAGCTCTCATAGCTGCTACTGCATTCCTCTCGATACAAGGGATCTGTACAAGACCGCAAATGGGGTCACACGTCAAACCGAGATGATGCTCAAATGCGATCTCTGCCGCGTATTCTATCTGATCAAGTCCCATCTCGAAAAGCTCACCGAGAGCAGCAGATGCCATAGAACAAGCAGTTCCAACCTCTGCTTGGCAGCCACACTCAGCACCACTGATAGAAGCATTTGTCTTAACGAGCGTTCCAATGAGTCCCGCTACTGCAAGAGCGTTGATGATCTGTCTGTCGCTGAAGTTATGGCGCTCCTGCATATATTTCAGAACAGATGGCAAAACGGCACAAGCTCCGCAAGTTGGAGCTGTTACGATAGTTCCGTTGTCAGCGTTTTGCTCGCTTACAGCATATGCATATGCGCAAACAATGCGGTTTTCTCTTGTGATAGGACTCTCATCTATATGGCGCTGATTATAGAGATACTGCGCCTTGCGCTCAACATCAAGTCCACCGGGAAGAATTCCAGAGGTTGTAAGTCCCTGATGAATGGCGTTTTTCATAACTGTCCAAACGTCGTAGAGGAAAGGAATTATCTCCTCGCCCTCACGAAGATATACGAAATCCGAAAGGCGAATTCCCTCTTTCTTACAAAAAGCAGAGATTGCATCATAGGTCTTCTCGGGATATACGTCGGAAAATGTAGGATCTCCTCTGCCCTCTATCTGGATATCTCCACCGCCAACACTCATAACGCGCAGTTTGTCAACACGCTCACCACCCACAATAGAATAAATATCCATGGTGTTCTCGTGTGGAAGATCTCTGTCTACCACGTTAAATTCAATTGTTACCGGCTTATTTGACTCCATCTCAATTGCCTTATCAGTTCCGTGTCCGCGACCGGTGTCTGCAAGAGAGCCAAAGAGAACGACGTGATACGCCTCTGCCTCCGGATGCTCGGAAACATAAATGCTCATAGCCTTTGCAGGGCCCATTGTATGAGATGATGAAGGACCTTTACCTATTTTGTATATATCTCTGATGGATTTCATAAATCGCACCTCGCATTTTAGTGTTTCTATTATTTTAGCATATTTTCTTTATTTATGCAATAGGTTACAGATGTTTTTTCTCAAAAAAAGAAAAGCCACAAAAAAGTGGCTCTTACATATCGAGATCTATTTCATCGGAAGAAAAAATATCATCATCCAAAAATTCAGAAAGTGACATACCAAATCCTCTAGCAAGCATCATTATCGTGCTTAAAGTAACCGTCTTGTTACGACCGTTCATTATGCACTGCATACTTCCGTGCTGAATACCTGATTCCTGCTCAAGCCTGTACTGCGATATTCCCTTTTCCTTCAGCAAAGCAGAAATGCGCTTAGCTACAGCATTATTTACAGTCATATCCCTTCCTCATTTTCCATAATGTAGTTGTACCTACATATATTGTATCAGTATTAGGGAGAAAATATAAGAAGGTGTACCTACATATTTCTGTTGATTTTTATTTGCATATATGATATAATCTATGTAGGCATACCTACACAGGAGGGGATATGAAAATCAGTTTTTTCGGACACAGAAATTTTGTTTGTGATGAAAACTATGAAAAACGCGTTTTTGATATATTGGTAAAAGCAAAAAATAACGCGCAAGATGAACATATAGAATTTTTGCTTGGAGGGTATGGCAATTTTGACAGATTTGCACTAAATTGCGCGAAAGATTTCAGATCTGTCATCAACGATGTAACCATAACCCTTGTTATCCCGTATGTTGACTATCAATGTACCGAAGGATATGATAGCGTCCTTTATCCTTCTTTGGAAAATGTACCTCGAAAATTTGCTATCATCTACAGGAATAGAGCTATGGTTGAAAAATCCGATATGATCATAGCGTTTATTACCCACCGTTTTGGAGGTGCCTACGAAGCTGTAAAATATGCTAAAAGCAAAGGAAAAACAATAATTAATTTAGCCGATTTTGTAGTGTAATACAAAAAAGAACGGAGTTGATCCGTTCTTTTTGTGCAATTTTGCAAACAATCATTTGCATTTTAGAGGTTTTTTCGAAATTGATCACATTTTTGATTGAATTCAAAATTTTGTGTGACATTTTTTTGAGATAAAATCGCCTAATTCTAGGCGAAGTTTCAGAAACCTGATGCGAGCTTCCGGGAATTCGGCGATTATAGCCAAAAAGTCTAAGCCTTAAATTATTTGCTAAGGTATTCGTCGATAGCCTTTGCAGCTACCTTACCTGCACCCATGGCGGAAATAACTGTTGCTGCGCCTGTTACAGCGTCACCACCTGCGTAAACGCCCTCTTTTGTGGTTGCGCCATTTTCTTCAATGATAATACCACCGCGGGAGTTAACGTCAAGACCCTTTGTTGTGGACTTGATAAGGGGGTTAGGAGATGTTCCGATGGAGATAACAACTGTATCAACGTCAAGTACGAACTCGCTGTTAGGAATTTCAACGGGACGGCGTCTTCCGGCTGCATCGGGCTCACCGAGCTCCATTCTAACGCACTTCATACCTGTTACGAAACCATTTTTAGGATCGCGTCTGTCATCAGGATTGTTGTAGCCAAGGATCTCTGTGGGATTGCAAAGGAGTCTGAATTCGATTCCCTCTTCCTCTGCGTGCTCAACTTCCTCACGTCTAGCAGGAAGCTCATCCATGGAACGACGATAAACGATATATACCTTTTCTGCACCAAGACGGAGAGCTGTTCTTGCAGCGTCCATAGCAACGTTACCGCCACCAACAACTGCAACCTTACCACCCTTCATAATAGGAGTTTCAGGATCGTCAAGGTAGGACTTCATAAGGTTGGATCTTGTAAGGAACTCATTTGCAGAGTAAACGCCCTTATAGGACTCACCGGGGATACCCATGAAGTTAGGAAGACCGGCACCGGAGCCTACGAATACTGCCTCGTAGCCCATCTCGAAGAGCTCGTCGATAGTAAGAGTCTTACCGATAACCATGTTTGTCATTACTTCAACGCCCATAGCCTTAAGGTTGTCAACCTCTTTCTTAACGATAGCCTTAGGAAGACGGAACTCAGGGATACCGTAAACGAGAACGCCACCTGCTGTGTGAAGAGCCTCGAAAATGGTTACGTCATAACCAGCCTTTGCAAGGTCGCCTGCGCAAGTAAGACCTGCAGGGCCGGAACCTACGATAGCTACTCTGTGACCGTTCTTGGGAGCGGTTACAGGAGCTGCCTCGCTATGTGCATTGTGCCAGTCAGCAACGAATCTTTCAAGACGACCGATACCAACGGGCTCACCCTTGATACCGCGAACACACTTGGACTCGCACTGTGTTTCCTGGGGGCAAACTCTACCGCAAACTGCGGGAAGGCTGGAGGACTTGTTGATTACCTGATATGCGCCCTCGAAATCGCCCTCTTTGATTCTATTGATAAATTCGGGAATATGTATATTTACAGGACAGCCTGCAACACAAGGCATATGCTTGCAGCTAAGGCATCTGAGTGCCTCGTCAATTGCCATTTCCTCGGTGTAGCCTGTTGCTACCTCATAGAAGTTTCTCGCACGAACGTGAGGATCCTGATGAGGCATAGGATTCTTTTTCAAACTCATGTTAGGTTTGGTTGCCATCTTATTTTACCTCCTTCTTGAAAAGATTGCAAGCTTCTTCGTGCTTATGACGCTCGAAGCCGTAGTACATAGAGCCACGGGACATAGCCTCGTCGAAATCAACCTCATAGCCGTTGAAGTCAGGGCCGTCAACACATGCAAACTTTGTTACCTTTTTACCGTCAACGTTGAGAGTAAGACGGCAGCCACCGCACATACCTGTACCGTCGATCATAATGGGGTTCATAGAAACGTCGCAAGGAATACCTGTAGGACGGGTAGCCTCAACAACGAACTTCATCATAATAAGTGGACCGATGGTGATAACCTTATCAAATGTCTTGCCCTCGCCGAACATTTCGTTCAAAGGAACGCAAACGTTGCCCTGTCTTCCGTAAGAGCCGTCATCTGTCATAACGTGGAGCTCGGAAGAAGCAGCGCGGAACTCGTCTTCAAGAATAAGGAGATCCTTGTTTCTGAAACCGATAACGCTGGTTACGTTAACGCCCATATCGTGAAGCTTCTGTGCGATAGGAAGTGCGATAGCACAACCAACACCGCCGCCTACGATGCAAACGTTTTTAAGACCTTCAAGATGAGTAGGAACGCCAAGAGGACCGCAGAAATCTGCAAGGCAATCGCCCTCCTCAAGGTGATTGAGCTTCTCTGTGGTAGCGCCAACTACCTGGAAGATGATCTTAACAGTGCCGGCTTCTCTGTCATAACCTGCAACGGTAAGAGGAATTCTTTCGCCCTCGTCGTCAACTCTGAGGATGATGAACTGGCCTGGCTCAGCCTTCTTTGCTACGAATGGAGCATCAATGTCCATCATAGTAACTGTGGGATTAAGAACTTTTTTCTTTACTATCTTATACATAGCTTTCTCCTGGTTTTTATTTTTACATTTATAATTTTTAATTATATGCAACTTTCACCAAATAGCATTATAACACATTTTTTTACCGAATGCAACTACTTTTGCAAAATTTATCGTTAATTTTTTCACATTTTTTGATTCAACCGCAAAATAGAAAATTATAAGCGAATATCTATGAGTTTTTTCGCGGTTAGGCAATCTTTTTCTACGTTGCAGGTGATGGCAAGGGGTGTAACGCCTGATCTTACCGCCTCTCGCAGCGCCCGAGCAAATCCAGGGTGGCTCTCTTCGTTTGGCGTAAAATACAGTGCCTCATCCATCTGAACGACGAATATGACGTAAGCCAAATATCCCTCATCTATTGCACCCGAAAGTTCGCGCAGGTGCTTTATTCCACGCTCTGTCGGAGCGTCGGGAAAGCTGACAACTCCTTCGTTTTCAAGGGTGACGCCTTTTACTTCAATAAGGATCTTCCCCATAGAGCTTTCAAGATAAAAATCAACTCGGGATCCACCATATGTAAACTCCGGGCGTAAAAGTTTGATCTCACCGAAATAACCGGACTCCACGATCCACTCGCCCACGACTTTGTTTGGTGCCTGGCTGTCCATGTTTATGAGCAGATCTCCTTTTTCAGCAGCGATCAAATCGTATTTAGTCTTTCGGCTTGGGTTCTCCGATTTCTCAAGGAACACCCGGCAACCCGGAATCAAAAGCTCGCGACATCTGCCTGTATTCTTAACGTGAACAACCTCTTGCCCCTCATCCGTTTCAACTATGGCAATAAATCTGTTGGGCCGCGAAATGAACTTTCCCGAAACCACTTTTCCGTACTTCATGATCTCCTCCAAAGCGTTTTTATATATTATAACATAACCGAAATAAAAATGCAAGATGTATATTTTTCCTGATTATTATTTTTTGTTTTTTTCTCATTTTTACACAAAATCAGGATTTTTGTAAATATTAATTGTCATTTTTAGAAAAAATGCTCCCTTTTTTCAGGGAGCATCTATACGCTTGTTTTTCATTTTACTTGTATTTAAGTTGTCTTTTCTCGTGCCAATCGAGGAATTCACATATGTATCTTTCGCACGGGATTATTACGTTTATATCCACCTGTGGGTTTTGTGCTGCGAAGGATTTTAACATTTCTGCAAGATTATCCTTCGATCTCATGTAGTCCTCAACTACGTATTCCCTACTTTTCCCAAGGCTGCGAAGCAATATAGCCGAAACCACACCCGTTCTGTCCTTGCCTGCATTACAAAAATACAGAACGCCTGAACGGGAGCTTAGCATAAAATCGATTGTCTTTTCCAGTGCCTCGTCTACCATTCCGATGTAAGATTTGGACACGTGATCTGGGGATTTTGGTATACTGCTGCCACCGCTGATCGGCGCCTTGTGATAGTTAAATCTTTCATCGAAAGCAAGAGGACAAGGCTTTTTCTCCCTCTCCTCATCCGTTCTCAGATCAACGATCTCCCTGACGTTATTTTCTATCAGCCACAGTCGTTCATCCTCGGAAACGGACACGGGAACGTCGCTGCGAATAAATCTCGTGCTACCCTCTAAAATCTGGCGAGCATTCTTTGTACTAGCAAAAATCGATCCCATAATTTTCTCCAAAAAGCGATTTTCAAAAAATATCCGGAAGTTCAATCCGGCTGTTGACCATCATGGGCGAGCCACTTACATTCAGTTATTTCCATATTTGTAAAGGTGGCCTTGAATGATGAATCCTCTGGGCTGCAGGCATAGATGCCGAAGCGGATATTACCGTCACCTCTCCACATATGGCAAACTCGCATCTGCTTGAATACCACTCCATCCTCCGAGCATTCGATAAGGTAATCATCCTCTCTGCGACTGAGTCTGTACCACATTGATTTTACGGTTGCGTCTATCTCTGTCGTTGCCCAGTCGGAATAACCGTTGTTTGTAACAACGCTGCCAAGGTGCTGAAATTTTTCGTTTTCATACTCTATCGAGCCCTTGAGCCAATTTTCGCTGTCAAGGTACATAACTATTCCGCACTGGTCGAATCTATGCTTGCTTTCAAACTCGGTCTTTACGGTGAATGAGAAGAATTTTTCATCGGTTTTCATCTGCAAAACGGGCGCGTTGTCGTTTCTGAAATGATAATAGGTTCTCTGCCATAGATCCGTATGAGGTTTCGTTACTATCTCTATTTTTTCAGCAGAAATAAAACAATCTGCCGGTTCTCTTGTCCACTCTAATTTATTAACGTCAAAATTCATAATTACCTCGTAAAACTAAAAAATGTCCTGATTATTTTGCTATAACACCTATCTCCACCAATATGGCACAGAAAAGGCACGCAAGCGACATTACAAACTCGATTATTGATATAGCATAAACGTCGCCTTTATTTATCCAGCCCCACCTGATATTATTCGGTGTCATAGATACAATGGAATGACGAGTTGCAACTTGCCAAGAGCAGAAAATATGTTTCCACCTACGGTTATATCCAACGAACGTCCAAATAGAGCTGATGAGAAATCCTGCAAATAAAAACCATAATGCCGCCTCCGGAAAAAGCATGAGTAATCCAAACATAATGACCATCCAACCCCAAAGGTGCAATCGGGCAAGCGCAATTATCCCTTTTTCCTTTTTCCCATAATTCTTCATAAAATGCTCCTATCTATGATCTATATTAACAGTGTAATTATACCACACCGCAATAAAATAGTCAAGGACGATTTGATTTTACTCAAACCGCCCTGTGTTTTAGTGTATTAGATTAGTATTTTCTGTCTCTTAACAGATTCATTGCTTCGGCAATACAGTCAAGGTGAAGTATATACACAAAATAATTATACTTTTTAGGTATAAAGGTACTGCATTTCATTCCAGAATATATTTGCTTTATACTTTCGAGCAATTTCCATACATGAATCAACGCTGTTTCCTATAAAGTCAAATGCCACCTCA
>JAZNPB010000007.1:0-30331 GCA_045589435.1 Eubacteriales bacterium | reverse complement strand
GGAGTGGGTGAGCTCTTACCTCGCCTTTCCATCCTTACCTTAACTGCTATGGTTCTTCCGGAACAAATTCTGTAGAATTTCAGACGTTTTTCAGGCTTGACGTACGCTCGTACGCCCAGCGCCATAAAAACCCCCTTTCCGAAACAACCATAACAGTTAAGGCGGTATATTTCTGTTGCACTTTCCCGGAGGTCGCCCTCGGCGGACGTTATCCGTTATCCCGCCCTACGATGCCCGGACTTTCCTCACCGTAATACCTTTCGGCAACATACGGCGCGATTGCCCCATTCGGTCGGAAATATTATACTAGATTTTTTTCCTTTTGTCAAGCATGAAATTACACAAATTTTCCCGTAGGGAAAGGATATTTTTGGATGTATGTAACAAATTTTATTTTTTTTCTTAAAACTATTGTATATTTAAAAGTTTTGTGATATAATTAACAATGGAACAGAAGGGAATGACAAAAAATCCCTTAAAAAAACCAAGAAAACAAGCAAAATAAAAATAAATTTCTAAATTTTGGAGGATTTTTAATTATGGCAAATGTTAGAGTTGCTATCAACGGCTTCGGCCGTATTGGACGTCTTGCGTTCAGACAGATGTTTGGTGCAGAGGGTTACGAAATCGTAGCTATCAACGATCTCACCAGCCCCAAGATGCTCGCTCATCTTCTTAAGTACGATACTGCACAGGGCAGATATGAGCACTGTGACACAGTATCCGCTACAGACGACAGCATCACAGTATGCGGCAAGACAATCAAGATCTACGCAGAAAAAGACGCTGCAAACTGCCCTTGGGCAGAGCTTAACGTTGACGTTGTTCTCGAGTGCACAGGCTTCTACTGCTCCAAGGAAAAGTCCATGGCTCACATCAACGCAGGCGCAAAGAAGGTAGTTATCTCCGCTCCCGCAGGCAACGACCTCAAGACAATCGTTTTCGGTACTAACCACACAAATCTTACAGCTGATGACCAGATCATCTCCGCTGCTTCTTGCACAACAAACTGCCTTGCTCCTATGGCAAAGGCTCTTAACGATTACGCTCCTATCCAGTCCGGTATCATGACAACTGTTCACGCTTACACAGGTGACCAGATGATCCTTGATGGTCCTCACAGAAAGGGTGACCTTCGCCGTGCACGTGCAGGCGCACAGAACATCGTTCCTAACTCTACCGGTGCTGCAAAGGCAATCGGCCTTGTAATCCCTGAGCTCAACGGTAAGCTCATCGGTTCTGCACAGAGAGTTCCTACCTGCACAGGTTCTACAACAATCCTCGTTGCAGTAGTTAAGGGCAAGGACATTACAAAGGAATCCGTTAACGCAGCTATGAAGGCACAGGCTACAGAGTCCTTCGGTTACAACACCGACGAGATCGTATCCTCTGACGTTATCGGTATCCGTTACGGTTCTCTCTTCGATTCCACCCAGACAATGGTTGCAAAGATCGACGATGATACCTATCAGGTTCAGGTAGTTTCTTGGTACGATAACGAGAACTCCTACACAAGCCAGATGGTAAGAACTATCAAGTACTTCGCAGAGCTTGCATAATTAACTTAGATATTTTGGCTATAATCGCCGACTGAAATCCTTGACGTAGATTTTTACGCCTCGCGGACTCCGGTCGGCGATTCTATCTCAAAATCTCGTTGTCAATCGTCGCAGTCATGAAAATATAAAAGAGAATATTTATAGCTAGCTTAAAAAAAGAGCGGAGAATAATCCCGCTCTTTTTTATTATCAGTATATCAACGTATCAAAGCTGCAAGTCAATAATTATAGCAACAATGCATATCAAAATAGCAATAAGAAGTATAAAAACATTCCTGATCGCGCGCCTGCAATAAAGCTCGTTTCGATCGTTTAGGAGTTCTTTATATCCAACGTCGTTTTCTATATCAATTTTCTTTGTATCTATTTCTACTGTCAAATATGTCTTTGATTGATTTTTGTTCAGCTTTGAGTATTTTGGCTTAACGCCATATGTTTTTTTGAGAAAAGGATATCTTAAGGGAATACTGTATTTCCCATCATCGTTACGCCCGCTTTCCGCGGTATATGTAAAATAAACCTTATTCTTTGGTTCGCCACATTCAAACAAAAAAGAAATCAGGTTGCTATCAACTAAATGAAATCCTGAATTACTCATTCTGTTTAACCATTTATCAAGACTACTGTATGCAAAAGAGGGATATATACGAAATTTTCGAATATATTTTTTTGATGGATCCTTAACAAAATGCTGTAATATTCTGTTCACCCAATTTACCTCCTTGTCAAATTATTATTTGTTATTCAACATTTTTGTCAGTTTTAATTTTGCAAATAAAAGTTTATCTCTGTGTCCCACATTCATTATATCAGAAAAACAGCAAAAAGACAATAAAAATGTAAATTTTGGTTTGAAAATTACAGGATTTTTGATAAGAATTCCTTTGTTCTTGCTTCTTTAGGGTTATTGAAAATCTGATCTGGAGTGCCTTCTTCAACAACTACGCCGCCATCCATGAAGATAACTCTGTCGGAAACCTCGCGGGCAAATCCCATCTCGTGGGTAACTACGATCATGGTGAATCCTGCATTGGCAAGGCGCTGCATAACCTCAAGAACCTCGCCTACCATTTCGGGGTCGAGGGCAGAGGTGGGCTCGTCAAAGAGAATAACCTCAGGATTCATGGAGAGAGTTCTTGCGATGGCGATACGCTGCTTCTGTCCTCCGGATAGCTGGTGCGGTCTTGCGTTGACGTATTCGCTCATTCCAACCTTTTCGATATAGTCGCGGGCGATCTTTTCTGCCTCCTCGCGGCTTCTTTTAAGCACGATCATCTGTGGCTTAACGCAGTTGTCAAGCGCTGTCATATTGCCAAAGAGATTGAACTGCTGGAATACCATGCCAACCTTCGTTCTGTAATCGTTGAGCTGAAATTCCTTGCCCTGAATGTTCTTTCCAAGATAGATGATTTCGCCGCCGGTGGGCTGTTCCAAAAGATTGATGCAACGGAGCATTGTGGATTTACCGGATCCGGAAGAGCCGATAACGGAGATAACCTCGCCTTTTTTAACGGAGAGATTTATATCTCGCAAAACTACGTTTTCACCAAAATTCTTCTCAAGATGGCGAAGCTCTAAAACTACGTTATTATTTGTGTTTTCCATTATTATGCCTCCTCGCCCTTGATACGAATTTCTGCACTGGGATCAGACTGGGATCCGCAGATTGTGTAAGAATCCTTGCCTGAGAGCTTTTTCTCCACAAGGCGAAGGAGTCTTGTGACTGTGAAAGTGAGAACAAAGTAGATAATAGCGCAGATTATGTAGGAGGGAACAGGCTTTGCATAAGTTCCGCCTGCCTGCTTACCGATGAACATAAGCTCTGTGATAGCGATGATGCTGAGCACCGAGCTATCCTTGATATTAACTACGAACTCATTGCCAATAGAGGGCATGATGTTCTTGACAGCCTGGGGGAGAATTACGTGATACATGGTCTGAAAATGATTCATACCGATAGCGTGTGCGCCCTCAAACTGACCCTTGTCGATAGACATGATACCGCCTCGTACGATCTCTGCCATATACGCGCCAGTGTTAAAGGAAATGATGATAATAGCGGAGAGCATAGCAGGCATCTTCATGGGAACGAAGATACTGTAATAGATGATAAGCGCCTGAACCATCATGGGGGTTCCGCGGATTATTTCAACATAAGCGTTGAGAATGAAGTTGATACCGTGCTTTACTGCCTTAAGAGCAGGGTGCAGATTTTTATTATCGGGAATAGTTCTGACAATGGCGATAGCAAGTCCGATAATGAAGCCGATAATAGTACCTGTCAGCGCCATTATAAGAGTGTTCTTCGTGCCGTTTAAAAACAGCGCCCAATATTCTTCAACTAATTTAACTATCCAATCAAACAAACTCATTTTAACCTAAAAACCAACAATTTTGTAAATAAAACTTTTCAAAAAACGGTAATTATTCAGAAACAGGCTGGCGAGCAATTGCGCTATTCATCATAGCTTCCTTGTCAGCATTTGTAAGACCGGAGAGGATACCGTTAATAATGCTTGTAAGATCAGAGCCCTTACGAACGCCTACGGAGATGGAGGATTCAGCAGGGTCACAAACAAAGCCGTCACCCTCTTCAAACTCGATATACATGAAGTTATCATTTGCGGAAACTGCAGATTCAGCGCCGGGCTTTTCACAAACGTAACCATCGATTGCGCCGCCGTCAAGAGCCATGATAAGCGCACCGAAGTCCTCTCGTGCTGTGTCCTTGTTAACGCCGTTTATCTGATCGATAACGCTGTAGTGGAATGTGTTGAGCTGACCGGTGATCTTCGCGCCGGAGAAGTCCTGAATAGTTTTTGCACCTGTGTAAGCGCCGTCCTTGCGAACTACCATAACAAGTCTGGAATCAAAGTAAGTATCGGTGAAATCGATAGAGAGCTTTCTTTCCTCTGTGGGGGACATACCTGCGATGATCATATCGATCTCGCCTGCTTCAAGAGCTGCAATGAGTCCGCCCCATTCGATAGCCTTTATCTCAAGATCAACGCCGAGAGATTCTGCAATAAGTTTTGCGATCTGAACGTCATATCCGTCTGCATAAGCGCCGGGGTTATTAGAGATCGGAACTGTTGTTTCGGAGGGAGTTGTGGTTGTCCAGTTATAAGGAGCGTATGCACATTCCATACCAACAACGATCTTGCCGTTTTTCAGTACGTTTTCGTGGTCCTTGGAAGCATCGATGCCGCCGCAGGAGGTGAGGGTGAGTGCGATCATCATGATCGCCAAAACAAATGCTAAAACTTTCTTCATGGTAAAATACCATCCTTTCATTTTGCCCTTTGGGCGAGTTTTTGTTTTGCAAAAATAAATGGCCGAAGCAAGTGCCTCGACCGTCAAACAAAGGTATCCCTTTATGATAAATCGAACGTAGCACTCCACAAAAATTTGTGACAGTCAAAAAGATATTATCCCAGTGACCAACGCAATGCCCAAAGCCTGCATTACATTTCGGCGGCAACCCCTTTTGCAAACCACCATAGACCGCTTTCAGTCGGTGAAAAGCTACTCTTGATAAGCCGCGCCTCTAACTATTCTTAGTTTCGACTATTAACTTTTACCAAAGTAGTATAGCATATATGAACATCAATGTCAAGTGTTTTTAATAAAAAAGTCGAAATCTGCCATAAAAATCCACAAAAAACCAAAAATTCCGTAATTTTTTTGAATAAATGCGAATTTTTTTTAATAAATATATTGATTTTGCTGAAAAAATGTGATAGAATATATGAAAATAGGTTATCTGTGCCTATTAATTTGTCTTACCCTGGGATTTTCCCATGCTAGTTCGATGGGCGTGAGGAAATTTCAGATGAGAATATGCCGGTTATTGAATTTTGGGTATTGCCCTGTCATACAATTGACCGACTCAAAGTTTTTTTAACCAAAAAAACTGCCCAGAGGTGCGTGATGTTAAAGTCACGCATCTCATCTTTTAAAATGTTTCTCGAAATTAAGATGAAAAAATAAACAATACTTTACAAAAAACACCGTTAGCCTCGCCAAAATGGAAAAGCTAACGGTTGATTTTTTATTTATTGCACAGACTTTCTGCGCCGTGATTTTATTTTTTGATTGCCGATCTGACTCTCATCATAAGGTCGTTAATGCGGGACACGTCCATCTTGGTAACTTTTCTGTCGTAGGTCATGATGCCGTTAGTTTCGTCCTCGACGTCGGAAACCTGGGTATAAACCAGCGCAGACACGCCACTATTAATAATAGGTAGGATCTCGTTTTCATATAGAGCAACGAATTTATCCTCATAAGCCTTGGGATCGTCAAGGGAGGTATAACCGTAGTTGTCCTCTCCAAAAAGATGCCCCTCAACGCGATAGGAATATCCGCCGAACTCGCTGATAACGATGGGCTTTTCGGTTACCTTGCCGAGCTTGACCTTCTTGAAGTAAACGTGGCGGGAGTCAACGTCGCTTTCCCTCTCCCAGAACCAACCGGACGTGGAGTCGTAGATTCTTGTGGGATCAGCTTCCTTTGCCAACCTGTAATTCTTGTCTGCATTAAACTGTCCCCAACCTTCGTTGAAAATGGTGTAGTAGAGAATGGAGGGGAAGTTATGGAGATGCTCGAGAGTGCCGAGCATATGCTCGCGGAAGATCCTTCTATGCTCGGGATCGCGGTGGAGAAGGAAGTCGGGGAAGCGTTTCATACCAACGGTGGGCAGAGCAGTGTCGAAGAAGAAGGAATAATTCGAGTTATTAACCATGTCCTGGAACACTACCATACCGAGTCTGTCGCAAAGGTTATAGAAAATTTCCGGTTCAACCTTTATGTGCTTGCGCAGCATATTGAAGCCCATTTCCTTGCAGTGCTTAATATCATACTCATATCCCTCGCTGGTAGGTGGGAGGAAGATACCGTCAGGGAAGTAACCCTGATCGAGAAGTCCGGTGAATACGTATGGCTCACCGTTGAGGCAAAGCCTTGGAATTCCGTCAACAATCTTTGCTTCAATTTTACGGAGCGCGAAATAGCTCTTAACCTGGTCGTCACCGCATTTTACGGTGAAATTGTAAATAAAAGGTGACTCAGGAGACCATTTTTGCGGATTTTCGGGAGTAATCTTAATTTCATCTCCGTCAAAAGTAAAAACCTCTCCCGTATGTTCAAGGGTGAGAGTTTTCTCGCCTTTTGCAAACACCTTTACCGTAGCACAGGTATCGTCGGTCGTGATCTTCAATCCGCTGATATAGTTCTCCGGAACAGCCTCAAGCCAAACGGTCTGCCAGATTCCGCTGACGGGAGTATACCACATTCCGCCTCTTTTTTTCGTCTGTTTTCCGTAGGGGAACTTTGGATCAAGGGTATCTCTCGCTCTTACGCGAAGCTCGTTTTCTTCCTTGAGCTTATCGGTAATATCTGCAGAGAATGGCAGGTATCCACCCTCGTGATGGGCAACCTTTTCACCGTTAAGATAAACGTCGGCAACCTGGTCTACTGCACCGAAGTGGAGTATCAGGCGATATCCCTCGGGTAAGAACCCCTCGGGGAGAGCAAAGCTTTTGCGGTAGTAGAGATTTTTATATTCCGTAGATCTGCCTATGCCGGAAAGTGCGCTCTCGGGGCAGAATGGAACTATGATTTTCTCGCTATACTCCTTTGGTGTTCCGGTGTCGGAAATCTGGAACTCCCACTCTCCGTTAAGACAGAGGAATGAATCGCGCACCATTGAGGGGCGTGGATACTCGTTCCAGGGGATGTTTTTGTCCATCTTGTCAATAAAGGGCGTTTGTAACATAGCCATTTCTCCTAGAATTGTTTTTCGGATTATTTATACACCCATGTTCTCAATGTACTGAAGAAGCACTGGGAGGAAGAGGGTTGCAATAATGTTGATAACGGAATAAAGAACGAATACGAAAGTACCGCCGTTGAAGATAAGGATACCAAGCTTTGAGAAGAAGGGAATCTTAACCTCGCCCTTGCGATCAAGCTTGAAGAATCTACCGAAGATCATGGAGATAAGCATAATACCGCCGATGAACATGAAGGCATACTGCATATAGCCTACTGCATTAACCTTTGCAAGGTCTGCGAGGATCTGTGGATCTGTGATCTCACCCTCAAGTGCGCCCTCGGGAAGAGCCATGATTCTGTTGTAGCTATCCATGATGAGAAGGGATGGAACAGAACCGAAGAAGTTAATGAGCATATGTAAAATGATGGGGTAGATAATGTTCTTTGTCTTTGTGTATATCCAACCGAGCATAAGACCTGCGCCAAAGGTGTAGATAACCTGAGTGAGGTTTCCGTGGAAGAGGGCAAAGGATGCTGCGGAAATGAAGATAGCGAAACGGCTGTTGTAATTGCCAATAGCATCGATGAAGCCTTTTCTGAAGATAAGCTCCTCGAAGATAGGGCCGATAACTACTACAACGGCAATAACGATCCAAAGGGAAGTGCCGCTGATAAGCTCGGAGGTAGTATCCTCAACGATGATGCCAAGCTTTGAATTAAGAAGATCGGAAACGTTGCCTGCAACGATAGAACCGATGAGCATAAGTGCCTGTGTAGCGAAGAACACCTGAATGAACTGACCGAAGCCGAGATTATCCTTTTCTGTAATGTCACGCTTTGGCAGGTGCTTTATGAGGGAGCGGAACACAGGGTATGCAATTACGTACATACAGAGGATCTGAAGGCTCCAGGTGAGAATGCTTTCATAAAGAGGATTTGCAAGAATTGCTTCTGCCTGCTCTCCGAAAACAAGACCTAAAACAACGCCGACGCCTATTGCTAAAACGTTAGCGGCGATGGATGCCACGATGAGGTAGATAAATGCAGCGAAATTGCATCTTGAAACAGCTTTTCTGCATTCTCTGCCGGCTTCACGGCCTGTTAATGGTAAAGAATTTGTAATTTCCATAAAATAACTCCTTTTCTGCGCATTTTTGCGCCATGTTTAATATAATTTTATCACTTTTTTTGGAAAAATGCAAGTACAATATGTAAATATATGAAGAAAAAATAAAAAAAGCTTTTGATTTTGCGCAAAATATAAACAAAATGCAATAAAATGACAACAAATTTCAGCCAATCCCTTGAAAAAACGGATGTGCTGTGTTAAAATAATAGAAATATTGAAATTATTAAGGAGATGTGTGATGTTCAAGCCGGGATTTGACAACGAGCGTTACCTCAAGCTTCAATCAAATAAGATAAAAGAGCGCATATCCCTCTTTGGAGAGCGACTGTACCTTGAATTTGGAGGAAAGCTCTTTGATGACTTCCATGCCTCGAGAGTTCTTCCGGGATTTGCCCCCGACAGTAAGATCAAGATGCTTTCCGAGCTTCGTGACGATGCGGAGATAATTATTTCCATAAATGCAGAGGATATTGAAAAAAATAAGGTGCGGGGAGATCTTGGCATTACCTACGATCTTGATGTGCTCAGGCTGATAGATGCCTTTCGCGGTTGGGGACTTTACGTTGGCTCGGTTGTTATCACCAAGTTCAAGCCCAGTGCCGTAGCAGAGGCATTCAAGCAGAAGCTGGAGAATCTTGGACTCAAGGTGTATAAGCACTACGAGATCAGTGGCTACCCACACAACGTGCCTCTCATCCTCTCCGATGAGGGATTTGGCAAAAACGAATATGCAGAGGCAACAAGATCCATAGTAATCGTAACTGCACCGGGACCCGGATCGGGAAAAATGGCAACCTGCCTCTCCCAGATCTATCACGAGAGCAAGATGGGCAGAAAATCCGGATATGCAAAGTTTGAGACCTTCCCCATATGGAACATTCCGTTAAACCATCCGGTAAACCTTGCCTACGAGGCAGCAACGGCTGATCTGAACGACGTCAATATGCTTGACCCATTCCACCTTGAGGCATATGGAGTTACTACCGTAAACTATAATCGCGACGTCGAGGTATACCCCGTGCTTCGCTCAATGCTGACGGGAATTCTCGGTGTTTGCCCCTATAAATCTCCCACGGACATGGGTGTTAACATGGTTGGCAGCTGCATTTTCGATAATGAGGCAGTATCCGCAGCGGCAGAGCAGGAGATCATCAGAAGATATTACAATGCTCTTTGCAATCAGCGAAAGGGAAACGGAAACGATCAGGAAGTAAACAAGATAGAGCTGATAATACAAAAGCTTTCCATCGATGTAACGAAAAAGCGTCCTTGCGTTGTGGCAGCCATTGCAAAGGCAGTTGAAACAGATGCCCCTGCAGTAGCTATCGAGCTTTCCGACGGCAGGATAGTAACAGGCAAAACTTCCTCACTCCTCGGCCCATCCAGCGCGGCTATTCTCAATGCTCTTAAGGCAATTGCGGGTATCAATAAAGATACCGACGTTATCTCTCCCGAAATTCTGGCACCCATTCAGAGCTTAAAAACAGAGATCTTAGGTAATCATAACCCGAGGCTTCACATAGAAGAAGTACTAATAGCTCTGTCGATCTCGGCGGCAAAGAGTACCACGGCCGCAAGAGCAATGGAAGCTCTTGAACAGCTCCGACACTGCGAGGTTCATTCCACAGTAATTTTAAGTCAAGCAGATGCCCAAACATTCCGCAAACTCGGCATGAATCTTTCTTGCGAGCCGAAGTATCAGACTAAGAAGTTATATCACAAATGATCTGTGGAAGAATTTTGGTGAATACTTTGTTACGGGATGCGACACTCGATTTGACGTAGGTAACTACGCCTGCATCTCCATTTCTCCCCGTGCCTCGTCTTCCCTCAAAATTCTCCTCACATCTCCGTGCCTCACTTTGGCTTCAATTATCCCTTGAAAAGCAAACTATGCTTTACAAAATAGCCCATTTTTAGTGACTTTATATATAAAAAAGAAAAAGGAAGGTAATGAAAAATGGAATTTAACGTAAATCACCCTATACTGTTCGTATTTGTCGGATTGATAATTGCGGCAGTAATCGGTCAGTCGGTTTATTTCCTCATCAAGTCCTACCGCCGTGCAAAAGAGATCGGCATGGATATGACGAAGATCAATAAGACCATCAAGACCGCTGCAATCTTTACCGTCGCACCTGCGGTTTCTATCGTAATTACGGTAATCGCACTTTCTCAATCTCTTGGTATCGCGCTCCCTTGGCTTCGCCTTTCCGTAGTTGGCTCCCTCTCTTATGAGGCTATCGCTGCTGCAAACGCTGCCAGCGGTATGGGTACAACTCTTGCAGAACTTGCAAAGAATATGACTGCCACTCAGTACGTTACCATAGCATCCGTTATGACCATTTCTATTATGGTTGGTATCTGGCTCGTTCCATGTGTTGCGAAAAAATATCAGAACGGCCTTGTTTCCTTTGAAAAGAAGGATGCAAAGTGGTCTGAGATTCTCCAGAACTCCCTCTTTATCGGTATGATCTCCGCCTTTGTTGGATTCGTATTTTGTGATGTTTCTAACCTTTGGAGATTCCCTGAAGGAGTTTCGATCACAACAGAAAACATTGATGGCACATCTGTGACACACATATATGAGTCCACTATTGGTCTTATCCCTGTTTTTGTAATGGCTTGTAGTGCGCTTCTTATGTGCGTTTGCGGACTTCTTATCAATAAGTTGAAATGGAAATGGCTTAATGACTATGCGCTTCCCATTTGTATGGTAGCAGGTATGGCAGCTGCTATTCCTCTTACTAATTGGCTTGGAGGTATTATCGGATGAAAAACATGAAAAAAGAATTATCCTACATGGATACAGTACATAGAGACGGTACTATCTGGAATCTTTCCATGATGGTTCTCCTTCTCCTTTTCCCTGTGGCAGTAGCACTCGTTTTCCGTGCTATGCCTGACTGGCAAGGACTTCTCATGGGTCTTATTGCAACAGCCCCTATGTATTGGGCAGTTGGTGTGGTTGAGGTTATTACCTTCATCCCCATGCTTGGTGCAGGCGGCTCCTATCTCTCCTTTGTAACAGGTAACATCTCTAACTTAAAGCTTCCTTGTGCTATTAACGCTCTTGAGAACGCAGGCGTTAGCGCAAAGAGCGAGGAGGGTGAGCTTGTTTCCACCATCGCTATTGCGGTTTCTTCCATCGTAACAACGGTTATTATCGTTATCGGTGTTATTCTCATTGTTCCACTCTCGGGACCTCTTTCCAACCCAATTCTTACTCCCGCATTCGATCAGATGCTTCCTGCACTCTTCGGTGCGCTGGGTGTAGCTCTCATCTCGAAGAACTGGAAGCTTGCTATTGCTCCCGTAGCTCTCATGCTTGTTCTCTTTATCTTCATTGACGCTCTCGATTCTTCCATGGTAGGTATCATGGTTCCCGTAGGTGTAGTATTCACCATCATCGTATCCAGAATTCTCTACAAAAAGGGAATAGTTTAACTGTGAGGTGAAGAAAAATGAAACCTGAAATTATATTGCTTATCATTTGTACCCTTGCGGCACTCATCATTGCAGGGATAGCAATAATACTTATTCGTACCCTCCGTTTCAAGCCGGCTAAGGCTGTGGCAGAGGAGATCGAACCCGTATTTGTAAACAGCGAAAAGGCAACTCATGACCTTGCAGAGATGATAAAATGCAAGACTATCTCCAATCGTGACCGTACAATGGAGGACAACGGTGAGTTTGAACGCTTCAAGGCACTTCTCCCCGAACTTTTCCCCAACGTATACAAAAAATGTACCGCAGAATATCCCACAGACCGTTCTATCCTTCTTCACTGGAAAGGTAAGAGATCAGATGCTCCTACCGTGCTTATGTCCCACTTTGACGTAGTTTCCGTGGTAGAGGAGGACTGGGAAAAGCCTGCTTTTGAGGGTATTATCGACAAGGGCGTTCTTTGGGGACGCGGAACTCTCGATACAAAGGGAACTCTTAACGGTGCGCTTCAGGCAGCAGAGGCTCTTATTGAGGAGGGATTCGTTCCTGAAAACGATATTTACTTTGCATTCTCCGGCAATGAGGAGATAAACGGTGGCGGCTCTCCTGCTATCGTAGATCTCTTTGAGGAGCGTGGAATTACTCCCGGTCTTGTAGTTGACGAGGGCGGCGGAGTTGTTGAAAACGTATTCCCCGGTGTAAAGCAGCCCGTGGCACTCATCGGTATTTGTGAGAAGGGAATGCTCAACGTAAAATACACCGTAAAGGGCGGTGGTGGACATTCATCCTCTCCTGCGCCCCATACTCCTATTGGCAGACTTTCGGCAGCTTGCTGCAAGCTCGAAGGACACGCATTTAAGTTTCGTCTTTCCTCTGCTGCAAGAGCAATGTTTGATACCCTTGGCCGTCATTCAACGTTCCTTTACAGAATGATTTTTGCAAATGTTGATCTGTTCGCGCCTGTTCTCAACGTATATACACGCCTCACCGGTGGAGAGTTCAACGCTACTGTCAGAACCACCACTGCCTTCACAATGATGGAGGGCTCAAAGGGCGTAAACGTTATTCCTCCCGTAGCTTACATGATGTCAAACCACAGACTCGCTCCCGGTGATACCCAGGACAGCGTTATGGCAGAGATCAAAAAGGTTTGTGAGGACGAGCACGTTAAGGTTGAAAAGCTGGAGGGCAACGATCCTTCAAGAATCTCTCTTACTGAGGGTGAGGGCTATGACAGAGTTCGTGATGTGGTTCACAAAACCTGGCCAGAGGCAATCGTTTCACCCTATCTCATGGTCGCTTGCTCCGACAGCCGCCATTGGGGCAGAATTTCCGACAAGGTTTACCGTTTCTCCGCTATGGCTCTCTCAAAGGAAGAGCGCGGAACTATCCACGGTAATAACGAGCGTATTCCTCTCGCTACCATTGCAAAGACCGTTGAGTTTTACGTAAGACTTATCAAGAAATCATAATAATTAATTTAAAAAGAAAAGCCGTGAGAGCAGTTTTTATGCTCTCACGGCACAATTAAGTAAATAAAACTTAACGAAAATAGGTAAATTTGATGAAAAACAAGTTCAGAAAGCTATCGCTTGTGACATTCGTTTCCTCGGTGATAGTGTTCATAATCAACTATTTCTTTTTCCACTTTGTAACAGACGAGGGAATAAGCCTGATCTTCCATCCGGAGGCAGGAAAACCCTTTGTAGCAGATCTAATCGGTCAGCTTGGTATTCATCTTCTCGCCGCCGCCATCATTTCATTTATGATCTCGGTCATCTTCTTCCCAAAGGCTAAAGAGGACTGAAAATCCTGTAAAAAGAAGAATTAAAAGGTCTGAATTAGTCAAATAGAAATCGTTAGTAAGACGGAAACTAACAAAAAACGCTCCCCAAAAAGGAGCGTTTTTTGCGTTATAGATGAAAACTCAGTATCAGAAGCCTGATTTATCAACGAAGTCGTTATCAACTTTCTTTGGGCAGATATCGCGATAGAATGCTGCATAAGCTGCCTGCTGATAAGGAACGACCCAAAGTATACCGATACCAAATGTGAAGAACACTGCAAAAAGCATCCAACCGATAAAGCTGAACTGGAGGCAGAACAATCTCCACTTATTGCCCTTCATAAGCATCTTGGATTCGCGAATAGCCTCGTTTGCGCTCATTTCGGGGTTTTCAGCCATTACGAAGTGAACCATAGAGTAGCTATAGGATGCGATGATACCTGGGATGAAGAAGAGCATGGACCAGAGTGTTGTGTAGATAGCGCAGAGAATTCTTGCGCCAAAAGCAGTTTTCCACTGATCAAAGCTTGCGAAAATGGTGCTTAATTTTGCGTCATTGCCATCTATCAGATCAAGGTTGAAGTTTGAGTAACCAACGCCAACTGCGCCACCGATGATCATGTAGATAAATGACATAACAAGACCGATCATGAACATCACGCCGATAAATGCGAAGATGAAAGCGAAGATCTCTGCGTTCTCTGCGAAGATTTCTTCAAAGCTCGGCGCAGGTCCTACAACAACGTCGCCGGAGCCACCTACGTCACCGCCGCTGGAGCTTCCACCCATTGAGAAGCTTACGGTGGTAGTACCGTTAAGACCGCCGAGCAGGGATGCAATAATACCTGCAATGAGAGCGACAAACCAATGACCCTTGAGGGCGCCTTTTGCCTCTCGTCTAAAATCACTTGCTAATTTCATAATTAAAACCTCCTAGTATGTAATTTTTTAACAAGTCAAATTTATAAAGTTTTATTTTCAATTCAGTGTCATTCCGTGGTAAAACAGGAATATCTGAAAAACGTAGATCCCCACAGAAATAAGTGTTGCGATCACCGCGGAGGGAGATCTTCTGATGGTTATAAGAAAGATAACCAATGGTATGATCGCCCAAGGGAGAGTGGCGTGAAACAGTATGAAAACCAGCATCGCAAGAACTCCACGAGCATCACCCGTCAGGGAAACGTATGTAAAATATGAATGAAGAATATTTGCTATCAAAAAGAGAATGCAGGGGATAAAGTACGTTCCGTCAGTCCGTCTTGATTCTTTCATATATATCCTCCGTGAAAAAACGTTTTTGCCCTTTGCGCGATTTATTGTGGCAAGTATGTTATCATGATAGGAATGATATGCACCCAGAAGAAGTAGCCCTGATAAATAAATGCGCCAACGCAAACTATCGTCATTATTTCCGCCAAGATCTCGCTTCTGAAGATGATAACGAACACTACGGCAGCAATGATCGGGATAATTGCGATCAGATCAAGAATAGCAGTAGGTGCCGCTACCGTAAGAAGCATGCTTGTGTTGTTGGTGATAATGAAGAAGGTTGAGGGAGCGTGCAGAACGTTCAGTGCAAGGAACATCAGCGCCGGTATGCACAAAATAATATCATCAAAGTCGCGTCTCATTAAAAATCCTCTACTAATCATATGTTATTTATATAAAATCGCCAACCAGAAAACCAAAAGCTGAAGAATATACACAACCGCAGGAACAGCCGTTCTGACAAGAAGAGATCTGTTTTTCCGTACAACGATCATGCATATGGCACAGATGAGTAAAACGAGCATCCCGGGTATCTCAACAAAGAAGATAGGGAACAGCACGCCCATTTCCATGCCCGTGCCGCCGGCGTCCACCGCCCACCAGGTGAAAAATCCGTGTAAGAGATTTACGAGCCAAAGTAGGATCGACGGTATTGTGGCAAAGCTCAAATTTTGTTTCTGTATCATTGGCGTAGCTCCTTTCCATAGTAATTTGCTTTATTATAACACAAAGTCTTACCCGTGTCAATATAAATATTTTGAGCGACATTGGAAAAGTTGATCTGTGCATATAAAAAAACAAAGAGAAGAGAAGGTTTTATCCTATTAACCTGCCGTAATCCGCAACCTAGATCGAGATGCGGCAGTGATAGGAAAATTTGTTTGTGAGCAAAGTTTTGTGTAAGCGGAGCAAAATGCCGAGCCGAAGATCTTACACTCCGTTTTTCTTTATAGAGATGGCGTCAAGCCTATTTCCTATGCTTCCTAAGCCCTCGGGATAGGGGTTAAATCTGCTTCTTTTGCGATTTTCCTCATTGTTGAACCAAGTGCCTTTTTCTTCGCCTGATTCTTCATAGCTCGTGTTCTGATCTTCGTAATCTTCATCACGTCTTCTAAAAAGTCTTTTTAGTAAACCCATAATAAATCCTCCTAAAATCTTGATTATGTAAAGTTTTGTGTAAGCGGAGCGAAATGCCGAGCCGAAGATCTTACACTCCGTTTTTCTTTATAGAGCTGGCGTCAAGCATATTTCCTATGCTTCCTATGCCCTCGGGATCGGGGTTAAATCTGCTTCTTTTGCGATTTTCCTCGTTGTTGAACCAAGTGCCTTTTTCTTCGCCTGATTCTTCATAGCTCGTGTTCTGATCTTCGTAATCTTCATCACGTCTTCTGAAAAGTCTTTTTAGTAAACCCATAATAAATCCTCCTAAAATCTTGATTATGTAAAGTTTTGTTGTCAAATATCTTGTATTTTCTGCTTTTTCAGCGGTTTTTCTTTTGCCATAAAGATGACAAAGAACATGATCGACAGTAGCATGATTATGATGTTGCTGATACCCATGGCAACGCCAACTGCGGTGTAATTCATACCTGCAAAATAGAGAGCCACAAGGGTGATGATCCTGGTTGCTATCCTTGAAAAATTGAGTATGGTTGAAAGATAGGTTTTTCCGTATCCGTAGAGGATACCAAGCACCGAGGCACAAACTCCAAGGGTGGGAATGGAGAGGCAGTCGTAAACGTAGACCTCCTTGATATAGCGAACCAGCATTGACGCCTTTTCAACTTCGGTAGCATCGTCCACTCTCGTCGAGGCAAAGAGATTTGCAAGATCCTCAAGAAAAACAAATCTGACAAGAATAAATCCGATCATAGAGAAGGTCATGACCACAGCAGAGGTGCGTATGAAGGTGTCGACGGTTCTCTTGTAATTTCCTGCTCCTATATTCTGGCTGACGATGGTGGATTCTCCCTCCTCAAAGGCGTTTGCCGGGGAGGTAACAAGTCCGCTGAGGTTATTTGAAACAGCGAGAGCACCAACGATAAGTCCACCGGTAGCCTCACCGTAGAAAATGTTGGAGAGGAGATTTACGATAAACTTTCCGAAATTCATAACGAATTTGCCAAAGAAAATGGGAATGGAAAGCTTAAGTATCGGGGTAATGTAGCTTTTTCTCGGACGGAGGTTTTCTTTTCTTACTCGCAGAGCGTTGTTCTCGGAGAAAATGGTGAGAAGCGCATATGCCAGAAGTGCGCTCTGTGCCGCGATGGAAGAAAGCTCTAGCCAAACGATGCTGTCAACGCGGATAACGTAAATGAACATGGCGTTGAGGGACAGCTTTATGAGAAGGACTCCAATGTTAAGCGCGAATATTCTCTTGGAATTTCCCTTTACTTTTTCAAGTCCAATGAATATGGTGTTAACTGCTACGATAGCAAGCTCCAGCATCTGCAAAGAGAAGTAAAGCCCCGTATCGTCACCCGTGCAGCCAACTGCCCGACAAATAATTCCCGCCAGAGGGATAAGTACAATACAGATGAATGCGGAAGTGATAAGACTTATAGTCAGGCAGTTACCCGACGCCTCCCGCGCCTCTTTCATTTTTCCTGCGCCGTAATATCTGGAAACCAGAACGGCACCGCCTCCTGCAATTCCCGAGCCAAAGGCGTTCACCATGTTCTTTATCTGTGAAAGAATGGCAACGTCGCTGACACTTCCCGCGCTGATGGTAGCGCACATGACGGAGTCAATGAGGGAATAGAAGCTGTTGAAGAAAACGTATATTGCAATGGGCAGACACACCATGAGAACGGTGGAGAGAAGATTGCCGTTTAGGATCTCATCTCTGCGTCTTGCTTCCCCTAGCAGTGCCAGCTCCTTTTTCTTGTCGATTTTTGCAGAATCGTTGTATATTTCTAAGATTTTACCGTAATAGTCCAGCTCTTTCCGGTATTTTTCGAGGTAGTAACTATCGAGATAATTCCGTTCTTCGATGGACTCCAGCCTCGAGATCTTATCTCTTAATTGCCGTTGTTTTCTGACGGCAGCTTTGATCGTTATCATTTTATTTCTCCGTTAGCATCATGCTAAAAAACTCGTTTTTCGGCTTTCCGTGAAGCCGTCTTATCCGGTCAAACCTGATTTATGTATCCCATATCCTTGCCGTCGCGGATCTCACGGATCTGGCAATTTTTCGGATTTCTCTCTGCATCGTACCATTCCGGTGAGTAGTGGAACCATCGCATAAGGAAGGTGCGCAGGGTAGTGCCGTGGGTGAAAATAAACAAGGTGTCAACACCCCATTTTCGAAAATCTCTGTGGATAGTTCCCATGAACTGATGAACACGGATAGCCACGTCAAAAGGACTCTCGCCCAAGGGGAATCTTGCGTAAAATTTTCCGTAGTTGTTTATCTGGCGCTCGTATTCTTCAAATTCGTTGGGATACAGCTCTCCCCATCTTTCGTACGGAATGGAATCAAAAAGTCCGTACTGCTGCTCGATGAGAGTGATGTCCTCTCTGATGTCGGTTATTCCGAGGGACTTATTAAACTCCTCGGATGTTTGTCTTGTTCGGAGATATGGGCTGCGCCAGATCCTCGCCTTTGTCAGGTCAACTCCCTCTCGTATGCAAAAATCTCGCAGCCACTCGCCCATCTGTGCTGCCTGACGCTTTCCGTTTTCCGTCAGCGATACAAGATGATCGGGAATTCTCTTTTCGTAATTTCCGTGAACGTTTGCAATTGATTCGCCGTGTCTGATAAGAAAAATTCGCATAAAAGCCCTCCTGTGCATTATTTTCCATGCTAATTATATCACAAATACACTGCCAATACAATACTTTTGGTGACATTTGTTTGCTTTTTCTTAAAAAAGTTGTTATTCACGACGCTTTGATGTGCTTTATCTATTTAAGTTTTTTTTAACTTTTTTTATGATATATATTGACAAAGCACGGGGAAAGTGGTATACTTTTAGACGAAGTACTATATTTTGTGCTAAAAATATCAGAGGAGAATTAAAATGAGCAAAAATCCCCAGAAAGAAGCTTCAACGACAGTAGTCTTGAACACAAGCGCATTCAGAATTGTATTAAAGAGTCTTTTGATTTGCGTACTTATCGGTGCCATCGTTGGCGCAGCATTTATGGTTATAGCAAATCATAAACTCCTAGAGGAAGACCAGGTCGTAGCATATACAGCGGCTTCCGTTTCCAAGCCTGCATTAAATGGCGTGGAAGTTCCTGTTGAAACAGACGATACCATCGACCTTACAGGTATTGAGTTTGAAGACAAAACCGTTGAATATAACGGAAAGACTCAAAAGTTAACTCTCGCCAAAGAAGACGAGGATGCTCTTAAAGAGGCAGGCGTTATAATCCAATATTTCAACCACAGTCACCAGGACATCGGTACATACGCAGCAACAGCGGTTTTGACAAAGGGTACAAACGTTGAGGTTCTCACAGCTACTCTTACTATCACTCCTACCACTATCAAGGGCATTACCTTTGAGAGCGCGGAATTTGTTTATGATGGAAAAGACAAAGAGATCACAGTAGCGGGCAATATTCCTAGCGGCGTTCATGCAAAGTATTACAACAACTCTGCAAGCAAGCTTGGAACTCACGTTGCAACAGTAGTTCTTTACGGTGAAAACTATGAGACCTTGGTGCTTACAGCAAATATCACCATCGTTGAGAGCGAGGTTCTTAAGGATCTTGTAACATTCGAGGGCGCAGAGTTCTCTTACGACGAGCAGTCCCACAGAATCGATATCAAGGCAGAGCTTCCTGACGGTGTAGAGGTTAAGTATGAAAACAACGATCAGACCGATTGCGGTGAATACGAGGTAGTTGCTACCGTTTCCGGCTACGGTTACGTTACATATGTCGCAAAGGCAACCATCAAGATCGTTCCCGGCGACCTCATCAAGGTTCGCGGACTTAAGATGGACTCCGTAAATTACGTTTATGGTGACGGTAAAGATCACATCGTTGAATTTGACGGTGAGCTTCCCGAGGGCGTTGTTGCTACTTATTCAAAATATGATGCAACCAATGCAGGTGTTTACACAGTTACAGTAAAGTTCCACGATGAGAAGGGCAGATATGAAGACTGCCAGCTCACAGCAACCATCACAGTTGCACAGAAGGACATCTCTCACCTTGTATCTTTCAAGGACGTTGAGTATACATACGATCCCGAGGCTTTGAGATATACAGATGTTACATTGCTTGGTGAGCTTCCCGAGGGTGTTGACGGCTTTGATTATTACTACAACGGCTACTGCATCTCCATTAACGGCAAGCAGGTCATTCCATTTACTAACGCAGGTGAGTATGAGATCACAGTAGTTGTAAGTGGCAACGATAACTACGTTCCTATCGTAAAGACTGCAAAGATCATTATCGAGAAGTACGACGTTAAGAAGTACGTTGAGATCGATCGTAACCAGACCTTTACAAGCGGCGGAACCAAGTATTATCTTCCCGAGTTCGATATCAAGAGCGATATGCCTGATGAAGTAAAGAAGAGCGACGTTAAGTTCTACTGGGTAAACGAGGAGGGCGAAGAGGTTCTCCTTAGAAAGGGCTTCTCCAGCCCCGGCGAATATGATATAATCGTTCGCATCGATACAGCTAACTATACATATGAAAATGACGTTACCATCCGTATCAAGTACAACCTTCTAATCGTTCTTATCTTCATGATCGTAGCTACTCCTATCGGTATTCTTATAGGCGTTGTCGTAACTATCGCAGGCACAAAGAAGGATCAGGTTTCTCAGAGACACTTCGCACAGCCTAGCGCAGCTATCCAGAAGGTAAGAGGTAACCTCATCGCAGAGAGCCGTGCAAGAAGCAAGGATAAGGCAACACTTGGTCGTCTTTACCTGACAGCTACAACTCTTGAGTTCTACGGTGACGATTTCAGATGTGCAGATAACAACTTCCTTATCAGCGCATATGACATCAGAAACGTTGATGTTGCAGGCTCTGGAAAGATCCACGTTTACGCTAACAGCCAAAGACATGAGTTCACCGTTCCTAAGGGCACAGAGGGCGCATGGGCTGGTATGATCGTTGATGTTGCTAACAATTGCACAAACGTGTAATTAGCATTTGCTAAACGGTAAGATCTGACTGAAATTAAAAATAAATGATAATTTTTACCGCCGAGGGATCAACCTCGGCGGTGTTTTTTTCCGAAAGCTTTGGGGATACTGTTCTCATACAAAGCATTGAAAACGTGGGCTTATTCGTGAGCTTATTAAATAGTAATGAAAAAACGCAGGCTTTACACCTGCGTTTTTTGTGCCGTAGCTTGAGTCATTCGCCATGCCCTGTACGATCTTATCTTTGCGAAAAAAAGGGGATGCCTGTAAGGCACCCCTTTTGGTAAATTCAAATTATTTGTTATTAAGTCTTTCAGTAATGAGGTCTGCAACGTAAACACCGCTAGCAGAAGCGTGGGAGAGGGAATGGGTAACGCCACTGCCGTCACCGATAACAAAGAGGCCGCGATGCTTGGTTTCAAGGTTTTCGTCAAGCTCAACCTCCATGTTGTAAAATTTAACCTCCACACCGTAGAGAAGAGTATCATCATTAGCCATACCCTGTGCAATCTTATCAAGAGCGTAGATCATCTCAATAATGCCGTCGAGAATTCTCTTTGGAAGCACGAGAGAGAGGTCACCGGGGGTTGCATTAAGGGTGGGGCGCACGCGGTTCTCTGCGATACGCTGTTTTGTGCTGCGTCTTCCGCGCTCAAGGTCACCAAATCTCTGAACTATAACGCCGCCGCCAAGCATATTAGAGAGGCGAACGATGTTTTCAGCATAGCCGTTTGAATCCTTGAAGGGTTCGGAGAAGTGCTTTGCAACCAGGAGAGCAAAGTTTGTGTTCTCGGTCTTCTTTGAGGGGTCCTCGAAGCTGTGTCCGTTTACGGTAACGATGCCGTTTGTGTTCTCATTTACAACTATACCATGAGGATTCATGCAGAAGGTGCGAACTCTGTCCTCAAATTTTTGTGTTCTGTAAACAATCTTGGATTCGTAAAGCTCGTCTGTGATATGCTCGAAAATAGCGGCAGGTATCTCAACGCGAACGCCTATATCAACACGGTTGGACTTCTTGTTAAGACCGAGATCCTCGCAAACCGTTTCCATCCACTTTGAGCCGGAGCGACCAACGGAAGCAATAACGGTAGCACCCTCATACTCTCCGTTGTCGGTAATGATCTTGTAGCCCTCGTCAAGCTTTTCGATTTTGCGAACGGGGGTGTTGAAGTGGAATTCTACCTTGTCGCGCAGGAGGTTGTAGAGATTTTCAAGTACTACGTAGTTGATGTCCGTTCCAAGATGGCGAACGGATGCGTCGAGAAGCGTCAGGTTGTTCTGGAGGCACTTTTTCTTCAAAGCGTTGTTGGCTGTGGTATACATTTTAGTACCCTCGCCGCCAAATTTAAGGTTGATCTCATCAACGTATCTCATAAGGTCGATAGCCTTCTGCTTGCCGATATATTCGTGCAGAGAGCCGCCGAAATCGTTTGTGATATTATACTTTCCGTCAGAGAAAGCACCGGCACCGCCAAAGCCGTTCATAATAGCGCAGGACTTGCAATGGATGCAGGATTTTATCTTGTCGCCGTCGATGGGGCATTTGCGGCGCTTAAGCTCGTTACCCGCTTCGAAAACAGCGATCTTCAAGTTATCGTTTTTCTTTGTGAGCTGGTAAGCAGAGAATATTCCGCCGGGGCCTGCTCCAATTATAATTACGTCGTAAAGCATTGTTTTTTCTCCTATATGTAAATCAAAGTTATCAAAATCAGGGATTTTCCTTGTCGAGGCACACGCGATCGTATGTAGCTCTCATATACTTTTTGTTAAGAACTCCGTCCTCACCGAGGGTCTGGAGATCTGTGAAAACAGTTTCAATAAAGAGCGCGGTTTTTGGATTCATAACGTCAGCGCGGCAGAATCTCTTAAAGTGATTTAAGGGATGATCCTTCGGGTAATCTTTGCCCTTTTTCAGATATATTCTCGTGGCAGCAAGCTTGTCGCAAACGCATTCAACCATGTACTTGTAGGGCATAAGTGGCTGAACGTCGCATTCCCAGTCAAACCAATATTCGGTGTGGTGCTTATTTCTGCCCTTGTGGTGCAGCCATGCCTTGCTGTAGCCAGTGTCGTTTCTCGATGCGGTAATGGGAGAGCGATTTCCTTGATAATACTTGGCACTCTCGAAAAATTCGGTAGGGGAGAACTTTGACATATCGTGCATAAAGCCTCGCCATGGCAGACCGCACTTGGTGCAGTTGATAAACACGCGCCATTTGTGCTGAAGCACAAGCCGCAGATGCAAAAATACGTTTTTGATGTTCATGAAGATCTCCTCCTGATGTTTTTTCAAGCTTTTGGTATGCTTATTGTAAGTGAAGGTGTTCGACCTTGCCGGGCGCATACCAAACCACATTACAGTTTACCATAAAACTCCCGTTTTGTCAAGTGGCAGAGAAGATTTTACATATAGTCTATAATTTATAATCGCGTCAATTCGCGCACGCTACGAAATATATGCGGCGGATAATGCGGATAATCTGAGATTTCTTTTGCGTATTTTTTGCCGTGATGAGTAGCTCACTGCGTCAGCACAAAAAAAGTGCCACCCCAAAGCGAGGTGGCAAAATATAGATCTTATCTGGATTTTCTTGTAAAGAGAGAATAAATAGCAGACATGATTATGGTTAGCGCTATGGATACAAGAAAATCATGGGAGAAAAAAGGGGGGCGTGTTCCGCACCTTGAGCGATATTGCTGTTTTCAGCGTAGTATGTTATAGCATTTACTAAATTTGCACCGCATAAGAGTAGCGTGGGTGAATAAATCACCAAAGCTTTGATCACCCTTCCTTTGCCTAATAAAAATGCAAAACGGAAAAGAACCATGATAGGGTATGCGAATATGGCAAAACGTATTATTGCAGTAGTTACTGGTGGAAAGGGAAGAAACATAGACGTTAGTAGCAAGATAATAAACACTACAAAGAAGATAATTGATACTTTTCTCATTTTCAGCACTCCTTAAATTTCAGTCGCCTTTAATCAAAAAGCAGCTTTTTTAGATCGTCGACTGTTTCCAAGAAATAGTCGCAGTTTTCCTTCATAAATTCACGTATGGATGGCACGTTATACGCCCAGGAGGCGGCAGCAAAGTCAACTCCCGCGCCTCTTGCCATATCGTAGCCGGGCTTCAGGTCGTCAACAACAAGGATCTCCTCCGGCTCCAGGTCAAAGCGCTTCATCAGATCAAAGATCGTGCCGGGAGCAGGTTTGCGCATCTCCTTTGGAATATCCCAGCCGTAGATCACGTCGGGGTCGGGCAGACCGTTTTTCTTGTAGTCGCGCATAATATTCTCGGTTACGGAGTGGGAGTCAACTGCTACGATTCCGCCTCTCCGCTTGAACTCCTCGATGATCTCCTTTATGCCCGGGTAAGCGTTTGGAATATGACTTTTTACGAACTCGCGCCAGAAGTTTTCTTCCTCGGCAAGCTCCTTTTCATCAAGTCCGATCTCGTCGGTGAAAAGCTCCAAAATACCGGGATGGAAATTTTTTTCAAAGTATTCTTCAAGGGTGTATTTATCGGCAAGATGGGGTCTTGCAATTTTCAGATACTCTACAAACGAAGGGTAGTGAATTGATGCGCTGCTGTCCACAACCGTGTCGTCATGATCTAAGACAAGACATTTATATTTCATCAAAGCTACCTCCTATAAATTCATAAACGCCACTTTCGGCGTCGCTACGGTAAGGTCGCTCCTTTGGATAGTCAGAGCCTTGCCGTGAAGTATAGATTCCCAAGACTCTCGGCTTCCGCCAAAGGATATGTCAGTCAGGTTATCGCAACCGCCGAAAGCGTCCTCGTCCTCAATATCGGACATCTCTTTTGGAATGGCGATCCTCTTTAATGCGGTGCAGTCTGCAAAGGCGTCAAGCCCAATGCTTTTTGTGCCAATTGGTAAAATTACGTTATCGAGAGATGTGCAGCCTTTGAAGGCTCTGCGCCCGATTTTGACAAGTTTAGTTGGCATATCTACCACTTTCAGAGAGCGACACCCCTCAAACGTAGATTCGTCTATCAGTCCCATATTGTCAGAAAGCTTCACTCCCTCAAGGGAAAAGCAATTGGCAAAAGCGTTAAATTCAACAAGCACGCATGAGTCGGGAATTGTCACCTCGGTAAGGTTGAAGCAGAAGGAAAATGCGGAGGCTCCTATCATGTAAACAGACTCGGAGAGCTTCAGCTTCGTAAGAGAGGCACAAGCTTCAAAGGCACCCTCTCCAATGCGCTTTACCGTGTCGGGAATGATGATCTGGCGTAGGGAGCTGCAAGAGGAAAACGCCTCGTCGAGGATCTCCTCAAGACCGAAGTTCAGCACCACGCGCTCAAGATTTTCACATCCTGCAAAGGCGCAGGCGGAGATCCTCTTCAGAGTTTTCGGGAGAGTTACGCTGCTAAGATTCTTAAATCCACGAAAAGCGTTTTCTCCGATCTCCACCATGCCCTCGGGTATGATCATGTTTTCTATCTCGCCCGAGTCCTCATAGTAGCCTGCAAAGATCACCGTGTTTTCCTCGGGCGGGTTTTTCACAATTTTTTCTATCATATTGAATTGATAATACCTATTTTATTTTGGTATAATTACTTTGAGATCTTTGCAAGAGCCTGATTCAAGGATTCTCTGATCTCGAGGTATTTCTGGAGCTTTGCGCGCTCGCCGTCGATAACAGCCTTGGGAGCCTTGGCAACGAAGCCCTCGTTAGAAAGCTTTTTCTCAATTCTCTCGATCTCGCCGTCATTTTTCTTCATTTCCGCTGCAAGACGCGCCTTTTCCTTTTCGAAATCAATAACGTCTGCAAGAGGGATGTAGAGGTTACCTGCGTCGGTGGCGATCATAACTGCATCGTCGGACTCGTATGCCTCGGTAAGAATAACCTCGGAGGCAGATGCAAGCTTTTCGAGGATCTTTTCTGCAGCGCGGAAGGTGGACTCATACTTTGTAACAACGTAGAGCTTTGCTTTCTTTGAGGGAGCAATATTCATTTCGGCTCTGCGAGTACGGATAGCTGTAATACAGCCGATGATTCTCTCAACGTCGTCAGCCTCGTGAGCATAGTGAAGACCTTCGTCAAATGCAGGATAGCTGTCGATCATAATGGACTCACATCCGTGGGGAAGTGCCTGATAGATCTCCTCTGTGATGAAAGGCATATAAGGGTGCAAGAGCTTGAGGATTCCTGTAAGAACGTAAACGAGAACTCTCTTTGCAGTGAGGGAAGAAGCTGTTCCTTCCTCGAAAATGCGACTCTTAACCATCTCGATATACCAGTCGCAGAAGGTATCCCATGTAAAGGAATAGATCTCGGAGAGAGCGATGCCAAGCTCGAAGTTTGTAAGGTTATCGTTAACGGTCTTCGTGAGCTTATTGAACTTATCAAGTAGCCACTTGTCCTCGAGAGCAAGATCTGCATCAGCAGGCTTCGCAAGAAGCTCCTCGTCGGATTCCTTTAAGTTCATAAGAACGAATCTTGAAGCGTTCCAGAGCTTGTTTGCAAAGTTTCTTGCCGCCTCGATCTTTTCGTCAGAGAATCTCATATCGTTTCCGGGGGAGTTACCCGTTGCAAGAGCAAATCTGAGGGCATCTGCGCCGTATTCTTCAATAACTTTAAGAGGATCAATGCCGTTTCCAAGGGATTTGGACATTTTTCTACCCTGTGCATCACGAACAAGGCCGTGGATAAATACGGTGGAGAATGGCTTTTCATCCATATGCTCAAGACCGGAGAAGATCATTCTGGAAACCCAGAAAGTAATAATATCGTAGCCGGTTACAAGAACGTCGGTGGGATAATATCTTGCAAGATCTGCAGTCTTATCGGGCCAGCCGAGGGTAGAGAAGGGCCAGAGAGCAGAGGAGAACCATGTATCAAGAACGTCTTCCTCCTGATGAACTTTGCCGCCGCACTTAGGGCAGGTTGTAATATCAGTCTTTGAAACCTCCATGTGTCCACATTCGTCGCAGTAGAAGGCAGGGATTCTGTGACCCCACCAAAGCTGACGGGAAATGCACCAGTCAAGGATATTATTCATCCAGTTGAAGTAGTTTTTGGAGAATCTCTCGGGAACAAAGTTAACGTCGCCATCCTCAACAGCCTTGATAGCAGGAGCAGCAAGTGGCTTCATCTTAACGAACCACTGATCGGATGTAAGGGGCTCAACGGTAGTTCCGCAGCGATAGCAAGTACCAACGTTGTGATCGTGGGGAACGGTCTTAACAAGGAATCCGCCTTCCTCAAGATCGCGAACAAGAGCTTTACGGCATTCGTATCTGTCCATGCCCTCGTACTTACCTGCATACGCGTTCATGGTAGCATCGTCGTTCATAACCTTGATTTGCTCAAGATCGTGTCTGCCACCAACAAGGAAGTCGTTAGGATCGTGGGCGGGAGTGATCTTTACGCAACCGGTACCAAAGCCGATCTCAACGTAATCGTCTGCAATAACGGGGATCTCGCGGTTTGCGATAGGAAGAATAAGAGTCTTGCCAACAAGGTGCTTTGTAGCCTCGTCCTCGGGGTTAACGGCAACGGCTGTGTCACCGAACATAGTTTCAGGACGGGTGGTAGCAACCTCAACGTAGCCGTCCTCACCCTTGATAGGATACTTGATGTGCCAGAAGTGACCGGGCATATCCTTATATTCAACCTCTGCGTCGGAGAGAGCAGTAAGACATCTTGGACACCAGTTTATAATTCTGTGGCCGCGATAAATAAGACCTTTGTCGTAAAGGTTAACGAATACCTCGCGAACAGCGCGGGAGCACCCCTCATCCATAGTAAATCTTTGCCTGGACCAGTCACAGGATGCGCCAAGCTTTTTGAGCTGACCTGTGATTCTTTCTTCATAGGAGTCCTTCCAGGCCCAAACTCTCTCAAGGAATTTATCTCTGCCAAGGTCGTAACGGGAAAGTCCCTCGTCAACGCGAAGACGCTCCTCAACCTTGATCTGTGTAGCAATACCTGCGTGGTCAGTACCGGGAACCCAAAGGGTAGAGAAACCCTGCATTCTCTTTGCACGGATCAAAATGTCCTGGAGAGTTTCGTCAAGAGCGTGTCCCATGTGGAGCTGACCTGTAACGTTTGGCGGAGGAATAACGATGGAGAACTTTGGCTTCTTCTCATCGGGATCGGGCTTAAAGTAGCCCCTCTCGCACCAATCTGCGTATATCCTGTCTTCAAAAAGGGCAGGATCGTAATTCTTTGCTAATTCTTTTCTCATAGCAGTATCCTTTCTGTCAATTTGACATAGGTTTGTATTTTTATATTAATTCATTGATTTTGTAAATGATTGTTGTCGAAATGCGGGATTTTGCTGAATAAAAACAAAAAATCCCATACGACAAAATAGTCGCATGGGGCGTAAAAACTACGCGGTACCACCCAATTTCAGCAGGGAGATCCTGCCCTTCATTTTCACCCGTAACGAGGGCAAACCGTCGGAGTCTAGTAAGCGATGAGCCTTAAACATAGATACAGGATCGCCGTTCTTTCCGAGTACGATGGGCTACCTTCAGAACTCCCTGTCATGGACTCGCACCAAACGCCCACTCTCTTTTGACAAAAAAATCCTTACTCCTCCCAAAGAGGTAAAAACCTAACAATGAAATTATTTTATCACAAATTGTGCCTTTTGTCAATACTGAACGCGAAAAACTTTATATAAATATTTTTTATTGTAAATGTACTTGATTTTCCTTGCAATGTGTGTTAAAATGATATTGTGGTAATTTGCCACAACGCCAAAAAAGTTAATTTATTTGATAAAAAGGAGATATAAAATGGAAGTTAGAGACGCTGCTAATGCAAAGGACGTGAAGTTCTATACTACTGACAGACTCAGAGAGGAATTCCACATCGGAGGCCTTTTCCCTGAGGATGACATCAAGATGGTGTATAGCCACATTGACAGAATTATAGTTATCGGTATGAAGCCCGTTCACAAGACCCTGACCCTCGAGGCAGGAAAAGAGCTTGCAGCAAATTACTTCCTTGAGCGCCGTGAGCTTGGATGTATCAATATCGGCGGCGAGGGCGTTATCACGGTTGACGGAGTTGAGTATCACATGAACCCCCGTGACGGTATTTATATCGGCCGCGGCAACCGTGAGATCAGCTTCAGAAGCACCAACCCCGATTGCCCCGCAAAGTTCTATGCAACCTCCTGCCCCGCACACAGAGAATACCCCATCGTTAAGATAGACATCACCAAGGCGAGAAAGGTACCCTGCGGCTCTGTTGAGGATTGCAATAACAGAGTTATCAATCAGTACATCCACCCCGAGGTTATGCAGTCCTGTCAGCTCGCAATGGGACTTACCCAGCTTTCCGTAGGCTCTAACTGGAACACCATGCCCTCTCACACTCATGACAGACGTATGGAGGTTTATCTCTATCTTGATATGGGCGAGAACGATGCGGTATTCCACATGATGGGCGAGCCAAAGGAGACCCGCCACATCGTTATGCATAACGAGGAAGCAGTGATCTCCCCATCCTGGTCTATTCATTCAGGCGTTGGAACAAAGAACTATTCCTTCATCTGGGCAATGTGCGGTGAGAACCAGGAATTCACCGATATGGACCATATAGAAACCAAGGAATTAAGATAATTATATAAAGGAGAAAACAAAATGGCAAACACAAAGAATTTCAGCCTTGAGGGCAAGGTTGCCCTTATCACAGGCGCATCCTACGGTATCGGCTATGCAATCGCAAAGGGCCTTCACGCCGCAGGCGCAAAGATCGTTTTCAATGACATTAAGCAGGAGTTTGTTGACAGAGGTCTGGCTTCCTACGCAGCAGACGGCATTGATGCCAAGGGCTATGTTTGTGACGTTACAGACGAGGACGCCGTTACCGCAATGGTAGCAAAGATTGAAGAAGAGGTTGGCGTTATTGACATTCTCGTTAACAATGCAGGTATTATCAAGAGAATTCCTATGATTGAAATGAAGGCATCCGAGTTCCGTCAGGTTATTGACGTTGACCTTAACGCTCCCTTCATCGTTTCCAAGGCGGTTCTTCCTTCTATGATCAAGCAGAGAAGCGGTAAGATCATCAACATTTGCTCCATGATGAGCGAGTTCGGCCGTGAGACCGTTTCCGCATACGCTTCCGCAAAGGGCGGCCTTAAGATGCTCACAAGAAATATCGCATCCGAGTACGGTCAGTATAACATTCAGTGCAACGGCATTGGCCCGGGTTATATTGCAACACCTCAGACCGCGCCCCTTCGTGAGACC
>JAZNPB010000006.1:0-4199 GCA_045589435.1 Eubacteriales bacterium | reverse complement strand
AGCCCGGGTAAGGTTCCTCGCGTATCATCGAATTAAACCACATGTTCCTCCGCTTGTGCGGGCCCCCGTCAATTCCTTTGAGTTTCACCGTTGCCGGCGTACTCCCCAGGTGGGATGCTTATCGCTTTCGCTTGGCCACTCACGGTATATCGCGAACGGCGAGCATCCATCGTTTACGGCGCGGACTACCAGGGTATCTAATCCTGTTCGATCCCCGCGCTTTCGTGCCTCAGCGTCAGTTGCGGCGTGGTAACCTGCCTTCGCGATCGGCGTTCTGTGCGATATCTATGCATTTCACCGCTACACCGCACATTCCAGCTACCCCCAACGCACTCAAGCTTATCAGTTTCGATGGCAGTGACGTGGTTAAGCCACGAAATTTCACCACCGACTTGATAGGCCGCCTACGCACCCTTTAAACCCAATAAATCCGGATAACGCTCGCATCCTCCGTATTACCGCGGCTGCTGGCACGGAGTTAGCCGATGCTTATTCGTCTAGTACTTTCAATTTACCACTCGTGGCTTTTTTACCCCTAGACAAAAGCAGTTTAAAACCCATAGGGCCGTAATCCTGCACGCGACATGGCTGGTTCAGGCTCTCGCCCATTGACCAATATTCCTCACTGCTGCCTCCCGTAGGAGTCTGGTCCGTGTCTCAGTACCAGTGTGGGGGACCTTCCTCTCAGAACCCCTAGACATCGTCGCCTTGGTGGGCCGTTACCCCGCCAACTAGCTAATGTCACGCATGCCCATCCACAAGCTTCGCATTTAGTAATTAAAAGATGCCTCTTAATTACCACATCCGGTGTTAATCCTCCTTTCGGAGGGCTATCCCGATCCTGTGGGAAGGTTGCATACGCGTTACTCACCCGTGCGCCGGTCGTCAGCGGAGCAAGCTCCCTGTTACCCCTCGACTTGCATGTGTTAGGCCTGTCGCTAGCGTTCATCCTGAGCCAGGATCAAACTCTCCGTTGTATAAAAAGTTTTTTATTATTTTTTTCCTTAGCCCAGACGCTTCCTTCTTTTATTTCAAAGTGGAATTGATGGTATTATGTATCTCAATACATAACCTCCCTCTTCCTTGTGCTTTGCTGTCTGAATCAAATATATTCAAAGATCACTTTCTTTCTTTTTTCTAACCACCTTCGTAGTCAGGCTTCCTTTTCAAAAGCGAGTGCAAAGATAGAACCTTTTTTATTCCCCACCAAATGTTTTGACGAAAAAAATTTAAAAAAAATTGAAAGTTTTTCTTAACTCGCTTATAATCAGAATGCTATTTTTAAACGTTTTTTGAACTTTTTTCTCCCTTTTGCGTTAGCAAATCAAAATTTGACCAAATTTTGCCGAGAAATGAGGGTTTTTCAGGTGGCAGGTTTGTTAGCGTAGGGGCGAATCGCATTCGCCCTGTTTTTGTATTAGCGATATTTATCCTCGATAGTGTAATATGTATTTCGTGCGTTTCAAAGTGCTGACGCAGGTTTCAGGTTTCAAGTTTCAAGTTTCAAGTGACAGCGACCAAACACATCTCCCTGCCTGGAAGGCAGTACAGAGCGAAGCGATGGTAGCCTGGGACGAAATCTCAGGTCGGTAGCGTCAGTAGCCCGGAACGAAATATCTGGATGGTATCGGGATAATGCAAAACAGGGCGAATGCGATTCGCCCCTACTAATGCGGATATTCGGGGTGGGCAGAGTAAAAATCCGACCGGACGTAGAAAAAAAAAAAAAAAAAAAAAAATAATAATAATAATAATAATAATAATAATGAATTTGGTGTGAGGATTTAGGAATTGATATTTTTGCCCCGTTGGGGCGAGTTTTGTTGCGTACGAAAATGCCGAGGGCAGTGCCCACGGCTGATGGGTTTTGCCCTTTCAGGGCGCAGAGGTGCACCCCTCCGAGAGCGCCACTCGGGAATACGCTGTCGCCTGCCTGCCCCCGAGAGAGGAATCTTCTTGAACTAAAGGGAAAGACGCAATCCGCAGTTGCTGTACCAGTTCTCCGGACGGCCCCGGAACTTCGGATCGTACCAACTACGGCAAGACAAGCGACAGTACCCCGCAAAGATGGACCACGAGCCACCACGAAGCACCCGATAATGACCCGAAGCAGGACCTTGGGGATCGACATCGGGAGAAGTTTGATAGTAATCCGCTCCAAACCAATCTGCACACCACTCCCACACATTGCCACCCATATCATATAGCCCCAACTCATTGGGTTGCTTGCCGGCAACAGGGTGTGTTTTGCTACCTGAATTACTACCATACCACGCCACCTCGTCCCAATCGTTGCTGCCGGCATAGCGGTAACCTTTGCTTTCATTCCCACCTCGAGCGGCAAACTCCCACTCCGCCTCTGTTGGCAGACGGAAATGCTCGCCCGTAATTCTATTTAGTTGCTCTATAAAGTCCTGACAATCATACCATGAAACACGCTCCACAGGACGTTGGTCGTTGCCCAGAAACCAAGACGGGTTCTTCCCCATCACAGCTTGCCAAAGGGCTTGCGTCACCTGCGTTTCGCCCATGTAATAATCCTTCGTCAAGGTTACTTTATGAACAGGAAATTCATGTTTTGACACATATTTATCAGGTTTATCAGGGTCATAGCTTCTCATCTCCGGCGTAGCTCCCATCATAAAGGTACCGGCTTTCACCAACTTCATGCGGAAAGAGACTCCCTTCACGGTGAAGGTGCGAGAAGAGGATGGTTGCGGAGTTGTGGCAGGCTCCGGCAAACGAAAACAATCTGAGAGTTCCACAGGCAGCGTCATTTTTTTGTATGCCAAGTGAAAAAGCGAATAGAGCATTGGCAAATTCCTGCTTTTAGGCAAAAGAGCCAAAATGGACATCATAGCTTCGGACTCCGAAAGAGAGAAAAAGTCTCTCTCGCAAAACAAAAGTCCATCCGCACAAGCATAGCGTTGCAACAAAGTCGGCTCAGTGGCAATTGCCTCCAACGAGAGCGCTATCACCGCCAAGGGAAAGTGGTCCATGGCCGGACCAAACAAGGCAGAAGTGCGTTTAGGGTGGCGATAGTCCGGGCTGCCCATCTCGGAAGAGGAGACTCCCCTTTCCGCCATAGCCGGCACAAACATGCCATCATAATCCACAGCCACCAAAGAGCCATCCGGGCGCACCAGCAAGTTATCCGGTTTCAGGTCTCCATGCGCAAAAGGTTGACCTGCCAACCACGATGCAAAGAGACCAAAACGATAGGACAAAAGCGGCAAAAGCTCTTCATTGCCACTATCAATGCAATTGCGGATATAACCATCCAGAGGCATGCCATCCACCCACTCCATCAAGAGGACCGGAAAAAGTTCTTCATTTGTGTTGGCACTATCCACAAAGAGTTCCGCCCTAAAATAGTTCAAAGACAAGAAGAAGCCGGACTGCATACATTGCAACTCGTTGCAAATCAGTTCATAGCGTTCATCGCGCCCCGGCAACTCGCGAGTAAAACACTTCAGAGCATAAAACTTCCCCTTGCCGTCGGTCATTTTAAAAACAACAGCAAAATTCCCTTGCGAGAAGAAGGGTTCGCCATTAGGTTTCAAGACCGGAGCAAGATGCTTGAGTCGGTCGAAATTATCCTCGGCAAAACGAATGGACTCTATATATTCAGAAATAGAAGGATACATACAAATACATTAAAACTTACTAAGAAGCTGTTTAAATTTTATTGAAAAAGAACACTTTTGAGTTTCACTCTCTTATTTTCGGCATCTTTGAGATTCTTTTTAACCTATTTTTACTCTCCATTTTTTGATAATAGTCCACTATTTTCTGCAAAAGAAGACTAAAAATAGATTTAAAAATCTCTCTCAAATATGCTCGAAATAAAATTTAAACAACTTCCAAATCTCGCTCAAATAGGCTCGAAATAAAAATCAAACAACTTCTAAACAAAAGTAAACAACAAAAGCAAATAAAAAAAATAAAAGAGCAAGAAAAGCTTGCAAATTATCCAAATAAATATAACTTTGTGATAGATAAGATAAAAAGTTGTTTAAATTTTAGAAGCTGTTTAAATTTTATTATAAAATTGATTTTGAGCTTCGCTCTCTTTTTTTTGGCATCTTTGAAGCGCTTTTTAAGCTATTTTCACTATTCTTTTTTTGATAATAGTCCACTATTAACTTCAAAAGAATAATAAAAATAATCTTAAAAATCACTCTCAAATATGCTCGAAA
>JAZNPB010000005.1:0-5398 GCA_045589435.1 Eubacteriales bacterium | reverse complement strand
CCGATCAACGTCAAAAGCACGCTGTATCGAATCATAACAACCAAATAAAACACCATCATGCACGCTTCTATAACCAGGGGAGCAAAGGAAGTCGGAGCCCAAGCGGTCTTAGGAAGACAAAAGCTCCTGACAACTCCTTGGCTCACAGAACGACATGGCTACGATCCGACTTCCGATCAACGTCAAAAGCACGCTGTATCGAATCATAACAACCAAATAAAACACCATCATGCACGCTTCTATAACCAGGGGAGCAAAGGTGTTCACGAGGCTTGAAGCGACAGAAGCGTTGGAGCCTTTTCTTTGTTGAATATCTCCGGCCATCCTTTGCGAGAAGAACTCCATGGGCATTCGGAGCACCTTCCACATGAAGGTGGCGCTTCCGACGGCAGCAATCTTTGCGTTGATTCTTGCCGCAAATACTGCCTGTATAAACGTTATAATGATTTCGATAACTGAAAGCGCCGCGAGTGCCCAAATAAACGGTATAAACCAATCGGGGTTTTGGCCCGTCAGCAATCTGTCAATAAAGATACGGGAAAATGCGGGCTCAATAATTCCGATGAGCGAAGCGATTACTGTTGTAATAATCGTAAATGCAACCGCAACTCCCGCACCCTTCATCTTTGCTTTGGCAAATGAAAGCATACTTTTGGGCTTGCCGCTCGGCTCAAAAGTTTCGGATGGCTCGAACATTAAACAAATACCGGTAAAGGATTTGTCAAAAGTCTCCATCGGTACGGTGTAACAGCCCTTTGCGGGATCGTTCAGCACTGCTTTGTTCCCCTTGAATCCGTCAAGCACAAGAAAGTGATTGAAGTTCCAGTGAATGATGCAGGGAAATTTTCCGTTTGTTTTCAAATCTTCCGGTTCGTAGCGGTAACCCTTTGCCACAAGTCCGTAACTTCTTGCGGCTTTTAATACGTTTTTTGCATTGGATCCGTCTCTTGATACGCCGCAATCTGCGCGTACCTGCTCAAGAGGAATCCATTTCCCATAATAGGCGAGAATCATTGTCAGTGATGCTGCACCGCATTCCAGCGCCTCCATCTGCATCACAACGGGGACTTTTGCTGCGCCTTTTGTTATGGGCTGCCTGATAGATTTTGTAGTTTTGCCCATATCCGTCACCTCAATTCAAAACAAAGGATATAGGAGAAACACTATCTATCACAATTTCGGCATTATGTACGCCATCAGCAAATTCACCACTGACCTTTATGGCAAATACCCATTCTCCGCTTACAAGATTTCCAACATGAAGCGTGTAATCGGTAAACGTAGCATCAACAACCACGGGAGATGCAGCAATCTCGGTGACGGTTCCTTCCTTATCACCGATGCGAACAGTCATACCGCTCTCAATCGAATCGGCATCCGCCTCTTTAACATAAATTGTCGCTTCGCCGTTTTCTGCAACAGCAACGGCAGACAGTGTTGTATCCAAAGTTCCGACAACACCCCAAACGATAGCACCGACAAGCAGAAATATGATTGCAGCCAGCACCATCCATATCCCGGGATTGGACACGCGGATATACTCATTTAGCTGTTCCGGGGAAGAAACCCGATCTATGCTCTTTTTTCTAAATAACTGTTCATTCATATTATTCGCCACTCACTTTTGATTGTTTATTCCGCTTTTGCAGCACCCTGTTTTGCTTCCCTTAACATGGCAGACAGTTTTCAATCATATACTTTGCGAATTGAGAACTTGTGAATGCTGCAAACTTCTGATACTGATCCGACTTTCCTTTTAATATCAATTTCAAAACGAGGCTGTCTTCTCAGATGTTCTTTTTAATCTTCAAAATATTTTGACCGTTTTTGTATTCGTAGGATATTTCATCCATGCTCTTTTTTACCAGATAGATGCCGAGCCCGCCGATTTCTCTTTCTTCTGCGGAAAGCGTAATATCCGGATCATCCTTTCTGAGCGGATCATACGGAATACCGTTATCAATAAAAGTAACAATAACAGCCAACGCATCCTCGCTTACCTCAACCCGAACGGTTGCGTTTCCAACCTCGGGATTATAAGCGTAATGAGCAATGTTTCCGAAAAGCTCGTCAATAGCAATATCAATCTGCATCTGAGCTCTGATGGGGCAATCCGTTAACTCCAACTGTGCATTGACAAACTCCGTAACGGTCTCAATATTTTCAACTGTTGCCGCAATCGTTAGTTCTTTCATGTGTTTTTCTCCTGCCCGTTATATTTTAAGCAAAGCATTGTAATATCATCAAACTGCAGAGCATCGCCCACAAATGAATCAACGTCACGCTTTACATCGTCACAAATCGTTTGCGCATCAGAATTAAGATGTTTCTCAAGAAGTGTGTGCAAACGATCTTCTCCATACAGCCGGTTGTCAAGATTTGTCGCTTCGGTAACTCCGTCGGTATAAAGATAAATGATGTCTCCAGGTTCAAGCTGAAGCTCATTTTTACGGTAACGAATGCCTTCCATACCCGCGAGCACAAATCCCGCATGAGTTTTGAGATACTCAAACGTACCGTCTGCGTGTTTCACCAGCGGAGGATTATGTCCGGCGTTGGCAAACGTTACCATACCGGTAGCTGTATTGAGAATACCCATCCAAGCGGTGACAAACATATTGGCGTCATTACCTTCACAGAGTTTTTTGTTTGCCAGAGTGAATACCTGCTCAACACCCATTCCCGACTCCGCAAGGCTTTTCAGTATGGTTTTGGATTGCATCATAAACATTGCGGCAGGAATGCCCTTGCCCGAAACATCCGCAATCAAAAACGCAAGGTTTTCTTCATCTATGAGATAGAAATCGTAGAAGTCGCCTCCAACCTCTTTTGCGGGAGCCATATTTGCAAAAATATCAAATTCGTCGTGCCCGGGAAAAGCAGGAAAAGTGCTTGGAAGCATTGAGGTTTGGATGTGATGTGCAACATTCAGCTCTGTGGAGATTCTTTCGTTCTCACGGGCTGCCTCGCCTTGTTTGATAAGAAGTCCGTGCGTTCTTTTGGAAAGCGTGATGCATATAAGATAAACGACGCACAGGATGCTTGCTCTCGGTAAATAATAGAACTCGAATGCATGCAGATAAACGCTGTTTCCTTTACCGCTAAGATACTCAAGCCTTCCGGAAAGATTATCATATTCTTCAATATAGTTTCCCAATATATTTTTGTCCCATTCTCCAAACACGATACCGCCGTAAAGCGACGCAAGCATCATAATAAGTGTTGCTATCAAGGCAAAGCGCGCAAATTTGGGCGAGTAATAATGACATGCAAGCATAATGGGACAAGCCCACGCCAAAATCAAGTGCCTCGGCATAGCTACCGACATCATTGCAATAACCAAAACGAAAAACAAAAACAGTATGTAACGAAAGATGCTGCCCGGAATATTTGCAAACCGTTCAAGAAGCAAAGGGATTAGTAACAGCACGATACTGATCGGCATAACCAGATTCATCAACGCATCATCAACGATAAAGAAATCCAAAAGATTCAGTATCCATATCAAGACTGTTACAGCAGCGGCGAACATCAAGCACCTTACAGTGTAATGATTGGCATTTTTTTCGTTTTCCTCGAACAAAGCCTGTTCAAGGATTTCATTTTTATCCTTGCTGCTCATGGGATTACTCTATGGTAAGAACATCGCAGAAACCGGTGATCTCAAAAATATCGGCAATGGTTTCGTTCACGTTCCTGATAATCATTTCGCCCTGTTTGTTCATTACCTTCTGTGCGGCAAGAAGTACTCGGAGTCCTGCTGAAGAAAGGTACTCAAGAGCCGAAAAATCCAGCACGAGTTTTTTAATGCCCGAAATACTGTGTTTCAGTTCCGCCTCAAGTTTAGGTGCGGTGGTAGTGTCAAGTCTGCCAATCAGGTTGATGGTAAGCTCGGTACCGTTAAGAGTTTTTTCGATGGTCATTTTCGTATTCTCCTTAAAAATTATTTTTTGATTATTTGATTATATGAACGCAAACAGTATGAAGTTCAAAATGAAAAGCACTGTGCAAATCCAAAGGATGGGGTGTATTTCTTTGATTTTCTTGCGGCAGATCTTAACGATACAGTAGGTAATAAATCCAAACGCCATACCGTTAGAGATGTTGTAGCACAGACACATAAATATCCCGGTGAAGAAGGCGGGGATGGACTCGTCAAGGCTGCTCCAATCGATATCCTTAAATGATGAGGCCATCATGATTCCTACAAGCACGAGCACTGGAGCGGTTGCTGCAGCAGGTACAGCACTTACGAAGGTGCTGAAAAAAGCTGATAGGATAAAGCAGAGAGAAGTGATAACGGATGCAAAGCCCGTGCGTCCTCCCGCTCCGATTCCTGCTGCACTTTCTACGAATGTCGTGGTATTTGATGTTCCGATCAACGCACCTATTGAGGTTGCCGTTGCATCGGCAAAGAGTGCTTTATCAAAACGGGTTTTGAAGCCCTTTCCGTCTCCGGCTGCAAGCTCGTCCTCAATATTGAAGATGCCCGCACGGACGCCGGTTCCGATAAACGTTCCTATCGTATCGAACGTATCCATTATGCTGAACGCAAATATAACAACGAGAGTGAGGGGAAGTTTGCTCATGTCTGTAAACAAGCTTAGAATACCGCCATCCCTGAAGATTGCGAGGAAAGTCGAAGGCAAAGCCCGACAAGCTTCCGAAAGGCTTACTGTTTCTCCAAAATTCGTTATGCCGAATGGGATGCCAATAAGCGTTGTTGCAATAATCGCAATAAACAAAGCACCCTTAACATTCATCAGCGTCAAAGCAATAGAAAGTAGCAATCCTATCATAAACACCCAAATTACGGGCGTGTTGAATGTTGCGATTGCCGGTACACCGGATGAAAAATCAATAAATCCGACGTTCAAAAAGCCGATGTATGCTACGAACAAACCGATTCCTCCACCGATTGCATTCTGCAAGCTTATGGGAATGGAGCGAATAATCATTTTCCGCGCCTTGGTTACGGTAATGAGAATATTGATTATTCCGCATATAAACACGATGGAAAGTGCTTGCTGCCAAGTAAATCCAAGTCCGAAGCAAACGGTATATGTAAAGAATGCGCCTGTCCCCATACCGGGAGCCTGGGCGTAGGGCACATTGGCAACAAGTCCCATTACCAATGTACCTATTACCGAAGCAATAATCGTGGCGAGGAAAACCGCGCCCCATTCCATTCCTGCTTTGGCAAGAACACTTGGGTTGATGAAAAGGATATATGACATTGCAAAGAACGTCGTTAATCCGGCAAGTATTTCAGTTCTAATAGTTGATCCAGATGAACGTATTTCAAAGTATCGTTCAATGAAATTTGGTTGACCTGCTTTCATTTTGGCTCCTCCCTACAGATTCGATGGTTAAATAATTGGCTGTTCTAATCGATTGA
>JAZNPB010000004.1:0-3572 GCA_045589435.1 Eubacteriales bacterium | reverse complement strand
AACTGAAAACGATATGTAAAAATGATGTAGGAAAATACTTTTTGTTAAAGGAGTGGTAGAGCTTGAGGGTTCTTATAGTTACATTATCTTTACGCATTGATCTCACCCTCCTTGTAGTATTTTGCCTGTACCCCGAACATATAGGCGTACTGCCCGTTCTGTGCCATCAATTCATCGTGCGTTCCGCTTTCCTTAATAACACCATCCCCGAGAAGGAGAATACGATCACAGAAGCGAGTGCTTGCAAAACGGTGGGAAATGTAAATGGAGGTTTTTCCATGCGTCAACTCTCTGTATTGCAAATAGAGATTGTTTTCCGCAATAGGATCAAGTGCTGCAGTGGGCTCGTCCAAAATAAGAACAGAACCATTTTTATAAATAGCACGAGCCAAAACAAGCTTTTGCATTTCGCCGCCTGAAAGATCAACGCCATCGTCATAGATGCCCTTCATCAAGTGGGTATCGATGCCGTTTTCGAGGCTTTCGATCTTCTCCCAAATGCCTGCTAATTTCATAGCAGTTACAGCATCCTCTCTCGCTGTAGTACGTTTTATGTCCGCACTTGCCACATATTCGAACATCGTGAAGCAGACAGGGCGTATTTCTTGGAAAACAGCAGAAATCATCGTATAGTATTCGTGGATGTTGTATTCGTCAATCAGCTTGCCGTTTACCAATATCTCACCCTTTGTAGGTCTATAAAAACCGCAAATCAACTTAACAAGGGTGGTTTTACCAGCACCGTTAACGCCAACAAGGGCAAGGCTTTCTCCTGCCTGCAGGGTAAGGTTGATGCCCTTCAAAGTATAGTCCTCAGCGCCATCGTACTTGTACCAAACGTCACGCAGTTCGATGGTAACTGCTCCCGTAGGCAATTCGCATCCCTTACCGTAATTGAATTTGTTGGGATAATCATAGAACTCACGATAATATGCAATCTTATCGGCTCTCTTGTTCAGCTTTGCAACATCACCGACTACACCGTGAAGAAATCCTGCAACGCTACCAACAATGCCAAAATAAAATACGAAATCACCGGCAGAAAGACTTCCCGTAAGAAGCATACCGATCAGCACAACATATGCAACGCCGTTTTGTATCAAAGTCATAAGCCCGGCAAGGATCGATGCCCAAAGTCCGCGCAAGCGACAGCGTTTATTCCACATAATAATGTGGGCGCGATAATCGCTCATCATTTTGTTGAGCCATTCCTCAAGTCCGTATAGCTTAATGTCCTTTGCTACCTGCAGGTTTTCGGAAAGTCCTCCAAGATATCCTGCTTTTCTGCTTTCCTTTTCCCACAAATGCGTGTGTTTTTCATAATATTTGTTCTGCCATAGTGTAGTAAAGTATGAGAGAATGGATACTATGATAACGACTACAAATACGATAGGGTTGATAAAGGCAAGAAGCGAGGCATAAGTAACAATGCCTAAAAGGTGAATAAGAGCACCGGAAAAATCGGTCCATATGAACTCCAAGGCGCAGTTTCCACTGTTCGCATCTCTCCATGCATATCCGCTTATCTTCTTGTAATCCTGCTTTTCGTGATTTTCAAAATCCGTTTTGTAGCCTTGCGTGTAACCCATTTCTGTTTGATAAACACAGGTAGGATAATAACGTCTTGAACTACAGCGAGCATTTATAAAATTGCTCAAAACATTAAGGGTAAGACTTGCCGTGATGAAAAAAATGACAATCCACGCAAGGTCTGCGAATGGCTTTCCAGCCCCGATACTGTCAATAAGATATTTTGAAAAATATGAACTGACAAGGGGCGAGATAACCGCTATCGGAACGGCAGCAAAGATGAAAAACACAAAGCTTTTATCGAGCCGCCACAAATTTTTGATCGACCATACAAGACAGTCAAATCTTGAATACTTCGGCTTTTCTTTTGGAGCTTTTGTTTTAGAACTCATATTGACCTCCTCTTTACTTTGGATGTCTGCATTATATCATAGAATAATTAAAAAAAGTGCAATCTGTTGTCAAACGTCGAAAATTTGATGTGGATTGCACTTTTACTGTATTTATTGAGGCAAAAGAACTTCGGTTGAAAAGGCTCCGTCCTCGCTTGCGCGAGTCAGATATCCGCCGTACTTCTTTACGATGGTATCAATGCGAGCGAGACCGAAACCGTGTCCCTCTCCCTTGGTGGTCCTGAAGCTATGTTTCTTTGCTCCTTCCGCGGTGTTCGTCAGCGAAAGATATAAGTAGTTTCCTTTCATTTCCATATAGATACGGATAAGCCGTTCTTCCTCGGGGAGAGCTGAGCACGCTTCAATGGCGTTATCAAGCAAATTGACAATAACGATACAGAGATCAAGCTCCCATACCGTTAGTGACACGGGAATGCGTGCCTCTGCCTTTACTTTTATATTCTTCGCGGTAGCAATGGAGAGCTTACTGTTCAGTATTGCATCAGCCATTCTATTTCCGGTCTTGATTACAGTTTCAACGTGAGTCAGATCATCGTCAAGCATATCGAGATAACGATCTATTTCTTCATATTCTCCGTTTTTAGCGTGAACCTTCATAGTTTGAATATGGCTTCTGTAATCGTGCCGCCAACCACGCATCTTATTATACATATTTTCCACTTCTGCATAGTGTTTTTTTAATATTTCACTTTCCGTAGCAGCAATTCTTTTTGCAATCAATTTATCAAACAGCATAATTTTTTTCCTTACAGATATTTGATCAAGGCAGCATGTACCTCATCGTACATTCCTCTGCTGATGGGAACAAGATCCCCGTTCAACATCGTAATATCGGTGCGGCTGATCTTTTTTACATATTTCAATCCAACAATATAGGAGCGATGCACCTTGATAAAGGTCTCATCAAGCTGCTCCGCAAACTTCGCCAAGGAAATTCGGGAACGGTAAACGCCCGATACAGTATGCACCGCAACGTGAACGTTTTCGGACTCCACGTAACAGATATCCGCAAGCGAAACTTTCACATCACCCTCGGGAGAAGTTAAAAGCACCGCTCTCTGTCGGTAATTAAGATTGCTTACCGCACGGTCAAGAACGGGCAAAAGCTTTCTTTCGTCCGCAGGTTTGATAAGATAGTGGAGCGCCGAAACATCAAAACCGTCGCTGAAATACTCATAATACCCCGTAATGAAAATGATCTGAACAGTAGAATTCTCTTTGCGAACTGTTTTCGCTAATTCAACACCGGTCATTCCGGGCATTTCTATATCGAGCAACAATATGTCAAAGTCTTTTTCCTCTGAGTAATCGAAAAGAAATGATTTTGCCGAGGAATAGGTCTTTAGCTCTGCAACGTGGCGGTTCTTGCTCGCCCAAGTGGATACTACACCCGATAAATATTCAATTTGATTCTGCTCATCATCGCAGATAGCAATTTTCAGTTTCATATGTTTATCCTTTCTTGGGCAAGAGCGACCGAGACGAAATTTATCATCGAACACATTTATTATAGCATAAAAATATGAATTTGTCTATAACAAAAGCCGAGAGCAACTAAACTGTTTCTCTCGACGGATTGATATTATCAATCTTTTAAGGGAAAGTTTTCATAAATCGTTGGTTTACGCA
>JAZNPB010000003.1:0-4089 GCA_045589435.1 Eubacteriales bacterium | reverse complement strand
CGCCGCCGCCAACACGGTCAACAATGTGAAGATGATATGACTTGGAGAAGTAATAATCCTCACCGTCATAGAGCATACCTGCCCAGTCATTATCGCTTGCAGAAATGGATGTACGAAGTGTGATAGCAACCTTTTCAAAGCCAAACTTGTCGGCAAGCTGTTTTGCAACACTCTTATAGCCCTCGTGGTTAAGCTTGCCGCCGTAGATATCAGTTCCCTCTGCCTCAATACCGAAGACGTCCTTTGCATCCTCCTCATTGGAAATACAAACGTCAACATACTGGCAAAGATCTGTCATAGCCTCTCTTGCCTGAGCTCTTGTCCAGAGCTTACCGCGGTAGTTAAGGTCGCAGGAGATCTTAACGCCCTTTGCCTTTGCGGCGATACAAGCTTCCTTGCAAATTTCAACAAGATTCTGACCGAGAGCGGGAGTGATACCTGTGAAGTGGAACCAGTCTGCGCCTTCAAAAATATCGTCCCAATCGAAATCGGATGCGGATGCCTCCTGAATAGCGGAGTGAGCGCGGTCATAAATACAAACGCTACCACGCTGAGAAGCGCCCTTTTCAAGATAGTAGATACCTACTCTGTCGCCGCCACGAACTATCTTTGAGGTGTCAACGCCGAAGTAACGAAGAGAGTTAACGGCTGCCTGACCGATAGCGTGAGAGGGGAGCTTTGTAACGTAAACGGAATCAAGACCGAAATTGGCAAGTGAAACCGATACGTTTGCTTCACCGCCTCCGAAGGTAGCCTGAAGCTGATCGTCCTGGAAGAAACGGTTGTAGCCGTTAGGTGCGAGACGGAGCATTATTTCACCGAATGTAACAACTTTTGCCATTATGAACGAGCCTCCTTAACGATTTCAACTGACTTCTTGCAAAGGTCAATTATTTCATCCCACTTCTGATTGTCTATAAGGTCTGCAGTAACCATATATGAGCCACCACAAGCCGCGATAACGGGGCAGGAGAGGTACTCCTTAAGGTTATTGAGACCGATACCGCCTGTGGGCATTACCTTGAACATGGGGAAAGGTGCACTCATAGCCTTGATCTTTGCGAGACCGCCTGACTGCTCCGCAGGGAAGAACTTTAAAACATCGAGACCAAGTCTGTAAGCTGTATGATAATCTGTAGGAGTAGTACATCCTGCATAAATGGGAATATTCTTTTCCTGACAGTATTTAACGATGTATTCGTCGAGACCGGGAGTAACGATAAACTTTGCACCTGCTTCAATGGCCTCGTCAACCTGAGCGGTTGTAAGAACAGTACCTGCACCAACGAGCATTTCAGGAACGTTTTCGCTCATAAGCTTGATAGCTGTTGCGGCGCCTGCGGCACGGAAGGTAACCTCTGCTACGGGAACACCGCCCGCTACGAGAGCTTTGGCAAGGTTAACAGAATCTCTTTCGGGATTGTTAAGCTTAATAACCGGCACAACGCCGATAGACATAATTTTTTCAGATATAGCGTTCATTTTATATTTTCTCCTTTATTTGTGCTTTTTCACAAGCTTCAAACAAGCCGTTTATATAAGTTGCACCGAGAGCACGGTCGTAGAGTCCGTAACCGGGCTTGCCTGTCTCGCCCCAGATCATTCTGCCGTGATCGGGTCTTACGTAACCGTCAAAGCCTGTCTCAACGAGAGCCTTAACAATTTCGTACATATCGAGACTACCGCACTTGGAAAGATGTCCCTGCTCCTCGAAGCTGCCGTCCTCTAACACAAGCACCTGACGGATATGCATAAATGCAATTCTATCCATAGCGGAATATTTCTTAACCATCTTTACTACGTCGTTTGTAGCGGCACAGCCGAGAGAACCGGTGCAAAGGCAAAGACTGTTGGCGGGGCTGTCAACGATAGCGAGCATTCTGTCTAAGTTTTCTTCGCAGGTAATGATTCTCGGAATACCGAAAATAGGGTAGGGCGGATCGTCGGGGTGGATAGCCATTTTTACGCCGCATTCCTCTGCAACGGGAATTACCTTTTTGAGGAATTTTTCAAGGTTCTTCCAAAGACCTTCTTCGCCGATTTCGCCGTAAGCGGAAATAAGCTCGCGAACCTCGTCCTGAGTATAGCTTGAATCCCAACCGGGAAGGTGGATGTCATCCTTAAGAGGGTCGAGACCCTTCATTTGCTCCCAATACATAACGAGACTTGTGGAGCCGTCAGGTGCGATTTTATCGAGCTGAGTACGTGTCCAGTCGAAAACGGGCATGAAGTTGTATGTTACACACTTGATGCCGTACTTTGCACAACGGCGGATGTTTTCGCAATAAACCTCGATGAGCTCATCTACGTTATCTCTGCCGAGCTTTATATTCTCGTGCACGGGGATAGACTCAACGATATCGAAAAGAAGACCGTTTTCCTCGCATTGCTTTACCATTTTAGCGATACTTTCCTCGGGCCAAACCTCGCCGGGCTTAACATCGTAAACGGCACTTACTATGCTACGCATATTGGGAATCTGACGGATATATTGGAGTGATATGGGATCAGTTTCACCATACCAACGGAATGACATTTTCATAATGTTTCCTCCTGGATTTTAAAGATTGTGGCAACCTCCACCACATACACTCGCATTATACCATAATAATATAAGGGATGTAAAGTTGTAATTTTTAGACAAATATTGTGTTTTTGTTTACTCTTGCATTTTGATGGTGCATATGCTAATATGATAGTGCGAAACCAACTTAATAAAACGTGAAACGGTGTGTTTTCTTTACAGGGAAAATGCGTCTGGATTTACCATACAAATCCCCCATTGAAATTGTTAAAAATGCAACTTCTCTCAGGGTGTTTGTACGGTACTATTGTTACTGTTTCATGTTGAGTTGGTTTCGCGACTATCGAAGTTTGCATTTTTGGTGCGTCTGCTTCGGTGGGCGCATTTTTTATTTTAAGGAGAATTTCAAATGGATATGTATCAGAAAATGTATTATCATTTATTTAACGCTGTTACCGATGCTTTAAAAGAAAATGATATCGTCGATATAAAGGAGATGCTTATCAAAGCTCAGCAGGATACTGAGGAAATATATGTTTCTTGGGAAGAAAAAGGAACAATAATGGAGTTGAACGCATAAATGCGTTCACTACGGCTTTGCAAAAAAGTAGTTTCGCGACATAACATATGCAACGCGAAGCTTATAATAATGGCGTAGCCCCGTAATTTTGCATTTTGAATTTTGAATTTCGAATTAAAAAATCCCCGACTCTTTCGAGTCGAGGATTTTTCAATATATCACTTATTCAGCATCGGGAGCATAAAGATCCTTAAGTCTGAGGAGGTGAGCATATCTATCCTGAGCTGTCTTCTCAGAGAGAGCGAAGAGTGCTTCTGCTCTGTCGGGGAAGGAGCGAGTAAGAGATGCATAACGAGCCTCGTTGAGAAGGAATGCCTTATAGTCGCCTGTAGCGGGCTTAGAATCGATAGTGAAGGGATTCTTGCCTTCTGCCTTGAGAGCGGGGTTGTAACGGAACATGTTCCAGTAGCCGCATTCAACAGCCTTCTTCATTTCGTTCTGGCAGTTGATCATACCACCCTTGATGGAGTGCATCTCACAGGGTGAGTAAGCGATGATAAGTGAAGGTCCGTTGTAAGCTTCAGCTTCCTTGATAGCCTTAAGTGTCTGATTCTGGTCAGCACCCATAGCGATCTGTGCAACGTAAACGTAGCCGTAGCTCATTGCGATTTCAGCAAGGCTCTTCTTAGCGATAGCCTTACCTGCAGCAGCGAACTGAGCAACCTGACCGATGTTGGAAGCCTTGGAAGCCTGGCCGCCGGTGTTGGAGTAAACTTCGGTGTCGAATACCATGATGTTTACGTCTTCGCCGGAAGCAAGAACGTGGTCAACACCGCCGAAGCCGATGTCATATGCCCAACCGTCGCCGCCGAAGATCCAGATGGATTTCTTAGCAAGGAATTCTTTGTCTTTGAGAACGTACTGTGCGTCTTCACAACCGCAAGCTTCAAGTTCAGCAACAAGTTTAGCTGTTGCAGCTTTGTTTGCTGTGCCGTCTGTGTATGTTGCAAAGTATTCGTCGATAGCTTCTTTCAGGCTGCCTTCT
>JAZNPB010000002.1:0-2900 GCA_045589435.1 Eubacteriales bacterium | reverse complement strand
GCATTCGGTATGGCAGAGACATACGGCGTTGCTATCACACCGATCTGGATGCTTACTGCGTTTATTATCAGTGTTATTTTGGCAATCGCGGCTCCGCCCGTCCCCGGCGCTGCGCTGACGTGCTATACGATTTTGTTTATGCAGCTCGGTATTCCTGCGGAGGCGATTGCCGTAGTGATTGCATTGAACGTTATTCTTGAATTTGTAGCGACGGCGGTAAATCTGTTCTGCTTGCAAACCGAGCTTGTGGAGCTTTCGGGATCCTTACAAACGCTTGATGTAAAGAAATTAAGAATCAGAGACTAAATCGAGATATCACTTTTTATATAATTCAATAAACGCACTTTGAATGCGGAATTTCACCGCAAAACAAGGTGCGTTTTTTAATTTTTTTTGAACATTTCAACTTTTTTGCAGAAAAACACCACCCTCGAGCGTTTTTATTAGGTGAAGAGACCAAAAATGTCCTTTATCAAATTGAATAGCCCCAGTCGAGAGTTATACAGGCGTTATGGATAGTGTGCGATGATATGAGCGCACCCATGGCTGAAAGCGTACACAGTACTGCCTGATATACTTGGTCGAAAGGCGAGCAAAGGAAATGGCTCGATGTGGCGGAGTTAAACTGTAATAGCGGAGTTGTTAACCAAAGAAATTATCAAAACGAAGGGAGGAATGATTTGATAAGAGAAAAAAGCGAAATTTACGATAAGCAAACCGAAAATTATTTAATTGGTCTGAGAGCATATACATATCGTCACAGCAAAGCGCAGGAGGTACGCCTTTATAGATAATAGAAAAAAGGATGAATGGAGCGGCTTTGCTGATTTATTGGCAAACTTAATTGAAAAATACGCGGGGGTTCTGGATATTGAAAATCTTCCCGAACCGTCGGTTTGTTTGGACAGTTCAAAAAAAGAAAATGTAAATAATTCCAAACTTTTCGAGGAATCTATTGAAAAGACCGATATTATATGATATAATATGCGTGTGATGAGTGTCCAAACCTATTCTGAAAGCAATTTCGGTGCGAAAGTATATAGCGGTGTTACATACGGCAGCACTAATGAGGAAGACGATATGAAAAAAGACAAGATAAAAGTATATATTTACACGAGAGTATCCACCACGATACAAGTGGATGGATACTCTCTGGATGCTCAAAAAGCCAGAATGAAAGCATTTGCCGAGTACAATGACTATGAGATTGTAGGTGAGTATGAGGATGCCGGTAAATCCGGTAAGTCCATCGAGGGAAGATTAGAGTTCAACAGTATGATGGAAGACATCAAATCTGGCAAGGACGGTGTTTCCTATGTATTAGTATTCAAACTCTCTCGTTTTGGCAGAAATGCGGCAGATGTTTTATCCACCTTGCAGGTAATGCAGGATTTTGGTGTCAATTTGATCTGTGTTGAGGACGGAATCGATTCCTCCAAGGATGCAGGAAAGCTGATGATCTCCGTTTTGTCAGCGGTCGCCGAGATTGAGCGTGAAAATATCCGTGTTCAGACGATGGAGGGCAGAATCCAGAAAGCTCGCGAGGGTAAATGGAACGGCGGCTTTGCCCCCTACGGATACACGCTTGAAAAAGGCAATCTGTTCGTCAATGAGGAAGAAGCCGAAGCAATTCGTATCATTTTTGACAAATATGTGCATACCGATATGTGTGCAAATGGACTTGCCCGATACCTTGCCAATCATGGCATCGGTAAAATCCAACGTCAAAACGGAAAGAATTCTCTATTTGATGCGGCTCTTATTCGTAGGATATTGAAAAATCCTGTTTATTGTGGTAAAATTGCCTATGGCAGACGCAGAACGGAAAAGGTGCACGGTACAAGAAATGACTATCGCCTTGTAGAACAGGACAATTACTTGTTGGTCGATGGTCTGCATGAAGCTCTTGTTTCCGAAGAACTCTGGCACGACGCACAGGTGAAGCTATTGGCACAGGCAAGAAAATATGAAAAAGTCAATCACGGTAAAGACAATAAGGTGCATCTGTTGACAGGTTTGCTCAAATGTCCAATCTGCGGAGCCGGTATGTACGGTAACAAGAGCGTCAAGCACAAAGCAGATGGCACGAAATACAAGGACTTCTATTACTATGGCTGCAAGCACCGCACAATGACGCGTGGGCATAAATGCGATTATAAGAAGCAAATTCACGAAGAACTTTTGGAAACTGCCGTGGCAGAGGTTATCACCAAATTGGTCAGCAATCCAAAGTTCGCGGCATTGATGCAACAGAAAATCAGTATGAAGGTGGATACCGCTGCAATCGAGCAAGAGATCGCCAACTACGAAAAGCAGCTTCGACAGTGCTATTCTACTAAATCAAGACTGTTTGAAGAAATTGACTCCCTCGATCCTGACGATAAACACTACATCAAACGAAAGGCAGACCTCGATGATCGCCTATACAAGATGTATGATAAGATCGAGGATACGGAGTCTTTACTGATTGAAGCCCGAGCAAAGAAAACGGTAATCGAAGCGGAAAAGTTAACAGCCGATAATATCTATAAGGTATTGATTTATTTTGACAAGCTGTACGCCGTAATGGATGAACAGGAACGCCGACAGCTTATGGAATCGCTGATCTCCGAAATCCATATTTTTGAAGAACGCAAACCGAATGGACAGTGGCTGAAATCCATAAAATTCAAGCTGCCGATCATAGAGGAAGATATGGAAATGAGTTTGGACAATGATACACAAGTCGAAACTATTGTTTGTCTCTGCAAACAATAGTTTCAACAACTAAGTTCGCCTGCGGCGAGTGAAGTTGCAAGCAGTGAAGTTTCGGCTACCGCCGAAGTGAAGTTTGCACCACGAGTGGCGCAAGTGAATAGTAGTTTAGGGCGAACTTAACTTCACTACGAGCGAGAGCGAGT
>JAZNPB010000001.1:0-10589 GCA_045589435.1 Eubacteriales bacterium | reverse complement strand
AACCTTTGAGGTGCTATCCCGTATGGATCTGTCGGTTGAAGCCATTATCCCCAACGCATCCTATGTTGCGGGCAATGAAGTAATTACCTCGTTCCTTGTTACCAACCATGCCGCATCCGATCTGTTGCCCGATGACGCGGTAGACTTTATCTTTACGGTCTATGGCATCGATCTTGTTGGTAACTACTATACCGTAGAGCAACAGACATGGGAGAAAGTAGTCGTTCCGTCGGGCGAGAGCAATCTCGTCTACTTCAAGTGGCGTGTTCCTGCGGAAGCCGACGGAATTACATACCGCTGTGAAGGTATCATCAATCCCGCAAGCAAAGGGAATGAGAAAACTTACGTGGACAATACATCATCGTTTACCACGCTGATCCTCAAGTCCTCTATTTCCGAAACTGCCAATGAGCGTTACACCCAAACCGCGCCCGAGGGTTACCGTCCGAATACTGCCGTTCCCGAGACACTTGCAGGGAGAGCAACTTGGACGGTATGGGAATACACCGACGAGGAAGGCTTTGTGCTGAAAACCTATGGGATCGGTGCCAATACCGCATCCCCCAAAATTCGACCCGACAGTGCTTGCGAAGCCGCAACCTTTGACGGCGAAAAATGGATCATGAAATCGGGTTACGGAATCACGCTGATCATTGACGGAAACCTTTATGAGATCGAAGGTGCGTTGATGCCCGATAGCGCGGCTTACACACAAGCACAGAATGTTTACGCAACCCTCCAAGAATACGGATACGTGACCGAAGACGGCCAGTACCGCACCCTTTACGGTGAGGACGGTATCTACGGTTTTGCCTCCAACGCGACAGCCGACAGCGGTGCGAAGCTGCACTTTATTCCTTCATATATCACCGAAGGGGAATACACGGTGTCCGTGACCGTTTGTGAGATCTGGACACCTGCAGGTATGCTGACCGTTGTGCGCAATTCCAACAGCGTGGTCATTGACGGGAATATTTACGAGGATATGTAAACTGAACATTCAATATGGTAATTATCCAAAGAAAGGAATCAAACAATGAAACGGAATAAAAGAATTCTTGCGATCCTTGCAGCGGTTCTTCTTCTGCTCTCGCTCCTCTCAATCCCCGCATTGGCGGCGGAAACAGGAGATGTGGCGGGAGCCGTGGAAGATACGTGGAATGCCGCCAAGGGTCAGATCAAGCAGGTAGTCAACAATGTTGTTTTTCCTGTGATCGATCTGATTTTGGCGGTATTGTTCTTCGTCAAGATTGCAACCGCCTATATGGACTACCGCAAGCATGGACAGTTTGAATGGGCGCCGCCGGCAATCCTTTTGGCAACCCTTATTTTCTCTTTGACCTGCCCCTTGTATATCTGGAATATTCTCGGAATGTAATGGAGGAAATACGGCATGTTTGACTGGATTTCCGAACTGATCCAAGGGATCGGAGACGCAATCAGTGGCTCTCTCACGGCAACGTGGGAGAGCATTGCCTCCGGTATCTGGGATCAATTTTTTACATGGATCTATACCTTGGTCTATAACGGCCTTGCCGATTTCTTTTCGATGATGACAGGCATCGGAGCAACGTTGTTTGACTTGAAATGGGTACGGTCTGCCTTGCACTTCTTCTCTTTGTTTGGTTGGGGAATGTTCCTTGTTGGCATGATCGTTGCGATCTTTGACATTGCCATCGAATATCAGTCGATGGGGCGATTGAATATCAAAAAACAGATTCTGCCTTTTTTGTACGGACTGCTGGCGGTCAATCTGTTCACCACAGTACCCGTGGAGCTGTTCCGTTTTTGTGTCAGCTTGCAGAATACCTTCGCACAGGATCTTGCACAGCAGATCATCGGCAGAGGAATGGGAATCGAGGCGGTCGCCAAAGCAGTATTGTTCCAATATCCGCCGGGGGGCATGGATAATCCGTTATTAACCCTTTTGATGGTGATCTGTTTTGGATACTGCGTGATCAAGTGCTTTTTCTCTAATATCAAGAGGGGAGGTATCCTGCTGATTCAAATCGCTGTAGGAAGCTTGCATCTGTTTGGTCTTCCGCGCGGTTATGATGACGGATTTACGAATTGGTGTAAGCAGGTGATTGCGATCTGCTTTACCACGTTTATGCAGACGACACTGCTTTACATGGGACTTCTGACCATGCAGAATCATGCATTGCTTGGCTTAGGTGTTATGCTGGCGGCAAATGAGGTGCCGCGTATTGCGGAACGCTTTGGTCTCGAAACAGGTACCAGACCGAACGTCATGTCCGTAGTACACACGACCAGCAGCGCGATCAATCTCGGTCGCACCATCATCCGAAAATAAGGAGAAAAGAAATGAAACGACAATACATCTACCCTCATCACATGAGGTCAAAGGCCAAGCTGTGGTTCTGGAACCTACGCGAGGTTATTATCATCGGTGTACTGATGACCGTATCGGTAGTATGTTGGGCAAAGCTTGACATGGTGTTGCCTGCTGCCGTTACTTTGGTATATACCTTTCTTGCAGTACGGATTGATGATGATTCCGTCCTCGATTACATCAGCCGTGCTTGGAAATTCTTTATGAGTACACAGCAATCTTTTGAATGGGAGGAAAGAGACAATGGCAAATAAGAAACGATCTACACAGGAGCTGATTGGGATCAGTCACTTCTCAAGAAACGGACTGCAAACCGATACACACGGAGAACTGGTATTTTTCCTTGTTCAGCCGACCAACATCTCGGTGTTATCGGAAGCCAATATTGCACAGAAAATCCATCACTTGATGCAGCTTTTAAAGGTACATCCCGACATTGAAATTCTTTGCGTGGATGCCCGTGAAAACTTTGAGCAAAACAAGCTTTCGTTGGCACGCCACGCGGAGCGTGAAAAGAATCTCAAGGTTCAGTATCTGCTTCGCCGTGATATGAAATATCTGGACGATATTCAATTGCAGATGTCCACCGCACGTGAATTTATGTTCTGCTATCGGGTGATGCATACCGGAAACGAGCAGACGTTAAGTGCGCTCAATCGCTTGGAAAAGGCAATCAATAGTCAGGGTTTTGATTGTAAGCGAGCCGACAAGAAGGATATCAAACGCTTCTTGTCGCGCTATTTCGGACATATCTGTGACGAGGAAATCGATGACGTTGACGGTGAAAAGCTCATTAAAAAATGGATCATTCCGGATGAATAGTCTTGCAATTTCAAAAAGTATATGGTATAATATACGCAGATAGCCGTATTATCAAGTCAAAAAAGAAGGGGATGAGAAACCTTGCTGTATACACTAATGCACCGAGACATAAAAGTCATGGATTTGGAAATCGACGAATTTGCCAATATTACAGCACTTGGCAAGATATATCAAGCCGAGCATCTTCCTCTCGGAACCTACCATAAGATTGGGGTTGACCGTAAAGCTCTGAATAAATGGTGGACAAACCGTTCTATTCCCGCAAGCCGTCAGGGCATCAGACATGTGTTGGAAACATTGGAACTCTCCAGCGCACAGGAATTGATCCATAAATGCTTCGGACTGAGCCTGTCGGATCAATATTGGGTGTCTCCAATCGATGATCCCTTGGATTGGCATAAGGTCAACTTCTTTGAGAATGACTTTTCCGAAGATATCGGAAATATTCTGTTTGGAAAAGGGAAATCAAGCGAGTCGGTCAGTCTGTTCTCTCCGGACAATACCGCGAACGGAAATTTGAAAAAGAAATGGAAGATCGTCAATGGTAAGCGGGTATTGATCAAGGGATCAAGCGCGCCCTATCATCAGGAAGCATACAACGAAGTGATTGCTTCCATGCTTGCACAGCGGCTTGGAATTTCTCATGTCACTTACGGACTGCTCAAAGAGCATGATGAGGTGTGTTGTTATTGCGAGGACTTCATTACGCAAGAAACCGACCTTGTGTCAGCCGCTTGGATTACCAAAGCATTCAAGAAAAGGAATGAAGTATCCGAATATGAGTTCTATATTGATTGCTGTGAGCAGCTTGGAGTAACGGATGCACGCGAACAAATGGAACGGTTACTTGTTCTTGATTTTCTGATCGTGAACGAGGATCGCCATTTGAACAATTTCGGGTTGATTCGTAATGCCGTTACACTTGATTGGGTCGGTGTAGCTCCGATTTACGACTGCGGAAACTCCCTTTGGTTTAATAAGGTTGCTTCAAAAATCGATCCGAAAGATGATCAGGAAATTAAATCGCCGTTGTGGAAAAAGAATCCAACGCTAAATCTCAAAATGGTTACTGATTTTTCATGGGTGGATATCTCCGCACTTGACGGTATCGAAGACGAAATTCGCGAATTACTCTCCCAATCTCAATACTTGGAGAGTGGACGGATCGATGCGCTTTGCAATGCAATTCGTACCCGAATCGATATTCTCGATGATATCGTTCAGTCTCAAAATCATGGGCTGAAAATGCTTTAATATTCCCATTGTACTCAATAAATTGAATCACACAAAACCGTATTTCAACAAAGCGAAATACGGTTTTATTTTTTGAAAGGAATAATCAATGAAAAAACAATTACTCGATGAAGCAACGACAAGTCAAGGATACGTCAAAGACTTTTTTGATATGATTGCCCCTTCCGTTGTGCAGTTTCAGGTTGACCACTATATCCTCGGGAATACCTTTCGGTGCGCATGGGCGATTCGGGGATATCCTACTGTTACCACCGATCAAGCAATTCTTGCGCGCATCGGGGACAAGGAAGCTGTCACACTGCACACGTATGTCCGTTATATGGACAGGGCAGAGCAACACAAGATCATCCAGAACAGTAGCAGAAAAAACACGCTGATGGCAAATTCCACCGACCTCGAGGATATGGTTTCCGGCAACGGTAATCTACAGACTGTTCGGGAACTTTTGGAGGAAATGAATCGGAACGGCGATGCGCTTTTGCATTGCGCTGTTTTTTTGGAGCTTGCTGCCGGCAGTCTTGAAAAGCTGAAGGAATTGCAAACCGAGATCACAATGGATCTTGCCCGTATTAAGGTGTCGGTCGATAAGCTTCTGCTTCATCAAAAAGAAGGCTTTCTTGCCTGTATGCCATGCGGCTACAATGTATTCGGCACGCAGTTCGAGCGTGTCTTGCCCGTATCTGCCATTGCCAACTTATATCCGTTCAACTATTCCGGTAAAACTGATCCCGATGGTTTTCATATCGGAAAGGATAAGTTTGGTACCAACGTGATCGTTGACTTTAACCGTCGTTCCGACGATAAGACCAATGCTAACGTTCTCATCCTCGGCAACTCAGGACAGGGAAAATCCTATCTTTTAAAGCTCTTACTTTGTAATCTGCGGATGTCGGGCAAGAGCATCATCTGCTTGGATGCAGAGCAGGAATACAAGGATCTGTGCTTCAATCTTGGAGGGTGCTATATCGATCTGCTGAGTGGAGATTATCGGATCAATCCTCTGGAACCCAAGCAATGGGCGGATACCGTCAATCCGAAAGGAAAGGGCAATGAAAGCGATTCTGCCTGCCCCGAAACCTTCCGTAAGGCAACCCGCCTCTCCCAGCATATTGCATTTCTCAAGGACTTTTTCCGCACCTACAAGGATTTCGATCAAGAGCAGATCGATGCGCTTGAACTGTTACTCTCTAAGCTCTATTCAAAATGCGGGATCACCGACAAGACCGACTATGCCCGCCTCAAGCCCACCGACTACCCGATCATGAGTGACCTCTACGAATTGGCTGAAGAAGAATACAAGGGGTATCAGCGCGGAAACAAATCTCTGTTTACAGAGGATCTTTTGCGAGAAATCTGTTTGGGGCTTCATTCCATGTGTATCGGAGCCGAAAGCAGCTTCTTCAACGGACACACCAACATTGCCGACGATAAGTTTTTGGTGTTCGGCGTAAAGGGCTTAATGGATGCCAATAAAAAGCTCAAGGATGCAATGCTGTTCAATATTTTGTCCTATATGAACCATCAGCTGCTCACCAAAGGACATACCGTGGCATCGATTGATGAGCTTTATCTCTTCCTTACCAACATGACGGCAATTGAATACATTCGCAATGCCTCCAAACGGGTGCGAAAAAAAGAATCCTCGATCATTCTTGCAAGTCAGAATCTTGAGGATTTTCTGTTGCCCGAGGTAAAGGAAATGACAAAGCCCCTCTTTTCAATCCCGACGCATCAATTTCTGTTCTATCCCGGAAATATCAATCCCAAAGAATTTATTGATGCTTTACAGCTTGAAGAATCCGAATTCGATCTGATCAAGTATCCCGAGCGCGGAACCTGCCTGTTTAAATGCGGAAATGAACGCTATCTCTTGCAGGTAAAAGCACCCGAATATAAGGCAAAGCTGTTTGGAAATGCAGGAGGCAGATAAGGGGCTATGGTGCAGATTGAATTTTATTGGGATGATCTTACCCCCGAAAAGCAAAAAGAGATTTTAAATCTACTCGGTGATAATGGCAACTATGATGTGATTCCGCTTGCCATCATTGAATTAGAAGACACCGAGAGCAATGATATGGCAATCGGCAATATTTAAAGAATTACAGAAGGAAGGTGTATTACCGCAGTAGGCTCAACAATAGCCGCCATTGCCAAAAAGGTCTTGGCAATTTTGGCGGGCGATAAAAACGGACGGAAATTTTTGGGCTATGTGATCGGCATAGCTCTTTTTATCGTCCTGCTCCCACTCATTGCTGTATATGGTCTCTTTGGTTGGATGTCCGGCAGTACGGCGGATATTGTAAACTATGATCGCCTATACAGTCAACTTCCCACAGAGCAGCGAGAGTTGATGGAGCAGCACGAAGAACAGCTCGAGCAGATCACACTTGTTTTTGCGAACAACGGTCTTTCGGAAAAAGACATCTCAAAAGCGAAAACAATCTACGTATCATGTCTGATCGGCAAGGAAACCGAGGCAGGGTTCTACCAGACATATGCGGATTGTTTTCTTCATGCAAAGGAGAACGGCGATCTGCTCACCAATATCTCTTCTGCATTCGGCGTGACCTTCTCCGATGCGGAACGAAAACAATTTGAAAATCTATATTCATAAACGAAAGGAAAGCATTATGGCAGACAAAATCATTACTACTTATCTTGACGAACGTAAATATCAGACACTGAAAAAGGCGCTGGAAGAAAAAGGCGAGAACATTGAAGATGAAATGCATACTCTCGTTGAAACCTTTTACGAGACTACGGTTTCTCTTGAAGAACAGGAACGCATCGAGCAGCAGATCGAACAAGATCTGATTGGTGAGCATAGCCCCGATTCGCAAGAGGAAGGTGTGCAAACGGACGAAGAAGATGCCCCTGTTATGCAGATGTGACGCGGATTATGGCAGAAAGAAAAATCAATCTGAATGACCGCAAATATGATGCACTCAAGCGTGTCCTTGCGGCACAGGGGCGCGACATAGACGAGGAAATCGTCGCACGGATCGAGGCACTCTATGAGGATCTCGTGCCCAAACCCGAGCGCGAACAGATTGCTCAAGCATTGAAGTCGGAGTATCCCGAAGGCAGCTTTGCGGTCTATCGATTTAAGGATGAGGGCGAAAGTATGTATTTTACCTCTTCCAAGGTGATGACACTGTATGCTTCCGCAAAGTTATACGGTAAAATCGAAGCCGATGGAAACCGCGTTCTGACACTCGACTCCATCGTACACCGATACTTTGGAGAAGACGGAACCGAGATCATCAGCGAAAACATTTTCTCTGTGTTGGCGAAAGCGATGGCAAATGATGAACGCATCACAACAGTGGTTGAGTACAACTTTGACAGTGAATGCATTAAGGTGCATGACAGGGACGGTGTAACGGTCAAGCATTACACACTTGACACGCTTATGGATTGCTTTGATGATGCGGAGATTGCACTCGTTCATGGCGAATCCGAGCGAGACAAGACATTAGCAAGACTTATGAATGGCAAGGAATACCTCACGGAACCTATCCCATCCAAAGAATATCTTGCCGCCCGACTGATCGTTTGCAAGGCGGCGAGTAAGGTGGTGAATGAGGATATGAACTGTATGGACTGCAGATATACTGATCCATTGAGCGATGTTCTCTATGAGGAACAGAAAAAACTTTCTGCGGTTGTTGGCACGGAGGTACTACATGATGCGGATATTATCAGCCCCTATCTCAAACCACTGCTCAACGAATATACCGATAAGCTATGGGCAAATGGCTTTCCCAAACACTACGGATGGGATAAAGAATCTGTCATCCGAGGTATTGCCAAAGCAATCGAGCCGCAGGAAATCAAGGCGCGTGCAGAAACCATTGTTGACGATGCCCTTGAAAATACAATAGAAGAGGAACAACCGATTACCGTTTTTTCTTTAATGAGATGCGGCCTCGAAGATGTGCATTTGGTGGACAAGGATGAGGAACATGAGCTTGCTACGATTGTTGAACTGAATCAGAATACGTTGACCGAGCAAGGTAAGCGCGATTGGGCAGACGTTCTTGGAGCGAAGGTGGACCGCATCTTTGAAGGTGGATACGGTGTGCAGATTTCTGTCAGTGGATGCGATCCGCAACGCCTCGCGGAGTTTTCCTTCATGCTTGCGGGATATGTTTCCAACAGTCAGTACGACCGTTGGGTAAATCAATCTCACGAAGAAGGAGAGAACGATGCGATACAGAGGCTTTGAGATCACAAGCACCCCCGACTATGCCATCACTCGTCAAAACCGTGAGACGGGCATGAACGAGACTTGCAAGGGCTATTATTGTCGCCTCTACGATGCAGACGATGAAAGCTATATCAATCTGTTTGATGAATTTTGCCTTGCGGAAGGATATGAAATTCCCGACAGCTCCTATTCATCGCTCCTCGCCGGAATTGCAAAGTATGTAGATGGATGCTATGATACGCTCGTATCGGCAAAATGGGATATGCAGAGCAACCGAGCATATGAGCTTCTTGGCAGAGCCATGTGCTGGGTGGGGGAAAATGAAAGCGGATCGGAACTGTACAATACCTTTTCCAAGGTTTTGGGCATGAAGGACGAAGAAATCCGAGACATGGGTTTTACATCTCTTGTTCCGTATTTTGACCGAGATAGGTATGCACAAACGATTGCAAATTATCTCATAGACGAAGGAACGAGAGATACTGTAAGCGGAAATCTTCATATTCCGTTCTCTGAGATCAACGAGCATTTTGCTGTAAGCCTGCCGTCTGACAACGAGTTGCTCGAAAAGATCAAGGATAACCTCGGAAACTCTGAAATCGTTTCTGATCTCCATACGGATGAGGATTTTGACTTGATGTTTTTTACGGTATTCTGTCCGAACCATGAGGAAAGGTTTGCAGAGGGATCCGAGGATGCTCCCACACTCACAATGTAACAAGGAGGAAAAATCATTGGAATTTGAAATCACTATCCCCGAGCAGTATGAAGAATTGCTCGAAAAGAAAGCAGCGGAGCAAGGGATCACGGTTGAGGAACTTTTGGAATCCGCTATCCGAAATTTTTTAGAAAGGAACAAAGAAGTAAATGGCAACTGAAGGAAAGAAAGGACTCACAGTCCAGCTCCCGGTTGATCTCCACGCAGAGGTCAAGCAGTATGTAGAGACCAACAACATGACAATGGCAGAGTTTGTGGTTTTGGCACTCAACGATGAACTTCACCCCAAATATCAAGAGAAAGAGGAAAATAATATGGCAAACATGAGAACACTTGCAGTTCAGGTCCCCGAGGATCTGTTTCAGAGGATCAAGGACTATCTCCGTCGCAACAATATGACTCAGAAGGAGTTCATAATCGGACTTATTGAGAGCGAGATCGAGCGTGATTTGACGGCGAGAGAAGCACAGGATGAAGCTTCGCAGATTGATGAAGCAGAGGAAGAAGAAACCTTCGGTGACGAGGACACTGTATACGATGAAATCGAAGATACGGAAGAAGAACCCGAGGACGAATATTTCGATGAGGACGAGGAAGAAATCGAGAATGAAACCGAAGATGAATATCTCGGCGAGGATGAAGAAGTCGAGGAAACAGATGAGGATGCCGAGCTTGGTGAGGATGAACCCGACGAGCTTGATGAGGACGAAGAAGAAACCGAAGGCATGAGCATGGGAATGTAAGCGGAGGGAATCGTTTATGATCCGAAACGTTTTGAATATTCCTCTGCAACGCAAGAAGGAAGATATCTCCACCTATTACTGCTCCGTCGGCAAGGTGATTGAACTGTCGAAGAACCGGTTTGAGCGATTCAAGAACAACCTTCTGTATGACTATGATTTTATCGAGGATAATCAGGAGGTGATGACTACCGACAACATGAATATCAAGCAGTGCCTCCTTGTTCTTGGTGAAGGTCAGGATGACGGCGTTCTCGTCTATTCCGAAGGCCAGCCCTTTGCCTCGCAGAGTGCATATCTTCCTCAGGCAAGGACGCTGTGGCGGTTGATGCAGTATCCCGAATTGGATGACTTCAATGCACGGATGGAACGTATCGTTGAAAGATATGTGAAGCAAGCTGTGGAGCGCAACCAAGACGGAATGTTTCGTCTGCTGATGGGCGACCTTCACTCTGCGGTGGATTACGAACCCTTTGACGATGCAGTATTTAT